>JBAZWN010000001.1:0-226905 GCA_041660285.1 Methylobacter sp.
CGGCTTTTGTCGCATTAAGTTGATCGGGCCGGCTGCTGACAATAAATAAGGATTTATCAACTTTTCCCACGGGAGTAGCGGTTGGCCGGGCAAAGTAATAGCCTTGGGCATGAGTGATGCCCAGTTGTTCTACGGCTTTATATTCATCTTCTGTTTCGATGCCTTCGGCGATAACGCTGCAATTGAGGGAGCTTGCAATTTTTTGAATGGATCGGACAAAATTAAGCTTGATGGGGTCGTTATGGAGGCCTTGTATAAAATGCATGTCTATTTTTACGTATTCAGGCAACAGTTCCGACCAGAGTCTTAACCCTGAGTAGCCTGCCCCCAGATCATCAATGGCTATTTCAAAGCCCATTTTCCTGTAGTGGGTGACGGCTTCGTACATTAACTGAAAATCATCAGTCGGCTGATGCTCTGTTAATTCAATAACAACAAAGCGAGGATCGATCCCAAATTGGTCCAGGAGTTTAAGTGTTTCTCCTTTTTTGAAGTCTGGCTGTAACAGCACGGAAGGACTGACGTTAATAAACAGCTTCTCTTCGATATTTAAGCCGGCGTAACGTTTTATGGTTACTTCCCGGCAGATGTATTCGAGTTTTGTGCTTAAATCAAAACGCTCTGCCGCATCAAACAAATTAAACGGGCTGTGCAGTGGGCTATCGGAGGGGCCGCGGATCAAGGCTTCGTAGCCCATGATTTTTTTTTGAGATAGGGAAACAATGGGCTGAAAATGGGGTGTTAATTGCTTGTCATTGAGGATTTTGCTTAGTTCATTGTGCAGGAGGGTTGACATGTAATATTCCGCTAGCCATGTAGATATTTCGACCAGAATAGGGGATATTTGTTACATGGATATGACAAACAATATGGGTGCCGGTTTATGTTAAAGGTTTTTTGTTGATGCGGCCAAAGGTGGGAGCGTAAGCCATTGTTTTTTTGAAACGAGAGTATTCACTTTCGGGAGTTAATTAATCGTATGCAGTTTTGTGACGGCGGGCCTATGGGCAAAGATTTGAAGGTCTTCCTGACCTTTTGTTGTCATTCGCTGGTTAATAAAGAAGCTGTTGCCTTCAATCTTTTTAGCCATCTTTTTGGCTTCGGATGCTAAATCGGCTATATCGACATGAGATTGGCACAGGCAGGTTGAAGCAGGGCTCACCAGTCCGACTGACAGGCTGGTCATGGGGAAAAAGCAGTTGTCTCCCGTCCTGTTTTCGGTATAAATGCCGCCAGCTTTTATATCTTCGTCTTTGTAATAATTAGGGACGGTTTTTTTAAATGATTCCAGGATGTTTTCACAGCGGTTTAGCCAGTCATTACCCATGAAAATAACTATAAAATCATCACCGCCGATGTGGCCGACCCGGCCGCTTTCCGGCGGAACGTGTTGAGTCAATGTATTAGCCACGGCTTTAATAATATCGTCGCCCGCACTGTAGCCATAAACGTCATTGAAAGGTTTGAAGTGATCAAGATCAAAGTAGCCGAAACTGAAGGGTATTTTGTTTGTCAGTAACTGGTTGATCTGGTCATTGATGGGGACGCTGCCCGGCAACAGGGTAAGCGGATTGGCGTGCTTGGCATTATGGATTTGCTGGCGGGTGATTTCTTCAAGCAAATCCAGTATCGTTCCTATGCCGGCATATTCCCCGTTAGCGGTAATAATAAAAGCCTGATCATTGCGCATGGTCGACGTCAGCTGTTTACTGACCAATTCAATGGGCGTGTTTTGATCAATGCTTAGCCGCGTTTTGTCGATGAACGATTTTATGGGTTTTTTGCCATACAACTCTATGCCATAGCGGCTGGAAAACAGTTTGGACAGGAAGTTTTCCCGGAAAATAATACCGGAAGCCACATTGTTATCAACCAGGGGCAGGGTGGTTAAGTCGCTGTTGTGATGAAACAGGTTCATGACGTCACAGATGGGGGTTTCCGCTGAAACGGGCATGATGAATTTAGCGATATGAGCGGCTTTTGTCGCATTAAGTTGATCGGGCCGGCTGCTGACAATAAATAAGGATTTATCAACTTTTCCCACGGGAGTAGCGGTTGGCCGGGCAAAGTAATAGCCTTGGGCATGAGTGATGCCCAGTTGCTCTACGGCTTTATATTCATCTTCTGTTTCGATGCCTTCGGCGATAACGCTGCAATTGAGGGAGGCCGCCATGCTTTGAATTGAGCGAACGAAATTAAGTTTGACCCGGTCATCATGGAGGCCGTGTATAAAGTGCTTATCTATTTTTACGTATTCAGGCAGCAGTTCCGACCAGAGTCTCAATCCTGAATAACCGGCGCCCAAATCGTCAAGGGCAATCTCAAAGCCCATGCTTCGGTAGTACTTGGCCGATGCGCGCATGGCTTCGTAGTTATCGGCTGGCTTGTGTTCGGTTAATTCAATAACTACAGACCGTGGATTAACACTGTATTGATCTAGCAATCTAAGTGTTTCTTCTTTTTTAAATTCTGGTTGCAGCAGCACCAGCGGACTGGCGTTAATAAACAGCTTTTCTTTAATGTCCAGATTGGCGTAGCGTTGTACGGTTATCTCCCTACAGAGGAACTCGAGCCTTGTGCTTAAATTAAATTGCTCGGCCGTAGTAAATAAGCTGAACGGACTATGCAGCGGACTATCGGAGGGGCCGCGAATCAAAGCTTCGTAGCCCATTATTTTCTCTTGGGATAAGGAAACAATGGGCTGAAAATGAGGCGTTAATTGCTTGTCATTGAGGATTTTGGTTAGCTCATTGTGTAGGATTGACATGTAATATCTCCCCACTGGGCGCATTTAGGATTATGGTCAGAATAGAAGATGTTTATGACATGGATGTGACGGGCAGGAAAATACCAGTTTTAACGCACTGGCCTGGCAGGGTTGCCCTAGATAAAGCGGGGGTATACGGCGATGTGATTCGATATATTTTCCGGTGAAAGTATGCCGTAGCACCGGAGGATGGCGTAGCCGGACAGACAGGCTGTCCGGCTACGCTACTTCAGCTTACTTTTTATTGCGTTCTGTTACTTCTTTGATGACCTCGTCAGCCACGTTTTTCGGGCACGGTAAGTAGTGCGAGAATTCCATGGAGAACTGACCACGACCAGAAGTCATGGTGCGCAGGTCGCCGATGTAACCGAACATTTCACTCAATGGCACATCTGATTTGATACGAACCCCTGTCACGCCGGGATCCTGAGATTTGATCATGCCGCGGCGACGGTTAAGGTCGCCGATAACATCACCCACATGATCAGATGGTGTGAAAGTGTCCACTTTCATGATCGGTTCGATCAATTGCGGTCCTGCCTTTGGAATAGACTGGCGGAAAGCCGCTTTTGCAGCGATTTCAAATGCAATCGCAGAGGAGTCAACTGCGTGGAAAGCACCGTCGGTTAAAATAACTTTAAAGTCCAAGCAAGGGAATCCGGCCAATACACCTTTATCCAGCATGCTTTTAAAGCCTTTTTCAACTGCCGGCCAGTATTCGCGCGGCACGTTACCACCGGTAACTGCTGATTCAAACACGAAGCCGCTGCCGGGTTCGCCTGGCTCAATGATGTAGTTGATCTTGCCGTATTGGCCTGAACCGCCTGATTGTTTCTTGTGGGTGTATTCGTCTTCAACCGATTTGGTAATGGTTTCGCGGTAAGCCACCTGCGGTTTACCAACGATAACATCGACGCCGTGAGTACGTTTCAGGATGTCGACTTTAATGTCAAGATGCAGCTCGCCCATGCCTTTAAGAATGGTTTCGCCACTGTCTTCATCAGTTTCAACGTGGAAGGAAGGATCTTCCTGGATCATTTTGCCCAATGCAATGCCCATCTTTTCAGAAGCCGCCTTATCTTTTGGCGTAATCGCCAGCGAGATAACGGGATCAGGGAATACCATCGGCTCTAAAGTTGCAGGGAATTTCGGATCGCACAGGGTGTGACCGGTTTGAACATTCTTCATGCCGAGAACGGCGACAATATCACCGGCTTGGGCAGACTCAAGTTCATTACGGGCATCGGCGTGCATTTCAACAATACGGCCGATACGTTCGGTTTTGCCAGTGAAAGTATTTAATACGGATGTACCTTTTTCCAGTTTGCCGGAGTAGATACGCAAGAAAGTCAACGCACCAAACCGGTCATCCATAATTTTGAATGCCAAGGCACGCAGCGGTTTATCAGCATCGACGACAGCAAAGCTACCAGTTGGGTTTCCTTCCAGATCAACTTCAGGCTGTGGTTTAACTTCAGTTGGGCAAGGCAGGTAATCGATAACACCGTCCAGCACCAACTGTACGCCTTTGTTTTTGAAAGACGAACCGCAGAAAGTCGGGAAGAAATCCAGATTGATAGTGCCTTTGCGGATACAACGCTTGATGGTGTCAACATCGGGTTCTTCACCTTCAAGGTATTTTTCCATGACATCGTCATACTGATCGGCAACCTGGTCGATCATTTTTTCACGCCATTTTTCAGCGTCCGCTACCATGTCGGCAGGAATGTCTTTGATTTCGTAGTTCATTGGGTCGCCGGAATCATCCCATATCCAGGCTTTGCGGCTCAGCAGATCAACCACGCCGGAGAATTGGTCTTCGGTGCCGATAGGCAAGGTCATAACCAATGGCACAGCGCCGAGCACCTCTTCAACTTGTTTGACCACACGGTAGAAGTCAGCGCCGATGCGATCCAGTTTGTTGATATAGATAACGCGGGCAACTTCAGAATCGTTGGCATAACGCCAGTTGGTTTCTGACTGGGGTTCAACACCGCCTGAGCCACAGAAAACGCCGATACCGCCGTCAAGAACTTTAAGTGAACGGTAAACTTCGATAGTAAAATCAACGTGTCCAGGGGTGTCGATGATATTGAAACGATGGTCTTTCCAGAAACAAGTGGTCGCTGCAGA
Organism: Methylobacter sp.; assembly: GCA_041660285.1. Lineage (GTDB taxonomy): Bacteria > Pseudomonadota > Gammaproteobacteria > Methylococcales > Methylomonadaceae > Methylobacter_A. The sequence continues at coordinate 4,901 of JBAZWN010000001.1, forward strand.
CTGGATGGTGATGCCGCGCTCCTGTTCCTGCTCCATGAAGTCAGTAGTCGCCGCGCCATCATGCACTTCGCCGATTTTATGGATTTTACCGGTGAGCTTTAAAATTCGTTCGGTAGTCGTTGTTTTACCGGCATCCACGTGAGCGAATATACCGATGTTTCTGTAATGCGTTAAATCTGTCATGTTTTTACTCTAAGTTGGGCATAAAAAACTTTTGGGCTACTCTTGAGCATTAACTCATGAGAGTTCGTGCCGGAACGGTGGGCTACATGCCAAACCGCAGTCACACAGCCTAAGACCGCGGTGGCTAGAAGCCATCGGTTTGGATGAAATGCGTCGGATGCTTGCAGGTAGCTCAAAGCCAAGTGAGACAGCGTCTTTTAAAGTCGCCATCGCCACTCACTCGTCCAGCTTCGAAAGTTTCCTATTTTAACCTAAAAACTTAGTAAAAATACAGGAAACCCATCAATTTGTATTGTAGTAATACTAAAACAGCCGAATTTATTGAGCCATTTGAAAAAATACAGTTAAGTTGTGTCTGGAATAAGGGTGCGTACAGCGCTTTGTGTGATAGGGTTTGGAGCATTTAGATATCCAAAGTCAGGTGACGTATAACGGCATATATTTAAAGCGTGTATTTCAGAAATACAGCAACAATTTTTGGCATCGTCGACCAGCTTGGGATGCAAATTAAGAGAATGATAAAAAACGGTGTGAATATTTTCCGTTCGTCCTGGTACTTGTTGATGTGTTGCGGGTTAAAAAAGGGAGTGTGAATTAGGAATCCTGAAAGGCCTCTTTGGGCGTTAAAATTAGGTGGGATGGGAGTTATTGGGATTGCCAGGCTGATTTATCGGCTGGCATGTCGCAATATTGGTCGAGTAATTTTGTAAAATAAGCCCGGTCAATTTCCTGGGCGCCAAAACTTTCCAGGTGCCGGGTATGTACCTGACAGTCGATCAGTTGGTAATTCCAGGACTTAAGTTGTTCAACTAAAGTAGCGAAGACTACTTTGGAGGCATCGGTCTTGGTGTGGAACATGGATTCGCCAAAAAAAACCTGGCCTAATGCAACGCCATATAATCCGCCAACCAGTTCACCGTTAAACCAGGCTTCCGCAGAGTGGGCAATCCCAAGCTTGTGCAACTCGATATAAGCCTGCTTTATTTCTTCCGTTATCCAGGTGCCGGCAGCTTCTTTACGGGGTTCTGCGCAGGCAGTAATTACTTCATTAAAAGCTTGGTCAAAGGTGATTGAAAAAATATTTTTGCGCAGGGTTTTGCGTAGACTGCGGGAAACGATCAACTGATCAGGAAATAAAACCAATCGGGGGTCAGGCGACCACCACAGAATGGGCTCGCCAGGGTTATACCAGGGGAAAATTCCATGCCGATAGGCGTTTAGTAAGCGTTTTTTTGACAGGCAACCGCCGACTGCAAGCAAGCCATCAGGTTCGCGGAGGGCTTTATTTACCGGGGGGAAATCTTGCTCTGGACTGGTAGGGTCTAAAACAGTCAGTTGCATGGGGCTGACTTATATTCCAGCTTATCCAGCTTATCCAGCTAATTCATCGAGGAATTTTTCTGCATCCAGCGCAGCCATGCAGCCTGCGCCTGCCGAGGTTATCGCCTGTTTGTAAACGGAATCCATCACATCACCGGCGGCAAATACGCCTTCAACACTGGTTGCCGTGGCGTTCCCGTGAATGCCGCTTTTGACTTTAATGTAGCCGTGATCCATATCCAGCTGGCCTTCAAAAATGCCGGTGTTGGGGGTGTGGCCGATAGCGATAAAGACGCCGTGTACATCCAGTTCTTTGGTTGAGCCGTCTTGGGTGTTTTTGATTCTAAGGCCGGTAACCCCCATGTTGTCGCCAAGCACTTCATCCAGGTTGTAATTCCATTCAATAGCGACATTACCGCTTTTTGATTTTTCAATCAGTTTGTCCGAGAGAATTTTTTCAGAACGGAATTTGTCGCGGCGATGAACGATTGTAACTTTTGAAGCGATATTTGATAAATAAAGCGCTTCTTCAACAGCCGTGTTGCCGCCGCCAATCACTGCAACAGGCTTGTTTTTGTAGAAAAAGCCATCACAGGTGGCACAAGCTGAAACGCCTTTGCCCTTAAAGGCTTCTTCAGATTCCAGCCCCAGGTAACGCGCCGAAGCACCGGTAGCGATAATCAGCGCATCACAAGTGTAACTGCCTGAATCGCCGGTTAATTTGAAAGGGCGGGTGGATAAATCAGCGGTGTGGATATGATCAAAAATAATCTCAGTATTAAACCGTTCCGCATGTTGCCGCATTCTTTCCATGAGCTCAGGTCCTTGCAAGCCTTCAACATCACCAGGCCAGTTATCAACTTCAGTCGTCGTGGTTAATTGGCCGCCCTGCTGCAAGCCGGTAATCATAACGGGCTTCAAATTGGCTCGCGCAGCGTAGACTGCAGCCGTGTAACCAGCGGGACCTGAACCAAGAATCAAAAGACGGCAGTGTTTGGGATCGCTCATTGAAAATCCTTCTGAGGGCAGGGTATGCAAAATATCGCGTAATTATGAGGCTGAAAGCCGGTTTCGTAAACTGTTTCTCAATTTTGACGCCTGTAAGCGCAGTAAAATATGCGGGAATTTTTTGAGGATATTATTTAATGTTAAATATATTATTATTGATCTATACTCATGTTATTATTGTTAATAATATTCTTGTGACGGGTTATTGAGTATGGCTGCTGTAATAGAAGAGAAAACTTTTCGTGGATTGCGTGAAGTCGCTTTGTTGGGCTTTTTTGCATGCGCATTATTCGTTCTAATCTCATTGGTCACTTTCAGTAATGAGGACGCGGGCTGGACGCATAGCGGCTCGGTGCAGACAGTCTCTAATGCTTGCGGTGTTTTTGGCGCGTGGCTTGCTGATTTCATGCTCAGTTTTTTTGGCTTGATCGCGTATCTGTTTCCGGTAATTATCTCCTGGCAAGGTTATCTGCTGTGCAGTCGGGTCGGGCAAGACCGGGAGAAAATGACTACTGCGTTACATTGGATAGGCACTATTGCGACCATTATTTCCGGCGCAACGTTATTGAATTTGTATCTGTTCAGGATCGGAATTGAGCTGCCTAACAATACCGGCGGCATTTTAGGCCAGGAAACCGGCAACGCCTTGCTGGTTGTGTTCGGCAATTCAGGGGCCACATTATTCTTGATTGTTGCCTTGCTGGCCGGGGTTACTTTGGCTACCGGGCTGTCCTGGGTAACGGTAATAGATATTATCGGCAAATATACCGTGATTGCATGCCGTGCCGTTTGCCGCAGCATCCTGGGCTCGTTGCAGGGTGATTCTGATAATCGTGTCCAAGCGCGTGCTAATATTCCTGTAAAACCTGAGGTTAAGAAAAAAAGCAGCGCTAAAACGGTGCCAAGCTTCGACAAAGCAGTCGAAAGGGTAGAAAAAACAGTAGAAAAGTCTGTAGAGAAAGTTGAAAAAAACATCAGGCTGTCTAAAAAACAGCAGCTTGATATTTTTGATTCCACTAATGGCGTTTTACCGTCTCTAAACTTGCTGGATCACAGGGATACGCGGGTCAAAGGCTATTCGCAAAGCGATTTGGAGGAAATGTCGCGGCTGGTTGAAAATATCCTTAATGATTTTAACGTTAGCGTGGAAGTTGTCGGGGTTCTGCCCGGGCCGGTTATCACCCGTTTTGAATTACAGCCTGCTGCCGGCATCAAAGTCAGCCGCATCAGCAGTCTTTCCAAAGATTTGGCCCGAGCATTGTCTGTTACCAGTGTCCGCATTGTTGAGGTTATTCCGGGCAAATCGGTGGTCGGTCTGGAAATTCCCAACCAAGAGCGGGAGATGGTGACTTTGCGCGAGCTATTGGTCTCGGCCCCTTTTGAGAAGTCAAAATCCATACTGACGCTGGCGATGGGCAAAGACATTTCCGGAACGCCAATGGTTGCCGATCTTGGCAAAATGCCTCATGCGCTGGTTGCAGGCACAACCGGTTCAGGAAAATCGGTTGCCATCAATACCATGATTCTCAGCCTGCTTTATAAGGCAACGCCGGAACAGGTGCGGATGATCATGATAGACCCGAAAATGCTGGAATTATCGGTCTATGAAGGCATTCCCCATTTGTTGACGCCGGTAGTGACCGACATGAAGGAAGCCAGCAATGCGCTTCGCTGGGCGGTTGCCGAAATGGAAAGACGCTATAAATTGATGTCCAAGATGGGCGTCAGAAACCTTGCCGGGTTTAACCAGTTGATTGAAGACGCGGCAGCAAAAGGCGAGACCATTAGAGACCCCATGTTTCAAATGTTGAATCCGCTGGAAGAAGGCGAAGACTTTCCCGTATTGGCCACTCTGCCCAGCATCGTCATCGTCATTGATGAATTGGCCGACATGATGATGGTGGTCGGTAAGAAAGTCGAAGAACTGATCGCCCGTCTGGCGCAAAAAGCCCGGGCTGCCGGTATTCATTTGATATTGGCGACTCAGCGCCCGTCGGTCGATGTATTAACCGGCCTGATTAAAGCCAACGTGCCCACCCGAATTTCATTTCAGGTTTCGTCACGCATCGACTCGCGCACCATTCTCGACCAAGGCGGTGCGGAAGCCTTGCTGGGCAACGGCGACATGCTGTTCCTGCCGTCAGGAACCAGCATTCCGATCCGTGCACATGGCGCTTTTGTTGATGATCATGAAGTTCATCGCGTGGTTGAGTTCTTAAAGCAGACAGCCCCCGCTAATTATCTGGATGAAATCACCCGGGAACCTTCCGATTCCAGCGATGGTTTCAGCATGGGTGGTGACAGTAACAGCAACAGCGGCGAATCCGATGCGCTGTATGACGAGGCCGTGCAGTTTGTTACAGAATCGCGCAAAGCCTCAATATCCAGTGTGCAAAGACGTTTTAAAGTGGGCTATAACCGCGCAGCCACTATTATAGAGAGTATGGAAGCCGCCGGCGTTGTAAGTTCCGCCGAATCGAACGGTTCAAGAGTAGTGCTGGCGCCGCCTCCTGTAAGAGATTATTAATGAACTTTGCCTTGATAGGCGTCGCCATCGCCGTTGTTTCAACCTTAGGTGGCGTTTTCTTCGTCAAGCGCAAGTCCTCGCAACAACCCATTCAAGTAAAAGCCGTTCTTTTTGGCCTCTATTTCTGGGGCTTAGTCTTTTTGCAGTTGATGATTTTTGCGTTGGTTTATTCAATTAGGTAATAAATAAATCCGGCGGATGTGACGAAAAAGAAGTAATTAGAAGTCGCAGCAGAGGCGTTTTTACAATAACCAGATGAAAGAACTATGTTAGCGACCGAAAATCTGATGAAAGAACATCAACTGATTTTAAGATACGTTGATTTAATGGAACGGTATGCCGCGGTCAGTTTAAAAAAATCCCACGCCCCCATCCTGCTTGAAAAAGCCGCTTGTTTTATAGAGTTTATCCATGAATTTGCCGATGATTTTCATCATGCAAAAGAGGAAGATATTTTATTCCGGTATCTTGAGGTTCCCGGCGTGTTGACGCATTGCAATCCGGTTCCTCAAATGCTGATGGAACATGATAAAGCCAGGGAACTGGTGCGGAACATGGAGCATGCCTTACAAGCAAAAGAGTTAAGCAGGCTGGCGGAAAATGCCGCCCAGTATGCAGGGCTTTTAAGAGAGCATATTTATAAGGAAGACAATATCTTGTATCCCATGGGTGAACGAGGTTTGTCTGATGAAGCCAAAGCAGCGTTGTTAGAAGAGTGTGCCGAAACAGAAAATCGACTTAACAGCCCGGATATTTGGCGTAAATACGAAATCCTTTATACTGAACTTGAGCGGAAATTAGTTTCACTCTGAAGAACAGTTACACGTACTTCCAATCGCAATAAATGTTGTTCTACTTTCTGGGCATTCATTACCAATGAAATAATTTTTTCTCAGCTTCAGTTATTAGTATTTATAAGTTTTCACCATTATACTTTTGTGGTCAAGCCGGATACCCTTCAGTTTCATAAAAATAATTAGCGGAGATTTACAAGATGAAAAAAATAACAATAGCGGTTTCATTTTTGTTGTTGCCTATTATGTCCGTTGCGGAAGATATGTCGGGCATGGGCATGATGAGCGAGGGAATGATGCAAAAGATGCAGCAGATGGCGGCTTGCATGGAACAGATTGATCAATCTGCACTGCAAGCGCTTGAGCAGAAAACAAACCAAATGGATAAAGAGTTAGCTGCTTTGTGTGCCAGTGGCAAGCGTGATGATGCCCAGCAACTGGCGATTTCATTCGCTCAAGAAGTGGCGAAAAGTTCGTCATTACAGGAAATTAAACGTTGCGCTGAAATGATGAAAGTTGCGGGTATGCCTGCGCCGAAAGTGCCGGACGCAGAGGATTATTCCAAGCATCATGTTTGTGACAGTTAAGCCAGCAAGAGAGTAAATATAACGTCATACACTGTTGGGTAGGCTTGCTGTTTGATTATCAGGATTTCCCTGTTGCTAGTTATTGCTTCCATACCTGTATTTTTATTGGTGGAGGCGTTGCTGTGGCTGGCTGTACCCGGCCTGCCGCAGGTATTGACTCAACTGGGATCGGCAATGCTTTTAATCGCATTTGCGTTGCTGATAATCTCCGCGTTGTTTGGCATTTCTAAAATAATCGCCCGTTCCGTTTTCGATTACTTTTCATCCAGACAGCGGGCGCAGCGCCGGTTGTTGTTTGTTCAGGCCAGGCAGGATCAGGTCAAGCGGCTGTTTTATTTCAAGACATTGCAGCTGAAGTATTTCAGCGAACTGAACAGAAAACGCCTGTTAAAGGTGAATAACCGCAAGCACATCCGTTCTTTATCCAAGGCCATAGACAAAGAGCTGCTGTCGATTAAGAAGAGCATACCGGGCGCAACGTTTAAGCAATTGCAGCAGGAAAATGTCCGCTATCGGGATCAACAAAATATTGAAGCCCTGTTAGAATTGCAGCAAAAAATATCGACTATTGTGTAGAGCATGAGTATTTTAAAAAACTGGGTTTCTCATATTGTTAGCCTCTTCCATTCGGTCAAAGACGAAAACCTGAAATGGCAGCAGGATAATCAGGACAGCCTGGCAAAACTGAAACACGCTCAGGTGCTGGCCGAGAAAGCGCTGGAAGCGGAATTGAAAAAAAGAAGCGTGCAGCTGGAGCACGACATCAGCTTGCTAAGGACAAAGCATGACGCTGAGCTGACCATGTTTAAAACCAAGTGCAAGCAAGACGTCAACGACTACAAGCAGTATCTGGCATCGCTGGATCAGCTTAAAATTTCAATCCAGTCCAGCTACACGCATTTGCCCGAGGCGGTCGCCTTCACCATTCATCACCATGCGAAATTCCTGCTGAATAAAATGTGGGAAGCCGAGGATTTTGAAGAGAAAATGAAGCACGAGATGCAGCTGATCCGGTTTATGACCACGGTGCATGAAGATGCGCGGTTGAATCTGGAAGGGGCAACGACAGGAAACTTGCCGGAAAGAACGCTGAATTTAATTGAGCAGCAATAAATATCTAGCGCATCCGTAGGGTGATAGCGTAATGTATTGCACCGCGCAGATGGTGCCTACAAATATTCGGCGGAATACGCTACGCTATTCCGCCCTACGTGCTAAGCCGTCCATAGCTTCACCTCGGCGTTTTGGATTACCTGTGTGTTGGCTAGTGGAAACTGTGCGGTCACTCTGTGTTCGTGGCCTTTGAGATACGTTTTGGGAACGCCATTGCGCCAGCGAATGTCATACATCCGCGGTGTGTGCGGATGTGGTGCTTCAGTGACCGCTCCCACGGCCAGATTGTTTGCGCGGATCGTCGCTTCTGCCTCGCTTTGTGTGAGTCCGATGACCCACGGAACTCGAACGAGTGTTCTGCCGGGCAAGGATTCCCAATCATGCCAAATTTCATCGATAAAAGCATGGTAGAGCCAAAAAATCGGTGCTTCTGCCGCATGCGGGACATCGGCCATCACGCCGCCCACGCGACGGTGAACCTCAAAGTGTGGTCCCCAAGCAACGGCAAATCCCAAGGCATCAAGATTGTCCCATTGAGCGAGGTTCTGGCCTTGGAATGGTGCGAAAAAATTGGAGGGAATGGGGGGGGCGGGTTGATGGATTGCCTTGCTACCGGTGTTTGGAACGAGGAATTCGGGAGCGGGAATAGCCGCCCGATCGGTCTTTTTGTCGACGGGGTTCCACTTTGGCAGGAGGTCGGTTTCCTTCAGAAGTGGATTTTGCTGCTGTCGCAGGAATCGCTCGAGTCCGGCAATGTATTCGCGGTGCCAGTGAAAGAAGTATGAGCCGCTCAGATGAGATGCGACGTTGGCGTGCTGGTCGGTAATCGCGGGTTGCGCATAGGCCTTGATGGCGTCTGCTAGTCTTTGACGTTTGGGCTGGTCGCCCCATGTGTAGATGTCTGTTCGTCGTGCCATAGTTTTGTTGGTGTTTTGGTGTTTGGTTTTCAGCGCGTGATTGCGATGAAAGTGTTAAAGCGCCTAACGTAAAGCGTCAGCCGACGCTTGGAGCGCTGTGTTGGGCTAGATATAATTACCTTTATGGAGTTTTGATGGTAACGCCCACTCCATAAGTGGTACTAGAAGTCGACCCAACTGTTCCGTTAGGAATCGGATTGCCTGAACCGTTTGTACTTGCACCCCCGGTTACAGTAGTAGAGCTGTAACCACCGACCGAGGTATTGCCACTGTTATACAATGGAACATTACTCGTTTTATTCACAATCTGAGAGCCAGAAGGCCCTGTTGTACCCTGCTGCGTAGTAGTCGCACCGAATGAGCTGTCCTCTGCGTGAACGATAGCCGCAGAGAAGCTCAGCCCGATTACAATTGTTGCTAACAGTAAATTTCTCATAACTTGCACCTGTTTTAATATTTTGTGAAACAAAGGGTTAGGCAATCAAAAACTATTTTGCCTCTTTAACGCAGACATCTACTCGGACGTTGCAACCGCTACCATCCTTACAAAACTCGCCGCTCCCGCTGTGACAGTAAACGCCCAACTCCAGACCTTCCTGAATGATCTGATTACCTTTGCGCTTAAGCATCACCTGCTTTGGATCTTGGATTGACCATCCCGCGCACGACGCTCGTTCTGATCCGGCAGCGATCAAATGAAATCCTGATGGAACAAAAGACGCCCCCATATTTGACCCCGCAGTACCGCCATGAGATGAAAATGTTGCGTCTGTTTGTTGATAGCTTGTATCTATAACAAAGTTCTCTGGCAAGTTGATTTGCCTCCTAGTACCAGCCGGAACCTTGGCTTCTTTGCCGATTGCACCCGAATCTTCAGCATATATTGCACCAACGTATTTCAATCCCGCTGGGCAGTTCTCGTCTGCAAAGGTGATTGGGGTGAAAACCACTGCCAAGAAAAAAAATAAATTCGGAAAAATTCGTGAATGCATGTCACCTCCTTAAAAACTGATTGGCTGATGAAATGAGTGCCCAACTATTGATTATCAGGCAAAGCTGCCTGATAAGTTGATATTACCCGGGTATTTTTACCTGCGTAATTAACTTGCAACTCACTATAGCCGCTAATAATCCAATGTCAAGCACAAAACCGCCTACTTTGTTGGATGATGTTCATTGCATTATGTGCCTTAAGCATTATTCTATCCACACCGCGCACTTATTGCGAATTCCACCGCATGAGTGAAAAGCAGCAGCTGTTCATTGATAGCGAGACGAAATCGAGGCGTTTTTAACTTACTTGGCGACGGATCGTAATGTCGCCGCAGCTACGCAAAATCAAGCGATGAATGCGCTGGCGTTTTTGTATAAGCAAGTGCTGGAAAAGCCGCTGGAAAAGCGGATTGATGCTGCTGGAAGGGGCAGCAATAGAATTTTATCTGCGCAAGCCGTCATCCCGGCAGGGAGTGCCGGGAACCAGAAGCCATGGATGGCAATGCTGAATACTCAAATATTTTTTAGTTCTTGAAACCAGTTTCTTATCGATTTTTCACATCCCTGTGTACTGGATCCCGGCACTCCCTGCCGGGATGACGATAATATGACTTGTGTAGATATCTATGAACAGTAATGTTAAGCCAGCTTCGCTTTCAGGAAGCTGATGACATCCGCAAACGGGATTTCCTCGTTTGCCTCAGCGGTTCTGGCCTTGTATTCAACTGTGCCGGAATCCAGGCCGCGGTCACCTACAACGATGCAATGCGGGATGCCGATCAGTTCCATGTCGGAAAACATGAAACCGGCGCGCACTTTGCGATCATCAAACAGCACGTCGATTCCCGCGTCCAGCAGCTCTTGATACAGTTTTTCCGATGCTTCTTTCAGGCGCTCGGATTTGTGCATGTTCATCGGGCAGAGCGCGACCTGGAAGGGTGCAAGGTTGGTCGGCCAGATGATGCCTTTGTCGTCATGGTTTTGTTCGATAGCTGCTGCGACAACGCGGGAAATGCCGATGCCGTAGCAACCCATCAGCATGATCTGGTTTTTGCCGCCCTCGTTGATAACGCCAGCGTTCATGGCTTCGCTGTATTTGGTGCCCAGCTGGAAGATGTGCCCGACTTCAATGCCCCGGGCCAGGGTGATTTCACCCTTGCCGTCCGGGCTGGGGTCGCCCTCGACCACGGTGCGGATGTCTTCAACCTGCACGGGAACAGGCAGGTCGCGTTCCCAGTTGACGCCTTTGTAATGCTTGCCGTCCTGATTGGCGCCGCAGACGAAATCAGACATCAGCGTTACGCTGCGGTCTGCAATGACCTTGATGCTCAAGCCTATCGGGCCTATGGAGCCGGGTTTGCAGTTGCAGGCGCTGTTGACTTCTTCATCGCTGGCAAAGGCAAGCGGGGAGGCGACGCCGTCAATTTTTTCGGCCTTGATTTCATTAAGCTCATGGTCGCCTCTCAACAACAGGGCGACCAGCGTATTTTCTTCGCCTTTGACGATTAGCGTTTTGAGGCATTGCGTGGCCGGGATACTTAGGAAGCTGCTGACTTCTTCGATGCTGTGCTGGTTGGGCGTATCGATCAGCGTTAACTCGGCCGTCGCAGGTTTACGGGAACCAGCTGGCATAACGGCTTCGGCTTTTTCAACGTTGGCGGCATATTCGCTGCCTGTCGAGAACGCGATCGCGTCTTCGCCGGAATCGGCCAGCACATGAAACTCATGCGATACTGCGCCGCCGATGGAGCCGGAGTCGGCGATTACCGCACGGAACTTCAGGCCCAAATGATTAAAAACATTGGTGTAGGCCTGATACATCACGTCGTAAGTTTCCTGCAACGAGTCCTGATCCAAATGAAAGGAATAGGCGTCTTTCATGATGAATTCGCGCGAACGCATGACGCCGAAGCGGGGGCGGATTTCATCTCGGAATTTGGTTTGCACCTGATAATAAGTGATGGGCAGCTGCTTGTAGCTTTTGATCTCGTTGCGCGCCAGATCGGTAATGATTTCTTCATGAGTGGGTCCCAGGCAGAAATCACGGCCATGGCGGTCTTTTAGACGCGCCAGTTCAGGGCCGTATTGTTCCCAGCGTCCGGTTTCCTGCCAGAGCTCTGCGGGTTGCAGACCGGGCATTAACACTTCCAGGGCGCCCGCTTTTTCCATTTCTTCCCGGGTGATTTTTTCCACCTTGCGCAATACCCGCAGCCCTAAGGGTAGCCAGCTGTACAGACCGGCTGCCAGTTTGCGGATGAGTCCTGCGCGGATCATCAGTTGATGGCTGGTTATTTCAGCGTCGGCAGGTGTTTCTTTGACGGTGTTGAGCGGGAATTGAGTAGTGCGCATTATGTTTTAAGAAGATGGACAATAAAGAAACGGCTATTTTACAGAGTTAATGGGGCTTTAGTCATCCCGTTATCTATATAATCATTGCCGGCATCTATGGATTGTATGAGTTTTACCAACTGCTCTTCATTGACCGGCTTGGTTAGGTAATAATCAAACCCCGCTGCGAGTGCCTCGGTTATTTTGTTGTCATCGGCATAGGCGCTGATGGCGGCTATTTTTAATGGGTTATGCTGGCTTCTCAGGGTTCTTACCAGCTCCAGACCGGTCATTACCGGCATGTTAAGATCGACAAGCGCCATTTGGTAGCGGTTTTCGTTTATTAACTGCAAGGCTTCTTTGCCGTTAACGGCTGAATCAACGATGCAGCCTTCCTGCTCAAACATGTTAGCCAGCAACAATAAATTGATTTCATTATCATCGACGATTAATACATGGGGAGCGGCATTGTTTTTTATAACGGGTTGTTTTTGCAGCGTTACAGAGGGCTGGTTTTTTTCGCAGGCAGGTAGAGGAAGTGAAATCGAAAAAACACTGCCGACGCCGGGTTGGCTGGTTACCGATAATTCGCCGCCCATGTAATTAACCAGCTCTTTTGTGATCGCCAGCCCAAGACCTACGCCTTCCTTCATGAAGTCGCCGGTATTAATTTGCATAAACGGAGAAAAAATCCGTTCCAGATCGTCTTCAGCGATTCCGCAGCCGGTATCTTCGATTGAGATGTTTAAATTCCCGTCCTGATAGCCGGAGGTAACGGTCACCCGTCCCTGGTCGGTATATTTAATGGCATTGTTGAGCAAATTGACGATGATTTGCCAGATGCGCTTTTCATCGCCGCGGAGGTAGTGGGGTATGGCTGTATTGCGCACGGTTAATTCAAGATGTTTTTCATCAGCCTGAAGTCTGAAAATCTCAATAATATTGTTTAACAAAGAGTCAAAATCAAACTCGCTAAAATGCAGTTTTATTCTGCTGGATTCAATTGAGGCAATATCCAGCAGATCGGTAATGAGCGTTAACAGGTTATCGCCGCATTGCCTGATAATATCGATTTGTTTTTTGTCGTCAGCAGAGATTGACGATTTCTTTTGCAATAGTCCGGTAAATCCTAAAATGCCGTTTAAAGGCGTGCGTAACTCATGGCTGAGATTGGCCAGAAATTGGCTTTTCGCTTTGTTGGCCGCTTCCGCTGCATTTTTTGCCTGCATTATTTCAGTGATGTCGGTAAGAACGCAGTGCGTGCGCAGGAAATTTCCCGTGCTGTCGCGGGCAATTTGACCGTTCACGCTCAGCAGGCGTTGAGTTCCGTCTTTACAGACAAACTCGAACAGAATGCCATCGATACGGTCTTCTTTTTTGAAACACTCTAGTTTATTGTCCAGTATTTTGAGTGAACTCTCAGTGATGAAATCGCCGATAAAATGACCAATGACGGCATCGCGGGTATAGCCCAGCAGCGACAGCCATGTTTCGTTTACATCAAGAATATTGGCGTTAATATCCAGCGACTGGTAGGCCAACGGCGCTTTTTCATATAAATTGCGAAAGCGGCTTTCGCTTTCGCGCAGGGCGTCTTCGGTGTTTTTTTGCTCAGTGACATCGAGATGGGTGCCGCACATTCGCGTGGGCTTGCCATCAGGGTCACGCTGGACAATTCTTGCGCGATCCAGAATCCATTTGTAAGTTCCATTTTTGGTTTTCATGCGGTAGGTGAGTTTGTGCAGCGGTGTCCGTCCTTCAAGGTGATCATTTATTGATTTCCATGCGTTGACCAGGTCGTCAGGATGAATAAAGTCCGCCCATTGTCGCGTGGTCAATTCTATTTCATCAAGCGTATAACCCAGCATTTCAGCCCATAGCTGGTTTCGTTTCACCACATTGGTAGTGATGTTCCAATCCCAGAATCCCAGCTGGCTGCCTTCCAGCACGAAGCGTAGTCTTTCTTCACTTTCTTGCAGGGTATTTACCACCCGCTTGTTTTCGGTCACATCGTCGTAAATAGCCACCACTTCACCGGAAGGTAAGCGGTAAATATAGTTCTCGCGCCAGCATTTTATGTGATGGGCGGTATAAAAAGAGGAGGGAAAATGCTCAGGTTGACCGGTTTTCCATACGCGTTGCAAAACTTCAGGCAACCCAAGCTTCTTTATGCCAGGGAAAGCCTGGGTAAGCTTTGAGCCTATAAGTTGTTCACGTTTTCTTTTTTCCAATAATTCGCCTGAACGATTAAAGTCGCGGAAAATGAAATCCTCGCCGTTATCCACAACTTTATAAACCGCTACGGCACTGCTCATATTTTCAAACAACTCGCGGTAGACGGCTTCACTGGATTGCAGAGCGGCTTCTATCTGCTTTCGTTCAATCATCAGCTGGACCAGATTGGCATAGCGCTCAATCAGGAGGATCTCGTTATCTGATGGTCTCGATGTCTGTTGATGGTAGATGGCGAACGTGCCGAGAACGGCCCCTTCGCTATTTTTAATGGGTTGAGACCAGCAGGATTGCACGCCTGCTTGGCTGGCGATATCACGGAATGATTCCCAATAGGGGTGTTGTTGTATATCTTCAACAATCACGCGTTCGCCAAGAAATGCCGCAGTGCCGCAAGAACCGATGCCATCACCAATCGCCAGGCCATCTACAGTATGATTATAAAAGTCCGGCAGGCTGGGTGCGGCAATATGCTGAAAATATTGTTTGTCTTCAGCCAGCAGCAAAATTGAGCACAGCATACCGGGATGCAGCGTTTCAATTTGACGCGCCAGTTCATCCAGTATCTCGTGTAACGGAACGCCCTGATTGATTTGCCGGAGAATTTGGTTGTGCAGCTCCAGTTCGCTGGTGCGATTGCTCAGTTTGGCGGCTATGGCAATGCGTCGACGATTTTCACGTTTCACCGATCGGTAGGCTGCGTAGAGGATCAGTGCAATAAGGCTGGTGACTATGGCAAAGACTGCGGAAATCTTTGCATATTTCATCAGCATTTTTCTATCGGCCACTGGGTCCGGATCGTAAATAAAGCCTTGCAGTAAGCGGTCGTTTTCAACCATGCCTGCTTTTATAAACATTTCGGCCATGTGCTGCCAACGCCAGGGATTCATGTGTCCCATTTCCATCAAGTCGGGCAGGATCAAGGTTTGCATCGCCTCAACTTCAAATTCAAGGTGCGCCCTCGATTTCGAAACGTGATATTTGTTGATCAGCAGGTCGATGATTTCCTGCGGGTGGTCCATTGTGTAACGCCAGCCTTCAAGACTGGCTTCGCGGAACGCTTTCACCCGCTTTGGATGCCGCTTGAGCTCTTGCTCAGAGGTGAACAGAATGTCGCTGTAGAAATCCACACCGTAGTTGCGCGGATTAAGCACTGTATATTCAATGCCTTGTTGCTTGAGAAAATACGGTTCATTACTGATGTAGGAGTTAAACGCAGCGACTTTTCCATTTATCAGATCCTGAATTTCATAACTGCTGGGTATGATCTGAATACGGCTGATATCAATACCTTCGTTATTGAACATGGCGACAAAATCAGCGTCAATTGCCGAATCCAGCATCATCACTTTTTTGCCGATTAGATCCTCCGGTGAAAGAATGCCTGCATCTTTGCGTGCCAGCAGTATGGAGGGAGAATGCTGATATATCGAAGCCAGTGCAACCAGCGGTGCGCCGCGCAAACGTTCCAATAGCAGCTCGCTATTGGCCTCGCCGTATTGGGCATGACCTTGCAGCACTTCCTGTACGGGTGTTTTCCCTGGAGCGCCTTCGTGGAGGATGACTTCAAGACCGGCTTTCCGGTAATAGCCTTTTTCAATAGCGGCGTAGTATCCGGCAAATTGAAACTGATGATGCCAGCGTAGCTGCATATGAACGGTTTCGGCGGATACAGTTGTTGTACCGGCGCCTGATCCCGGCAGGTTTTCGGCATACACGCCTTCCATGGCGATCGCCGAACTTGCTCCCGGCAAGTTTCCGGCATACACGCCATCCATGGCGATAACTCCGATTAAAGCCAGGCACTTTGTTATGCGGATAATTGAAAAGCCGCTGGTCATTTAACTATGGCTTGTCTTATCTGAATAATGGCTTGCTGACTCAATTGCGCTGTTCTGTTGTGCTGCAAACATAATGCACCTCTAAAACCAAGATAATCGGGCTGATAGAGCGCTAGTTCAGGAATGTCTTCCAGCCGGAGCGAGCCTGCCAGTCCGCAGATCAGTTGATGGGTTTTGGCTAGCCTGACAAATTGCGCTATGTCCGTTTTTACCATGACTTGGGTTAATGAGCCATTTTTTTTGTCCATGGTGTCCAGCATAACGCCTTTAAAACCGGCTTTTTTCAGGTAGGCTATGATGCCAAGATCAGGTTGCGTATCGGCGAATAATACGGCTATTAAGTTTATCGTTCCCACGCTCCGGCGTGGGAATGTAGCTAGTTTTTCCACAGTTCCCTGCCAGTCGCCGCCGGGGAAAAAACCGATTTTTATATAATCGACGCCGGTTTCGGCCATAGCTTTTACCGCATTGAAAACAATGTCCGGCTGCATGGGCAGGTCGCCAATAGTCGCGCTGACGGGACAGCGCCCGTCAATTTCGGCAACAATTTTTTTAACGAGGCCGGTTTCCAGCGCGCCTAAAGCGCCCAGAGCCGGTTGCTTCAGGTCGATAATATCGATGTTTGCGCTTAAAACCAGAGCGGCTTCTTCAACGCTGTTAACGCTGGCGAGCATTCCGGTCATGCGCTGGTCTCATCGATCGCTGCGCCAGTTCCCGACTGGCTTGCAGCATACACACCATCCTTGGCGATCGCCGAACCTGCTCCCGGCAGGTTTTCGGCATACACATCATCCTTGGCGATATGCTTTTCGATGACGTCCATCAACCACCCCCAGGCTTCCAGTTCACGGTCGCCGGCTGTTTTCTCCAGGCCGATGCGCAGATAGTCTATTTCTGACTGGATTTTTTCCAGCGGCAGCATGTTTAACCGGCTGATTAGAATCGCCGCTTCCAGCACCGAATATTGGGCGCGGTTAAAGCCTCTGAAGGGTGCATGATTGACGGTACGCACGGCTTTGCAGAATAACTTGGGGCGGGTCTCGTCGTCTTCAACGCGAACCAGTTCGACTTCGGTATGGGCCAACGCGCAGGCTAGCACCTGGCCGTTGATTTTCTCAGCCGGTTTTAGCGGCCAGTCGCGCCGCCCGGTCAGGCATCCGGCAAAGACCCGCACATCGTCGCAATAGTT
Organism: Methylobacter sp.; assembly: GCA_041660285.1. Classification (GTDB taxonomy): domain Bacteria; phylum Pseudomonadota; class Gammaproteobacteria; order Methylococcales; family Methylomonadaceae; genus Methylobacter_A. Next base: position 21,933 of record JBAZWN010000001.1, read on the forward strand.
GATGACTGCAGTTTTGCTGTCCAGCAGGTTGTTCAGCGTGGTTGAAGGGCGGAACGGCAGGATGATGAATTCCTCTGGAGTTTCAGAGGATAAATGGACGCCCATCGGCGCAATATGCGCCAAGCCTGTGCTATTTTGGGTGATGACTATGGTTTCTTGAATCATTCGTGTTTTTTTATCGCCAGGGATGGTGTGTATGCCGGAAGCCCGTCGGGAGCGGGCTTGGCGAAAGTGGTTCCGGCCGGTTTAAAGGTGTGCAGGTCAACGGTGGGTTCTGTGCTGTCGGTTGCGCAGCCCCATTGCAACGCCTGATCCTGGGTGTAGCGCTTGCCCAGTTGCCAGGCGATTTCGGCGCGGGCCAGCTCAACGCCCAGATAAAACGCATGGCCGCCATCAGTTTCAACATGCAGTTTGGGAAACAGGTCGTACGGATCGGTGGCGCTGTGCAGGCCGTCTCGGTTGAAAATATGCATGCCTTCGGCACTGATCTGAACGCGGTAACTGGGGTCTTTGATTTGCGAGGCTAGTTCCTTGATTTCATCCAGACTATAAGGAAAAGGCGAGGTCTCATGCAAAGCCATCAAGCCCGGATCGATATGCTTGGGCAGCATGTCATGTTCTTTCGCTGCAAACATGATGCGGCGGGCCAGATCGGCTTCCTTGACCGCCCGGCAGGCATGTTTGCTGACTTCGGTCGCCAAGATGCTGTTGATGTTAAGTTCCGAGCAGATGCCCAGCAGCAGGGCATTCATGCCCAGGGTATCGGCATGAGTCAGCTCGGTGATGTTGCCGACCCCCAGCATCATTTCAATGTCGGGATGGTTCTTTCTGACTTCATGATAGCGCACGATCGATTGCGTGAAGCCAAAGTGCAGGGGGTCTAAAATGGGGTCGACGATAAAGCTGCGGTTTTTTGCCCGCATAAGTTCGATGGCCCGATCCAGAGAAGCCAGGTCTTCATGTCTTTCAGGGATTAAGATCGGCGTCGCCGCCACCTCATCGGCAACCCACAACGTGCTTTCGTGCAGGCTGAGCATGTAATCTGCGCCCGCTCTGCCGCCCCTGAGCAAATCGTCCGCCTCCAGCGAGTCGATGCTGACAGTAAAGCCTTCCTGTTTCAGCGTGCGGATGATGTCTTCCATGTGCGGGAAATCGGTGCTCGGCAGGCAACCTATATCGATGACATCGGCGCCGTTTTGTTTGTAGTAGTAGGCGCGCTTGACCGCCTCTTCAACGCTGATATTGGGAGCATCGACGATTTCGGCAAAGATTTTGACGCTGTAGTTGTTTAAATCAATCTTGTGCGCGGCTTGGCCGAAAAACATCGGCAAGTCCTTGAGTTCGTCAGGGCCGCGTTCAATGGGTAAGCCCATGTCGGTGGACAGGGCTTCCAGATCGCCGCGGCAGCGTCCGGGCACCAGTATGCGATCGGCGCCGAAAGTGTCGGTCAGGCGGCGGCCTATCATGTCTGCGGTCATCAGCGCCGCGACCTTAAGCCCCAACTGATGCACGGTATAGGTGAATTCCGGCTGCATTTTTTGCAGGATATTGCGCAGCTGTTTTTCCGCCAGTTTGCCGGTAAGAAAGAGGATGTGTTCGCTCATGTCAGGGATTGCAACCTCTCTTTGACCTTACTAATCAATTCATCGACACTTTCAACGACGGTCGTGTATTCAAAAGTGCGTAATTTGGCCGTGCCTTCCAGATCGATTTTGCGCGGATAAACCATGACTTTCCCGCCCGGTGCGGTCGTTTCCATTTCCGGCGCTATGTCACAAGGGTAGACAATGCTGGGGACTTTGCATTTTCCGGCTTGGGAATATAAATTGGTCACCAGGGAGTCGGCAATACCCACCACGCATTTGGCAACCGTGTTTGACGTGGTCGGCGCCATTACAAACGTATGGTAATAGCCCTTGTAAAAATGCCCGACCGGCGGAGCCGAAGCGGCTTTGTCGCGGTACACCGGAAATTTTTTGCGGATGTCATTGATATTAATGCCGTACATTTTCAACACTTCTTCACCGGCCAAACTGAGGTAGACGTCAACATCATCCAAGGTCAGCATGAAGTCCAGGCATTCTTCTATATAATGACCGGAGCCGGTGATGGCCCAGGCTAAACGTGGTTTAGGCATTAAATTCAATCAGGGTCGAAAACATTTGGTTATTATACATGAATCAATACACCGATTTCGCGCACAGGAGCTTTTAGGGAATGTTCAGTAATATCAACAGACCGCTGATCATGGGGATTTTAAATGTTACGCCGGATAGCTTCTCCGATGGCGGCAAATATTCAGGCCTCGATGACGCCTTGCAGCAAGTTAAGCTGATGCTGTCCGAAGGCGTGGATATAATCGATATAGGCGGCGAGTCAACCCGTCCGGGCGCAGAACCGGTTGCGGCCAGGGATCAGATTGAGCGCGTGGTTCCGGTGATCAGGGCTATCAGGCAGCAATTGAATAGCGACATTTTAATCAGCATCGATACGACTTTAAGCGAGGTCGCCAAAGCGGGGCTTGATGCCGGAGCCAATATCATCAATGATGTTTCAGCGGGAAGGGATGATGCGGCCATATTGACGCTGGCCGCTCAAACCGGTGCGCCGATTATTTTGATGCACAGCCAGGGAGCGCCTAAAACCATGCAGGACAATCCGCATTATGAGAATGTCGTGCAGGAAGTGCTCGATGCCCTGAATGAAAGCATCAAGGCGGCATTAAAGGCGGGGGTTAAAAAAGAGAATGTCGCCATTGATCCGGGCATAGGCTTTGGCAAACGCAGGCAGGATAATATCGATTTGCTGGCGCATCTTGATGCGCTGGTGGCAACGGGTTTTCCGGTGCTGTTAGGCACCAGCCGCAAACGTTTTATGGGAACTATCTGTGATGTGACTGAACCCTCGGAACTGGTTACGGCCACCGCGGTGACCACGGCTTTAGGCGTTATGGCGGGCGTGCAGATGTTCAGGGTGCATGATGTTAAGGAAAACCGGCAGGCGGCTGATGTGGCCTGGGCAATCAAGCAGAGCCGGTAACATCAGGTTAAGCATTTCGCGTCGTTATGCAGGGGATTGTTGACCCATGTGCTGATCGCGGTAAGCTGCATTTCGCCGTAAGCGTCGGCGGCCAAAAAATCTGTCATCTCGACGGCAGTGTTTTTCTTGTCCAGCCAGCGGCTGTAATAATCGGGCGTGATAATAACCGGCATTCGGTCATGGATAGGCGTTATTTTGTCGTTGGCGGCGGTGGTAATGATGGTGCATGAATAAACTGTTTCCAGGTCATGTTCCCAGTGCTCCCAAACACCTGCAAAAGCGAATAAACGGTTGTCCGGGTAATGGACATGATACGGGTGTTTGCCAACAGCACTGGTCTGCCACTCAAAGAAGCCGGTAGCAGGAATGAGGCAGCGTCGATGCTGGTAAGCTTTTTTAAATGACGGTTTTTCAGTCAAGGTTTCCGCCCTGGCATTGATCAGATGGCTGGAAATTTTGCTGTCCTGCGACCATGATGGAATCAGACCCCAGTGCAGGTTAACGGCTTTGTTGCTGCCGTCTTCCAGTTGCACGACAGTGAGAATTTTTTGTCCTGGCGGAATGTTATAGTCAGGCCGGTAATCGGGTAAACTCAGTAAACTGAAATGCTCCATAATCTGCCGCCCGGTTGCGATCAAGTTAAAACGTCCACACATACAATGCACCCTGAACTCATTAAACTGGAAAAAACCTTCAATCCGTCGATTCTAACAAAGATTGATGATGCATTGCTTGAGCAGTACCAGATCGAGCTGTGGATGAAACGGGATGATTTGCTGCATCCTGTGATTTCCGGCAATAAATGGCGCAAGCTCAAATACAGTCTCGACCATGCCCTGTCGTTAGGCGCGGATACCGTCATCAGCATGGGCGGCGCTTATTCCAATCATTTGCATGCTTTGGCTTATGCGGGTAAGGTGTTGGGACTAAAAACCATCGGGCTGGTTCGCGGCGGGCAACCGGAAACATTGACGCCGACTTTGCAGGATATGCAAAACTGGGGCATGGAATTGAAGTTTGTATCCCGCGCTGACTATAGAATACTAAGGCGGCATAAAGGCTGGCACGAATTGCCGGGATTAAAACCAGGGCAATACTGGCTGCCGGAAGGCGGGGCGCAGGCGTTGGCGCTGAAAGGCGTTGCGGAACTGGTTAACGAGATAGAAATCCCTTATGACGTCCTCTGCGTGCCCTGTGGAACCGGGACGACACTGGCAGGTATTATTGATGCGGTTTCCGAACAGGTGTCAGTACTGGGGTTTGCGGCGTTAAAAAACGCGGGCTTTTTAGCGGCGGAAGTTGAAGCCATGCTTTCACAACCTCGTAATAACTGGCAGATAAACTTGGACTATCATTTCGGCGGTTTCGCCAAAACCAACGCTGAATTAAGCGAATTTATTGAAGACTTTGAATTAAAAACTACAATTCCTCTTGAACCGGTCTATACCGGAAAAATGATGTACGCCATCTACGATTTAATCAAAAAACACTACTTCAGGCCTGGGCAGCGTATTATTGCAGTGCATACGGGCGGCTTGCAGGGGAAAAGAGGGTTTGGTTGATGAAATCGTACAAAAATAATACCAACTGATTTGGAAGCTGAGTACAACATGGACATAAACGAAACAGACGAAATAATCGATCTTCAAAAACCGGAACTTTATATCAATCGCGAACTGAGCCTGCTGGAGTTCAACAAGCGGGTTCTGGCGCAGGCGAAAGACGAAAATGTACCGCTGCTTGAGCGGCTTAATTATTTGTGCATTTCCTGCTCCAACCTTGACGAGTTCTTCGAGGTTCGCGTAGCCAGTGTTATCCAGATGGCGGCTATCGACCCGAAAGCTATCGGCCCGGATGGCTTAACGCCTGGTGAGCAGTTGGAGCTGATTGCTGTCAACGCCCATCAGCTGGTAGACGAGCAATATAAGGTGCTTAATGAGATTCTGATTCCGGAGTTAGCCAAGGAAAATATTCGTTTCATTCGCCGTAAGGAATGGACGGAAGCGCAGCTCAAATGGCTGGAAGCCTATTTTAATGATGAGTTACTACCGATTTTAACGCCGGTTGGGCTGGATTCCGCTCACCCTTTTCCGCGCATACTCAACAAGAGTTTGAATTTTATTATTTCCTTGACCGGGAAGGATGCATTCGGCAGGAATAGCGGACGGGCTATTTTACAAGCGCCCAGAGCCTTGCCGCGCATCATCCAGTTGCCTGTTGATGAGACCCAGAGCGGGCCGTCTGATTTTGTTTTTTTATCGTCGATTATTCACGCCTTTGTGGATCAGTTGTTCAGTGGCATGAATGTTAAAGGCTGTTATCAATTCAGGGTCACCAGAAACAGCGATTTCTTCGTTGATGATGACGCTATTGACGATTTGCTGCTTGCCGTTGAGGGTGAGCTGGCCATGCGCAATTATGGCGACGAAGTCAGGCTGGAAATTGACGCTAAATGCCCCGATGAAACGGTGGAATTCCTGTTGGGCCGTTTTGAAATGACCCGGGCCGGTTTGTTTCTGGTTGATGGGCCGGTCAATCTGAACAGAATTCAGGAGATTAATGATCTGGTCGGGCGGCCCGATCTTAAATTCGCTCCTTTCAAGCCTGCCGTTCCGCCGCAATTGGAGCGTAACAAAGATATATTTTCCGCCATCAAGCGCCACGATATTTTGCTGCATCATCCATTTGAGTCCTTTTCGCCGGTTGTTGAGTTTATCCGTCAGGCGGCGGTTTCGCCTGATGTACTGGCCATTAAACAGACCTTGTACCGTACCGGGGCGGATTCGCCTATCGTAACCGCGTTAATCAAAGCGGCAAGAGCCGGCAAGGTAGTGACGGTTGTTATCGAATTGAGGGCGCGGTTTGATGAGAAAGCCAATATCGATTTGGCCGCCAAATTGCAGGAAGCCGCGGTGCATGTGGTTTATGGCGTGGTGGGCTATAAAACCCATGCCAAGATGTGCCTGGTGTTAAGAAGGGAAGGCAAGCAATTGCGCAATTATGTGCATCTGGGCACTGGGAACTATCATCCGAAAACGGCGCAGATTTACACGGACTATGGCTTGTTTTCCTGCGATAAAGAATTGGGTGAGGATGTCAGGCGTGTATTTGCCCAGCTGACCAGCTTGGGGAAAGTGACCAAGCTGAATAAATTATTGCAGTCTCCGTTTACATTGCATAGCGGACTGATGGATAAGATCGAGAGGGAAATACTTCACGCCAAAAATGGCAAACCGGCAAAAATAATCATTCAAGTGAACGCTGTTGTTGAAGAGCAATCTATCCAGGCTCTTTACCGTGCGTCACAGGCCGGGGTTGAGGTTAAATTGATTGTTAGGGGCGTATGTTGTTTAAGACCGGGTATTCCCGGCGTATCTGAAAATATAGAAGTACGGTCAATTATTGGACGGTTTCTGGAACATGCACGGATTTATGCTTTTGCAAATGATGGTAATCAGGAAGTCTATGCGTCCAGCGCAGATTTAATGAACCGTAATATGTTCCGGCGTGTTGAAATCTGTTTCCCGATTGAAAATAAGAAATTACAGACCCGTATTTTGCAGGATCTGGATTTGTACTTGAGTGATAACACGCAATCCTGGCTGCTTCAGCCGGATGGCAGTTATCGGCAGTTGTTGAAAGCTAAAAATGAAGAGCCGGTTCAAGCTCAGGCCATGCTTATGAATGAATTACAAGCCTGATTGATTTTACAGATGACCATGTTGCGTGAAATTGCCCAGTTAGGCGCCAAGGTACTCAGACAAAAAGCGGAAGCGGTTGATGATGTATGCGCGGTTGAAATTCAGCAGATTATCAAGGATATGCAGGGCACATTGGCATCGACGCAAGGCGTCGGCTTGGCTGCGCCCCAGATTGGTGAATCAAAGCGGATTGTTATTGTTGCCTCACGGCCTACGCCGCGTTATCCATCAGCACCACTGATGGAGCCTACGGTTATGATTAATCCTGAGTTCAAAGTCTTGACGGAAACACAGGAAAAGGACTGGGAGGGTTGTTTGAGTGTTCCGGGGATACGCGCCTTAGTGCCAAGGTATCAGGAGATATTGATTCAATATACCGATCAACAGGGCGATTTGATAGAAACGAAGTTAAGCGGGTTTGTGGCAAGGATTTTCCAGCATGAAGTTGACCATCTGGAAGGTAAAACCTATTTGGACAGGGTTGAGAGTAATGAGGATATTTTTGCTGAAAGTGAATATTTTAAATTAGTTGATGGCGTGTTAAATACTATTTCAAACGTATAATCATCTATTGTTAAGTCAGGTGCTGAATGCCTGTTTAAGAACAAATGATGACTATTTCCAGCCACACACTTCTGTTGTTAAAAACCAGCTTATGCTATCATTAACAGTTTTAATTGCTTGGATAAAATATTAATGGCTAAAGAAGATCAAATTGAAATGGAAGGCAAGGTGATTGAGACGCTTCCTAATACCATGTTTCGCGTTCAACTGGAGAACGGTCACATTGTAACTGCGCATATTTCAGGGAAAATGCGCAAGCATTACATCCGCATTCTTACCGGGGATAGTGTTAAAGTTGAAATGACTCCTTACGATTTAACCAAAGGCCGCATCACATTCCGCATGCGCTAACCCCATTAGCTTATGGGTACTCTCTATCAGCTAAGGGACAGCGCAAGCTACCTGATCAGCTTTTTTCAGGGACAATCAACTCATTGCTTTCTATCGCGAAGCTAAGTTCATTATCTTTCACGGAAATCCGCACATTACCTCCGCGCGCCAGCTTGCCAAACAACAAGTCATTAGCAAGAGGCTTCTTGATTTTCTCTTGAATTAGCCGTGCCATAGGTCTGGCTCCCATTTTGGGGTCGCAGCCATTTTCAGCCAGCCATAATCGGGCATCGGAATCCAAAGCCAGCGTCACGTGTTTTTCTGCCAGCAAGGCTTCCAATTCAAAGATGAATTTATCAACCACATGTCCGACAATTGAAATATCAAGCGGTTTAAACTGGATGATGGCATCCAGGCGGTTACGGAACTCGGGCGAGAAGCCTTTCTCGATGACCTTCAAGCTGTCGGTGGCGTGATCCTGATGGGTAAAGCCTATTGAGGCTCTGCTGCCTTCTTCCGCGCCGGCATTGGTGGTCATTACCAGAATGATGTTGCGAAAATCCGCCTTGCGTCCGTTATTGTCGGTTAACGAGCCGTGATCCATGACCTGCAACAACAGGTTAAACACGTCAGGATGGGCTTTTTCCAGTTCATCAAGCAGCAAGACGGCATGCGGATGCTTGGTGACCTGCTCGGTTAACAAGCCGCCCTGATCGAAGCCTACATAGCCTGGAGGCGCGCCTATCAGCCGGGAAACAGTGTGACGCTCCATGTACTCGGACATGTCAAAGCGGATCAGTTCGACGCCCAATACTTTGGCCAGTTGCCTCGTTACTTCAGTTTTACCTACGCCTGTGGGGCCGGCAAAGAGAAATGAACCGATAGTCTTCTGGGATTCTCTAAGTCCTGCACGCGATAATTTTATGGCTGATGCCAATGCCGAAATGGCCTCGTCCTGCCCGAAGACCAGCATTTTTAGGTTTTTTTCCAGGCTGGCAAGCTTGTCAATATCATTGGAAGACACTGATTTCGCAGGAACTCTGGCGATTTTTGAGACGATATCTTCGATTTCGGCAACGTCAATCATCTGCTTGCGATCAGTCTCAGGCATCATGCGCTGTTTTGCGCCCGCCTCATCGATGACGTCAATGGCTTTATCGGGCAAATGCCGGTCGGTAATATAGCGATCCGATAATTCTGCCGCCACGCGTAATGCGTCAGGAGAATATTTAACGTCATGATGTTCTTCAAAACGCGATTTGAGTCCCTTAAGAATAAGGATGGTGTCTTCAACCGAAGGCTCAAGTACGTCAACTTTCTGGAAGCGGCGCGCCAAGGCATGATCTTTCTCAAAAATGCCCCGGTACTCTTGATAAGTTGTAGAGCCAAGGCAGCGTAATTGGCCGGAAGCCAGCACGGGTTTAATCAAGTTGGATGCATCCATAACCCCGCCGGAAGCAGAACCGGCGCCGATAATGGTATGAATCTCATCAATAAATAAAATAGCTTCCGGTTGTTGCTTCAGTTGATTTACCAACGCTTTAAGGCGTTTTTCAAAGTCGCCGCGGTATTTTGTGCCGGCAACCAGCGCGCCTAAATCCAGTGCGTAAATGACGCTGTTCATCAGGACTTCAGGCACATCTTCTTCAACGATTCTTTTCGCCAGACCTTCAGCAATAGCGGTTTTTCCAACCCCCGCATCACCTACCAGCAGGGGGTTGTTTTTGCGGCGCCGGCAGAGAATCTGAATGGTTCGTTCAACTTCAAGTTCCCTGCCTATTAGGGGGTCAATATTACCCTTTAGCGCTTCTTCATTAAGGTTGGTCGCATATTTTTCTAATGGGCTGCCTGAAGCATCCGTATCGGGATTGCCGGATTCCGATGTCCGGGTATTGGGCGATTCATTTCCGTGGTCGATTTTTGAAATGCCATGAGCCAGATAATTAACCACATCCAAACGTGATATATCCTGTCTATTCAATAGATATACCGCATGAGAGTCCTGTTCGCTGAACAGGGCTACAAATAAATTGGCGCCTGACACTTCTTTTTTATCGGAGGCCTGGACATGAAAGACGGCGCGTTGCAGAACCCGCTGAAACCCCAAAGTGGGTTGGGTCTCCCGCTGGATGCCTTCCGGAATCAACGACATGGTCTCGTCGATAAATTGCGTCAACTGGCCTCGTAGCGCCTTAATGTCGCAACCACAGGCTATCAGAATCGGTTCTGCAGAAGCGTTCTCGAGCAATGCCAGCAGCAAATGTTCAACTGTGATAAATTCATGGCGCTTATCATGTGCACTTTTAAAAGCCTGATTCAGGGTGATTTCAAGTTCTTTACTTAACATAAGCTCTCCAACCTACACTTCTTCCATTGAACACATTAATGGATGATGATGTTCTCGTGAATATTCATTGACGATGTACACTTTGGTTTCAGCAACATCCTTAGAATACGTTCCGCAAACGCCGACTCCTTGCGTATGCACTTGCAACATTACCTGGGTCGCCTTTTCTTCAGACATGGCAAAAAAATCCATCAAAATCTCAATGACAAAATCCATAGGCGTAAAATCGTCATTTAACAGGATGACCTTGTATAAAGGCGGCCTTTTTAGTTTGGGTTTGGCTTCCTGAACGGCCAAGCCGTCATCAATATCTTTGAACGGATCAAAATCGGACATAGCGAAATAATAAAATACTTTATGTGCTTAACATAGTGTCAATCTTAGTGGATTTCAACTCCATGTCACAACAAATCTTTACCAACATAATATCCCTAATTCTAGTAAAATATCAGCTTTATTAAAGCCGGATATAATCAATGGTTTGGAAACCACACGTTACAGTTGCTGCAGTCATTGAACAAGACAATCGTTTTTTACTCGTTGAAGAAGAAACATCCAACGGGCTTCAATTTAATCAACCGGCCGGACATCTTGAAGAAAACGAAGACCTGATTGCCGCTGTCAAACGCGAGGTTCAGGAAGAAACCGGCTGGCAATTTGAGCCGGAGCACATCGTGGCTATCCAGCTTTGGCGAAGAAATCCTGATTTTCCCAGTTTTGTCCGGATTTGTTTTTCCGGACGCTGTCATTCGCATGATCCGAAACAAAAATTGGATGAAGGTATTATCGCAACGCACTGGTTAACCCGTGACGAGATTAAAGCCAGAGAACACTGTTTGCGCAGCCCGTTAGTGCTGATTAGCGTAGACGAATATCTCAGCGGGCACCGTCACCCTTTATCATTACTGAAATCATTTCTCGATCTTGAGCATGCGTAAAAACATAATCGTCGGCATGTCTGGCGGTGTCGACTCATCCGTAACAGCGCTGCAATTGTTGGAGCAGGGCCATCAGGTTACCGGTTTGTTTATGAAAAACTGGGAGGAAGACGATGGCACCGAGCAATGCACCGCAATGGAGGATCTCGCTGACGCGCAACAGGTTTGCGACAAGTTGGGCATAGAATTAAAAACGGTGAATTTTGCCGCCGAATACTGGGATGAAGTATTCGAAGTGTTCCTGTCCGAGTTCAAAGCCGGGCGCACACCTAATCCGGATATTCTTTGCAACAAGCACGTCAAATTCAAAGCCTTCCTGAATTACGCCATTGAGGATCTGGGCGCTGAATATATTGCTACCGGCCACTATGCACGGGTAAGTGAAAAAAATGGCGAGTTCTTCTTGCTGAAAGGCCTTGATCCGAATAAAGAGCAAAGCTATTTTCTTTATACGCTGGGACAAAAACAGCTGTCGCGCACGCTGTTTCCGATAGGCCATCTGCACAAACCGGCAATCCGGGCCTTGGCCCAAAAAGCAGGCTTTGACAACTATAAGAAAAAAGACAGCACCGGCATCTGTTTTATCGGCGAGCGCAAGTTCAAGGAATTCCTGCAGCGTTATTTGCCCACCCAGCCCGGTGAAATGCGCACGCCAGAAGGGCAGTATATCGGCCAGCATTCCGGCTTGATGTATTACACCTTGGGCCAACGGCAGGGCTTGGGTATAGGCGGCGTTAAAGACGCGCCGGATGAGCCGTGGTACGTGCTTGAGAAAGACCTGAAAAACAATGTGCTGATCGTTGGACAAGGCCACGATCATCCGCTGATGCTGCATAATGTGCTTGAAGCCAGCCAGCTGGACTGGTGCAGTAATAGGCCATTAACCCAAACTTTGTGTTGCGCTGCCAAGACGCGTTATAGGCAGGAAGACCAGGCTTGCCTGGTAGAACCGTTGGCCGATGGCCGGGTCAAGGTCAGTTTTGATCAGCCGCAAAGAGCCATTACGCCAGGGCAGTCCGTCGTTTTTTACGACGGTGAAATATGCCTGGGCGGCGGGATTATTGAATCAAAATCTAACGAATAGAATAACTTACACACTAAAATACTTGGACTAAGCCATGACTAATTTTGCTCTAACCGCTATTTCACCTATCGACGGCCGTTATGCCGGCAAGGTTGAAGAATTGCGTCCCGTGTTCAGCGAATACGGCCTGATTCGTTTTCGCGTACAGGTTGAAGTGCGCTGGTTGCAGGCGTTGGCCAAGCATCCGCTGATTCGTGAAGTCAGCCCGTTCAGTGACGCGGCAACACAGGTATTAAACAATATCGTCAGTCAATTTTCAGAGGCTGATTCGCAACGCGTCAAAGACATTGAGAAAACCACCAATCACGACGTGAAGGCGGTCGAATACTTGCTGAAAGAAAAAATCGCAGGTTGCGCCGAGCTGGAAAAAGTCAGCGAGTTCATCCATTTTGCCTGCACGTCGGAAGACATCAATAACCTGTCTTACGCCTTGATGCTTAAAGAAGGGCGCGAAATTATCATAGCGCAAATCGGCGATTGCATAACCGCACTCAAGAAAATCGCCGTAGAGACAGCCGGCCAGCCGATGCTGTCGCGTACACACGGCCAATCCGCCAGCCCGACCACAACCGGGAAGGAATTCGCCAATGTCGCCGCGCGCATGCAGCGCCAGAAAGAGCAGCTGGAAGCCGTGCAATTACTAGGGAAAATAAACGGCGCCGTCGGCAATTACAATGCTCACTGCGTCGCGTATCCGGATGTGGATTGGGCCGAATTTGCCAAGAACTTTGTTGAATCGCTAGGTCTGCACTGGAACCCCTACACCATCCAGATCGAACCGCACGATTATATTGCCGAATACTTCCACGCCTTGTCGCGCTTTAACACCATCCTGCTGGATTTTGACCGCGACATCTGGGGCTATATTTCCTTGGGGTACTTCAAGCAAAAAACCATTGCCGGGGAAATCGGCTCATCCACCATGCCGCATAAAGTCAACCCGATTGATTTTGAAAACTCGGAAGGCAACTTAGGTTTAGCCAACGCCATTTTTGGCTTTTTGGCCGAAAAATTACCCGTCTCGCGCTGGCAGCGGGATTTGACCGATTCTACCGTACTGAGAAATATCGGCGTCGGCATCGCCCATACCAGCATCGCTATCCAGGCGAGCTTAAAAGGCATTTCCAAATTACAGATCAATGCCGATGCGATTGAGGCTGATCTCAACGCCAACTGGGAAGTGCTGGCAGAACCCATTCAAACAGTGATGCGTCGTTACGGCATTGAAAAGCCGTATGAGAAGCTGAAAGAGTTGACCCGAGGCCAGCGCATCACCCCCGAACAAATGCAGGCTTTCATTGAAAAGCTTGAGATCCCGGCTGAGGCCAAGGCGATTTTGCTGGAACTGACGCCGCGCAATTACACGGGGTATGCGGAAAAGCTGGCTAGGGAGATTTAAGAGCTAACGATTGATTTAAAGGCGGCAATGATTTTAGGCATTGCCGCCTTTTTTATGGCTTATGAATTTTTATCTTCTTCAGGCGCGGTTTCATTGTCCAGTTCTTCAGCGGCCTTATTGGAGCTGTAGTGCGGCGCTATGCTGATTAGCAGAGTCAGCAAGGCGGCGACATAGGGGACTGCCTGCACTGACAATACAGCTATCCATAGCCGGCCGCTAAAATTGTCGAAATGCTCCAGGGAAGCCATCGCGCCGATGGCTGCGCCTAACAAGATTAATAACAACAATTCCTGTCTTATGGTCATCAGTCCGGTGAATAGCGGGCCTTGTTTTTCATACTTGGGCGTGCGCATAAACGGTTTTCCGGAAGTAAACAGGCCTTGCACCGTGCCTTTGGCGACGGTGTGAGTTAAAGATAGCCCGGATAACGCAGCCCCCAATGATTGCCAGACGGAACACGGTACACGCGCCTGATATAGCCATAATCCCCGGATAATTTTAAAGCTGAATATACCCACGGTCGGCAATAAAAAGGCATTGGCGGGGAGCTCGCTGTGTATCGGGTCGTAAAGGATCACGGCCGTTAAGATCAGGCTGGTGCAGGTAAATAACAATGCCAGCGCATCTGAAAACCAGGGCAGCCATCCGGCAATAAAATAGTATTTTTGCGCCGATGTGAGCGGTGATTTCTTGGTGGGCAGGAAGCTGCGCCAATGCGCCTTGATGATTTGCATTGCGCCATAAACCCAGCGGAAGCGTTGCGTCATGTAGCCTGACATTGTGTCCGGCATCAGGCCGCGGCCAAATGAGTCTTTGACATAAACCGAGTCGTAACCTGCTTCATACAGGCGTAAACCCAGTTCGCTGTCTTCACAAATACACCATTCCGCCCAGTTACCGACTTCCAGCAAGGCTGACTTTCTGATCATGGTCATCGTGCCATGCTGAATGATGGCGTTGTATTCGTTGCGTTGCACCATGCCGATATTGAAGAAGCCGGCGTATTCCCAATAGCAAAAAGATTTAAAGGTGCTGAGGTGGCGATCGCGATAATCCTGCGGCGATTGCACAAAGCCGACATTTTCGTTGTCGAAATAAGGCACCATCGATTTTAGCCAGTCAGGGGAGAGGATATAATCGCTGTCGATCACCGCGATAATTTCGGCATCGGGGGCGGTTTGCTCGAGCGCGTGGTTGATGGCGCCGGCTTTGAAGCCGGGCCAGTTTTCAAGATGGAAGAACCGGAACTTAGGCCCAAGGCGTTCGCAGTCATCGCGCACAGGTTCCCAGACGGCAGGGTCTTTGGTGTTGTTGTCCATCACCAGCACTTCCAGGTTCGGATAGTCTACTTTCGCCAACGCTTCCAGCGTCTTGCGCACCATGGCAGGCGGCTCGTTATGGATGGGTAAATGCAGTGATACCTTCGGGTATTTAAAATCCGCTGTGGGCGTAAGCGGCTGGAAAGTTCTTGCGGTGTTTCGATGCCATACGACTTCCGCAATCTCCAGGCTTTCTATCAATAAAATGATCGCAGCCATGACCTGCATTAATATGAGGATGCCCCAGAATACTATGGTAAGGTTGGTTTGATATTGCTGGGCGCCAATTGAAGCCGACCAGAAAATGACTGATACCGCAAGATTGGCAATCAGGCCGAAAAACAGCAGGCCTGGCAATTTCAAGCTTTGCCGGGTAAATAAAAACAAAGCCATTAGTACAAAACTGAAAACAGCCGCACCAGCTGCCCAGTGTTCCCAGCCGGGCATCGCCAATACTGCCTCATCCATGGGGTACTTGGGTTGGCGATCCGCGTCAAAGATTCCCCAATAAGCCCCCGCTGAACCTTCTATGGATTTTTTCCAAGGCTGATCAAAGGCTTCAACAATATAGTAAGTGATGCCTTCCTTATCCGCACGGTTCAGGAATTCACGCAGAAACTTTGCCTGGTTGGGTCTTGATGCCGTGGCGTGTTTAAAAGGTTGGCCGTCAGAAGGCCAGCCAACTTCAGTAATAATGACAGGTTTATTAGGATACGCTTTTTGCACATCATGAAAACGGTCAAATACGTAGTCGACCGCATCTTCCGCGGCAATGCCTTCCCAATAAGGCAGGATATGCACGGCTATAAAATCGACTTCTTCAACGAGTTTTGGGTGGGCGATCCACATGTCCCAGGTCTCTGACGTGCTGACAGGCCGCCAAGTGTTTTGTTTTACTTCCCGGATATATTCAATCAAAGCTTCTTCCGAGACGTTCTTGCGGAGCAGCACTTCGTTGCCTACCATAACGCGAACAATTTTGGGATTATTCTGGCGGCTGACGTTGATTAAGGTTTCGATTTCCTGGCGATTTTTTTCAAGATTGTCATCAATCCAGGCTCCCACTGTCGTATTCAGATTGTGCTTGGCGGCCAGTTCGGGAATCTTGTCCAGTCCTTTTAGCACGCTGTAAGTACGTACGGCGTGAACCTTGTTAGCCAGCAGAGCCAGGTCGCTATCGATATCGGCTTCGCCGGGAAAGGTATTGCTTGTCTGTGTATCCTGCTTCCGCATGGGGTCAAAGGTAACCCCCATGGTTGTCTTAGTCCACGGCTGGATTTGCAGGGGGTTATTAACGTAGCTCCAAATGCTGAAATTAATAATAACGAGCAATACGAGTGCAAGCAGAGTGACTAACGTTCTTTTCATCTGAGTATTCGGAAACCTTTGTGTTAAGCGAAAAATATTGGGTTGATAGAGTGTTACACGGCTATAGATTAGCCTCATCTTATTTAAGACGGTGGCGCCACTTAATTAGCGATTATTTTACACATGTTACAAAGCTAACAAGAATTTATTTAATCTGTTAAATCCGTTATAAATCCTGCTTTCGACTGCCAGGGATGGCGGAAGTGTCGCAATCGGTAGGGAACCGATGTGGCGCATCGTCTTTTAAGTTTAGCCAGTTGGCAAATGCACAAAGCTTCTACTTCTCGGCAATTGCTCCACCTCCTACATCCATGCAGGCAAAAATCCAGGTCATGATCATGTTTGCGACGGGAACCAGGCAAAGTACCCAGTCTTTGTCAGTTATAAAATCAGTTCTTTTTTATATAAAGATCAGTAATCGAGCCGGTAATCATTTCCGCGGCAAAACCAAACGTTTCTGACAGCGTCGGATGCGGATGGATAGTCAAGCCGATGTCTTCTGCATCGGCGCCCATTTCCAGAGCCAGCACCGCTTCGGCAATTAATTCGCCGGCATTGGTGCCGACCATGCCTGCGCCGAGAATCCTGCCTGTCTCCTTGTCACAAAGCATTTTGGTCAAGCCTTCCTTGCGGCCGATACTCAACGAACGCCCGCTGGCAGCCCACGGGAAAACGGCTTTTTCGTATTCAATGCCTTGCTGTTTTGCCTGGTTTTCGGTCAGTCCCATCCAGGCTATTTCCGGGTCGGTATAGGCAACGGAAGGGATGGTTAAGGCGTCAAACGCGGCTTTATGGCCGGCAGCCACTTCCGCCGCCACTTTGCCTTCATGCACGGCTTTGTGCGCGAGCATGGGGTTGCCCACGATGTCGCCGATGGCAAGGATGTGCGGCACGTTGGTGCGCTGTTGCTTGTCGACCGCTATAAAACCGGCGTCATCGACATTAACGCCGGCCAGCTCGGCGCCGATTAATTTGCCGTTGGGCCTGCGGCCTACGGCGACTAAAACCGCGTCAAACAGCTCTGATTCCGGCGCGCCTTTGCCTTCGAAGGAAACTTTCAGGCCTTTCTTATCGGCTTCAATGGAAGTGACGCGCGTTTCCAGCCAGATGTTTTTATATTGTTTTTTAATGCGGCGATACAGCGGCGTAACCAAGTCATTGTCGCAACCGGGAATGATTTGCTCCATCAGCTCGACCACGCTGATTTCCGATCCGAACGCATGGTAAACCGTGGCCATTTCAAGACCGATGATGCCGCCGCCGACAATCAGCAGTTTTTTCGGGATTTCCTTTAATGCCAGGGCGCCGGTCGAATCCATCAAGCGCGGGTCATCGTTAGGGAAGGCCGGTATTTTGGTGGGCTGCGAGCCGGTTGCGATAATGGCCTGATCAAAGCTGACGGTTTTAACGCCTGATTCGGTTTGCACCTCGACAGCGTTGCTGGAGGTGAATTTGCCGGTGCCTTGGATGACTGTGACTTTACGCTGTTTTGCCAGACGGGCTAGTCCGTCATTTAAAGATCCGGTAACGCTTTGTTTCCATTCGCGGATTTTGTCGATATCAATTGTCGGCTTACCGAAACTGACGCCGTGCTGTGCAAATTCGTCGGCTTCATGAATGACCTGTGCCGCATGCAGCAGGGCTTTGGACGGAATGCAGCCGACATTAAGGCAAACGCCGCCCAGCACCGGAAAGCGTTCGATCAAGACCACCTGTTTGCCTAAGTCGGCAGCGCGGAATGCAGCGGTATAACCGCCGGGGCCTCCGCCCAGTACCAGCACTTCTGCATGCAGCTTGGATTCGTTAATCTCTGGATTAGCGTCCATATTATCTTCCCTTGATTAAAGTTAAAGTAACAAACGGCGAATATCGCGTAAGTTTTGTGTGACGGCGGCCATGAAGCGCGCGCCTTCTGCGCCATCGATCACCCTATGGTCGTAAGTCAGATCGAGCGGCAGCATCAGCCGCGGCACAAATTCCTTGCCATTCCAGACCGGCTGCATTTTTGAGCGGGTAACGCCGAGGATGGCCACTTCAGGGGCATTGACGATAGGCGTAAAAGCCGTGCCGCCGATACCGCCAAGGCTGGAAATGGTCATACAGCCGCCTTGCATGTCGGCAGGCATCAGCTTGCCCTGGCGGGCTTTGCTGCTTTTTTCGGCCAGTTCGGCGGACAGTTCATTGACGCCTTTGTTGTTGACGTCACGCAATACGGGCACCACCAAGCCATTGGGCGTATCGACCGCGATGCCGATATTGAAGTATTTCTTGAAAATCAGTTTTTCGCCATCGGCAGACAGTGACGCGTTAAATTGCGGGAATTGCTGCATGGCGGCAACCAGCGCCTTGATGATGAATATCAGGCCGGTGATTTTTACGTCGTCCTTGGATTTTTCAGCATTAAGCGCATTACGGAACGCTTCCATTTCGGTAATATCGACTTCGTCATGGTAAGTGACCATAGGCAGGTTCAGCCAGACGCGGCTCAGGTTTTGTCCGGTCAATCGTTTGATCTTGCTGAGTTTTTGCTCTTCTATTTCGCCGAATTGGGAGAAATCAACGGTCGGTATGGAAGGGATTCCCGCGCCGGTTTGGGCAACGCCTTCCGTCATGACCTGTTTGACGAAGTTTTTCACATCGTCTTTTAAGATCCGGCCTTTGCGGCCGCTGCCGTTTTTGATTTTGTGTATGTCAACGCCCAGTTCGCGGGCGAAAAGCCGGACGGCCGGTGTGGCATGCGCTTTTTTGGCGGCACCCGATTCTTGGGTTTGAACCGGTTCAGGAACAGCGGCAATAGGTTGGCTGGCCGGTTCCGGCGCTTTTTCTGCCGGAGTAGCGGCTGCGGCAGCTTCCGGCTGGGTTGCGGCAGGTATATCTTCCTTGGCGATAGCTGGTGCAGCCGCTTGTTGCGCAGGCTGTTCAGCTTTGGCCTCTTCAGCGCTTGCCAGCACAGTCGCAATCAGCGTCCCTTCCGAGACCTTGTCGCCGGGTTTGATAAATATCTGTTGTACCGTGCCGGCGGCGCTGGATGGGAGATCCATGCTGGCTTTGTCGGTTTCAAGCGATGCGATGGTTTGTTCCAGCGCCACGACATCGCCCGGTTTAATTAATACGTCAACTACGTCGATATCCGAGACATTGCCGACATCAGGAACTTTAATTTCAATTAGAGCCATTTTGTGTTCTTCCGTTAGATTAGCCAAGGTGCTGTTACATCAGGGTTTATGCCGTATTTGGCAATCGCCACATCTACTTTAGCTGAATCAAATTGACCCATATTCGCCAGACTCTTCAAGGCTGCAATCGTTACATGGTAACGGTCCACCTCAAAAAATCGGCGCAGATTTTCGCGCGTATCGGAACGGCCGAAACCATCGGTACCCAGAACTGTATAAGGAGCGGAAATAAGGCCGCGAATTTGTTCTGCAAAGGCACGGGTATAATCGCTTGCGGCAATGACCGGGCCTTGGACATCACTCAAACAGTGAGCGACATGAGATTGTCTGGCTGTTTCGGTCGGATGCAGTCGGTTCCAGCGCTCACAGGATTGACCGTCTCTGGCCAATTCGGTAAAGCTGGGGCAGCTCCATAAGTCAGCTTCCACGCCCCAGTCATTGCGCAATAATTCAGCAGCAAATTCCACTTCGCGGAAAATGGTTCCTGAACCCAGCAGTTGCACGCGAGGCCCTTTCTTTTTGGCGCCTTTTTTAAAGCTGTACATGCCTTTGAGTATGTCCAGCTCTGCGCCTTTGGGCATGGCAGGGTGGGTATAGTTCTCGTTCATGACCGTGATGTAATAGAAAATATCTTCCTGTTCGACATACATGCGCCGCAGGCCATCCTGAATAATCACCGCCAGCTCATAGGCATAAGTAGGGTCATAGGATACGCAATTAGGCACGGTTGCCGACATCATATGGCTATGGCCGTCTTCATGCTGGAGACCTTCGCCGTTCAGCGTGGTTCTTCCCGCTGTGCCGCCCATCAAAAAGCCGCGGGTACGCTGGTCGGCAGCAGCCCAGATCAAATCGCCGACACGCTGGAAACCGAACATGGAATAGTAAATAAAAAACGGAATCATCGGCACGTTATGGGTTGAATACGATGTGCCCGCCGCAATCCAGTCGCACAGCCCGCCCGCTTCATTGATGCCTTCCTGCAATACCTGGCCGTGTTTGTCTTCTTTGTAGAACATCAGCTGGTCGGCATCCTGCGGCGTGTACAACTGCCCGACCTGCGACCAGATGCCCAGTTGCCGGAACATGCCTTCCATGCCGAAAGTTCTGGATTCGTCGGGAACAATCGGAACGATGCGTTTGCCGATGTTTTTATCTTTAACCAAGATGTTAAGCAAGCGCACGAAGGCCATGGTAGTGGAAATCTCGCGGTCTTCGCCGCTGGCTTCCAGTAACGCCTTGAAATCACTTAATACAGGGACATTCAGCGCATAGGATTTTGCTCTTCTGGCGGGCAAGTGTCCGCCGAGTTCAGTGCGCCGCTGCTTCATATACTCCAGTTCTTTTGAGCCTTCTGGAAAGGAGATATAAGGCAGGTCATGCAGTTCTTCATCAGTTACCGGCAGCCCATAGCGATCGCGAAAGCTGCTCAGCGAACTGGTGCTCATTTTTTTCTGCTGATGCGTGATGTTCTGGGCTTGTCCCGATTCGCCCATGCCATAGCCTTTAATGGTTTTTGCCAGGATGACGGTAGGCTGGCCTTGGTGATTCACTGCGGCATGGAAGGCTGCAAAAATTTTAGCCGAATCATGGCCGCCGCGGTTGAGCTCCCAGATGTCGCGATCCGACCAGTCGGCGACCATGGCTTTCAGTTCAGGGGTATTGAAGAAATGCTCGCGCACATAGGCGCCGTCTTTAGCCTTGAAAGTCTGGTAGTCGCCATCCACGCATTCCATCATGCGTTTGGCCAGCAGTCCGTCTTTATCGCGAACCAGCAGCGCATCCCAGCGTTGACCCCAAATCAGTTTGATTACATTCCAGCCGGCGCCGCGGAATTCACTTTCCAGTTCCTGAATGATTTTGCCGTTTCCGCGAACCGGACCATCCAATCGCTGCAGGTTGCAGTTGACAATAAAAATAAGGTTGTCCAGTTTTTCCCGTCCGGCCATGCCGATGGCGCCCAGAGATTCGGGTTCATCTGTCTCGCCATCGCCAAGAAAGCTCCAGACCTTGCGGCCTGTAGTGTCAGCTAAGCCCCGATCCTGCAGATAACGCATGAAACGCGCCTGATAAATGGCCATGATCGGACCCAATCCCATGGAAACGGTCGGGAACTGCCAGAAGTCCGGCATCAGCCATGGATGCGGATAAGAGGACAGGCCGTTGCCATTAACTTCCTGACGAAAATTATCTACCTGTTCCTGCGTCAATCGTCCCAGCATGAAGGCGCGGGCATAATCGCCCGGGGTTAAGTGGCCCTGGGAAAAGATCAGGTCGCCATCATGTTGATCCGATGCGGCATGCCAGAAATGGTTGTAACCGACATCATATAAAGTGGAAGCCGAGGCGAAGCTGGCGATATGGCCGCCAACATTGGTGTTCTTGTTTGCCCGTAACACCATCATCATGGCATTCCAGCGTATATAGGCGCGGATTTTGTGTTCTATGCTGAAATTACCCGGAAACTGGGCCTGTTGTGCAACGGGAATTGTGTTGAGGTATGCGGTATTGGCGCTGAAAGGGATGTCAAATCCTGAGTGTCGGGTTACAGCAACCAGTTGTTCGATCAGAAAATGTGCGCGTTCACTGCCTTCTTGTTCCAGTACGGCTTGCAGGGCTTCAATCCATTCTTTGGTTTCTGCTGGATCGATGTCATTTTGTCCGGTAATTTCTGAAGTTAAACTGTTGGTCATTGATTGATCCTGTTACGGAGGGTGTGCATGAATTAAAAATTATTGTGGGAATGCAGTTCAGTGATTTTGGTCCAACATTTTTTTGATTTTTGAGATCACCCAAGAAACTGCAATTATGAAAATAAGACCAGAAACACTCTGATTACTCTGCATAGTATATACAAATCAAGGGATGCAATACACCCGTTTTAATAAAGGTAAATATTATTTTTGTTCTCAAAACCGAATTGCTTAACCAAGTTAGCGCAAGGAGTCTTTGGTTGAGTGAGGGATGTTCCTGTCTTGTGGAACAGGTTTCATGTGGCGAATAGTTATTGGTTCGACGCTATTCGAGTGAGCTCTTTAACCGCGTCTTCGGTGCGGAAAAAGACTTTGCCGGGGGTTAGCTGTTTAAGAAAATCGGTTTTTTCCAGCTTATCCAGCACAGGGCCTTTTGCTTCTGATAGATGCAATGTCTTTTGGGCGGCTTGCAAGGCATGGTTTAAATTTTCCAGCACCTCCAGCGCCGTAGTGTCTATATCGCTGACCGAGGTGAAAATAAGGACGATATGCTTAATGTCCGGCTGCCGCCTTAACTCGGAGTTGATGAAGTCCTCGATATAACTGATATTGGCAAACGTGATGCTTTCATCGATCCGGAGCAAGAGCAGGTTACTCCAGGTTTGGACGGCATGACGCTTGATGTTGCGGTAATGTTCAGTGTCGGGTATGCGTCCGACCACGGCGATATGCGGTTGGCTGGTTTTGCGCAGATGGCTGATGATGGTCAGGATAATGCCTAGAGTAATGCCTTCCTCAATACCTAAAACCAAAACGCCAAGCAAGGTAACGGTTTCTGCGATGCCATCGCCGCGATCATAGCGCCAGGTATGGAGAATGTTTTTCAGGCGAACCAAAGGGAAGATGGCGATCAGAATAATGGCAGCCAGCGCCGCTTTGGGGATATTTTCAAACCACGGACTAAAGAAGATGACGGCCAGGGCAAGGATGCCGGCGGCGATGAGCATGGCCATTTGAGTGCGGGCGCCGGCGTAAAAGTTCACCATAGTGCGGCTAAAGCCGCCTGCAACAGGCATTCCGCCGGAAATGGCGGCAGCCAAGTTAGACGCACCTAGCGCGATCAATTCTTGATTGGGCGTGATTTTTTCTCCTCTGAAGTTGGCAGTTGCTTTGGCAATCGCAACACTTTCCACATAGGCAATTAAAGCGATAAAAGCAGAGTGGGGCAGCAGCAGTTTCCATTTTTCAGCAGAGGCAAAGTTAAAGTTTAACCCAGGAAAACCGGAAGGAACTTGGCCGACAACGGCCACGTTTTGTTGATCTGCCAGATCAAAATAACTGACTGCCAGCGTTGCCAGCATGACGGTTAACAGCGGCCCGCATTTGCTGATGGCAGTAATCAGGGAAGGCTGCATGCCTATATGTTTAAGCATAAAAATCAGAGGCCTGCCGAAAAACACCAGCAAGCTCAGCGCCGTAACACCGATTAATAGCGTGGCCCGTACAAAGCCTGAAAAATAATGGCTGTAGCAGGCGGCATCAAAATTACATGTCAGTGTTTTCAAGCCGAACAACTGCGGCAATTGGCTGCCGATAATCAATAACGCTGCGCCGCTGGTAAAGCCGGTAAGCACCGGATGGCTGATAAAATTCACCAGCCCGCCCATACGTAACAGCGCCATCAGCAACATAATGATTCCGCCTTCTGCCGACAGGATAAGCGCGCTTTGAACGGGATTGCCCAAGGCGCTGATTTCCGGTGCGGATAGGGCGCTGGCAATCATGATGGCGGCAATCGAGACTGGCCCGACCGACAGGGTGCGGCTGGTGCCGAACAAGGCATACAGTACCGGCGGCAGGATGCTGGCATAAAGCCCGAGCTGCGGCGGCAGACCGGCTAGTATGGCATAGGCGATGCCCTGTGGAACCAGCAAAATAGCGGTGATGATGCCCGCGAACAAGTCGCCGTTAAATTCCTGACGGGTATAGGTTTTCAGCCAGCCCGCAATAGGAAATAACCGTGTTAAGCGTGACTCAATGTGATTTGGGGAAGTCATTTCAGTTTAGTGAGTGTTTTATTTGGATAAAAACACGGCGGGGTTGTGATCGCCAGGGCGGGCAGATGTTTTCCTGCCCACCCTGTCAACGGTTGAATATCTATTCTTTATCGATAAAAGGCTTGGCATAAGATTCCAAATGCGGAATATCAATCCGGTAGCCTTTGAGCATCAAATACCAGTACAGCCACGGGAAGCCGAATACTTTGCCCAGCCACCATATATAACGGTTTTTTCTTGGGTCCAGCTTAGGAAAGGAAGGCGTTACTTTGCCGCCATAGGAGAACTCAGCCAGCATGACAGTATTCAATGAAGTGGTTAACGGGCAGGAGCCATAGCCGTCATAGCCTTCTTCAATGTTTTTGTTGTTGATCAGGTTGAGAATGTTATCAACCACGACCGGAACCTGTTTGCGCACCGCCGCGGCGGTTTTGGCGTTAGGCGTTGAGGTTGCATCGCCCAGTCCGAAAATATTGCCGTATTTATTATGTTGCAGCGTCCGGTCATTGACATCAATCCAGCCCGCTTCATTAGCCAAAGGACTTTTTTTGATGAAATCCGGTGCGCTTTGCGGCGGGGTGACATGAATCATGTCAAATGACTTGACCACCTGCGTCTTTTTGCCTTTGCTGTCCGTCACTTCAAAAGTGGCTTTTTTAGCCGGGCCGTCGATAGCAACCAGATTGTGATTGAAATGGGTCTTGATTCCGTAATCGGCGACGACTTTGCTTAGCGCTTTGGCAAAAAAAGGCACGCCGAACAGACCGGGACCTGCATTGCAGAATTCGATATTAAAATTATCAAGAATGCCTTTCTTGCGGAACCGGTCGGCGGCCAGATACATGATTTTCTGCGGTGCGCCAGCGCATTTGATAGGCATCGGCGGTTGGGTGAACAGCGCGGTTCCGCCTTCGATATTCTGGATGCACTCCCACGTATATTCGACAGTATCCGGCGAGTAATTGCTGCAAACGTTATTCTTGCCCAGCGTTTTCTTTAAGCCTTCAATTTTATTCCAGTCCAGTTGCAAGCCGGGGCAGACAACGAGATAGTCGTAAGTGACTTTGTCGCCGGAACGCAAAGTGACGGTATTTTTATCCGGGGCGAAGGTCTTGGCCGCGTCTTTAATCCAGGTAAAGCACAGGTTGATTAAATCAGCCTCGTTGCGGGTAGCTCTTTTTAAGGTATAGGCACCACCACCGATAATAGTGAAAGCAGGTTGGTAATAATGAGTCTCGGAAGGCTCAATAATAGCAATGTCAATAGCCGGGTTTTGGCGATGCATATTGTTTGCTACTGAAATACCAGCGGCTCCGCCTCCGACAATGACTATAGTGTGGTGTTGCTGTGACATGAATTTCCCTCCAGACAATGTTTTAAATATATTTATAGTTATCAGTATTAATATTAATGATGCCATCAGAATATACGATGGCATCGATTAGCGGCCTACTTTTGACTGAATTGCAGTTTAAGTCAACCCATCCTTGAGATATTACCGAGTTTAGACGCTTTTTTTCCATGCTTCAAAACCGCCTGCCATAGATAAAACATTGGTATAACCCATTGACTGCATTGTTTGCGCCGCCAGCGCCGAGCGATTGCCCAAGCGGCAGTAAATGAGTACGGCCTTCGACTTATCGGCCAGTTCCGGTACGCCGCCGATCTTGAACTCCAGCACGCCGCGCGGCAGTAATATCGCCCCGTCAATGTGCCCGGTGGCATATTCGCTTTCTTCACGGGTATCAACAATAACGATATTGCCTTCGGCAATCAGCTGCTTTGATTTGGCGACATTGATTTCTGTAATGTGCTGTTTTGCGGCGGCGACTATATCTTCAGTACTGGTTGTTGCGCGAACGGGGCGCGTGGTGTCCCTCAGGACAACGGCGTCCTGGCGTTCATTTTCATCCAGTCCGCAGTAGCGGTTGGCGGGCACCGCCTCATCAATTAACCGGGGCTTGGGCAAATTCAGGTTTTTCATGATCTCGATGAATTGATCGCGGGTCTTGCCTGCCAATCTAGGGTTCGTGGTGCGTTCCTGCATGATGCTGCTGACCCAGCGTTGCTGGTAATCGTGGCCGGGATAGACCAGCGTTTCGTCCGGCAGGGTGAACAAGCGCTGGGTAATGCAGTCATAAAGCGCACCGGCATCACCGCCCTGGAAATCGGTGCGGCCGCAGCCGCCGATGAATAAAGAATCTCCGGTGAACAGGCGGTCGCGCCATAAAAAGGAAATGCTGCCGCGCGTATGGCCGGGTGTGGCGATGACTTTGATCTGTTCGCCGCCTGCGAATTCAAAAATATCGCCATCCTGGATTTGAATGTCCGCTGATTCAGCGCCGCAGAACTGGCTGACCGCCGTTTGCGCGCCCAAGCGCTGGCGCAGCAGGCCGCTGGCGGTGATGTGGTCGGCATGAACATGCGTTTCCAGGGAATATTTCAACTGCAAGCCATGTTCTTCAAGCAGAGCTATGTATTCATCAATATGCGTATTAACAGGGTCAATGAGGACGGCATCCTTGCTGACCGGGTCGGCGATCAAGTAGGTGTAAGTCCAGGTTTCCTGATCAAATAGTTGTTTGAATATCATGATGTCTCTCCGGGTGGTACGGTGGATTATCGGAAGTGTTTGGTTAACTTATCGCAAAGGCTGTGCCAAAAACAGATAATATTTTCAACTTATTGTTTTTATTTGGTATTGTTATTTTATAAATAATGCTTGCTTCGGTCTGGTTGTTTCATGTACTGTTTCATTGAAACATCTCTCTGCTTAAATGAAACAACATATGAAACATTTGAAACAAACTGCATTAGTTTCCGAGCAATTGTCATCTTGGCTGTCGCAATTCGACTGTGCAACTGTTTTCTCCAAAATGCTCGAGCTTTGTGATTGCGCGGGCATCTATGTTGTTGACAAGGAGCAACGGGTTCTTCACTGGAGCCATGGCGCGGAAAAGCTGTCAGGACTCCAGTGCGATAATGTCATCGGCAAGGCTTGTTTGCAAGAATTCGCGATTACAGATGCCGGCGAAAATAAAGAACAGCTTATAAAGCTAACTTTGGCTGACGGCCATAAAAGCGAAGTGAAAAAATTTGCCCAGGTGTTGCATGACAAAACTGGCGCTTTCGCAGGCGGCATCGGTTTGCTTTTTTCCTGTTCGGAGGCGTCAAACACTTTCTTCCCTAAAGCCCCTGATGAAGCCAAGCAAAGTTTTCACGGGATATTAAGCCGCTCACCGGCCATGCAAGCGGTTTTCCAGATTATTCAGAATGCCGCGGAAACGGAAGCCACCGTGCTGGTAAGAGGCGAGAGCGGTTCCGGCAAGGAGCTGGTTGCAAGGGCAATCCATGATCTAAGCGCCCGACATAACGCGCCTTTTTTGGCAATAAATTGCGCGGCCTTGTCCAGCAGCCTGCTGGACAGCGAGTTGTTCGGGCATGTGCGCGGCGCATTTACCGGGGCGATCAAGGACCATAGCGGCCTGTTTCAACGCGCGCATGGCGGAACCCTGTTTCTGGATGAAATAGCCGAATTGCCTCTTGAGTTGCAGGCCAAGCTGCTCAGGGTGATACAGGAAAGAAACTATATTCCGGTGGGTGGCGACCGTTCAATTGCTGTCGATGTGCGCATAGTCGCTGCGACGCACCGCTCATTAAGGGAAGAAGTGAAAATGGGGCGTTTCCGTGAGGATTTGATGTACCGGCTAAGGGTGGTGCCTGTTTTTATCCCGCCGTTACGGGAGCGCAGGGAGGATATCAGCTTGTTGATATGGCATTTTATTCAACAGCATAATGCCGCCAGTTTCAGGAAAATTGAGAAAATCGATCCCCAGGCCATGCGGGTTTTGCTGGATTATCCGTGGCCGGGCAATATCAGGGAACTGCATAACGTCGTGGAATACGCTTTTGCGGTGGGTCGCGGCACGGTTTTGCGCTTATCCGAATTGCCTCCTGAATTCAGGGAGCCTCAGGCCGTTAATCAGCAAACCAGGCAGAGTTCACCGCTGTCGGCAGAGCAGGAATCGGCTGCAATCCGGCAGGCATTGGAGCAAAGCAACGGTATGATCACGCCCGCCGCGCAGTTGCTGGGTATGAGCAGGGCCACTTTCTGGCGTAAACGCAAGATTTACGGGGTATGAAATATGCCGCTATGGCAGCAGATGGCTATAACTAAAATGTAGTATATTGAACGCTTCCGGCTATTTGTATGATGCGCGTTTAATTGAATAGGAGCTTTCAAATGAAACAATTACACAGAAAAGACCTGTTTGGCTGGTCTGAGTTTAATAATGAACGCAATCTGGATTTTCACAGCGTACTTTGGGTGCGTGAGGGCGGCAACGTCCTGATTGATCCCTTGCCGCTGTCCGAGCATGATCACAGTCACTTGCAGAAGCTTGGCGGCGTTAACTTCATCGTGATTACCAATAGCGACCATTGCCGTGACGCCGAGCATATTGCCGAGACTACAGGCGCACTGGTTTATGGCCCGGCAGGCGAGGAAGACACCTTCCCGATTTCATGCGACCGCTGGATTTATGACAACGAAGAGATTGTGCCAGGCTTAACGGCTTATGTGATGAATGGCTCTAAAACGCCGGGAGAGCTTGCGCTGCTTTTGGAACACACTACGCTGATAACCGGCGATTTAATCCGCTGCCATGTGGGCGGCGAATTATGTTTGCTGCCGGATGCAAAGCTGACCGATAAAAAATCGGCGGTTCAATCGGTCAAGCGCATCGCGGAGTTGCCGGGCATTATAGCCGTCCTGCCCGGCGACGGCTGGCCGCTGTTCAATCATGGCGCTGAGGCGCTGCATCGTTTGGCCAGGTCGATTTAGCGTATTGATGGCGGTGTGGTGGATTCGCGCAACATCCGCTCTACAACTTTATCCGTCTTACAGTGTTGCTTACGCTATGAAGCCATTGAAAAAAACATCGGCCAGTGGCCTGCCGCATACGGGAATAGTTTTGCCTTTCGTGCTGTTGGCCGTCGGCTTGCTCAGCGGTTGCCAGCTTGAGCCTGCTGCTATAGACTTTTTAGAATTTCCGCCGCCTACAGTAATCTTCCCGCAGCCTGCCATAGCCTTTCCGCCTGACACGGCAGGTGAGCGTCAGCCGAAACTTGCCGACATCGCCACCCGTGAGTTCCCCATTGCCAACGACCAAAGTATCGTTGGTGGTCTTGCCGTGATTAGTGCGCACGACGGCGATACCTTGCCCGACATCGCCCGGCATTTCGGGCTGGGCTATACCGAGATTACCATCGCCAACCCCGCTATCCACCCCTGGATGCCTAGAGCGGGCGCTCGCGTGCTGCTGCCGCTGCAGTTCGTCCTGCCCGATGCGCCGCGTAAAGGCATCGTGCTCAATTTGGCGAACATGCGAATGTTTTATTACCCACCGAAACAGCCGGACACCGTGTTTACCTATCCGCTAGGCATTGGCCGCCAAGGCTGGAACACCCCGCTAGGGCAAACCGCTGTCGTCGCAAAAACGGTCAATCCGACATGGAACCCTCCGGAATCCATCCGCCGCGAACACGCGGCAAAAGGCGATCCACTGCCCAATGCGGTGCTCCCCGGCCCTGACAACCCGCTCGGCAAGTATGCGTTAATGCTAGGCTTTAAACGCTATCTGATCCACGGCACCAACAAGCCTTATGGCGTCGGCATGCAGGTCAGCCACGGTTGCGTGCGGCTTTACCCCGAAGACATCGAAGTACTGTTCGAAAAAACTCCGGTCGGAACGCCGGTGCGGATCGTCCACCAGCCATATATGACGGCATGGGAGGGGGGCATGCTTTACCTGGAAGCCCATGAGCCGCTGGAAAAATGGGCAGGCCAGAAACAACTGCAGCAACAGTCGCTGTTGAAACAACTGCGCCAAGGCGCCGCCGAAAAAGGCGCAACCGTGGATTGGGAAAAAGTCGACCGCATCCTGCAACGCGCCGACGGCATCCCCACCCCGATTCTGACGGCCAGCCCGGAGTTGCCGGAACTGGCCGCGAACGCGCCGGAATTGGAACATCCTGAGTATTTCTACGGAGCGCCGGTGATCCCGGAATTGACCGGCAGCGACTGGGCGATTTTAGTCGCCGACTTCGAAAACGAGGTGACGGCGCAACAACTGGCGGCGATGCTCAATCACCAAGGTCCGCCAATCCCGGCGCAAAAAGTTGAAAAAGACGGTTCTTATCAAGTGATAGCCGGCCCCTTCAAAGACCAAAAAGAAGCCGAATTGGTTGCACATCGCATCAAAATGGATTTTGAGCTGGATAATATCAAGCTGTTACCGCCTAGGGTGGCCGTGCTGTCCGGCGCGGCTGGCTGCTGTTTAATCAGCGTTAAAGTTAGTCCCAACTGAATCCTGCGTTGACTGGCTGCATGCGACCCATTGAGGTCTATCGCTCCATCTGATTTAATGGCAGCAATTTGATCGTTACCGGCCATTATTACTTATCACTGATGATATACGGAAAGGAAAATCACATGCGGATCAATAAATTATCGTGTAGAAGAGCATTCGCCGGTAGATATACGGTTAACTATCTAATTCCTTGTTGGGGGTGCTCATGACATCGCAAGACGCCGTTACGCTTACAGCAGCATCCGTTGGCTTCGTTGCCGCGGTCTTCTTCTGTGTCGGCAACTTCATGAACAACTCTGAGTCCATTTTCAAGCAGTCTCGTCCGTTCAATGACATAAGCAAACCTATCGCCCACGCGCTATCCGCTCAACGAGCACAATACGTAACAGGCGGGCTGCTTCTTGTAATCGCGTTTTCTCTTCAAGTGTGGGGAGTCCTAGCGTCAAAAGAAAACGCCGAATGTCTTCCTCAATGGCTTCATTCCTGGCTTTATCTTGTGCTTTCCGCAGTAGCACTATCTGCCGCAATTGGCTTCTGTACTTCGCGTCTCCTCTACGCTTCCACGATAAAAGGAGTTTCGCGGCTATACAGGCGGCAACTAAAAGAAGACCGAGAGAAATATGGGTGCTAGTCATCCACCGCACCCCCAACCCGGCAGTCGAGCGGACCTTGCGCATAAAACCGCGCAAGGCCGCTCACTTCTACGTTATAAGCTCAAGGAAGTTTTGTGAGTAAGCCAAAGAAGATCATCGACAATCCGACAAGTGCAGAGCTGATAAAGCAATTTGAAGCGTTTGAAAGCTTGGAGGCTTTATATAGGGCTTTTCCGTTCGCTCGCCGTCTTTTCCCAAACATGGAACAGGTCTTCAATGAATTCAAGGAGATTAAAGAACGAGCAGATATACTGAAGGTGCCTGATCGGTTCAATGAACGTTTTGCGAACCTGGGATGGATCGCATACGAATCAATGAATATGGAAGTAATGCAGGAAGCAATAAAAATTTACGACACCGAAGGAAGAGATACAGCGGAACAATTCTTAGCCGACTCATATGATGCTGATTGCTTAGAATGGGGCATACGCTGGTTTAATGGTAGCCCAGAGTTTCGTCGTCGGATCCGCCTCGCTAAGCTTGCAAGGGAGGATTACTTGGCAGGTCGTTATCATGCTTGCATTCCTCTACTTCTTAGTATGCTAGATGGGCTTGTAAATGATGTTTCAAAGCATGTTGGTTTTTTTGCTGAATCAACAGACGTAACAGCTTGGGATTGTATTGCAGCGCATGAATCTGGGCTGCAATCATTGGCTTCGCTCATGACGAAGGGAAGAAACAAGACAAATGAGGAAAATATTTCCATTCCCTACAGACATGGAATATTACACGGAAGGGAACTTGCCTTTGATAACAAACTCGTAGCAGCAAAAGTCTGGGCAGCTCTATTTGCGGCTAGAGATTGGGCTGTCGCTTTAACAGATGGCAAAAAAACACCCAAGCCAAAAGAAGAAAATTCATGGTCAGAAATATTAGCTCAGTTAGCCGAAAATAATCGTCAGAAAAAACTATTGAAGGAATGGAAGCCACGTAATAATGAGGAAATTCCATATTTGCCTCATACAGGTGAAGCGAGTCATCTGCCATCAGGCACACCTGAGCGAGCTGTGGCAGAGTTTATAGAAAACTGGATAGCCAAAAGATATGGTTTAATAGCGAAATCACTTTTATATTTCACCGACGATTCATTAGGAAAGAAATCGGGAAGAGCCAAGGAGGATTTTGGAAGGCGCGTGCCCATATCGTACAAGGTGCTTTCTATTGAAGATCAGGCGGCTGCTATATCGCATGTTGAAGTAGAATTAACGTTTGAAGGAGAAAATGAACCAACTTTCAAGCAGGCTTCTGTTCGAGCTATTTATCAAGACACTGAAAACAATGCATTGGTCAGAACTGAGTCTAATGGTGTTTGGAATATCGTTCAGAACTCCTTTACGGACATATTGTATGCAATTCGCTTATAACAAGGCGCCCCACCCGACCAAAAACCGCGATGCGGTTTTTGGTCGGGTGAGCTTGGTCGTTAAGCGGCGGCTTTCTGGCGCATAACTGCTATTAACAGGACGATGTCGATAGACAGCTTTTGGCCGTTTTATGCCTGTAAGTATTGCCTGAAATCAAATTTCACCACAAATATTAACCAGCATTATTTGCAAGGCCATTCCTTAGTCAGCGCTTGATATACCAGTTTATCCGGCGATTTGTTCATTTGGTCGGAATTGTTTTGCATGTAGTCGAAAACTACCATTTTCAGTTTCAGAACGCTAATGCCGGAGGGGTAACAAACAGTGCGGGGAATCGTTCCTGACAACATATCCAACACCCCGATTAAATAGCCTTTACCCATACCGCCTTCGTAAGTTTCTATTCCGTTAAGATCGTTTTCCAGCCATCGGTGCAGATCGGAGCTGGAAAAGAAGACAGCATTTGCAGATGCCGAAATCAACATCAAACAGACAATGGCCAGATTTTTCATAGATCAATTCTCCGTCGCATTTTATTCCCGCAACAACCCCAATAACCGCGCTTCCAGTTCTGGATAAGCGCCGAATGCACAATCCCTTAATACGCCTTTTTTATCGACCAGAATATGCGAGGGCGTGCCTTTTAATTCAAAGCACTCAAAGGTTTCTGCGTGATAAGTAAGCGATTGAAAATAATCCCGTACCTGCTGGCGGATTTTTTGCTGGTAAAGCTCCGGTTGCTGGTTGAAGCTTGGGACACGGTCTTTGATAAAAGCCTCGATGGCATCCTCGGTCACCTCGGCTTCGCGTTTGTTCAGGCGATCCATCGCCAGCGGAAAAGGGATGCGATAGGGCAGGCGGCCTTCGGTTAATTTCCCTTGCTGGCTTAACAAGTGCAGCGTTTCGCCGACAACCTCGCCGTGTTCGGCCAGCCGGACCAGGTTTTCCAGGTTGTTTTTGTCAAAATCCTCGAACGCTGTGGCGACGCCCAATACGGTTAAGCCCTGATCCGAATATTTCCGGTGCAGCTCTATCGCCTGCGGCAGGGAATATAAAAAGCAGCCGGGACAGTTCACTTGAAAGACTTCCACCAGCACGACCCGGCCTGATAACTGGTCAAAATTTACCGGTTCGCCCTGAACCCAATCGGAAACTGATAATAACGGGGCTTTTTGGCCTAATTGTGCTTTCATGGGTTTATCTACTAGATGGCCAGGGCGCGGATCAGTTCGAGTTGCGGCCCGGCAATTTCATCTCTTCTACCCAAACACATGGTTAACGGAACGATTTCGACATCCCCTTTATTAAAGGCGGTAACGTGAACCTGCTGGCCTTGATGCATGGCGTGGACTGCAGCATAACCCATTTTTGAGGCAATCAGGCGATCCAGTGCCGTCGGGCTTCCGCCTCGTTGAATATGTCCCAAAATGCAGACGTGGACGCTAAGGTTGTATTGCTTCATCAGCACGTCTTTTATTTTGTATGACAAGCCGGGGGTTTCGCCTTCGGCGACAATGATGATGGATGAGGTTTTGCCGCGCGCAGCGCCTTTGGTAATGTCGTTGGCAATCTTCTGGTAGTCGACTGGCTGGTTCGACAAGACCACATGCTCGGCGCCGGTGCATACGCCCACCTGCAAGGCAATGCCGGACGCTTTGTGGCCCATGACTTCAACCAGGAACGTTCGCTCGTGCGCCGACGCGGTGTCCCTGATGTTATCGACCGCATTAGTGGCGGTCTGTACGGCGGTATTGAAGCCGATAGTGTATTCGGTGCCGGAAATATCATTATCTATGGTGCCGGGAATGCCTATTACCGGAATGCCTTGCTCCTGGTGCAAGAGCATCGCGCCGGTAAAAGAGCCATCGCCGCCGATGATGATCAAGCCGTCAATATGGTTCTTTAATAGAATCTGCGCGGCTTTTTGCCTGTGTTCGGCGGCGTAAAACTCAGGACAGCGCGAGCTGTCGAGAATGGTTCCGCCGCGCTGGATGATGTTGCTGACCGAGGATAAGCTGAGTCTTCGGATATTGCCTTCCAGTAAACCGGCATAGCCGCGGTAAATGCCGAACACGTCAATGCCGAGGCCGATGGCTGTTCTGACTACCGAGCGTATCGCCGGATTCATGCCGGGGCTGTCGCCGCCGCTGCATAGCACGCCTAATGATTTAATCGTTTTCATGCTGGCTTCCATATTATGCCCCGGTCATTGTTTTTGTAATGCTTGTTGTCGGCGTTGCGGCTTGGCCGCATTATTATTCCTTGCCGCAAGCCGGACGTAAATCCAGTGTAGGAAAAGAAATTATTATACGCAAGCAGACGGGGCTTGTCGGTCATAAGAATTGTTGAGTGCCCGGGTTATAGTGCTATGATTCGGTTAACGGAATTTGTTTTTAATATTTTGATGGCACTAAAAAATCAATGAAATTAAATCTGGAAAAAATGAATGGCTGTAGCGTCCTTTTCGTTCAGGAGGAAAGGATAGACGCGCATAATTCCGGGGAACTGAAGGAATATATTCTGCACCTGATAGAGCAGGGCGAGGTGAATATCGTTGTCCAATTGGAGCATGTGCGCTTTATTGACAGCTCCGGCTTGGGCGCGTTGCTGTCGGGCTACAAGAATGCGGCGGCCAGGTCGGGAAAGCTGGCTTTAGCCAATTTGCAGCAACAGGTGCTGTCCATGTTCGAGCTGACCCGTTTGAACAGGGTTTTTGAGATTTATGCGGATTTAAATGAAGCGCTTGGCAACGAAACGTAGAGGTTATGTATGTGTACTTCCGTTATTCAGGTAGATGTCGTCATCCCGACCCAGACTAAATATCTGGATTTGATCGGCAGCATTGGCGAGCATATAGCGAAAGAAATGGATGATTTTTCCGGCGACCGGGAGGCTTTGGCATACCACTTAAACCTGGTGTTAACGGAAGCCACCGCCAATGCCATCAAGCACGCAACATCAACGAACCCCGAAGATACCGTCAGAATAACGATTCACATCGAAGAAAATGAACTGAATATCAAGGTTTATGACCACGGGCAGGGATTCGATCTGGAAAACGTGCCGTTACCGGATTTCGATAATCCGAAAGAAGGCGGGATGGGCATATTTTTCATCAGGACACTGATGGATTCGGTCACTTATACCAGGCAGGGCGATTGCAATGTGCTGGAGATTAGAAAATACCTGAACTGAAAACCACCCAATAAGGCGGGCAGGCAATTGAACAGACTTACCAAAACCTGGCAGGTTTCCTTGCAGAACATAGCTGAAAGAGCTTTGGGCAAGAAAGCCGGTCATCAGTTGTGGCAAAAATATCATGCGGCATTTCCCGCCGAATATCAGCTGCTGGTTTCGCCGCGTTATGCGCTAAAAGACATGCTGCATCTTGAGCAGGTATTGGCATCAGACAATCAGCGCATCAGCCTGCTCAATCCCTGTAGAGGAGTGGATTATTACCGGCTGCATTTTTACAGTCGGCAGCAACGCTATCTGGATGAATATATTCCGGTTCTGGAAAACATGCACTTAAGGGTCATGGATCAGGTGCAGTTTTCCATTACGGTTGACGGCATCGCCCTGTTTATTAAAAGCTTCACCATCAAGGCCGCAAAAAGCCAGTGCGCCTCTTTCGGCAAGTTACGGGCTCGGATGCTGGAAACCATTCAAGTCATGATGGAAAAGAGGGTGGAAAATGATGCGCTCAACAAGCTGTGCGTCCTGACTGGAATGACCTGGCAGGAAATTGATGTGCTCCGCGCTTACCGGAATTATTATTTGCAGCTGGGCCATCGAACCACCAGAGCCAGCATACATCACGCCCTGATTAATAATCTGCAGGTTGCGCTGTGCCTGTTTAACTATTTCGAGGCGCGTTTCAAGCCGAATCCTGAATGGGACGACCCTGTAATCAGGGAGGAACAGGCATTGTTCCCCCTGCGCTTGCAGTTGCTGGAGAGCATCGCATCGGTTTTGGATATTAATGATGACCGGATTTTACGCACCCTGTTTAATTTGATTGACGCGACGATGCGCTGCAATTTTCATGTGCGCCGCAATTCCGCGGATTATTTCATCGCCTTTAAGATTAACAGCCTGGGCGTTATCGATATGCCCGCTCCCAAACCGCAAAACGAGATTTATGTCCATGCCGTCGATATGGAAGGCATTCATTTGCGCGCGGGCAAAATTTCCCGCGGCGGCATACGCTGGTCTGACCGTCCCGATGATTTCAGAACCGAAATTCTGGGATTGATGCAAACCCAGACCAGCAAAAACGCCTTGATTATCCCTACGGGGGCCAAGGGCGGCTTTGTACTAAAAAAGAACGGCACAAAGCCTGATTTCAAAGCAGCCGGGAAAAAGGCCTATCTCACGCTGATACGCGGCCTGCTGGATTTAACCGACAATTATGTGGGCGACAACGTTGTCCGGCTTGAGAATATTGTAAGCCATGACGATCCTGATCCGTACCTGGTGGTGGCCGCAGACAAGGGTACGGCCCAGTTCTCGGATATTGCCAATGCGGTTTCCGAAGAATATCAATTCTGGCTGGGTGATGCGTTTGCCAGCGGCGGCTCCCGCGGTTATGACCATAAAGCGCTGGGCATTACCGCTCGCGGCGCCTGGGAGTGCATAAAACGCCATTTTCGCGAGCTGGGCAAAGCTTCCGCTTCCGCCCCTTACCTGCCTCCTATAGGCAAAGACATCCAAAGCGAAGCATTCACTGTAGTCGGTATCGGCAGTATGGACGGCGATGTGTTTGGCAATGGCATGTTGCTGTCGCCGCGCATTCGATTGCTGGCCGCTTTCAGCGGGCAGCATATTTTTATTGACCCGGACCCGGCGGACAGTGATGCGGCATTTAACGAACGTAAGCGCTTGTTTGAATTGCCGGGGTCTAGCTGGAACGACTATGACCGGACCCTTATTTCCGAAGGAGGCGGCGTTTATCGCCGCTCGGACAAGGATATTCCGGTTTCTCCCGAGCTGAAAAAATGGCTGGGCATACGCTACAAATCACTGGATGGCGAATCCCTGATCCGTTACCTGTTGACGGCCCCCGTGGAATTGTTGTGGCTGGGCGGCATAGGCACTTATGTAAAAGCCAGTACGGAAAAGCATGAAGATGTGGGCGACCGGGCGAATGACAACGTCCGCGTGGATGCGGCGGATCTCGGCGCCAGTGTCGTTGGCGAAGGCGCGAATCTGGGCTTTACCCAAAAAGCGCGGATTGAATACGCCTTGCGGGGAGGCCGCATTAATACGGATGCGGTCGACAATTCGGCCGGGGTCGATACCTCCGATCATGAAGTTAATTTAAAAATCTTCCTGACCGGCCTGCAAAAGAAAGGCATTATCGCTGACTATCAGTCGTTGTTTATCAGTATGACTTCTGAGGTTTGCCAGCAGGTGCTGGCTGATAATTACGCTCAGAGTCTTTGTTTGTCATTGGAGCAGCTGCGCTGCGCCGAAAATTCTGCGGTTTTTTTGCAATTGGCTGATCGTTTGGAGGCCTCCGGTTTTCTCGACAAAGCCGTTGAGTCGTTTCCTAAAGCCAAGAAAATTTTGGCGCGGCCAGGGCAGGTGCTAACAAGACCTGAACTGGCGGTATTGATGGCTGCCGGTAAAATGTATCTGGCGCAGCAGATACAGGATCAGGCCACCGCTGCGCCGGCTCTCGACAGGTTAGCTGCACACACGCCATCGGTGATATTACGGGAAAAATGCTGCGATTGTTATTTGCAGGCGTATTTTCCTGATCAGATTGCTAAGCAGTATAAAAAACACTTTTCCGGCCACCCGCTGGCTAATGAAATCAAGGCGACCCTGGTCAGCAATAAAATAATCAATCAGGCAGGGTGCGGTTTTTTAAGCCTGGATATCGACGGCGAAAGCTCGAACATACTGAAGCATGTCGCCTGCTATCTGACCTTTGACCGGGTTCTGGATGGCGATGCGCTGAGACATGCGGTTTATGCGCTGGACAATAACACGCCAGCAGACAAGCAATACCGTTTATTGATGCAGCTTGAAAAAACGCTGATCGGCTTTTGCCGCTGGGCTTTATTGCATGGCCGTGAAATACGCCCGGATGCCGATACCATCAACAGCTACAGCCGTTATTTAAAGGACTATGAGCAGTATTTTAAGCGCGACTGCATCGAAGAAGGGCAGTTTAAGGAGCGGTTGGCCGGGTACCGGCTGGACGGCATTCCAGACGAGCTTGCGCAAAGCATGGTTGTTGTTTCCAGCCTTGATGACTTTCCGCTGATCGTTTTATTGGCCACTGAAACCGGGCAGGATTTTATAACCACCCAGAAACTGTTTAATGAAACCACCCGTTACCTGGGTCTGCATGTGATCCATGAGCAGTTGGCGAAATTGCCCATGCACGATTACTGGGAGCGCAGGGTATTGAATGATCTGCAGGAAGACATGAAACGCATGGCAGGTCTTGCGGTTAAGGCCATCCTGGCAAGCAAAGCCGAAACCTGTGCCGACTATTTTGACCAGCCTATTGAAAAGCAGAAAATCAGCCGATACCGGCGCATTTATCAGGAAATCAACAACGTTTTGCCAACCAATTTATTACCTTACATCGCTTTGACCAAAGAGCTGGAGATTTTGGTCAATAGCGGCTCGCAGCCTGCCTTAAACAGTGTCAGATCAAATTTGAGTTAAGATGGCACAAGCCGCTGATAGACATTTAAAGTCATCTTACATAAGGTATAATTATTTTTTATATCGCTTAACAAAAATAGGATCGCGTGATCGCTAAATTCATTGCTTTTTCGCTAGTTGGCGTCATCGGGACCCTGGCGCATTATTCGATACTCTATATCCTGACTGAATTCCACGGTTTCAATCCGGTTTGGGCGTCCGGCTGGGGAGCTTTAGCCGGTTTGATCGTCAATTATGTCTTGAATTATTCGCTGACGTTCAAAAGCCAGCAGTCGCATGTTCAGACCTTACCGAAGTTCACGTTAATCGCCTCGCTTGGTTTATGTTTAAATCTGGCGTTGATGGCATTGCTGACGCATCACCTATATTATCTTTATGCCCAGGTTGTGACCACGGCGGTGGTTTTGCTGTGGAATTTCTTTGCCAACAGCTTCTGGACTTTCCAAAGGGATATTCCGGGAAATACGGTAGAGGATAAGCCTGCAATGATGCCAAAAGTCTTTACCGGCTTCGGCTTGCTCACGATCATGCTGGCAATACGGGTGCTCACACTAGGGCTTTATCCGCTGTATGACCCTTTTGAGTCAAGATACGCGGAAATGGGCCGCAGGATACTGGAAACAGGAAACTGGACGGCACCGCTGATTGATTATGGCGCGCTTTCCCTGGGAAAACCGCTGTTGCCGGTCTGGATGACCGCATCAAGCCTGTGGCTGGGCGGAATCAATGAGTTTTCCGCCCGATTGCCGTCGGTTTTATTGAGTTTGGGCATGGTCTGGATTATTTTCCATCTGGCCAGCGTGCAGCGTGGCTGGGATAACGCCTGGAACGCTGTCATCATTCTCGCCAGTTCCGTGCTGTTTTTCGTGATGTCCGGCACTGTGGCGATGGAGCAGGGTATGAGTTTTGGCATCACGCTCGCGCTTGCCTCGTTCTGGTTGGCATTGCGCGAAGATAAATCTTTCTGGGCTTATCTTTTCTTCATTGGTTTGAGTATCGGGGTGATGGCGAAAGGACCTATTGCCATCGCGTTATCAGGAATAAGCATAGGGCTTTGGACCGCAATTTCGGGCGAATGGATGAGAGTCTGGAAGCGCTTGCCCTGGTTCAAAGGGGCGCTGCTGATGCTATACATCAGTGCCCCTTGGTATTTAGAATATTTCCCCATCGGTGGACACTGGAAACCTTTCATCGAGAGCGGTTGGACGGAAGATGGCAACGGCGGCGCCCATACGCACGGAATGATCTGGGTTTATTGGTTGGGTGCTGCCTTGCCTTGGTCTTTGGTTTTTCTAAAGATACTGATGACTGCTATGGTGAAAAAAAAGCTGGTCGAGCTGCTTCAATCAGACGATGGCTGGCGCCTGTATTGTTTGCTTTGGATGACATCGCCGCTGCTTTTTTTCACGTTTTCGGCTAATATCAGCTGGACTTATGTTTTACCGGGATTGCCGGGTTTTGCCTTACTGCTTTCCGATTGGCTGAAGCCATCAAAGTACCGGGCGGCTTTTGCTTTGTGCGTGCCGCTGTCGTTTTTGGGCTTGGTAATCGCTTACCAATTTCCCAATATCGATTTTTTTAGGTCGCAAAAGCAGTTAGTGGCAGCCTACCAGCAGGCCTCGCATCCTGACGAACGCTTGGTCTATTTCATGGAAAGGCCGTATTCGGCGCAATTTTACCTGCAGGGCAAGGCCTTGCAATTGGCTGGGGTTACCGCATTGCAAGATAGCCTGACAGATTCGAACCACGACTTTTATGTGCTCGAAAAAGACGCGGTGAGTAGCTTGCCTGAAGCCGTCAAATTGCGCCTTGAACCGGTTAAAAGCTATGGAACATTTTCGCTATTTCATGCCAGTGGGGTCGATGGAAGATGAGTGCCCGCGAACCGATCAATTTAATCATCAACGCTGACGACTACGGTTATTTTCCCTGTGTCAGCCAAGGCATACTGGAAGCTGCGAATTCGGGAGCCCTGACCGCTACCGGCATATTGGCGAACAGTTCCGGTTTAAAGGCTCAGCTCGAATGGCTGGATTCAGTTGAAGGCCTGGATTTAGGCGTGCATCTGAACCTGACTTTCGGGCGCCCATTGACTGCTCCCATGGCTGAAAAGCTGTCGCAGTGGGGCGGCTGTTTCCCCAGTGCGTATTTGATGAGTTTGATGATCTTAACAGGTAGAATCAGTACCCAAGACGTTCGTAGCGAATGGTGTGCCCAGATCGAAGCCTGCCAGCGGAGAAAACTGGTGTTTTTAAACTCCCATGAGCATATTCACATGCTGCCGGTTTTGTTTCCTCTGGTGTTGGAACTGGCTCAGGAATATGGAATCCGCCATGTACGGCTCACTCAAGCCGAGTGGCTTGCGCCGTTTGGCGTCTCGGCGCTGGTTCGCAATACCCTGATGCAGGCCATGCAAGCCATCAATCAAATCAGGGTTAAAGTGCAAACGCCGGTGTTTTTAGGCCTAAGCCGAAGCGGAAAGCTCGACTACGATTATTTGGAAACGATTTTTTCAAGACTTAAACCAGGGGGAAGCTACGAGCTGATGTGCCATCCCGGGCGGTTTGATCCCGGTGAAATTTCAGATTCCAGGTTGAGGTCTTATCATGATTGGGAAGGGGAGCTGGCCTTATTACAAAGCCAAAAAGTTCACGACTTGTATGAAAAATTTGGCATCCGTTTGAGCCATTATCAAAATTAGAGCAATTGAACCATGAATTTAACAACCAAAGAAAGCCCCGTGATCAGCGCTGTTGTTCCTGCTTATAATGAAAGCCAGGGCATAGAAGAAGCGATAAAACAAATTGCCGGTATTTTGAGCGCATGCGAAAGCGCTTGGGAAATTATTGTCGTCGATGACGGCAGCCGCGATCAAACCTATCAGCAAATATGTCGCCTTTCGCAGGCGGAACCCAGAATCAAAGGCATTGCCTTAAGTCGTAACTTTGGCAAGGAAGCGGCAATGCTTGCAGGACTTGAATATACTACAGGAGAGGCGGTTATTATCTTGGATGCCGATCTTCAGCATCCGCCTGGCCTGATTCCTGAAATGGTCAGCAAGTGGCGCTCGGGCGCACAAATCGTTCATGCGGTTAAACGCAGCCGCGAGGACGACTCAGTAGGAAAGAAGGCTGCTGCCTATTGCATTAATCAACTGATCTCAAGTCTTGGCGGAATCAATATAAACAATTCTTCCGATTTCAAATTATTGGACAGAGAGATCGTAGATATCATTGTTCACAAGCTTCCTGAAAGGGAGCGGTTTTTTCGCGGACTGACCAGCTGGCTCGGGTTTTCGGAAGAATATATTTATTTCGATGTGGCCAGTCGCCAGAGTGATGAGAGCAAATGGTCTTTCTGGTCGCTGTTTGAATTAGCCATCACGGCGCTGACCTCTTTTACCAGCTTGCCATTAAGGATTATAACGTTTCTGGGTATTGCGACCTTGATACTGGGCTTTTTTGTCGCCAGCGACGCAGTCTGGTCTCTGATTAACGGTCAGGCGGTTTCAGGCTACGCCACTATCATCATCTGCCTGCTGTTGATCGGCAGCTTCATTATGATCAGCTTGGGCATCATAGGCGAATACATCGCCAAGATTTATGAAGAGGTTAAGGCCAGACCCCATTATCTGATTAAAGCCAGCGTTGGAGTCGTGAACAAGAAGTCCGGTTAATAAGCGGCGCTCTATTTTCCGCCTGGCAGCGTGGTGAACCGGCAAGGCGCCTCACCCGGTACGGGCGGCGTAATTGCCCACAGATACTGCACCTCTTTTCCTCGTGGGGCGTGACCCCAGGTAAGGGAAAACTCCCCTTTTGCCGAGGCTTGGCTGAATAAAAGTGGATAGGGGTTCGGCTCTGTTTCTGATTTAGCAGTCAGGATAAAAGCGCCGCAAGTCGCCACATCGTGTGCGTTTACCCAGGGAGATTCTTTAATGTTGTTGTCAATGAACAAGGTGGGTTCCGGGCGCGCATGAAGCAACACATTGCCGCCGGCCCAGTTATCCGAGACTATGATTGTTAACGGCTCTTTCTGGTGCTCGCGCCATAGTGCAGTCACTTTGTCCGCCAGCACCTGACTGGGGAAGTTGGTTCTGGCTGCACGACCGACGGCGTCCGGGTAAATCACGGAGCCCAAGAAGAAAACAATCAAAATTGCAGCGTGCGTTATCCATGCCAGCCAGCTGGCGCTTTTCAAAAGTTGCGTTTCATCGAGCCGATAATAAAAGCATTTTGCTACCAAAATGCCAGCAGGAAGGAAAAAAGCGCTGACCCAGTTGCTGTTTAACGGACTCCCGGACAGCAGTGTCGGCATCATGGCCAGGATCAGCGGCGCTAACAGTACGGTCAGCAAGAAGCGCAGGTCATTGCCTGTTCCGGGCGACTCGGATGAATGGGTCGCGGCGGCCTTGATGCAGCCTTTTTTGCTCAAGTACCAAATTCCCAGTAGCAGCGGCAGCGTGAAGCTCAAGCGGATCATCTGGTTGGCAAAGAAACCTGCGAAAATGCCCAATCTACCTTCTGATACCGCCAATTTATCGCCAATGTAGGTGAAAGGGAGCCAGTTGTTCTCAACCAGCCAGGCTAGATGCGGGGAGAGCACCAGCATGAACACAACGCCGCTGATTAGCAATCCACGAATAGCGCGCATGTCAGTCCATAGCCGTTGCCAGACTGCATATACAAAGAAGCTGGCCAGTATCAATACCGCGCTGTATTTGGTAAGCATCGCCAGCCCACAGGCAAGACCTAGCCACAGCCAGGTTGTGGTGCGCTGTGGATACCGGAGCGCGCAGTAAAAATAATACAGCGCTGCGGCAGTGAACGGCAGAGAAACCGTGTTATGGTTAAACGTTAGCGCCCTGAAATTATGGTATGCAATCAGCGAGGTAAGGA
The DNA here is from genome assembly GCA_041660285.1 of Methylobacter sp. Classification (GTDB taxonomy): domain Bacteria; phylum Pseudomonadota; class Gammaproteobacteria; order Methylococcales; family Methylomonadaceae; genus Methylobacter_A. The sequence goes on from JBAZWN010000001.1 coordinate 65,915, forward strand.
GCACGGCGGTGATTGCCAATTTTCTCGGCAGCATTTGTTTGGCGAGCAGCCAGACATAAATGAGCGCCACTACACTGCAGCTTTGCGCCGCGAATGCAATGAGGCCTAAGGAAGGTCCGCCGAACAGGGCATTCAAGGCATGCAGTAATGCGGATGGCAGCGGCGGGTGCTTGTAGTAGCCCCATTGCCAGCTTTGCGACCAAGCTACCTGCTCAATATTATCCAGCTCCGTGGATAGCGGCAGGAGTGCCGCAGGCAGTGTCCATGAAATTAAATAAACAGCTAAAAAAACGAATAAGCCAAGTTCATCTTTCGTTGCTATAAAGGAGAATTTATCCCTGATTAACCTAATCCAATCGATCATTATGGTAATTATTGAGCCAAGCCGTATTTATTGTGGCGCTAAGAATATCATAAATTGATGGAAGCGATGTGACAGGCGCGCAAGATTTTTATCTTGATGCTGAGTTGTTTTATTTCCGATTGAATTTGAATAACAATTTAATATTGATACACAGTGCTATTATTAAGCTATTGATTGACAAGGTCCTGTTCAGGGCCGATATTCATGTCAAGTTATCAGTTTGGATCACTCATCGGTAACGCTACCAAGCTGCGGCTGGTAGCTTGCCAATTATTTCAGGGTAAAAGTCATGAGCAAAATAGAAGACATCGATATTGAAATTAAACAAATGCAACAGCAAATGCTCAATTATTTGCAAACGCATTGGAAATTGTTTCTGGCAGAAGGCATTGTTTTCATCATCCTTGGACTTTGTGCAGTGGTGATACCCCAGTTTTTTTCAGTGGCTATCGTTGTTTTTTTGGGCTGGATTCTTCTGTTTGGGGGCGCAGCTCATATAGGCCGGGCCTTGATGTTTTCAGATATGCCCGGTTTTGGCTTATGGCTGTTTATGGGTATTTTGCAGGGTGTAGTCGGCTATTTGTTTATTACCGAGCCGGCCGCCGGGGTGCTTACCCTGACTATGCTGATGACGCTGTTTTTTGCTTTGGAAGGCATAACCAAGATTTCGTTGGCATTCATGATGCGTCCTTTGGCCAACTGGGGCTTTATTCTGTTCAGCGGTATTACCGCTTTGGTTTTTGCGGTAATTATCTGGGTCAGTTGGTCTGAGTCGGCGCATTGGTTATTAGGTTTGTTTTTGGGCATCAATATGATTTTTCTGGGTTGGTCGCTGGTTAAAATCAGTCTGCACCACAAAGAAAATCAGTAAATGCGTCTGTAACTATTCAGTCTATCTGATTACCAAGTTTTTTATGGAGTAAATATATCGTGCAGCTGCAAAACACGGGGCTTATCAAGAAGCTGGCTATGGCTTTGATTTTTGTTGGGTTGGTATTGCTTATTGGGCATGAACTGGAACTTTATCTCCCTGATCTGGAGCTCTGGATTCAAGAGTTGGGCGCTCTTGCGCCACTGGGTTTTATTGCGTTATTTGTCGTTCTGACGCCTCTTTTTGCGCCAGTCGATGCGCTTTGTTTTGCTGCCGGCTTGTTGTTCCCAATCGGTGCCGGAGAGTTGTATATCATTATCGCGACCTATTTGGCGGCGGCGCTTATTTTTTTTCTGGGGCGTTATTTATTGCGGGATAGAGTCCTTACGTTCATTGCTGAACATAAGCGGTTTTCCAAGTTCACCGCAGTAGTCAATGACAATGCATTTAAACTAATGTTTTTATTGCGTTTGACCCCTCTGCCATTTGCAATGCTGAGTTATGCCTTATCGGTTACCCAGGTCAGATTCTGGCCTTATTTGGCCGCAACCAGCGGTATTTTAATTTACAACGCCAGTCTGGTTTATTTCGGATACACCGCTAAACATTTGTCCGGGTTAATCAGTGGGGGGGCGCCGCAAAGCAGTGTTTCATACCCCATGCTGGCGGCGGGTTTGCTTGTTTTTGTGGCGGTATTGGTCTATATGGCAAAAATGGCAGGTGATACGGTAAAGCGGCTGAACTTGGAAAAAATTGACCGGGAAATTCCTTAAAGGGATTTCAAAATGCAGCTTCTGCAATTCAGCATGAATTTAAAATTTTTGAGGGATGTTATGTATGGAACATAAACGCAAACTGATCACGAAAGTGCTGATAGTCGGCGGCGTTATCGCCATGCTGAGCTATTTGTTTCATCCCGGCGTCGGGCAGCTCAGCGTTATGATTAATGGCGAGCCTGTCGCGGAACCCTTAGCCCGTTTTGCCGCTATTCCGACATTGCTGGTGATTTTGCTAATCACCAGCTTACTCACAGTGTTGCTGTTTTTAGGTGTTGGTGTGTTGATGTTTCTGGCCGCCATGCTGTTTGCATTTGCGGTTTGCGTCATTATTGCGCCTTATTTCTGGCCGGTGCTGGTCATTATTTTTCTGGTCATCGCTCTAATGGCTTTTAGCAATGGCAATAAAGGTTGAGTGATTACGGCGCGATCATGCCATTTTTCAGATAACTTTCTTCATAGTTGAAGACGATATCCGAGTCAGGAAGCACCAGCGCTTCATCCTTGCCTTTGTAATCAAGACGGAACAACATGTCCTTGATGACGTTGATGCGGGCAGATTGCTTGTCGTCAGCCCTGACAACCGTCCAAGGCGCGTTTAAATGATGGGTTCTGGCAAACATGATGTTACGGGCCAGGCTGTATTCATCCCAATGCTTATGCGCTGCTTTATCGATGGGGCTGCTTTTCCATTGTTTGAGTGGATCCTGATCCCGGTTTTTTAAACGTTTCTTTTGTTCACCCTTGCTAATGTCCAGATAATATTTCAGTAATTTGATGCCGGACTGTACCAGCATCTGCTCGAAGTTAGGCACAGTTTCAAGAAATTCATGGTATTGGTCATCCGTACAAAATCCCATTACCCGCTCCACACCCGCACGGTTGTACCAGCTGCGGTTGAACAGCACCATTTCCTGGGCGGCGGGAAGATGCGCCACGTAACGCTGGAAATACCAGCTGCTGATATCCCGGTCAGAAGGTTTTCCCAAAGCTACAACACGCGTTTCACGGGGACTCAGATGCTGGGTAATGCGCTTTATAGTGCCGTCCTTGCCACCGGCGTCCCGTCCTTCAAAGATGACCAAAATTCTGTCGTTATGCTTGATAATATGATTTTGAAGTTTAACCAGTTCGATTTGTAGCTGATATAGAGTTTTTTTGTAATCGTTCCTTTTCATTCTTCTTTTTCCATTTCTGTTGTATAGCTTCCATAGCGCGCGGCGCCATTGAGTTTTGCGCGTTTATAAAGTGCGGTTTGAGCCGCCTTGATATTTTCCGGTTTGCCTTGCCATGCTTGCAGCACCGGCTGCTGCAATGCCCGCCCGTAGGAAAAGCTCAACTGCCACGGCGCATTGCCGGCCATCGCATTCATGGCGTTAAGATTTACCGTGGCTTCCTCTGGCGTCTGTCCGCCGGAAAGAAAATTAATGCCCGGCATTGCCGCAGGGACCGAGCGGCGCAATTGCGCAAGGGTTTTTTCGGCGATTTCTTCAGAGGTTGCTTTGCGCTGAGCATCCTTGCCCGGCACCACCATGCTGGGTTTGAGCACTATATACTCCAGTGTCACTCCATGCTTGTACAAGGCATCAAATACCGCGCGTTGGACAGCTTCCGTCACTTCAAAGCAGCGCTCCATAGTGTGGTCGCCGTCCAGCAGCACTTCCGGCTCAACAATAGGCACGATGCCCAGTGACTGGCAAATAGCCGCGTAGCGCGCCAGCACCTCGGCGTTGGCGGCTATGCCAAGCGGGGTCGGATTAATCGGGCTGATGGAATAAACCTCACGCCATTTGGCGAATCGCGCTCCTTGTGCCTTGTAGCCTGCCAGCCGTTCAGCCAGTCCGTCCAGGCCTTGGGTAATCAAATCACCCGATGCATTGGCCAGGGGCAGGGTGCCTTTATCCACTTTGATACCCGGCACTATGCCTTGCTCGGCTGCTGCTTGCGGGAGAAGCTTGCCGCTGTCTGTTTTTTGCCCCAGCGTTTCTTCAAACAGGATAACGCCGCTGATGAATTCGCCTAACCCCGGCGTAGTCAGCAGTAATGAGCGATAGGCGCGTCGGCTTTCCTCGGTTGATTCTACATTGATCGCTTTAAAGCGCTTGGCCATGGTCGGATGGCTCTCATCGGCGGCCAGTATGCCTTTGCCTTTGACGACCAGATCAGCAATAGTGGACTGCAGTTCGATTTGTATGCTCATGATAAATCTCCGGTTATGACTTTGATTTATTGTAGGTTAGCGCAACCCGTCACTTTGTTACAGCAATAGCGATATTACATTTTCACCAGGCGATAAAAAATGCATTTCGCTATTTCAGCCGTTGAGATATAAAGCGCAACGATGATGCCGAGCAAACCCAGTAACCGAACCGGCAGCGGCTCAAAACCTATTAAGGGCGCAATCGGCGTATAGGGTAACGCTATGGTGACGGCGACGATGGCGAGCGTTGCGGCGACCAGATATTTGCCGGGGGGGCTTGAAAAAAACGGTTTGCTGCTGCGCACCACAAAGACGATCAACGCCGCTGAGACTACGGATTCCAGAAACCAGGCGGTGCGGAATTGGTCTACAGGGACATCCAGCAGCAGGAGCAGGCCGAACGTCATGAAATCGAACAGGGAACTGACGAAGCCAAAGGTGATCATGAATTTACGGATGAACTTGATATCCCAGCGCCTGGGTTGCGAGACCATTTGCGCATCGACATTGTCTGAGGCGATAGTCATTTCCGGGACATCGGTCAGCAGATTGGTTAACAGGATTTGCTTGGGCAATAACGGCAGAAAGGGCAGGAACAAGGATGTGCCCGCCATGCTGAACATGTTGCCGAAGTTGGAGCTGGTTGCCATGAACACGTATTTCAGCGTGTTGGCAAACGTGATGCGCCCTTCGCGGACACCTTGCACCAGCACGGCCAGATCTTTTTCCAACAGCACAATTTCGGCGGTTTCCTTGGCGATGTCGGCAGCGCTATCGACAGAAATGCCGACATCGGCGGCATGCAGCGCGGACACATCATTAATGCCGTCGCCCATATAGCCCACTACAAAACCGGCTTTTTTCAGCGCAATGATGATGCGTTCTTTCTGGTTGGGTTCGACTTCGGCGAATAAATCGACATCCGCCACTTTGTTCATCAAGGCCCTGCCGCTCATTTGGTCAATTTCAGGGCCGGTAAGGATTTCGTGTTCTGCAAGCCCCAGTTGCTTGCTGACGGTGGCCGCTACCAGCCGGTTATCGCCGGTAATGATTTTGAGCGTCACGCCCAGCTCGCGTAATTGATTGATGGTTTCGGCGCAGTCGGCTTTGGGCGGATCGAAAAACAACAAAAAGCCTAAAAAGCGCATTCCGGCTTCATCTGTTTTATCAATCCGCGCTTCGGAATCCATGGGCTTATAGGCCAGTCCCAAGGTGCGGAATCCCTGGCGGCTGAAATCTTCATAACGCTGCTGAATTTGATTGCTCACCGATTCTATCGGCGTCAATGTGCCATCGGCATTTTCCGCTTCAGAGCAGGCGGCAAGTATATTGGTCAAAGCCCCCTTGGTGACCAACATGTTTTCGCCCTGTTTTGAAATTAACAGGCTTAAACGTTTGCGGTAAAAATCATAGGGGATTTCCGCCAGTTTTTCGCAGCCTTTTACATCGAACTGCCGATATTGCCGGATGGCTTCGTCGATGGGGTTGCTGAACCCGGTCTCATAGACAGAATTAAGGTAGGCATAAAACGCCACCTTCTCGCTGGCGTTGCCCGACAGATCTAGCGTATCGTGCAGGTGCACGGTGCCTTCGGTCAAGGTGCCGGTTTTATCCGAACACAGCACGTTCATGCTGCCGAAGTTTTCGATGGAAGCCAACTGCTTGACGATGACTTTCTGTTCGGCCATGCGCTTGGCGCCATGAGCCAGATTGATGCTGATGATTGCGGGCAATAATTGCGGCGTTAAACCTACGGCGAGCGCCAGCGCGAACAAGAACGAATCCAGCACCGCTTTTTCAAGATAGACATTTACCGCGAAAATAAGAATCACCAGTATCAGCGTGATTTCCATCAGCAGATAACCAAAGCGCCTGATGCCGCGTTCAAACTCGGTTTCAGGCGCCTTTAACTTGATGCGCAGGGAAAGTTTGCCGAATTCGGTGGTTTGCCCTGTAGCAACCACCAGCGCGGTCGCATCTCCGCTCTGCACGTGCGTTCCCATCCACAAGGCGTTGGTGCGCTGGCTTAATGCGGTATCTGTCGGCAATACGCCGGGCAATTTCTCAACTGGATAGCTCTCTCCGGTTAGTATGGCTTCATCAATAAACAGGTTGTCGGATTCCAGAATCAGGCAATCTCCAGGAATAATGTCTCCGGCCTTGAGCAATATAATATCGCCGGGAATCAGGTTTTCGGCGGCAATCTCCGTTGCAATGCCGTCGCGAAGCACGCTGACCTTGATTTGCACGATCTCAAGCAGCTTTTCTATGGCGCTGGCTGCGCCTTTTTCCTGCCAAAACCCTAACAAGCCGCTGATCAATACAATCGTTAAAATGATTGCAGCATCCAGCCGCTCATGTAAGAAAAACGACAGGCCGGTGGCAAAAAGCAGTATGAGAATAATGGAGTTTTTAAACTGGGCAAAAAACAGCCGTAAATTCCCCGTTTTCTTTTTGTTGTTCAGTCTGTTTATACCATAGCGTTTCAGGCGCTGATTGGCTTCTTCAGTGCTTAATCCTCGAACTGTCGTAGTCAGTTGTTCGAGTTGCTGTTCAGCCGGGGTATTCCAGAATGTGTTGCGAGTTGCAGTGTTTTTCATGACTAAATATTTGTTGTGCGTCCGGTTTAGTGCGGACACTTCACTGTAGGAAAGTCAGGTTTTGTGTTCATTATACTAACCGCATTTAAAGATCATCAGAGTAATATCATCGTTAAATGACTCGCTTTGGCAAAAGTGTTTTAGCTGTTCCAATAGGGCGTCAATGATTTCTTGCGGCGCTTGTTGGGAGTGCTGAATGAAAATGTCACTGACGCGCTCTATGCCAAAAAACTCGCCATTGGCGTTTTCCGCTTCGGTTAGGCCGTCGGTATACAGCAGGATTAAGTCGCCCTGGAATAGGGTGGTGGTTTTTTCTTCAAAAACTACATTTTTATTTACACCCAGTATTAATCCCTCAGCGTCCAGTTGCCTGCACTCACTCTGAGAAGGCCTGAGTAACAGTGGCGGGGGATGTCCTGCATTGGCAAAGCTTAATTGTTGGAAGGTGATGTCATATTGCAAATAAAACAGGGTGATGAAGTAGTCCGCCTTATCCAAGTCCTCAAAAAGGAAATTATTGAGTATGGTCAGCGTTTCTGCGGGTGTTCCAAGACCGTTTGCCTGGGTTCGAATGGCGCTACGGGTTTCAACCATAAACAGGGCAGGGCCGATGGAATGGCCGGAAACATCGGCAATAATCATATCCAGATGGTCTTCATTGCGGTAAAAATAATCAAAATAATCTCCGCCGACCTGATCGGCAGGCAAGCAAAATCCGGTTACTTCAAAATGTTCCGATTTGATCGGCGCCGACGGTGAAAGCGATGCTTGAATCCGTTGGGCAATCTTGATTTCGCTCTGGGCAATCGCCAAATTGACCTGTGCCTGACGAATTTTTTGCTCAGCCGCTTTTCTGGCAGTGATTTCGACGATGGTGCTCATGACCAGAATTTCTTCTTCGCTATCGATGAGACTGAGGCCTATTTCAACGGGAAATTCGGTCCCGTCTTTACGTAATCCGTAGAGGTCTCGACCGATTCCCATTGGTCTGGATACAGGGGCGGCAAGGTAGGCTTGGCGAAAACCGATATGAGCACTGCGAAAGCGCTCCGGCACCAGCATTTCAACAGGTTGCCCGACTAATTCAGCGCGTAAGTAGCCGAAAGACGTTTCTGTTTGCGAATTGACCATCTCAATCATTCCCGACTCGTTTACCATGACAATCGCGTTGGGCGCCGATTCCACCGCTTGTCGGAATCGATGCTCCAGACGCCTGCGATTGGTGATATCGTGGATAAATCCACTGAATATATAGGCATTGCCCAGTTTCAAAGGTGAGATGCTAAGTTCAACAGGAAATTCCGAACCGTCCCTGCGTATGCCGATATGTTCAATTACTTGATTTAACAGGGGGCCAATGCCGGTGTTCAGGAAATGCTGCAGCCCTTTTTGATGCGCATTGCGGAACCGGGGTGGGATGATTAAGTCCTGAAGACGCTGTCCTATAGCTTCCCTGCGCGACCAGCCGAACATTTTTTCAGCCTGATGATTCCAGTCGGTGATGATGCCGTATGAATCCATAATTACGATGGCGCTTAAGGAGCTTTCAATAATGAGTCGGGTACGTTTTTCGTTTTCTATGAGCGCATCCTGAAAATGCTTTCTGGCAGTAATGTCCCGATCGACACCGCGCCATTTAAGCAGTTTTCCTTTAGCGTCGGTTATCGGCAATCCGGTTGCTTCGGTAAGAACCTGATGCCCGTCTTTGTGTCGATAGTGATTAACCAACGCATAAAAAGGTTGATGGATTGCCGCGTAAGGTTGCTGGCTTGCTTTATCCTGTAGGGTTAAGAACTCAGTGTAGTGTTTGCCGATCACTTCATCCGGACTGAAACCGAGGATTTGGTTAACGGCGGTGCTGCTGTAGGTATAATAACCGCCGGGGTCTTGTTCCCATAACCATTCGCCGGTCATTTCCGCCATTTGCCGAAAGCGTTCTTCACTTTCAGCCAGCGCCGCGGCGCTGCTGGCAAGTCCATTATTGGATGACGCCGCAGTATTTTCAGCGTCATCAAGACGGTCTGTAATTATGCGCGGCCCTGAACCCAACTCAGCCATCGTTAAGCCCCACTTTTTATTGTGATTTGCTTTGATGATAGGAAACTCAATATCACTTAGCAATTTATAATTCGACAATTAAAAAAAATTTTCTGAAACTTGAGTAATGATTTGTATTGATTTGTAATTGCAGTTATCTTAATAAGAGGTTTTATAATAATAAGGAGAAATCGGATGTCTAAAGGTCAAAATTTACAGGATAATTTCCTAAATGCGCTTAGAAAAGAGCATACACCTGTTTCTATTTTCCTTGTTAATGGAATAAAGTTACAGGGCAAAGTGGACTCATTTGATCAATACGTGATTATGCTGAAAAACACAATAAATCAGATGGTTTATAAGCACGCCATATCCACTATTGTGCCGAGTAAAGCCGTAAAACTGGCGCATGAAAGCGAACACAGCGAAGAGTGATTTTTACGGATTCTTGTATTGATACCCCCATGGCGCTGACAAATCTGCAGGATAGCAGATTTGCATTTACCCGAAGGGTCATGTGCAGGATGCGCATGATGACTAATCTTCAGGGCGACAAATTAGTATTTACCCGAAGGGTCATGTGCAAGGATGCACATAACTGATTTCACCAAAACACAAAAATAAAATCATATTCATGTTAGTGGGGTACGTAGTTGTTTGATCGTCCTGATTCAGGTGAGCGGGCAGTTCTTGTTCATCTGGCGCTTCATTCCGGGCAGGAAGATCTTTTGGAACTAAAAGAGCTGGCCAAGTCAGCCGGAACTGATCCCGTTTATGTGGTAACCGGCAGCCGGAAAAGCCCCGATCCAAAATATTTTGTCGGTAAAGGCAAGCTCGAAGAGCTTAAGGGGATTATCGAAACCTATTCTGCTGATATTGTTTTATTCAATCATCCACTTTCACCCAGTCAGGAAAGAAATCTTGAGGGCGCTTTGGGCGTGCGGGTTGTCGATAGAAATGGCTTGATCCTTGATATCTTTGCCCAGCGCGCGCAAACATTCGAAGGTAAGCTGCAGGTTGAATTGGCGCAATTACAGCACTTATCGACCCGGCTGGTTCGTGGTTGGACGCATTTGGAGCGCCAAAAAGGTGGTATTGGCCTTCGTGGGCCGGGTGAAACCCAGCTGGAAACCGACAGGCGACTCCTGGGTTTGCGCATCAAGCAGATTCAGCGGCGGTTGGAAAAGGTTGACAAGCAAAGGCACCAGGGACGCAGCAAAAGAAAAAAAGCCGAAATTCCATCGGTTTCTTTGGTGGGATACACCAATGCAGGCAAATCAACATTGTTTAATAAGCTGACGGGCGCCGATATTTATGTGGCGGATCAGTTATTCGCGACCCTGGATCCGACATTGCGTAATTGTCAGCTGCCGAATGGCACGGAGGTTGTTCTGGCGGATACGGTCGGCTTTATACGCCATTTGCCGCATGAATTGGTGGCGGCGTTTAAGTCCACGTTGCAGGAAGCCAGTGAAGCGGATTTGCTGCTGCATGTGATTGATGCCAATGCCGAGGACAGGGATGAGACTATTGATCAGGTCAATCAGGTTCTTGAAGACATAGAGGCTGATGAAATCAGGCAGCTTGAGATTTTCAACAAAATAGACCTGTTGAATGAAATCAATCCAAAGATTGATCGGGACGATACCGGAAATCCAGTCCGGGTATGGTTGTCGGCAGAAACCGGAGCAGGTATTGATCTGCTTTATCAGGCATTAGCGGAAATATTTTCAGCCACTAAAATTAAAAGAAGATGTCATCTGAAACCTGATCAAGGCGATATAAGAGCGAAATTATCCGCATGCGCCAAAATAATCGATGAACAAATCGATGATTTCGGCGCTTGTGAATTAGTCATTGAAATTGATGCAAAGCATTTAGGTTTGTTGAGAACTGTTGAAACCGAGGAAATACCTTAGTCCGGGTTTGTATTGAGTGTTTTTTTCTAGGATAATTCCCAGTTAAACGATAAGAATTTGTTTATTTGCGATAGAATGTCGCAAGTGCAGGGGGAGCTAGGGAAGGTTGCCTCATGTTAAAGAGTTGAAAATGTCCTGCGGGATAAATCATTAAAGTTTAAGTAATCCGATATGGAGCGAAGTTATGTCCTGGAATGAGCCTGATGGCGGCGATAAAAAAGACCCCTGGAGCGGTCGTGGCGGTGACCAGAAAGGTCCTCCCGACCTGGATGAAGCAATGCGTAAATTGCAAGAAAAGTTAGGCGGGATTTTTGGCGGCGGCAAAAAAGGCGGCGATGAAGGTTCTTCCGGCAATCCGCCGTCAATGAAAAGCCTCGGTTTTGTTGCAGCAGGCGCCGTAGTTTTATGGAGCTTAAGCGGGTTTTATATTGTCGATGAAGGTACTCAAGGTGTTGAAACCCGGTTTGGCAAGTATATCGGGACAACACAGTCAGGTTTAAACTGGCATTTTCCAGCGCCTATTGAGGGAGTCCAGATTGTTGATGTCAAGCAGCAACGCTATATCGAAGTAGGTTACCGTAGCGGCGGCAGTGAGCAAGTCGTTGGTTCGGTACCTAAAGAAGCGCTAATGCTGACCAAAGATGAGAATATCGTCGATGTCCGTCTGGCTGTTCAGTATCAGGTTAAAGATGCCAAGGCGTTTATCTTCAACATAGTCAATCCGGCGGCTACCTTGAAACAGGTGACTGAAAGCGCGCAACGCGGCGTGATTGGCAGCAGCACAATGGACTTTGTGCTGACCGAAGGCCGTAGTGAAGTTGTGACCCAGATTAAAAAGGAAATACAGGACGTTATGGATAGCTATGTGTCCGGCATCCAGATTACCAGTGTAAACCTTCAGGATGCGCAACCGCCCGAGCAGGTGCAAAATTCATTTGAAGATGCAATTAAGGCGCGGGAAGATGAACAGCGGCTGATTAATGAGGCCGAAGCCTATTCTAATGACGTCGTGCCGAAAGCGCGCGGTGCTGCAGCAAGAAAGATACAGGAAGCCGAAGGTTACAAAGAACAGGTTATTGCTCAGGCGGAAGGCGAAACCAACCGTTTTTCCAAGTTGCTTGTTGAGTACAGTAAAGCGCCGGATGTGACCAGAAAACGTCTTTATCTTGAATCTATGGAATCGGTGTTATCCGAAGCCAATACCATTATGGTTGATGTCAAAGGCAGCAATAACATGCTTTATTTGCCATTGGATAAAATGATTCAACAACAGCCTTCGATGCAGCAAACTAATGCTCCACAAGTTGCAGCAGAGCAACCTCATCCAGCTGAGGCGCAAGCACAGCCTCAACTGCACCCACAACCTGCTTTGCGGGCTGTAAATCGCGCTCGTGACGCAAGGGGACGCCAATGATACAAAATAAAATACTGATAGGTATCGGCGCACTGCTGTTTATTGGCATGATGTGCGTGTTTACCGTCAATGAAACAGAAGATGCAATCAAGTTTCGCTTGGGCGAGATCGTAAAGGATGATTATCAACCTGGCCTGCATTTTAAATTACCGTTTATCAATAACGTTAAGAAATTTGATGCGCGTATTCAAACTATGGATGCGAAGCCTGAACGCTTTTTAACGGCTGAAAAGAAAAACGTCATTGTTGACTCTTTTGTTAAATGGCGTATCGGTAATGTAGCGACTTTTTATACGGTTGTGGCCGGTAATATAGATCAGGCTAATTTGCGGCTGGATCAAATTATTAAAGACGCTTTCCGCGGCGAATTCAGTAAGCGCAATATCAAGCAATTGGTTTCAACGGATAGGCAGGCTATCAGGGAGATTTTGATCAAAAACTCAAAACCGCTTGCGGCTGATTTGGGTATGGAAATTATTGATGTGCAGGTAATGCGTATCGATTTGCCGGATGAAGTCAGCAGTTCCGTTTTCCACAGAATGGAAGCAGAGCGTGAAAGGGTTGCCCGTGAGTTCCGTTCGCAAGGTGCTGAAGCGGCGGAAAGAATCCGTGCTGATGCCGATAGGCAACGGGTAGTGACCATGGCCAATGCGTTCAGGGATTCAGAAATGCTTCGCGGTGAAGGCGATGCAAAATCTGCTGAAATTTATGCCAAAGCGTACGGCGCAGATCCTGAATTCTTTACGTTCTACCGCAGTTTGAACGCCTATAAAAGACTTTTTCAAGTTCAAGCATGATGGTGCTTGATCCTGATTCTGACTTCTTTAGATATTTCAAGCAGCAGAAATAGTCAAAGACAAGATTCCCAGGCTCCGGCTTGGGAACCCGTAACCAACGCTCCGCATGCGGGGCGTTTTGTTTGAGTGGGACTCGCAAAACATGCAACAAAAAGACTCTTGGCTTTTGCCTGACGGCATAGAAGAGATTTTGCCGGAAGAGGCCAAACATCTTGAAAGCTTGCGGCGCAAGATACTGGATATGTTCGCCTGCTGGGGCTATGAGCTGGTTATTCCTCCCTTCATAGACTACCTGGATTCCTTGTTGACCGGCTCGGGGCACGATCTGGAACTGCAAACCTTTAAACTGACCGATCAGGTCAGCGGCGAAATGCTCGGCGTAAGGGCGGACATGACGCCGCAGGTAGCCAGAATCGATGCGCATAATCTGAAGCATGAATGGCCGACCCGTCTTTGCTATGCCGGAACCATCCTGCGCACCAAGGGCGATCCGCTCGAAAAGACCAGAAGCCCGATGCAGATCGGCGCAGAACTTTACGGCCATGCCGGCAAGGAAAGCGACGTAGAAGTCATCCGCTTGATGCTGGAAATGCTGGCGATGGCCGGATTGCAAAATGTGCACCTTGATTTGGGGCATGTCGGCATATACCGGGCCTTATCAAGACAGGCCGGGTTGACTGACGTGCAGGAAGCCGAATTATTCGACGTATTGCAGCGCAAGGCTCGGCCTGAGCTTCAGGAGTTGATGGCCGGCTACAGCATCGATAGCGATCTTAAGGCCATGTTCTTGAAATTACCGGAACTGAATGGCGGCCAGGACACCATCAGCAAAGCCCGCGCAGTTTTATTGGCGGCCAATGGCGAGGTAAAACAGGCGTTGGCTGATCTGGAAGCGATTGCGGAAAAACTGGCGGCCAGTTTTCCGTCATTGCCGGTCAGTTTCGATTTGGCTGAATTGCGCGGTTATCATTATCATACCGGCGTGGTTTTTGCGGCTTTCGTGCCGTCCGTAGGCAGGGAGATTGCCAGAGGCGGCCGCTATGACAATATTGGCGCCATCTTCGGGCGTGAGCGTCCCGCGACCGGTTTTAGCGCGGACTTGAAATCATTGTCCACGCTAAGCAAGACATCCTACAAAAAAGAGCAGCGGGCATTGATTTTCGCCCCGTATCTGGACGATGCCGCGCTAAATGAAAAAATCAGGGATTTGCGCGCCGAGGGACAAGCGGTTGTCCAGCAATTGCCGGGGCAAGCCGGGAATGCGCAAGAGCTCGGTTGCACAGCTATTTTAGAGCAAGACCATCAAAATTGGTTCGTAAGAACCTTATCTTCGGCAACTGCTCCATGCGTTGCTCTACCTCCTGCATCCTTGCAGTCGTAAGTTTGGAATAATTATGGGAAAGAACGTCGTTGTCATCGGTACCCAATGGGGTGACGAAGGAAAAGGTAAGCTGGTTGATCTGTTAACGGAACAGGCGGAAGCCGTCATCCGTTTTCAGGGTGGTCACAATGCGGGGCACACGCTGGTTATACAAGGGGAAAAGACGGTTTTGCATCTTATTCCCTCCGGTATCCTGCGGGAAAACGTCCAGTGCATGATCGGCAATGGCGTGGTCTTATCGCCCAACGCCCTGCTGGAAGAAATTGAACTGCTGGAAAAAGCCGGCATCCCGGTCAGGAACCGTTTATTGATCAGTGAAGCCTGCACCCTGATATTGCCGGTTCACGTGGCAATTGACCAGGCGCGCGAAAAAGCCCGCGGCAGCAAGGCGATCGGCACGACAGGCCGCGGCATTGGGCCTGCCTATGAAGACAAGGCGGCCAGACGGGGGCTGCGCGCCGGAGACTTTTTAAACCCTAAGGTTTTTGCCGAACGGTTTAAGGAGCTGGTCGAATACCACAACTTCATGCTGACCAACTACTATCATGCTGATCCAGTCGATTATCAAAAGTCGCTTGATGAAGCGCTGAAACTGGGCGAGCAAATCAAGCCCATGCTGACCGATGTGAGCGAGAAACTGTACAAGCTTCAGGATCAGGGCAAAAATCTGTTGTTTGAAGGTGCACAAGGCGCTCTGCTGGATATAGACCATGGCACTTTCCCTTATGTGACTTCTTCCAGCACCACGGCAGGAGGAGCTGCTACCGGCACCGGCATCGGTCCTCTTGACCTTGACTATGTGCTGGGCATTACCAAAGCCTATTCGACACGCGTAGGTAACGGCCCTTTCCCGACTGAATTGCATGATGCAAACGGCGATCACCTGGGTACAGTAGGGCATGAGTTTGGCGCTACCACCGGCCGCAAACGCCGCACCGGCTGGTTTGATGCGGTCGCGATGCGCAAGTCCGCAAAAATGAACAGCCTGAGCGGCATTTGTTTAACCAAGCTGGATGTGCTTGACGGCCTGGAAAAAGTCGGCATTTGTAACGCCTACAGACTTAACGGCGTCGTTACCGAAACGGCTCCTTTAGGCGCGGATCAGTACGAAGGATGCCACGCGATTATTGAATACATGCCGGGCTGGACGGAAACGACTGCCGGCGTAACCGATTTCAACGCGTTGCCTGACAACGCAAAGGCCTATATCAAGAGGATTGAAGAGCTGGTAGGCGTCAAGATCGCCATCCTGTCAACAGGCCCCGATAGAGACGAAACAATTATCCTGGAACACCCGTTCGCTTGAGCGGCTGTTGCAGGAAAGTAAGCACAAATTACCAGGAGTTAACATGGCTGAAACTGTAGACGAATTGACGGTAACATACGAAGACGGCGGCATTGAGACAGTCAAGGAACTGGACAAAAAAGTGCTGACCAAAGGTGCCTGGGCTACGGTCATGTACCGTTATCAGGATTGGAACCGCGCCAAGGAAGAATACGGCCCCGATAAATACACTATCCGCCGTTACCAGAAGCAAAACGGCGAATACAAGCAAAAATCAAAGTTCAATATTTCCAGTAAAGATCAGGCGATAGCTATTATCGCGGCGCTGGAAGACTGGATTAAACTGGATTGATTACATAGCTATCCAGAAAAATTTTGTTTTTGTAAGGCGCTGTTATTTAGTTAAGTCGTCATCCCGGTAGGGAATGCCGGGATGGATCCAGATCACAGGGATGTGAAAAGTCAGATTAAAAAATGGTTTCATAGCTAAAAATGGGTAATGAGATATGACATTACCATCCATGGCTCCTGGATCACGGCTTCCCTGCCGAGATGACGAGTCTATATAACAACTATTTGGTGATACTTGTGTCTGATTTCAGTAGGCATCAGCCTTCAAGGCATTCATGACCAATCCCATCTCCCCGCCCTCCGTTACCCGCATCGCCTTAGCCAGCTTCATCGGCACCGCTATCGAGTTCTACGATTTTTATATTTACGGCATGGCCGCTGCCTTGGTTATCGGCCCGGTATTTTTCCCCGGCGGCAACCCGACAACCCAAGCGCTCAGTTCCTTTCTCACCTTTGCCGTCGCTTTCCTGACCCGGCCTTTGGGTGCGATGCTGTTTGGGCATTTCGGCGACCGCATCGGGCGCAAAACAACCCTGGTCGCATCGCTGCTGGTCATGGGCATCTCCACCACATTGATCGGCCTGTTGCCGGGTTATGACGCTATCGGCGCATGGGCTCCGGCTTTGTTGTGTCTGCTGCGTTTCGGCCAGGGCATAGGTCTGGGCGGGGAGTGGGGCGGCGCAGCGCTGCTGGCGACCGAGAACGCCCCGGCCGGAAAGCGCGGCTGGTACGGCATGTTTCCCCAGTTGGGGCCGCCGGTGGGATTTCTGTTGGCGACCGGCAGTTTTCTGCTGCTGGCACATTTTCTGAGCGAGCAGGAGTTTAAGGGCTGGGGCTGGCGGCTCCCGTTTCTTGCCAGTTCGGTGCTGGTCATGATCGGCCTGTATGTGCGTCTGGCCTTGGCCGAAACCCCGGTATTCGCCAAAGTGTTACAGCAACACCAGCAAGTCGGCTTGCCGCTTAAGGAAATAATTAAATCCCATGCCGCCCCGCTGGCGCTGGGAGCGATGGCAATGGTCGTCTGCTATGCATTGTTCTACATTTCGACCGTGTTTTCGTTGAGCTACGGCACCACCACGCTGCAAATTCCGCGGCAGCAATTTCTCGGCATGTTGTGCGTGGCGGTGCTGTTTATGGCCGCCGCCACGCCGCTATCGGCCTGGGCAGGCGACCGTTTCGGACGGCGACCCGTTTTGCTGGTCGCCGGAAGCGCCGCATTCCTGTCCGGTTTCCTGTTAAAGCCGATGCTGGAAAGCGGCTCGCCGTTGATGATTACCGCCTTTCTGTCATTGGAGCTATTCCTGATGGGAGCCACCTTCGCGCCGATGGGCGCCTTGCTACCGGAGCTTTTTCCCTCCAAGGTTCGCTATACCGGAGCCGGAACTGCCTACAACTTGGGCGGCATACTCGGTGCTTCGTTCGCGCCCTATATCGCGCAACGGCTGGTCACCGAGGGAGGTCTGGCCTGGGTCGGCGGCTATGTCTCACTGGCTGCGGCTGTCAGCCTGTTTGCCGTGTATTGGATGCGTGAAACCCGTGATAACCGCTGGGTGTAAATAGGCGTAGGCAAGAATAAGATCATCCGAGCGTGTAGCGCGAGGTGGCGTTTCCGGCGAATTTTGGTGATGATTGCCGGAAACGCCAGTTCTCGTTGTTGCTCGAACCGGCTTATTTCGGCCTACAAGGCTTTATTAAAGTATTAATAGTTAGATGTTTAGGATTTTGTTTTAGACATCGAAATGAGAAATACAAAAAAGCAGGGCAGTTAGTAAACCGCCCTGCTCAAGGTCATCGGTGACTATCAGGCGTCTTCTTTACCTGCTGCCATTCATGTCCTGGTTTCGAGGTTGGAGGCGCAGTTTTATGGTCTGGGATAGTTGTCCAGTTATCTTTCTTCCCTCCTCGAGGGCCAATTTCTTGAAAAATTCCGCCGTCTTTGCCAGTAGTTTCACCAGGTTTTTTAGTAATACTCATAAATATCCTTAACGTAAATATGTCCAGCGTAAAAAAACCTTTGGAAAAAATGGTTGAAAAACTGCAAACACTCAACTACTCTTCCTTTGCTCTCTTACAAATAGGGTGGCAGAATCGCTGGACAAAAAATTGTGGCTCTGCCAAGCCGCTTCGAGGTTGCACCCTCAGGCGGCTTTATTTCTATACCGTTTTAGCACTCTCACAAAGAGAGTGCTAATTCAATATATCTTAAAAACACTTTGTGTCAACTAATATTTTTATCTTGTCTTATTGGGCGCCCAACCAAGCGGGACGAGGTTTGCAAGTTCGGTTCAATATAATTTTATCTATATAAAAAACAGTCAACTATATGAATTTATGAAAAACTAACGCTTTGAGATGCCGGAATCTTATCCAAAGCAAAACATTTCGAACAGGGCAACATGCCCCATCCGGCTCTAGGATCAACTACATGAATTTATGAAAAACAAAGGATTGGCGGTTAATTCTTTCTGTGCTTGGGATGGCGAAACGTTAGTGCTGAATATTATCGGCCAGCCCAGCGCAAAACAGGATGCTATCGGCAAGGTTAAAGGCAAGCAACTCAAAATCAGCGTCACTGCTGCACCGGTGGCGGGCAGGGCCACAGATCATATGGTTCGGTTTCTGGCAAAAGAGTTTGGCGTGACAGCCAATAATATTGAAGTTGTGTTTGGCAGGTTCAATGTCAATAAACAGCTGCGCATTAAATCGCCCAAGAATCTACCCTCTGTCATCAGCAAACATTTATCTTAGGAAGCACGGTAGATAGGCTGCTTTGCACTTTTGGTTAGTCCAAAGGATGAATCGCACTTTAAATCATATCCGGCAATGATTTAAGGTTGGGTTAGGTTGTTGAAACTGTGCTAACATGCAGCCGTTCTGCACGACAACTGGTCTCGTTGATTCGGATTGCTGTGTGAAAATTGGATGCAGGTTTGACGCCCTTTTCCCCTCTGAAATTTAGTAATTCTCTCGAATTAAGACACCCCCCGGTTATTTATCAGGCGATTAATGGTTAACTCAAAAAATACCTTATCCAGAAAAATTGCATTCGTTATCCTTTTTTTTGCCGTAGCAGGTAGCAGTTTTTTAATTTATTCCGTGCCATTAAAAGATGTGCTGAACCAGAGTCATCAAATTAAATCATGGCTGGCGGAAGCTGGTTATGCCGCGCCAGCGGTATTTACCCTGGCAGCCGCTTTGCTCACCGCCATCGGTATGCCCCGGCTGTTATTATGTTCATTGGCGGGAATGTTGTTCGGCTTTGGCTGGGGATTTGTCTGGAGCCACTTTGGGACAGTGCTCGGAGCTTATGGGGCTTTTATTTTTGCCCGCTGGAGCGGTCGAGAGTTTGTTCAGCAAAAATTCCCGAAGATTGCCGCTTTATCCCAGTCCACTCATGCCCAGGGATGGCAATCCGTATTATTCATGAGGCAGTTGCCCATTAGTGGTCTTTATAATGACATTTTGCTGGGATTGAGCACGGTTAGCCATGGTGACTTCTGGATCGGGACTGCATTGGGTTTTCTTCCTCTTGGCGTGACTGCGACACTGGTCGGCGCCGGTGCCATACAAGCTGATATGACTCATCTGGCGCAATATCTTGGCATTGCGACCTGCGCTTTCTTTTTATTGACGCTGTCATTGAAGCGGATTCAAGCTCAGAGACAGCGGAAAAGCAAAATCATAGACTAGAACCGCCGTATCGCAACAGGTTCGGCGATCTAGGATTCAATTTCGGATACCCACTCCAGCCATTCGCTAAGGACAATCAGTGTCCAGATTGACCGGGCATGGTCAGCCTTGCGTTGCATGTGTTCCTGCAATAGTTCCACAGCGGCGTGGCGATTAACGCCGACGCGATCCAGCAAGGGCGAAGATAAGCGTGATTTGGCCCATTCATAAAGCGGTTCGCGCAGCCAGCTGCTCAAAGGCACAGAAAGCCCCCGTTTTTTGCGGTGCACTATATCCGTCGGCAGGTATCGCAGGGCGTACTGTTTCAGGAAAACTTTGGTTTGCAGACGATGGATGCGTTCCTTTTCCGGAAGAGAGGCGGCGAATTCCATGACTTCCTGATCGAGAAACGGCGCGCGCAGCTCCAGTGCCGATTTCATGCTTGCACGGTCTGCCTTGGTCAACAATCCCTCCGCCAATGAAGTTTCCAGATCGTGTTGCTGAAGCCGATCCAGCATTTCCGCTGATGAATACCTTGGTCTTGTAATCAATGGCGGCGTTACACCGAGGCGTTCCAAAACGGCGGGTGAGATACAGGAAGTCCAGAGTATATGGCGGCCAATAAAGTCCAAGTCGTCGCCTTGAATAAAGCGTTTAAGCAGAAACGGGATCGTCACTTTCTTATCGCTCGCTGGCCAGCTTTCTACCGCACGGCGTATAAATGTCCGGACCGGGTTGGGAAGCCGCGCATAATAGTCGGCAATTCCTGCGCCGAAATAGGTAGGATAGCCGCCAAAAAGCTCATCCGCCCCTTCGCCAACCAGTGCCACGCGCACATCTTGCGCGGCACGCATGGCTAAAAGAGCGCTGGGAACCCAGGCCGGATCGGCGAGTGGTTCGCCGACCTGCCGGACCAGTTTGGCGATGGTTGGCGGAAAATCTTCTGGACGCACCCAAACCGGCACGAACTCGACACCCAAGGTGTTTGCCACTTGCTCGGCATAATGTCCTTCGTCATACGAGGCTTCGGTGAAGCGGAGACTGTAGGCTTTTAGTGTTTTTTCCGGGCGAATGGACTTGGTTACGGCCGTAATTAAAGAGGAGTCGAGGCCGCCGCTTAAAAACAAGCCAAAATCGACATCAACCTCGCTTTGCCGGTGCACCGACGCCCGAAAAACTTGGTCGAACGCGTCCAGAGAGCCAGCCTGTTTGGCAGTCTGCACTGCATTCCAGCGCCAATAACGTTTGTGATGAATGCCAGTGGCATCTATCGTTACCAGTTCTCCCGGCGGCACTTTTTGAATGTCCTTGAAGGGGGTCTCAGGCGCGACAAAAAAACCGGACTGCAAATAGCCGTGAACCGCATTCGTGCTGATATTTAAGGCATGTGAACCTGGCGATGCCAAGGCCGCTATCAACGAGGCAAAAGCAACGATGCCGTCGCCATTGACCGAGTAGAAAAGTGGCCGTTCGCCAGCCCGGTCGCGGGCAAGCAGCAGTCTTTTATCGCGTGGATCCCAGATCGCGACAGCGAAGGCTCCCTTGAGCCGTTCGACAAAGGCATCGCCGAGCTCCAGGTACAAGGCTGGAATTACCGCAACGTCGGTGCTCTGCTCAACAGTTCGCCCGCGACCAAGCAGCCACTCGCGTAGTTCAAGGTGATTATCAATCTCGCCGTTACAGGCCATCATGACGCCAGTGTCGCGGTCGATAATGGGTTGTTTGCCGTCGCTTAAGCCTCGAATGGCCAAGCGCGTCATCCCAAAAACAGCCGCTTGATCACCATCTATTCCGGTATCATCGGGACCTCGATGCATTAACGCGTCAACCATCCGGTTAACCTGCTGCTGCGTCGAACTCCCTTCTTTCATCCCTCCGGGGGCGACTAAACCGCAAATGCCGCACATATTAATTCCCTGCTGGAGTGGGCAGTAAGGCCGCCGAGTAATTAGAATCCAGAGCCACTACCTCGACACCACGCTCCCGCGCAATTTCCCTGAGTAGCGCCGAGTTGTTTGTATTGGCAAGCAGGTAGACCGGGTGAGTGCGGGTAGCGAGCCAGTCACGCGATTGTGCGAGCGGCACGACTCCCTCCGGCCAAGGTTTGCCTGAATTCAGCGTAAAAACCACATAGTTGCTGGTCAGTTCATTGCCGGTATTAGTTAAAACTGTCACCAGACGTTTGAGATAAAACGGCAGACCGTTAGGCATGCATTCCACACAGGCCAGTTCGGTAGCGGGAGGTAACGTTGTCGGGATACGTTCCGCCAAGTTACGCGAGGAGCGAATCTGCGAAAAAATAGCCAGAGCATCAAAATTGACGGCTATTAAAAGTAAAGGGAGGCTTATAAAGGCGGCGAATACCAGTCGCGTGCTGCGAGTCCACAGGGCGAGTATCGAAAGGAGCGCAACGATACCAAACGATATAGCCATGGGTAGGAATGTGGGTACAAAAAGGTCAAAGTGCTCATGTTTAAACGTGAGTCTGCTTTTGAGTATTTCAGGATCAAAAGCCGTGACGCCGACCAACAGAGCCGCTATTGTGCTCAATAGCAGCAGAGGCATTGCTCCATGCCATACAATCCGTACCGCTCGTCCGGAGCTGTTGTTCAGCGCCATGGCAAAAACGCGTGCGGTCAAGACTCCAAGAGCCACCACCGCGGTGAGAATGTAGCCGGGCAATTTCGATTGTGAAATCGAGAAAAACACGACGACGACGATGGCCCAGACGATAAATAGCCGATCAGTCCGAGACCAGAGTTTTCTTCCCCGCCAGGCTGCGACAATGGATTCCGGCAGCAGCAAACTCCAGGTAAAAAAAGTGCCCGCAATGATTGGCGCGTAGAAATAAAAAGGGGCCGTGCGGTGGAACTCGGTGGTGGTAAAGCGGGAAACGGATTCTTTCATAATGCCGTAATAAGGGAAGTCGGGGCGAAGCAGCGACAGCCCGACAAACCATGGAAGCACAATGGCAAAGAAAACAGCCCAATTGCGAAGGGCAAAAACGCGTTTCATGGCACCCAGTCTGCCCTCAATCCCATTAAAGATCGCAATCACCAGGGTGGGAATAATAAACCCCACCGGGCCTTTAATCAGCGTGGCAATTCCCGCCGATAAGGCGCCAAGCAGATACCAGCGTATCCGCTGCTTTTCCTCGCACTCCTCCGCCAGAAAACACGCAAAAATGGTGGAGCATACAAAAAAAGCCAGGGTCATATCAAAAATGACAATTCGCGCAAACGCCATGTAAAGCGGCGTTGTGGTTACGATTAACATGGCGAGAATGGCTGTGCGCTGGTCGTACATTTTTCGGCAAAACAGGAATACCGCCACTGCCAGCGAAAACGCAAAGAAAGCGGAAGAAAGCCTGGCGACGCCTTCCGATTCCCCGAACAGCGAAAAAGACAGTGCGACAGTCCTGAAATAAAAGGCTGGCTTATCAAGATAGGCAAGCCCGTCATAAGTCGGCACAAGCCAGGAACCGGACTGGCTCATTTCCCTTGCCACTTCGGCGTTGCGTCCTTCGTCCGGCGATATTAAAGCCATTCCTCCCAAGTGGCCGAATAGCATATAGGCGCTGATAATGAAGGAAAGAGCCAGAATCCAGCGATTTGATTTGATAGCAGGGATTTTGTTGGCGTCGGCAGTGTAGGTTGCTGGTGAAGAGGAAAAGGGCATCGTTTTTTATGTATTTAGATGATTAAAATAAGGCAATGTAGAGGAAGAATACCGCTTTCAAGGTTCGCATGGGAGAAGTAGGCGTAGTTTTCTCTGTATCACAGGTTTCAGAAGTCAACTGCTATTCCGGCAAATTTACAAGCCCACAGCTCATATCGATTAAATTTTATATTATACATAGCAAATCGGTTTTTTCAGAATGCAGGCGAAGTATTCGTAAAATAGGGGGCCTTTATAAGATTGGCGTGCAGTAACTCTTATCGTTACTCCAGCCATTCAATAATGTGGTCTTCCAGATCATCAATCTCGGATTCTTTCATGGCGTAACTGCTGATTGAAACGCCGGCATCCTGAACGCTCTCTGGAGTTCCCGACAGCAGGGGATGCCAGGACGGGAGTGGTGCGCCATCGGTCAATAGGCGGTAAGCGCAGGTTGCCGGTAGCCATGTGTATTCGGCAAAGTCGTGCTGTTTTAAGTCCAGGCATTCGGGGACTAATCGGGTGCGTTCGGTATAGCGGGTGCAGCGGCAGGTATCCAGATCGATCAGGTTGCAGACGACGCTGGTGAAGTAGATATCGCCGGTGTCCTCGTCTTCCAGTTTGTGCAGGCAGCATTTGCCGCAGTTGTCACATAATGACTCCCATTCTTCAGTGGTCATTTCAGACAGTTTCTTGGTTTCCCAAAAGTTCATGATATTTCCCATTAACTGAGCAGCTTCCATACCGGTTTGATGCCTTTGGGTAAGGGTGCAAGCCGGCCTAGCTCCACCCATTGGTTGGCAGGGCTGTGAAAATCGGAGCCGACTGAGCCGGCCAGTTCAAACCGCGTTGCGTAACTGGTCATCAATCTTATTTCATCGGCGTTAGTCCTTCCGGTTATGACTTCTATTCCCTGGCCGCCGGCTTCCTTGAATGCGGTGAGCAGGCGTTTCATCCAGCTGGCGGTCAGTTTGTAGCGCGAAGGATGCGCCAGTACGGCAATGCCGCCGGCTTCGGTAATCCAGTTGATGCCCTGGATCATGTCGGTCCAGGACGCGGAAACATACGCGGGCTTGCCGTCTCCCAGATAACGGTCAAAGGCTTCCTGCTGAGTGGAAACATGATTTTGGGATAGCAAGAAGTCGGCAAAATGGGTGCGGGTAATCATGCCGTCGCCTGCGGCTTTCTTGACCGCTTCCAGCGCGCCGGGGATGCGTTTTTTCTCCAGCTTGTCAGCCATCTTTTCTGCGCGTTCGATCCGCATGAGGTGCAGGTTGCGGGTGGCTTCAGCCAGTTGCGGATGATCTGGATTGATGCCCAGGCCCACAATGTGGAGGCATTTGTTTTGCCAGCTGGTTGAAAGCTCAATGCCGGGGATTAAATTGAGGCCTGTTGCAGTCGCCGCGGCTTGCGCCTCGCTGAATCCTGCTGTGGTGTCGTGATCGGTTAAGGCCAGCGAGGTAACGCCGTGTTCGTGAGCGCGGTGCACCAGTTCCGTAGGCGATAACGCGCCGTCGGAGGCTTTTGAGTGGCAGTGCAGGTCGTAGATTTCAGACATCGTTATTGGTATTCGCCATAAAGTTTTGCATAAAGGCCTTTTTGATTGAGCAAGGTTTCATGCTGCCCCTGTTCGCATATTTTACCACCTTCAAAGACATAGACGTGATCGGCTTGTTTAACCGCGCTCAGTCGATGGGCGATAATGATGGTGGTGCGGCCTTTCAAGAAATCGGCCAACGCCAGATGGAGTTTGTGCTCGGTTTCGCTGTCCAGCGCCGAAGTGGCCTCGTCCAGTATCACCACTTTGGGGTCGGCGACTATCATTCTGGCAACCGCCATGCGCTGCCGCTGGCCGCCGGAAAGCCGCATGCCTTGGCGGCCGACGATGGTGTCCAGGCCTTTTTCCAGCTCTTGCACCGTGTCTTTTAATTGCGCAATCTCCAGCGCATTCCATAATGCGGCATCTGTCGCGGTTTTGCCCAGCGTCAGGTTGGCGCGGATGGTGTCATTAAAAAGAATGGGGTGTTGCAGCACGGTGACGACATTCTCCCTGACGACTTCAAGGCCGATGCGGTCGATGGCGACATCGTCAAAGTAAATCTGGCCTTCGCTGGACGGGTAGAGGCCGATCAAGGTTTGTATCAGGGTGGACTTGCCGCCGCCGCTGGCGCCGACCAGCGCGACTTTCTCCCCGGCTTTGATTTTTAACTGGATACCGTTGAGGATTTTTTCATGCAGGGCTGTCCTGCCCGGCACCCTGCGGGTAAATGCCAATTCGCTTCCGGCGAATTGGTCATCGCCGTAGCTAAAATGCAGGTTGTCGACGCGGATGGAGACGGTTTTTTTATTCAGGAACGGGTTTTCAAGGTGATGGTAGTGCGGTTCCTGTTTCAGCGCATTAAGCCGGTTGATGCGTATTAGCGCGGCTTTGGCGGCATAAAAGGCGTATTGGATGCTCAGTATTTCCTGCACCGGAGCCATCATAAACCAGAGATAACCGAACACCGCCAGCATTTGACCGATGCTGAGATCGGAATAAAACACCATCAGCATGGCGCTGGCGCGGAAAATATCAAAACCGAACAGGAACACCAGGAAGCTGATGCGGGTTGCCGCATCGCTTTTCCAGGCAAAAGCGGTTGAAAAATCCTTAACCGACCGGGCGGACTCGATCAGTTGCTGGCAATAGTGTTTCTCGCGGTTGCTGGCGCGAATTTGATGAATCGCTTCCAGTGTTTCGGTCAAGGATTGCTGGAAAACTTCGTAAGCGGAATTTTCCTTGGACTTAAGGTCTTTGACGCGCGTGCCGATAATACGGGTGAAATAAATGACCACCGGGTTCAGCAGCAGGATAAACAAGCCCAACTGCCAGTGCATCCATAATAATATGACGGCGGTGCCGATAATGGTCAGGCTGGCCACCAGCAGTTTGCTGATGGTATTGCCGATGAAATTGTCGATGGTATCAAGGTCGGTTACCAGATGGGTCACGACCGTGCCGGTGCCCAGGCTTTCGTACTCAGACATCGAGATAGTCTGCAAATGGCCGATAAGGTTCTTGCGGATGCGAAAAACGATGTCTTTGGAAATACAGGAAAACTGTCTGGCCTGAATGATGTTAAAAATGATGGCGATGATGCGCAGCAGCAAACTGATCAGCAAAATAACGCTGATATAAAGAATCGGGATTTGCCAGCCCGCTGGGGACACCAGGTTGATGGTGCGGATTAAAACGCCGGGTTTGTTGAGTAAGACTTCATCGACCAGTAACGGCATCAGCAAAGGCACGGGAACGCTGGCAATCGTCGCCAGAATGGCGATGATGTGGGAGACAACCAGCTCTTTTTTGTGCTCTAAAGCAATTTGGTATATATAATTCCAGCTGTAAGGCTGTTTAGCCTGTTGTGAGGGATGCTTTGCTTGCACGGGAATAGGTAGGAATATTTTTATAAGCGCTTAATTATATCTGTCTGAAACATCTTTAGGAATAAATTAAAGTTTTGATGAAAATATGAATATGAAGCACCTGAGTATAAAGTTGTTGTTGTGTTGCCTGGTTTTTTTTCCCGTCGCAGCGTTGAGCAGTAAGCTGGACCGGCAAAGAAGCGATTTTTTGCAGGCAGAAAAACTGATTGCTCAGGGAAAAATCAGCGCATTTTTAGATGCCAGCGCTTCTTTGAGGGATTATCCACTTTATCCTTATCTGCATTACCAGTGGTTGAAAGATAATTTGCAATATGAGGATAGGGTTCATGCTTTTTTATCGGCTTATAAAGACACACGTTACGCGGAATCATTAAAGTTCAGATGGCTGGGCAATCTTGCCAGAAATGAACGCTGGTATGAATTTTTGCAGCATTATGTGCCGACTGAAAACAGCTCCCTTGAATGCCAGTATAATCTGGCGCTCTATAACACGGGCAACAGACAGCAGGCCTTGGATGCTGCTAAACGCTTGTGGGTTGGAGGGGACTCTCTCATTGAAGAATGTGATCCTTTGTTGTCGATATTGAGGTTGTCGCCTGTTTTTACAACTGACCTGATCTGGCAACGGTTTGCGGCGGCTTTAAAGAAAGATAATGTCCAGTTGGCCGAGTATGTGCGCCGTTTGCTGGATAAAGGGGATCAGGACGTTGCCGATATTTGGCTGCGGGTGCATAAAAAGCCTTCTTTAATCGAAGACAGCGATTTTCTGAGCAGAAATAGCAAGCAAGCGGGTCGTATCTTCGCTCATGGCGTGGACCGGTTGGCAGAATCCGATTTGGATCTGGCGGTTGAAATCTGGGACGACAGAAAACAGCATTTCCAGATAGATAACCAAACCGCCCAGCAATTGGAGCGCGACCTTGCGCTCAGTCTGGCGCGCAAGAGAAGTGAAGGTGCATATCAGCGCCTTAGCCGGTTGACTGCGGTTGACGCCGAAGTAAGGGAGTGGCGGGTCAGAGCCGCCTTGTACGAGCAGAACTGGCAATATGTTGCCGATGCCTTGGCAGGTTTGACAGCCGAAGAACGACAGGAACCGAGATGGCAGTATTGGCAGGCGCGGCTGCTGGATAAAACGGGGGATACGCCGCAAGCCCAGAATGTCTTCAATAAAGTCGCCGAAGACCGGAGCTTTTACGGGTTTCTGGCGGCTGACAACGCAAGAAAATCCTATTCCTTGTCCAATAAGCCTGTTTCCCTGGCTGGAAATAAGCTTGAAGAGCTGGCCAATGAGGCTGATTTTAAGGTAGTCCGTGAGCTTAGATTTCATAACCGGGACATGGAAGCTCAGCGGCAATGGTGGTATGCGGTAAAAAAATTGAGCAATGAGCGGCGCATGATTGCAGCTAAATTAGCCCAGGAATGGCATTGGGATCAGATTGCCATTAATACCATGATTAAAGCCGATTACTGGGATGATCTGGCGCTGCGTTTCCCTGTTCATTATTCGAATCAGATTCATAACCATGCGCATCAACAGAACCTTGATCCGGCTATCGTTTTTGGCTTGATCCGTCAGGAAAGCGTGTTTGATAAAGATGCCGAATCGTCTGTTGGCGCTCGAGGCTTAATGCAAATCATGCCTAAAACAGGTATGGAAATAGCTCGCGAGTTAAAGGAAAAATGGCAATCAGCCAAAAGCCTGTTTAACCCGGATGTTAATGTCAAATACGGCGCTTTTTATTACAAGCAACTGCTGAAACGGTTTAACGGGCACTTTGCTTTGGCAACCGCCGCTTACAATGCAGGACCGGGGCGGGTAGCTAAATGGTTGCCGGCTGCAGAGACCGTGCCGGCGGATATCTGGGTGGAAACCATACCCTATAGAGAAACCAGAAAATATGTCGCCGCGGTTTTGTCTTACGCCATTATTTATCAGCAACTCATTCAACGAAAAGGGTTGAAAATGAAAGAATTGATGCTTGATGTGCTGCCCGACTAAAATTTGAGCTGATTTTTTTCGGTGTCTGTTAGATAATGGGCAATTCAATATAATAATAATTAAGGTACATAAATAGCATGGGGAAACAGCATAGTTTTACGCGCGAAGAATTGTTGAAGTCCGGAAGGGGGGAATTATACGGACCCAAAAATGCGCAATTGCCTCTACCAAATATGTTAATGATGGATCGTATTACCCTTATTACGGATGAAGGCGGTGCATACGGAAAAGGCGAAATCATTGCTGAATTGGATATAAACCCCGATTTATGGTTTTTTGCCTGTCATTTTCAGGGCGATCCTGTGATGCCGGGTTGCTTAGGCTTAGATGCTATGTGGCAACTGGTTGGTTTCTTTTTGTGCTGGATGGGTGGCCCTGGCAAAGGGCGCGCTTTGGGCGTCGGGGAAGTTAAATTCACCGGACAAGTGCTGCCAACCGCCAAAAAAGTGACTTACCGGGTCAATTTAAAAAGACTGATTATGCGCAAGCTGGTCATGGGTATTGCCGATGCTACCATGGAAGTTGACGGTAAAGTCATTTATGAGGCCACTGATTTACGGGTTGGTTTGTTTACTTCCACAGAAGATTTTTAGGGGCGTTATCAATGAAAAGAGTCGTAGTAACCGGATTAGGCATTGTTTCCAGCATAGGGAATGACCGAAAAGAGGTTGTCGATTCCCTAAAAGAAGGCCGTTCAGGAATTGTTTTTTCTGATGTTTATCAGGAAATGGGTTTTCGCAGCCATGTCCATGGCCCTATCAATATAGATTTGGACGCATTCATCGACCGCAAAATAAAACGTTTTATGGGCGATGGCGCGGCATTCAACTATATCGCCATGCAGCAGGCGATTGATGATTCAGGTTTGGATGAATCGGAAGTGTCAAATTTCAGAACCGGTCTGGTGATGGGTTCCGGCGGCCCTTCAACTTCAAACATTGTTGAAGCGGCAGATATTTTGCGCGAAAAAGGCATCAAGAAAGTCGGCCCCTATATGGTGCCCAGAAGCATGTCCAGCACCAATACTGCATGTCTTGCAACACCGTATAAAATTAAAGGCGTCAATTACACGATCAGCTCGGCGTGCGCGACCAGCGCCCACTGTATCGGTCATGCGATGGAACTGATCCAGATGGGCAAGCAGGATGTCGTGTTTGCCGGTGGCGGCGAAGAAGTGCATTGGACCATGTCCATGTTGTTTGACGCGATGGGCGCACTGTCTTCCAAATATAATGACGCGCCGGCTACAGCTTCAAGGCCTTATGATGAAACCCGTGACGGTTTTGTGATTTCCGGCGGCGGCGGTGTTTTAGTGATTGAAGAGCTGGAACATGCCAAAGCCCGTGGCGCTAAAATCTACGCAGAACTGACCGGTTACGGCGCCACTTCCGATGGTTACGACATGGTGCAGCCATCCGGCGAAGGCGCTGTGCGCTGCATGCAGCAGGCGATGGCGACAGTAAACGGCAAGATCGATTATATCAATGCCCACGGCACCAGTACGCCGGTCGGCGATACCAGGGAGCTTGAAGCCTTGCGTGCCGTGTTCGGCCAGGATAACGTGCCTTTGGTCAGTTCGACAAAATCGCTGACAGGCCACGCATTAGGCGCTGCCGGTGTTAATGAGGCGATTTATTCGTTGTTGATGATGGAGGAAAACTTCCTCAGCGCGTCGGCTAACATCACTCAGCTTGATCCGGGCGCAGAAGGCATTCCCATAGTGCGTGAGCGTAAAGACAACGTCACGTTAAACACCATTATGTCGAACAGCTTCGGTTTTGGCGGAACCAACGCCACTTTGATCTTCCAGCGTTACAACGGCTAACGCTTGGCTTTACGGGGTTCGGATATCCGAACCCCGCATTTTTTATCTTTAATAAATACTTCATATCTCTGACCATGTCAGATCCAAACCAAAAATCCAGAACTCAATTTAACAAGCTGCAAAAGAAATTGCGGCACTCGGTTGGCGATGCGATTGCCGACTACAACATGATCGAAAACGGCGACAAGGTCATGGTGTGCCTATCCGGCGGCAAGGATTCCTTCACCCTGCTGGACATCCTGATGCACTTGCAAAAAACCGCGCCGGTTGATTTTGATCTGATCGCTGTCAATCTGGACCAGAAGCAGCCTGGTTTCCCCGAGCATGTACTGCCGGAATATCTCGAATCGGTGGGCGTGCCGTATCATATTATCGAAAAAGACACCTACAGCGTGGTAAAGCGGGTTATCCCCGAGGGCAACACAACGTGTGGATTATGCTCGCGATTGCGGCGCGGCACTTTATACGGTTACGCCGAAGCCAACAATATCACCAAAATAGCCTTGGGGCATCATCGCGACGACATACTCGAAACCTTTTTCCTGAATATTTTTTACGGCGGCAAATTAAAAGCGATGCCGCCCAAGTTGTTGAGCGATGACAAGAAAAATATCATCATCAGGCCTTTGGCGTACACCCGTGAAAAAGACATCGAACGCCTGGCTGCATTTAAAAACTACCCGATTATTCCCTGCAACTTGTGCGGCTCACAGGAAAACCTGCAACGCCAAGCCATGAAAGTCATGTTGAAAACTTGGGATAAACAATTTCCGGGGCGCCTGGAAACCATTTTTACCAGCCTGCAGAATGTTGCGCCGTCACAGTTGGCCGATACCCGGTTATTTGATTTTGTCGGATTAATGCGGAGTCCGCACGTCGAAGAGCAGGTTATGACATTTAACGCCAGGGATGGTGTGTATGCCGCCAGCCAGTCGGGAACTGGCGCGGCGAATGCCGGTTTAGACGTGCTGGCTCAATAAGAGACTATGACAAGCATTGTTCTTTTTACCGACTTCGGGCCGGCAGGTCCCTATACCGGACAAGTGGAGTCGGTGCTGCGGCAAGCAGCGCCGAATATCCCTGTCATTAATCTGCTGAGCAATGCCCCAACCGCCAATCCTCGGTTAAGCTCCTATTTACTGGCCGCTTTGCGCTACAGTTTTCCTGTAAACAGCATTTTTCTGGCTGTGGTTGATCCAGGCGTTGGCGGCGAACGCAGAGCCGTTGTTTTACGGGCTGACGGACAAACCTTTGTCGGGCCGGATAACGGCTTGCTGAATACCGTCGCCGTACAATCCCAGGATGTGCAATGGTCGGAAATTATCTGGAAACCGGAACATTGCTCAACGAGTTTTCACGGGCGCGATCTGTTCGCCCCTGTTGCCGCAAGGCTGGCTATCAATGCGGCAGACGGCTTGTTGATGCCGTTTAAGCTGGATGATCTAGGCGATGATTGGCCTCGAGATCTGGCTGAAGTGATTTATTTTGATTATTACGGCAATGCAATGACTGGATTGCGCTATCACGAACAGTTAGCCGGAAAAATTCTGAATATTAACGGGTTTACGGTCAAACAGGCCGATACCTTCAGTGCAGTCACAGAGCAGCAGTCTTTCTGGTATAAAAATTCCAGCGGCCTGGTGGAAATTGCAGTCAATAAAGGCAGTGCGGAAAAACAACTCAATCTCAAGTTGGGCACCCATTATTTTTTCAGCTAACTGATGGCGCGCCAAATCCACAACTCGGGATGAACGGGCTCGGCTTATAGTTTATAATCACCCTTATTAAAATTTTCATCGACTGGCGTTCATACGCGTCTGGTCTCGACAGTCATTGGTTAAATACACCTCATGCAAGAAATAAATCCGATCAAAAATAAAATAGCCGACTTAAAAAGCCGTGGCGATGCCCTTAGGAGGTATCTTTGACTTTGACGTCAAGAACGAGCGCCTAATCGAAGTTTTAAGAGAGCTGGAAAACCCGAAAATCTGGGACAATCCCGAAGAAGCGCAGGCCTTAGGCAAAGAGCGCGGCCAGCTGGAAGTCATTGTTAACACCATTAATGACTTGGAACGCGGCCTTGCCGATGCAGAAGAACTGCTGCTCATGGCGGTTGAAGAAAACGATGAAGAAACCGTTGAAACAGTCGTCGATGATCTGGCTGATTTTGAAAAAAGAGTCGCGGACCTGGAGTTTAGACGCATGTTTTCCGGCCAGATGGATGCCAATAACGCCTTTTTGGACATACAGTCGGGCTCTGGCGGCACAGAGGCCCAGGACTGGGCATCCATCATCGAGCGCATGTATTTGCGCTGGGGCGAGCGCAAGGGCTTTAAAACTGAGCTGATCGAAGAATCGCAAGGCGATGTGGCCGGCATCAAAAGCGCCACCATCAAGTTTGAAGGTGAATATGCGTTCGGCTGGCTGCGCACCGAAACCGGCGTACACCGCTTGGTCAGAAAATCGCCGTTTGACTCGGGCAACCGCCGCCATACCTCGTTTGCCTCGGTGTTTGTCTCGCCGGAAATCGACGATGACATCGACATCGACATCAACCCGGCCGATGTTCGCGTGGACGTTTACCGTGCCAGCGGCGCGGGCGGTCAGCATATCAACAAAACCGAATCGGCCGTGCGCATGACCCACAACCCGACCGGCATTGTCGTGCAGTGCCAGAGCGACCGCTCCCAGCACAAGAACCGCGACACCGCGATGAAGCAATTGAAAGCCAAGCTGTACGAGCTGGAAATGCGCAAACGCAGCGAAACGGCTCAAGCGCTGGAAGACACCAAGTCGGATATCGGCTGGGGCAGCCAGATTCGTTCCTATGTCCTGGATCAGTCCCGTATCAAGGATTTGCGCACCAACGTGGAAACAGGCAACACCCAGGCGGTTCTGGATGGCGACCTGGATCAGTTTATCGAGGCCAGCTTGAAGAGCGGCTTGTAAAAAACACAAACAAAAGAGTTAACACATAACATGTCAGAAATTGAGCACGACGAACAGGAACAAATCAGGCAGCGCCGCAGCAAATTGAACGAGTTGCGCGAAAACGGCGGCATCGCCTTCCCAACGGACTTTCGCCGCAATGTGGTGGCGGGCGAGCTGCTGGCCGAGTACGGCGAAAAATCAAAGGAAGAGCTTGAAGCAGAGCCTGTACGCGTAAAACTGGCTGGCCGCATGATGACCCGCCGGGTGATGGGTAAAGCGAGTTTTGCGCATATTCAGGACATGTCCGGCCAGATACAGCTTTATGTGACCCGCGACACGCTGCCCGAAGGTTTTTACAACGAACAGTTCAAAAAATGGGACATCGGCGACATCATCGGCGCGGAAGGGGTGCTGTTTGTAACCCAGACCGGCGAGCTCAGCGTTAAGGTCGATGATATCCGCCTGCTGACCAAAGCTTTGCGCCCGTTGCCCGAAAAATTCCACGGCATTGCCGATCAGGAAATCAAATACCGCCAGCGCTATCTGGATTTGATCATGAGCGAGCAATCGCGCAACACCTTCCTGATCCGTTCCAAGGTGGTCGCTTATATCCGCCAGTTCCTGATCGAGCGCAAGTTTCTGGAAGTTGAAACGCCGATGATGCAGATGATTCCGGGCGGGGCGACGGCGCGTCCTTTTACGACTTTCCATAACGCGCTGGATATGGAGCTGTATCTGCGTATCGCGCCGGAGTTATATTTAAAGCGCCTGGTCGTCGGCGGTTTTGAGCGGGTGTTTGAAATCAACCGCAACTTCCGCAACGAGGGTTTATCGACGCGTCATAACCCCGAGTTCACCATGCTGGAGTTTTACCAGGCTTACGCCGAATACGGCGATTTGATGGACTTGACCGAAGCCATGTTGCGCGGTTGCGCGCTTGAAGTGCTGGGTCAGACAGTAGTTACCTATCAGGGCGAGCAATACGATTTCGGTAAGCCGTTCGACCGCATGACCGTGTTTGATTCGATCCTGCATTTTAATCCGGACTTGAAAGCGGAAAATATTGCCACGCGCGAAGCCGCCGTTGAAGTGGCCAAAAATCTGCATATCCCTGTCAAAGACGGCTATGGCCTGGGCAAGATACAGATCGAGATATTTGAAAAGACCGTGGAAAGCCGCCTGATGAACCCGACCTTCATTACCGCATATCCGGTTGAGGTATCGCCATTGGCAAGGCGCAATGATGATGACCCGCATGTCACAGACCGTTTCGAGTTTTTTGTCGGCGGGCGGGAAATCGCCAACGGCTTTACCGAGCTGAACGATGCCGAAGATCAGGCCGCGCGCTTCCAGAAACAGGTGGAAGAAAAAGAGGCTGGCGATGATGAAGCCATGCACTTTGACGCCGACTATATCGTCGCGCTGGAACACGGCATGCCGCCCACGGCAGGCGAGGGCATAGGCATCGACCGTCTGGTCATGCTGTTTGCCGATGCGCCGTCAATCCGCGATGTGCTGTTGTTTCCGCACATGCGGCCTAAGGGTTAAGTTGTTTATCCTGAAAAATCAGTTAATTTGATATTTTCGGGCTACCGTAGGGGCGACCGGCCGGTCGCCCCTACAATGCCAACGCCATCAAAAGTTGTCCTTCAACCGCCTGACTTTTGCAAAAATCTCCACTGGCTTTTTGCCCACCATGTTAATGGTTTCCTGCAGCGCCAAACTGTCTTCCCTGAAAAACGGATTGGTCACCAGTTCCTGTTCTATCGTCGATGGCACAGTCGGCTGGTGGTTTGCTCTCAGCTGATTGACGACATCCATTCTTTGCTGTAACTGCCGGTTATCAGGCTCTACCGTTAACGCGAACCGGCCGTTGGCTTGGGTGTATTCATGGGCGCAATAGATTTTGGTAGCTGCGGGCAATGCCTTCAATTTCTGTAATGAATGCCACATTTGCTCGGCGGTGCCTTCAAATAGCCGGCCGCAGCCCATGACAAACAAGGTGTCCCCGCAAAACAGCGTGCTGTCGCCTGCAAAATGATAAACGACATGGCCGCTGGTGTGTCCGGGAGTCGAGATAACTCTGGCGGTATGCTTGCCGAGAGTTACCACGTCGCCCTCAACAACGCCGCGATCAATGCCGGGGATTCTATGCTGATCTGAAAGGCCTGCAATAACCGTGCAGCCGGTTTTTTGCTTCAGCTCCAGATTGCCGCCCACATGATCCCCATGATGATGGGTATTCAGAATGGTGGTTAACTGCCAGCTATTTTGTTCCAGAACATCCAGAACCGGCTGCGCAACAGCAGGGTCTACCGCAGCGGTTTCACCCGATACCGGATCGTGAACCAGGTAAATGTAATTATCGTTTAAGACGGGGAGTTGCAGGATGGTTAGCATGTTTTTAAGTTAAGGTAGGGTACACGTACCTTTATTGAGATTGGTGAAATGGTACTCGATGCTATTGAGCATAATCAATGGCTTTTGGCGGTGTATTTTGTTTTTCGCGTAAAGGTTGCTATCTATAAGTGATTGCCGTTAGTATTGAGCCTAACGGATTACTGGTGCGGTTTTATGCACCGCGATTAAAACCTAAAATTGTCTGGGGGATGGCTTATTTCAATTATTATTTCCGATAAGAGCACATGGCCAACAGATGTGTCCGATTTCTTGGAAGTCAATTTGAGCAAATTTGAAGGCTGGGAGTGCAGTTGCTGCACAAATGCAAGCCCGTCTGGATACGATTCATTGGTTAAAGAATTCCGGGATATTTTGAGGATGTATTCGTTAATCGGATACCACTGCACTAAATTAACGAAAGAGGAAATTGAGGGCATTCGCACCAATGGGATGTTCTTGCAAAATGCAATTACGCTAAACGCAAGAATAGACCGGCTTTTACATAGCGGGTTGATCAGTTCTGGAGTTGCACAGTGCCTAAAGGATAAAAACCAGGCAAATGATGGCAACCGTGCAAGTATGTTGTGGTTTTGTTTTTTCGAGCCGTTCATGGCCGGGGAGTCTGGCATCGGACGCTTTTTCAGGTCGTGGGGCGGGGAAGTGCTTTACAATTCACATGAGGGAAATCCTGTTACAGGAGGCGCACTGCGCAGTATAGGTATTCCATGCCTTATTAAAGCAAATGTACCTATTGACTCAATGATAGATAGTAAGTTTCCTGATGGGGTTATGGCTAGGGTGCTTCTATCACATATGGGTCATCAACTTAGAATTTCGATAAAACATGAAGGGTACAGCACAAGAAACATATCAGCGCAGAACATAATTGAAATCATCGAGCATCCCAGCGCGAGGTTTATGGAACTTACAAATTGTGAAGCATGGGAAAGGTATGCGATATAACAAACTGGTGAACCCGACACGAAAGGAGCGCGGCGCGGGTTACCGGTAGCGATAGCTCGTAGGATGCGCTAAGGCATGAAGCGCATCAGTCGCGAACGATGCGCATCACTGTGTTCAGCACACCTTACGGTAGGTATAAAAAAAGGGCGACCAATGGTCGCCCTTTTTGTTTGGCTGTTATCACGGTGTACTTACGCGCAGAATTTCTCAGCCTGAGCCACAATTCCGTTTTTATCCAGCCCGCACATGGCCAGCAATTCCTCTCTTGTGCCTTGCTCAACAAAGCTGTCAGGCAGGCCGAGGCTTAATACCGGCATCAGTATCTGTTGCGAGTGCAGGAAGGTGCTGACTGCGCTGCCTGCGCCGCCGGAAATGACATTTTCTTCCACGGTGATGAAGACATCATGGCTCTTAGCCAGTTCAAGAATAAGTTGTTCATCGATGGGTTTGACAAAGCGCATGTTGACCACGGTTGCATCCAAATGTTTGCCCGCTTCCAAGGCCGGTGTGACCATGCTGCCCCAGGCCAGGATAGCGATACGGCTGCCTTGATGGCGAATTTCGCCTTTGCCGATCGGCAATGCGGTCATGGCTTTTTCTATGGCAACGCCGGGGCCTTTGCCGCGCGGATAACGCACGGAGGCAGGGCCTTCATGCATAAATCCTGTATACAGCATCTGGCGGCATTCGTTTTCATCCGCCGGCGCCATAATCAGGATATTGGGAACGCAGCGCATATAGCTGTAGTCAAAACTGCCGGCATGGGTAGGGCCGTCAGGGCCGACTAGACCGGCGCGATCCAAGGCAAACAGGACATCCAGATTCTGGATGGCAACATCATGAATCAACTGGTCGTAAGCCCGTTGCAGGAACGTGGAATAAATCGCCACCACAGGCTTTGCGCCTTGACAGGCTTGGCCTGCCGCCAGCGTTACCGCGTGTTGCTCGGCAATGGCGACATCGAAGTAGCGTTTGGGGAAACGCTCTGAAAACTTCACCAGACCGGAACCTTCGCGCATGGCGGGGGTGATGCCCAGCAAACGCTCGTCTTTTTCCGCCATGTCGCACAGCCAGTCGCCAAAAACTTCGGTATAAGACGGATGTGCTGATGGCGCAGCCTTGGGCAGGGAATTCTTGGTAGGATCAAACGCAGGTACGCCGTGATAGGCCAGAGGGTCTTTCTCGGCCGGCGCATAGCCTTTGCCTTTTTTTGTGACGATATGCAAAAAGCGCGGGCCGGAAGTTTCCTTCAGGTTTTCCAGCGTGGACACCAGCATGTCGATGTCATGTCCGTCAATCGGGCCGATATAGTTAAAGCCCAGTTCCTCAAACAAGGTGCCTGGCACTATCATGCCTTTCATGTGTTCTTCGGTGCGGCGGGCCAGTTCCCAGACGCTCGGCATCTTGCTTAATGCCTTCTTGCTGCCTTCGCGCATCGAAGAATAAAACTTGCTGGATAAAATCTTGGTCAGGTAATTGTTCATCGCGCCGACAGGTGGCGAGATCGACATATCGTTATCGTTCAGAATCACCAACAGATTGGCGTCCAAAGAACCTGCATGGTTCATCGCTTCAAACGCCATGCCGCCGGTAATGCTGCCGTCGCCGATAATCGCTATCATCTGTTTGTCTTCGCCTTTCAGCTCGGACGCAATCGCCATACCCAAGGCGGCACTGATCGAGGTGCTGGAATGGCCGACACCAAAGGCGTCGTATTCGCTCTCCGCGCGGCTTGGGAATGCCGATACCCCGCCTTTGGTGCGGATGGTGGTCATCCGGTCTTTGCGCCCGGTCAGGATTTTGTGCGGATACGCCTGATGGCCGACATCCCAGACCAGCTGGTCGGATGGCGTATCAAACACATAATGCAACGCCACCGTCAACTCAACCGTACCCAAACCTGCTGAAAAGTGGCCGCCCGAAATACTTACCGTATGCGTTAAGTACTCGCGCAGTTCTTTCGCCAAATCTTTTAGCTGGTCTTTGGGTAACTTGCGGACATCGGCAGGGGTGTTGATGTCTTTAAGCAGTGGGTAGTTATGTAATGTATTCATATTAGTAAAGAGGTTCGCGATAGAACATCAGGATGATGCCAATCTGAAACAGGGCGGCAACAGAAATAAATCCGGCAATCTCCTTGCCAGGTCTGTCCAATTTCAATTCCAGCCAACGGCCGCTGGCCAGAATGAGGGAGAAAATTCCCATCATGGTGTGACCGACCTGGATAAGGAAAGCGCTTTTAGGCTGAAAGCCGACGTGGGAATGGGTCAGCAGCATTAATCCGCCAAAAGCCGCCAGCAAAGGGAAAAAATAAGGCAGTTTGCTGTCCGGATTTTTGGTTACTCTGGCTGTCAGTTCGAAAATGCCAAGAACAAATACCAGTAAGGTCGCAATTCTGTGCTGCAGCACTTCACCGTTATTAAAAGTGCTTTCCCAGAAGCCTATCGGGCCTAATGGCCAGGTTTCAGCGTCACTGCGGAAAAACAGGAAGATGCCCAGCAGGACAAAACCCAATGGCCAGTATTTGAACCGTTCAAATCCGGAATGGTTTACATAAGACAGCATGGCAAAGAAGCTCATCACCGTCAGGAAAATGCCGGCGATGTTGTGGTTATAGTTTGACCATTCAGTTGCCGCCAGGGAAGGAACCTGGCCGACAATAGCAACGCGTCCAGCTTCGCCTGCAATCAAGTCCGTATGCGTCGGAGAACTTGTTTGGGGGATTTGCGGGCTAAAGGTGCCCAGAACTTCCTGCCAGCTTGCAGTCAGGCTGGGGATGTCAATGGCCGGAGGCTGGGAAGCCAGACTGGCGGCGGTAAATAACAAGGTGACCAGAACAAAGGTTTCCGCTTCAATGTAATAAGGGACGCGGTTATTTAATGCGTGATTGTTGCCGGAAATTCCGTATGCCACTACTGCGTTTTTGTTTAGCAAGGCAAATCCAAGAGCGATGGACATTAAGACGATTTTCACCATCAATAAATTGCCGTAGCCGGTGCCGATCAGGCCGTTCCAGGAGTCGATGTATTGTAAGGCGATAGGCAAGCCTGAGACCAGAATCATGGCGACCGAGGCGATGCCGAAAGTAGTGAAACGCTTGAGCAATAAAGGCCACAATTCAGCCGGAACCTGGTTGCTGCTGCGCAAAAGCCAAAGGTTGACCAGATGAAAAATACCGCCGATCCAGGCTGCGGCAGCCAGTTGATGAATGACGGTCAGCGACATCAAGGTGACTTGATTTTCAAAGCGTCCTGCGCCATGCACCAGCCATGCGCCGGAAATAATCATGGGCAAGGCGACGATGCTGGCGGTTATCCAGTGCTGTTTGGAAAAGGGATTTTTGCTCAGATACAAATAGCAGTAACCCGCCAAAACCACGGTCAGTGCCGCGCGAACTATGCCGCCTATGAATTGCGTAGTGCCGGCGAACTCAGGGAACGGCCATCGATCAAGCACGGCGGCCATCAGCCATATCTTAAGAATGATCTTGAAGATTTGGGCGGCAGCCAGCCAAAAACCGCCTTTGTATAAAAGGGTAATGGTTCTTTGCAGCAATACGGCGTTATATCCATCATTATTATTCCATGGACGTAAAACAAAAAGACCCCAAAACAGACTGCCGATCGCCAATGCGAAGCAAATCAGGTCAAACCCGCCTATAAGAGAATCAAGAAAATCAGCTATGCCGGCCATTGTAAAAAAACCTATTGTGAAACGGAAAAATGGATAACGTCTTCGGTCAAATGACCGTCAGCAGCAAAGACTTTAAACCTGAGGGCGTAATCGCCGGATGCCAATGCCGGAATATGGATAACAATCTGGCCTTGCTTGCCGCCGTTGGATACTTGCAATAATTCATGCTTATCACCTTTACTGACCAGAAAAACCTGCGACAGTCCCAATTCGATCTTGGAGTTAAAGCTAAGTTCCACCTTGTCCGGCTGGTTGGCGTGAATGGGCGTGATTTTTAACGAATAATCCGTGATAACCGCATGGGCGAAGACCCAGTGGGATTGACACAATGTTAACAACAATAAACACAGCGAAATGATTTTTTTCATTGTTCTTTCCTGCTTAGCTGCTTTTTTTGCCTTTCAAGGCGTGACTGGCCAGATTCTTGCCTAAATCCCAGATAGAACCCGGAATCTGGTGAGTGTCGGCAATGGCCGTATCAAAAGAATTGACGATAGTGTCACGGTCTTTTTGCGTTAAGTTTAGGGGCGGCAACAGCTTGACCACGTTCATGCCGTGTCCTGCAACCTGAGTCAGGATGTGGTGTTCCTTGAATAAAGGAATAGTGACCATTTGACAGAACAAGCCTTTATTGGCCGCTTCCAGCATCGCCCAGGCCGCCTTGAGTTTAAGGCTTTTGGGTGATTGGAATTCAATCGCAATCATCATGCCTTTGCCGCGCGCTTCTTTTAGGAACTCATATTTCCCTGCCATGGCGTTCAGACTGTCGATGATGTCTGTACCGACTTTCATGCTGTTTTCCACCAGTTTTTCGTCTTCCATCACACGCAGCGTGGCAAGGCCGGCAGCCATCGCCATATTGTTTTTGGAGAAGGTGGAGCCGTGGACGATAGCCCGATCCATGCGGTTGAAAACGCTGTCCATGATTTTATGCGTCATGGCGACAGCGCCGACTGGGACAAAGCCGCCTGATAGGGCTTTAGCCATGCAAATCATATCCGGTTTAACGTTCCAGTGATCGATCGCCCAGAATGCGCCGGTGCGGCCCAAACCGGTCTGAACTTCATCGGCCACAAACAAGGTGCCGTATTTTTTACACAAGCGTTCGACCTCCGGCAGGTAATTGTCGTCCGGCAGGTTGACGCCTTTGCCTTGGATAGGTTCGACCACAAAAGCGGCAACGTCTTTGTTGCTTAATGCTTTTTCCAGTGCATCCAGATCGTTAAATGGAACTGCGCTGCAGGCGGGCAACAGCGGGCCGAAACCTTCGCGGAAAATTTCTTCGCCGTTTAATGATAAAGCCCCCATAGTCAGGCCATGATAGCCGTGCTCGCAAAAAACAATTTTTTCACGCTTGGTGGTGTAGCGGGCAAATTTGATCGCCGCTTCTACGGATTCGGTTCCCGAATTGCAGAAAAACATCTTGTCCAGGTTATCTGGCGTAGTTTTCAGAATTTCCTTGGCCAGTAATCCGCTGAGTATGGAGACGTCCATTTGCACCAGATTGGGTAATTCCAGCGTTAAGGTCTCTTTTAATGCGCTGATGACAGTAGGATGATTCCGGCCAATGGCAAACACGCCGAAGCCGCTTAACAAATCCAGATACTCTGTGCCGTCCTGGTCATAGAGATACTGACCGACAGCTCGTTGGTAATGGCGGTCATAGCCAATGGTCTTTAGCATTCTGACCATTTGATTATTGAGGTGTTGTTCGTGCAAATCAAATTTATCAGAGCTATGTTGCGCAAAAAGTTCGGCGATGCTGAAAGTCATGTTTACCTCAAGGTTGTGTTCTTTTGTTGTCACTAAAAATAGGTGGGCGATTAATGCCTGCCATATCTGATTTTATACGGTTTTCGTGTTTGGGAGGTCAAAACTGGCCACGTTGTCCAGGTATTTGGCGACCAGTTTCAGAGTGTTTTTCGCGGCATTAAAATACAGGCCTAACCGTATTAGCCCTGGCAGTTCAGCAGGGTGCTGCGCGATAAATAATAATAATTTGCTTAAAACAATATCGCCCTGATCATCAAGTGCATGGTTAATGGCCTGCGGCAGATCCATGCTGACCGGGTCGACAATCGCACGGATAGCCAAAAACGGCAGTGCGTGTTGCCTGGCAACTTTGGCAACTGCGACGCTTTCCATGTCTAATGCGATTGCGCCTGTTGCGGACTGTAGCTGTTGTTTGTCGTTGCTGGTTGAGACAATGCTTTTACTCTCGGCTAATCGTCCTGTATGGACGGTCAGGACTTTTGAAAGCAGGTTTTTGCTGTAACGATGCCAGTCAGAGTCGATGTCAATACGGGTATTGTCGCTATCTATTAATGTATCCGCCAAGGTCAAGTCGCCCGGCTTTAATGTTTCATCGAGAGCTGCGGCGCAGCCCCAGCTGATCAGCTGGGTTATGCCTTTGGACGTGAGCAGTTCAGCCGCCGCCTGAGCATTTTCAGAACCCGCACCCGAGTATGTGACTAATAGCTTGTCCGCAATGAAAACGCAGTGCCCTTTTTCAATTTTTTTTGAGGTCAGGGTGCCGAGTTCTTCAGGTAAGGCGATAACAATGCCGGTAATCACTTGCGATTGAGCTCGTTGCGGTAGCGAGCAAGCGCCCAAAGCGGGAAGAACTTGTCGTAACCGTGGTATTTAAGATAGAAAACCTTAGGAAAGCCGGGGGCGGTAAAACATTCATCACCCCAAACGCCGTCAGTTTGCTGGTTGCGTAATATGAAATCAATGCCCGCTTTTACTTCAGGGCTGTGAGCTTCGCCCGCCGCCATCAGCCCCAAAACAGCCCAAGCTGTTTGGAATGCAGTGCTAAAGTGATATTTCCCGCTGTGATTTACGTCATGATAGCTGTAGTTATCTTCACCCCAGCCGCCGTCTTCACGCTGCACGCTTTTTAACCATTTCGCGGCTTTGGTGTACATCGGGTCGTCTTTGGGCAGGCCGGTTTGTTCAAGGCCCAGTAAAACAGACCATGTACCGTAAATGTAATTGGTTCCCCAGCGGCCAAACCAGGAGCCGTCCGCTTCCTGTTCGTTGCGCAGATATTCGATAGTGCGCTCTAAAGCAGGCAGATATTCATCATGATTCTTTGCTACTCTGGCCATCAGCATGGCGCAGCGTGCGCTGACATCCGATGTGGGAGGGTC
Organism: Methylobacter sp.; assembly: GCA_041660285.1. Classification (GTDB taxonomy): domain Bacteria; phylum Pseudomonadota; class Gammaproteobacteria; order Methylococcales; family Methylomonadaceae; genus Methylobacter_A. The sequence continues at coordinate 109,625 of JBAZWN010000001.1, forward strand.
CAATAATGCGCCATGATCGGCAAAAGGAATTTCATTCAAGTAATAATAGGTATTATCGACATCAAATGCGCCGTAACCGCCGTTTCTGGATTGCATGCCGACTATCCAGCGGGTAGCGCGGTGTATCGATTCATCAAGGTTCGATAGATTGGAATCGGCCATGGCAAAAGCAACTACCGCTGTGTCGTCTACATCAGGGTAATGCGGATTTGCAAACTGGAATGCCCAGCCGCCACCTTCCAAGTCAGGTTTGGAAATTCGCCAGTCACCGGGCTCGTCTGTCAGTTGTTTGCTTTTCAGCCAGTCATAGGCGCGGGTCAGGCTTTGGCTGTTGCCGGTTTTGTCGGATTCCTGTAGAGCCAGTGCTGCAAGCGCTGTATCCCAAACCGGAGACAGGCAGGGTTGGCAATAAGCGTCATGCTCGTTGATAACCAGCAACTTATCAATTGCCTTGCGCGCGGTAACGACGTACTCGTGATCTTTAGGCATGCCCAGCAGCAGCATGGCTTCATAAGCGTTGACCATGGCCGGGAAAATGGCTCCCAAGCCATCTTCGCCGTTCAAGCGTTCGATAAACCAGTTTTTGGCTTTTTCGATTGCAAGTTTATGCATTTTTTGCGGGATGAGCGGGCGTGTTGTGCGGCCCAGGTAATCCAGTCCCAGAAACATCTTGTTCAACAGGGTTCTTTCGGGGAAATAGTGTTTTTCTTTGTCAGGATGAGTGACAAAAAGTTCCAGTACATCGACTTTGTTAGGGTTTTTCGCCGTCGCCTTTAAGGTGCAAAGTATAAACAACGGCACCATGACGGTTCTTGACCAGTAGGATACTTTGTCCAAATGGAACGGGAACCAGCTGGGAAACAGCATGATTTCCACGGGAATGTACGGAACGCCGCGCCAGGGCAGTTGTTCAAATGTTGCCAGTGCTATGCGTGTGAATACGTTGGCTTTAGCTGCACCGCCTTGACTGAGGATGTAATTCCTTAGTTTGGCCATGTGCGGAGCGTCGATTGAGTCACCGGCCATTTTTAAGGCGTAATAGACTTTAACGCTGCAGCTGATATCGCCTATGCCGCCGGTAAACAGCGGGTAACTGCCATCCTCGGATTGGCGAGCTCTTAAGTAGTTGGCTATTTTGGCCTGTAGCGGCTCGTCTATTTCACCAAGGTAATGCATCATCATGATGTATTCTGATGGAATCGTGCAGTCGGCTTCCAGTTCGAATACCCAAAAGCCATCTTTGTCCTGCAGGCTTAATAATTTGTCCTGCGCTTTGCTGATGGCTTGATCGAGATCGTGTGCGATGGAATTAGCAGTATTCGAAGAGCTCGGTGAGTTGCTGGAGTCTATCGTTGTATTTGCTTCGTTAAACATAATGCTTCCTTAAATATCTGACTTAATTTTTGGCAAATTGTGTTGAATATGCCCAGTCGGGAGTTTTTAGTCCACGACTTGTTAAATTGAAAAGTAAAGTAAGCATGGCGTTGCTGCGGCCGGTTAATTTGGTGGCAAGAATTGTCGCTTTAACGCTGTTGCGGGTAATCTTGACCTGGTCAGAGTGGTTGAACTCAAGGTTTTCTTTAATCTTCTTTAAGGTTAAGACAGCCATGCCTAATGCCCAGAGGCAGAAATTGCGGATGCCTGTTTCATGGGAAGGAAGCAATTGCGTGTATTTCAGCGCGTTATGCAAGTGGCCGTGAGCAATGCTGATTAAATGTTCCAGTCCTTTCCTGAAGTTTTCATCATTGGTTTCCGGTGTCAGGTTTTTAAGATCAAATCCTGTTTCCGTAAAAATGTCCTGCGGTAACCAGCAAACGCCGCGTTGCGCATCATCCCAGATGTCTTTCAATATATTGGTCATTTGCAGTCCCTGGCCAAAAGAGACTGACAGGGTAAGCAGTTCATCTTTGTGTTTTGCTATTTCCGGCGAGTAATGGCAAAACAGCTTGGCCAGCATTTCACCTACGCAACCGGCAACGTAATAGCAGTATCTGTCCATGTCGGCAAGCGTCGCAAGACCGGCGTGCAGATCCTGGGCTTGAAAGATCGGCATGCCTTCAGCCATGGTTTCCACGCAGGAAGCCAGCGCCTCGATTTGATCGGGTTCGAATTTATGAGTGATTTCAATGACCCGCGGCAATACATGGATTAACGTGTGCTCAGCAGGAATGGTTTGCTCGGAAAGCAGTGGAGCAAGTTCTACGGCAAACGTCTCAGAATTGGCGCCTGTTTTTACAATTTTAATAAATTCTGAGCAAAAATACTTTTTTTGCTCAGGCGATAAAGAGACTTCATCTTCAATAGTATCGACGATGCGGCATAACAGATAGGCATTTGCTACCGCGCTGTATAGTTTTGCCGGCAATTGTGGAATGGTTAGGGCAAATGTTCTGGAGACACCTTCAAGTAACAACGCCTGAAATTCATCATCAGATAATTTGCTGAGTGATTTTGGATTGTCCAGAGATATTTGATTTCCGCTCATGATATTTTTAATGTCGACCCGCGGGTTTTTAAGTTAAAAAGTGAATCTGCTGGCGGCAATAATAGACTGTTTGTTGGTATTTTGCAAAGCAATGTTGTTTTGTTGCCAATATGCACAGGCAGTAATTATAAAAGCCCCATTATTGACAATATAAACAGTCGGTTAAGTGGTTTATGTCGCATTTATGCGAATCGAAATAAAACAGTGATTTTTGTAGGGTTATACAGAATTTAATGTAAAAACTGGAGTCGTTAGTTAAAAGATAGTATTCTAGTCAACAATAGGTAAGCGCTTGTATTATATGGCGGGCTTGTTCATATTCCTTGATGGTATGTTGTAAAAGGTTGTATTTATGTGAATAATGTCCGTTTGTTGTTTTATTGCGACACGCTTATTGTGCCACGTAGCGATGTGGTTTCAGGGTGGCCATTGTAACCAGGCCATCATAGTTTATTTAGTTTTTTGGAGGGTATGATCGTGGGAGTTCCTTTACGTCAGCAGTTGACTGTAGGCAGTTATCTGATTAAGCAAAAGTTGAAAGGAGTTAAAAAATATCCTTTGGTTTTGATGCTTGAGCCTTTGTTTCGTTGCAATTTAGCCTGTGCGGGTTGCGGTAAAATTGATTATCCTGATGATATTCTGGATAAGCGGCTTTCATTTGAAGAATGCATGCAGGCTGTAGATGAGTGCGATGCCCCTATGGTGTCGATTCCCGGAGGTGAGCCGCTAATCCACAAAGAAATGCCGCAAATTGTTGAAGGCATTATTGCGCGGAAAAAATTCGTATATTTGTGCACTAATGCGCTTTTGTTAAAAAAGAGAATTGATGATTATAAGCCATCTCCTTATCTGACTTTTTCCGTCCATCTGGATGGCATGAAGGAAAGACACGATACTTCAGTTTGTCAGGAAGGCGTTTTTGAGCGGGCAGTGGAAGCAATCAAGTTGGCATTGGGAAAAGGCTTTAGAGTCACGGTGAATTGCACCCTGTTTCAAGGCGAAAATTCTCAAGAAGTTGCTGATTTCCTGGATTATGCCATGGAGCTTGGCGTTGAAGGCATAACCATCGCTCCAGGATTCAGCTATGAGCGCGCGCCACAACAAGACGTCTTTATTAAAGGCAGTGATGTTAAGGATTTATTCCGCGGCATCTTTAAGATCGGTAAAAAACGCAACTGGAAGCTAAACCATTCATCGTTGTATCTTGATTTTCTGGCGGGTAACCAAAGTTATGATTGCACGCCATGGGGTAATCCGACCCGTAACGTCTTTGGCTGGCAAAAACCTTGCTATTTATTGGCAGATGAAGGTTATGTCTCAAGTTTCCAGGAGCTTTTGGATAGTACGCCCTGGGATAAATACGGCACTGTAAACAACCCTAAATGTGCAAGCTGCATGGCGCATTGCGGTTATGAAGCGACTGCAGTTGAAGATATGCTAAGTCATCCGCTGAAGGCATTGCTCACGTCTATCCGAGGACCCAAAACTGAAGGTGCAATGGTGCCTGAGCCTACTCCTGAGTATGCCAGGGAAGATTTGTCATCAACAATTGCAGGTATTCCTGTGAGAGTAGAGATTGCCGATTAAATACATAATCGGGTCTTTATTTGGCTGTGGCGATAATATCATTATAATACGTAATAATTTATTGCTGCTGTAGCGATTCAAGGGCGTTAAAGAAACTATGAATACGCTATGTTTTTACGAGGTTTTTTGATTATGGTTTTGAAAAATGTGAAGTTAGCGGCTGTTTTCATATTCTGCTTGTTTGGAACAATAAACGCTTTTGCCCAGGATGACAGCGGGGCAACCGCAAAACAGATCGTGGAGAAATTCCAGGCAGAATTGATAGCTGTCATGAAGGACGGCAAGCAATTGGGGTATGCAGGAAGATATGGGAAGCTTAATGATTCGGTTGCTAATAGTCATGATCTTGCAAAAATTGCCCGGATTGTCGTTGGTAAGGAATGGGAGAAATTAACGGAGGAACAGCAACAAAAACTGGAGGATGTATTCAGCCGGCTGAGTGTTGCTTCTTATGCGCACAATTTTAAAGACTATTCGGGGGAATCATTCGTATTTGATTCGGAAGAAGAAACGGCAAGAGGCGGCGTTGTTGTGCATTCCCACTTGGTTGTTCCTGGAGACAAAGCTGTTAAATTTGATTACATGCTCAAGGAAAAAGGCAACAGCTGGCGGATTATTAATATTATTGCTAATGGCGTGAGTGATTTGGCCTTGAAAAGGTCAGAATACACTACTATTTTGCAGCGTGAAGGCTTTGATGCCTTAATAGCCAAGATCAACGAAAAAATTGATAATTATTCAAAACAATAATAGGTTTTAAGCAATGAACAATCCATGTAACGGCCGTTGGAATAGTAAAATCCAACAATCTTTCTCAGGCATGATGCTTGGAGCTGTTATCACTTTGAGTGGTTGTGCAACAACTGAGGTTGTTGAACAAAAAGCCGCAGTGAATGAGGCTGATCCTTACGAAAACTTTAACCGGAAAATGTTTCGTTTCAACGATCATGTTGACAACTACGTTGCTGAACCCATTTCAAATGCCTATAAATGGGCAACCCCGCAGTTCATGCAAACTGGGGTGTATAATTTTTTTAATAACCTGAAAAATATCAATGTCGTTATTAATGACGTGTTGCAGGCTAAATTCAAGCAGAGTGCTGAAGATACCGGACGTTTTACTATTAATACAACGGTAGGTGTGGTTGGCCTGTTTGATGTTGCAAAACACGTTGGCCTTGAACAAAACGAGGAAGATTTCGATCAGACTCTGGCGGTATGGGGCGTGCCACAGGGATCTTATCTGGTGTTGCCTTTTTTGGGGCCATCAACTTCGCGCGGAGTTCCAGGCGCTGTATTTGACACAGCAGCAAATCCTGCTTCTTATGTAGGCATGCCTGTACAACTGGTTTCCATGCTGAATACACGGGCAAGTGCTGAAGGTGCATTGAAATTTATTGATGAGGCGGCGCTGGATCCTTATGTTTTTACGCGTGAGTCTTTTTTGCAATGGCGTAATAATCTGGCTACTGATGGGAAATCAGAGGAAACTTCTGATGTAGATGATTTTGAAGACGAGCTACTAGTTGACGGCGATAAAGGTGCGGCTTCCAAACAAGCTTCGGCCGGTGATGCCAAAGCAGGCGACAAGGCAAGTTTTGCTCTGCACTTGGAGGCAGAGACAAAAGCTCCCGGACAAGACACGCATTCATTTGGCAGTGTCGCTCAATCGTTTGATGACACCGCCAAGTCGTTTGAAGATGCGGGCAATAAAATAGATAAATTAAAAATAAGCAAAAAAAGAAAATAGAGTGCCCGACCTAAGGCTACAAGGATGTAGCCTTAATAATGCAATAAAGAATGGACTTCGTAATCCTTTAGTTTTTCTCTTCCTTCCAGAAAATCCAGCTCTACCACAAAAGCGCAGGCTACCATTTTGGCCCCCAGCTTTTCAACCAATTCACAACTTGCTTTTGCTGTTCCGCCGGTGGCTAAAAGGTCATCAATTAACAAAACGCGATCGTTTGCATCAAAGGAGTCGATATGCGCTTCGAGTGTCGCCGAACCATATTCGAGGTCATAAGATACGCTTTGAACATCGTAAGGCAGTTTGCCCGGCTTTCTTAGCGGCACAAATGGAAGCCCTAATTCCCATGCGACTAATGAACCGAAAATAAAGCCGCGTGCTTCCATACCGGCAACCACAGTAATATTCCGGCCTAAGAAAGGATGCAGCAGTTGATGAACGGCAAGTTTTAAAGCGGCGGGGTCTTTTACCAGTGGCGTAATATCCTTGAAGATAATGCCTGGCTTGGGGAAATCTGGAATGTCGCGGATTTTGTCTCTTAGTCTGTTCATTGTTTTTATATTGTAAGGGTTAAGTTTAATCAAAATGCCAAATCAATTGTTATTCTAGCATTAATGATTGGAATGGCTTATGCGTGCATGGCATTAAGGGCTTCGGGTTAACTCCAGATAGCCGTCTTTATAGCTTGGATATTGGAACTCATAGCCCAGCGCTTTTAATCTCAGATTACTACAGCGTTTATTCATCACGGCATCGGCACTGGCTGTCTTAACAACGGGTGGCTGGCAATGCAGGCGCTCTGCCAGCCAGGTCATCACTTCCCACATCGGCGCAGGATCATCGTCACTGGCTAAATAGCATTGCTCCAGTGGTGCACCGGCTAAGCGCTGTTCCAGCAAAAACGACAGTACGCCAACACAATCCTTCTGATGTATCCGGTTAGTGAAATAAGGTGGAATTTGCTGTATGGCCGGCGCTTGCCGGGCCATTCTTAAAAGATACTCGCGTCCCGGCCCATAGATGCCGGAAAAACGCACGACGATATTGTCAGGATTTAAAGCCATCAGTCTTTGCTCTGCCTGCCTGATTAATCGGCTGGTGATATTATCCGGTTGAGCGATTGAAGCCTCATCGACCCATTCGCCTTGTGTCTGCGAGTAGACGCTGGTGGATGAAACCATTATCCAGCGTGCTTGCGGAAGCTTGGCCAGCAGGTTGTTCAAGCCGGCTTCATAAACAGCGCGATAGCTTTTTTCAGTGCGCCCGTCGGGTGAAACAATAAAAAACGCCTGCTCAAAATCAGTGTCTAAATCAGCCAGGTCGTCAGGTGAGGTTATGTCGGCGGTGAAATATTTAATGTTACCGGCAGCGGGTGTTGGCGGATTTCGTTTTAGTCCCGTCACCTCATGACCATTGGCAGATAAGGCCATGGCGAGCTTAGCGCCCATGCCGCCGCAGCCGATAATTAAGATTTTTGCCATGGTTATAGCAGGTCAATTCTTATCGAATTATTTGACTGCTGTAGCTTGCCAGTTCATAAGCAGGGCGGTCATTTGATCCGGCGGAATCGGGCGGCTGAATAAAAAACCCTGTATCCGTTCACAATCCTGACTGCGCAGGAAATCCATTTGTCCCTGATTCTCCACGCCTTCAGCGACACTGCTGAGCTGCATGTTGCGGGCTAGATTGATAACTGCGCTGGCTATGGAAGCATCGGCAGAATCCATCGGCAGGTTCAGGACGAAATCATAGCTTAATTTCAGTGTATCGACAGGGAAGTGTTTCAGATAGCCGAGAGACGAGACACCGGTACCGAAATCGTCGATGGCGATTTTGAGCCCCAAGAGTTTTAATTTTTTCAGGGTTTCCACGGTCTCTTCTATGTTATCCATCATTATGCTTTCGGTGAGTTCAAGCTCCAGCAGTTCGGGTGGGATGTTAAATTCATGCAGGCTCTGCTCGATCATCTCGACCAGGTTGGCTTGGCGGAATTGCCTCGCCGATAAGTTGACCGCCATGGTTAGCGGAGGGAATCCGGCATCCAGCCAATCCCGGGTTTGTTGGCAGGCAGTCCGAATGACCCATTCGCCAACAGGTACAATAAGGCCGGTTTCCTCCAGCAAAGGGATAAACTCGACCGGCGACACTAATCCAAGATCCGGATGCTGCCAGCGTATCAGAGCCTCCACCCCGTTCACGCTACCGCTCTGCATGTCAATCTGGGGCTGATAGTAAAGCGTGAACTCTTCTCGTTCCAGCGCGCGGCGCAAATTGGTTTCCAGCATTAAGCGCTCGAAGGCTACAGCATTCATATCCGTCGAGTAGAATTGATAGTTGTTGCGCCCGTATTGTTTGGCGTGATACATCGCGACATCGGCGTTTTCCAATATTTTTCCGCGATCATTGTCGACGCCGGGATACAGGTTAATGCCGATACTGGCGGTGATAAACACCTCGTAACCGGCCACGGAATAAACTGCAGAAAGGGTTTGGATGATTTTTTGCGCAACTAGGCCGACATCTTCTTCCTGAGCTATTTGGGTAACGATCACGGCGAATTCGTCACCGCCCAGGCGGGCGATGGTATCCGTTTCGCGCGCGCAATGCTTGAGCCGCTCGGCTACAGCAACCAGCAGTTCATCACCGATTCTATGCCCCAAGGTATCGTTGATTGCTTTAAACCGGTCAAGATCCAGAAACATAACGGCAATCATGTGTTTGTTTCGTTGCGCTTGCAGAACAGCCTGCTCCAGACGGTCATGAAACAGCAGGCGGTTGGGCAATCCGGTTAACGGGTCGTGATGCGCCAAATAGTTGAGCCGCTCTTCCGATAGCTTAAGCTCGGTGATTTCCGTGAATACCGCCACATAGTGGCTGGTACTGTTGGTTGAACTGCTGGGGACTGCGCTGATATTGACCCACGTTGGAAAAACCTCGCCGTTCTTGCGGCGGTTCCAGATTTCACCTCGCCACTGGCCGGTTTTATTCAGGATATCCCACAATTGGCGGAAAAAGGCATGGCTGTGCCGCTCTGATTTCAGGATGTCGGGAGTGCTGCCGATGATTTCTTCAGTGTTATAGCCGGTAATCGAGCACAAAGCCTGATTGACACTAATAATGTTCGTTTTGGCATCGGTTATTAAAATACCTTCCAGAGTGCTCTCAAACACTGTTGCGGCCAGGCGCAGTTTTTCCTCCACCCGTTTGCGCTCGATCGCATAGTGTATGCTCCGGTGCAATATGCCGCTGTTCAGGTCGCTTTTAACCAGATAATCCTGCGCGCCGGCCTGCGCCAGTTTTATCGCCAAGTCTTCATCATCGAGCCCCGTCAATACGATGATAGGCAGGTTTGGCGCCTGTTGATGCAGACGCCAAAAAGTGTCGTGACCGAAGGCGTCCGGCAGCGACAGATCCAGCAAGGCGACATCGAAATGCTCTTGTCTTAGCAGCGCTAGGCCATCTTCCAATCGTTCGGCATGAACCAAATGGAAAGACTGCCTCGCGTCTTCGGACAACAATTCGCGCAGCAGCACAGCATCGGGTTTATGATCTTCAATTAGCAGGATATTCATGTTCACATACGTTTACCAGGGTCTGGTTCATGGTTCAATCCACGATTTCCGAGGGTAGTTTGACAATAGTCAGCCAAAAAGTTTCTATTGATCGAACGACTTTGATGAATTGCTCCAGGTCTACAGGTTTGTTTACATAACAATTGACGTGCAAGTCGTAGGTTTTAAGAATATCTTGCTCGGCCTCGGAGGAGGTGATGATAACCACGGGAATACGTTTCAAGCTCGGATCAGCCTTGATTTCCCCTAAAACCTCGATCCCGTTTTTTTTGGGTAAATTGAGATCGAGCAGGATGACATCAGGGCGTGGCGCATCGGCGTATTTCCCTTCCCGACGCAGAAAAGCCATTGCTTCCATGCCGTCGCCGACTATGCTCAGATTGTTTTTTACCTTGCTTTCAGTCAGTGCCTCGCAGGTTAAACGGACATCGCCCGGATTGTCCTCCACCAGCAAAAATTCGGCGGCGCGGCCTACATTTTCAAAACTCATCAATTGGTCTCCTCAGTCAGGGTTTTAAGCAATGTGAAAATAAACGCAGCGCCTTGGCCGCGTTCCGATTTAATCTCGATTTGTCCGCCATGACGCTCGACGATTTTCTTGCAAATAGAAAGACCGATGCCGGTTCCAGGGTAGTCTTCCTTATTGTGCAGGCGCTGAAAAATAACAAAAACGCGTTCGAAGAATTCGGGCGCGATACCTATGCCGTTGTCGCTAACTTCAACGTGCCAGTATTTATCGGCATCAGATACTTTAACCTGAATTTCAGGAGGCAGCTCACCGCGAAATTTGACGGCATTGCCGATGAGATTCTGGAATAACTGGGTAAGCTGGGTGACGTCGCCCTGAGTGATTGGCAGCTCGTCGCTGACAATCTTTGTATGGCTTTCTTCGATGGCCACATGCAGATTGGCTAAGGCTCGCTGTAAAACTGAATTCAGATTCACCTGTTCAAATGGTTTGATGCGCGAGCCGATTCGGGAATAAGCGAGCAAATCGTTGATCAGCGTTTGCATACGTGTCGCGCCATCGACGGCGTAATGGATAAACTCATCAGCATCAGCATCCAGTTTGCCCTGGTAACGCCGAGACAACAGTTGGGTGAAACTGGCCACCATGCGCAAAGGTTCTTGCAAATCGTGGGAGGCGACATAGGCAAATTGCTCCAACTCTTTATTGGAGCGCGCCAATTCTTCCGTGCGTTGCGACAAGGCTTCCTGGGCTTTACGGTAAGCGCTGATGTCGGAAAACTCAACGATGAAATGGGTGACGACGCCGGTTTCGTCCTTGACGCCGCTGATGTTAATCCAGGCCGGGAAAAGCTTGCCCTGGCTATGTTGCAGCAGGCTTTCGCCTTGCCACGGTTCGCCCTGTTTGATGCCTTGCCAATGGCTGACAAAGGCTTCACGTTCCTGGGCCGGCAACAGCAAGGTGATAGGTTGTCCTATCAGGTCTTCGCTAGGGTAACCGGCAATGGTGGTCACTTTGCGATTGACGTGCAGTATTTGCCTGCGGATGTCGGTAATGATGACGCCTTCGATATTGCTTTGGAAAACTTCAGCCATCAGTCTCAGCATTTCATGATCGGCGTGAAAATAAGCGTCAACAGCCAGTTCGATATCGAACAAAATGACCTTGATTACGGCCTGCATTGTGTCGATACAGGCGGCCTGATCGTCTGCCAGCTGTTGCTGGATTTCGGGCAGCAGCCAGGCCAGATAATAATGGTATGCGCCGAGATACCACTGCGGCTTGAGTCCGATGCGGTGATGGGTTTCGCCGATATTGACGCGATCCCTGGCGTAATCGAGATCGTAACAACCTGCGATCAGGCGGTCGAAATAGGCTTCCTGTTTGAGTTTCAGCCGCTCCACGACAGCCGGGTCGGTCAATAAATTACGGGTCGCGTCAAAGTTTTGCAACTGCACGTAAAAATCATCGATAAACGAGGCGTGGCGGCCTTTTAATGTGCTATGCAATGCTTTTAGCAAGTCGATGTCGCGCTGGCTTAATTGTAAAAACGCCAGGCGTTCAGCGATTTCCTGATCGTTAATAGTCATGGGGGCGTCGCCTACAGGATGCAGGCGAGGAGCGGAAGCTTTAGAGTCGGTCATATTCAACTATGTTAAGGTTAGCTACAGTTGGCCGAACGGCTCAAGGTCAGGGGAGTCAAAGCAACTGTCATATTGATTTCTTCAGATTGTGCAAACGCCTGCGTGGCGTTGAGTTTTTTAATAGGTATGGTGTTTTACATTTTTTAGACAATGATTGCCAGCAATTATTGATTTGGTATCGATAAAAAAGAGCAGGATGCGTATTGCATGGCGTGATGGATTTTATCACTCAACCAATGAGTGTTGGCTTTGCCGGCATTCCTGTGCAAATGATGAGATGCTTTCAACGTACAAAGTTTTTTGTAAAGCCCGCCCTGAACAAAATCGAAGGGTTACACTGATGAAATTTAAAACCATATTTTACATTATCGTTATGACACTAAGCACAGCAACTCAAGCAGAAGAAAAGAAGTTGGCGCCTTGTCCAAACAGTCCCAACTGCGTTTCCAGCCAGGCGACAGACGCAGGTCATTTCATTAAGCCGTTTAAGATCATCGGCAATATCGAAGAGGCCTGGGCGGTGTTGAAAAAAGCCCTGACCAGCCAAAGCCGCACGGTGATCACCGGCGAAACCGCCGACACGCTTCATGCCGAGGCAACCAGCCTGGTGTTTCGTTTTGTCGATGATATAGACGCGATACTGGATGTCGATACCGGGTTAATCCATATCCGTTCCGCATCGCGCACCGGCTACGGCGATTTCGGGGTTAACCGCAGGCGGGTGGAAACGCTCTGTTCGCAACTGCAACAGGCGCATGCCATAGAATGATGTTTAGCATCCAAAGTCTGCTTTACTACGCCAGCCAGGCATCGCGTGATTCGTAGGGGCGACCAGCCGGCCGGTCGCCTTTTATGTCCCTAGGGGTACAGTCGTTCAAAGTCGGCTTTGCTATTCATGCGACAACGCTTCGTTTAACGCAGCTGCAAGGTCGTCATATTGAAACTTGAAACCCTGCGCCAACAATCGTTCCGGCATCACGCGCTGACTTCCCAATACCAGCTGCGACATTTCGCCAAGCAGTATTTTCAGCAACCAGGCCGGAACCGGCAGCAGGGCGGGGCGTTTAAGGCATTGCGCCAGTATCCGGGTGAACTCGGCATTGGTGACAGGGTTCGGAGCGGTCGCGTTATAAGCGCCCCGCATGGTTGAATCGGCCATCATGGTCAGCGCGATATTGATCCAGTCCCGACGGTGAATCCATGACATCCATTGCCGCCCGTCGCCCAAGCGCCCGCCCAATCCCAAACGAAACGGCGGCAACATCCGTTGCAGAAAACCGCCGCCGTCGGCAATGACCAAGCCGGTCCTGATCAGACAGACCCTGACGCCGAATTGCTCGGCCTGTTTCGCGGCAGCTTCCCAATCGGCGCAAAGCTGCTCAGAGAAATCCTTAGTGGGCGTTGATTGCTCGGTTAACACCGTATCGCCCTGATCGCCGTAATAGCCGATAGCCGAGCCGCTGATTAACAACTCAGGCTTTACGCTCATGCGGGCGATGCAGGCTATCAACTGTTCAGTCAGCCCGATGCGGCTTTCCCTGATCAGTTGTTTGCGAGCCTCGCTCCAGCGGGCGTCAACAATCGGCGCACCGGCCAGATTGACGATGACTTGGAAGCTCTCTTCCGCTTTAAGCTGCGTGAGACTGCTCAACGCCTTAACGCCCGAGCCGCATAGCTTGGCGACCTTATCCGGGCTGCGGCTTAACACTGTAACCGCATGGCCTTGCTCGATCAGGCTTTTAACCAATGCACTGCCAATAAAGCCGGTACCGCCGGTAATCAGTATGTTCATAATCGTATCCTCATACCGTTAAGATTGATTTGGAAAACTTTTATCAATGCCTAAACAGCATTAACCCGATAGTGACAGTAAAGCAGGGGATAAACTAATTTAAATTATGTGGATTTACAAATTAATGATTTTGACTTAAACAAGCGGCTGTATTCCATTGCACTTCACACAGGCTACTCGCTGCACTACCACGCTACGCGTGGGAACGAGGTGAAGATAATGTTATTGAAAAATAAAATGATATAAACTGATATTGGGATTTTAAAAGGCATCTGTTTTGGGTGTCTACCTAACGTTAAGTAGTTAATTGTGGGGATAATTCAATGACAGAGCTTGAAAAGATTTTTGTGACTTCTGCCGTTACCATTGGCGGAGGCTTGTTTCTTTATGTAACTGGTCAACTTCTTTCCAAGTTCTTTATAGAACCTATCCATGAACTGAAAAAAGCCATCGGCGAAGTCAGATTCAACTTGGCATTCCACGCGCCCGTTATTCATACCCCTTTTTCACGTAATCCTGAACGGTCTCAAAAAGCATATGAGGCTCTGATGAAAAGTTCTTGTGACCTATTGTCACGAGTGAATGGTATCCCGTTTTATTCCTGTTTCTCTAGCCTTTCGCGAGGGTTCCTTCCATCTAAACAAGCTATCGTTGATTCAGCAAGACAGCTTCGTGCGCTTACAACTTACGTTCACGAGACAGATGCCGAGGCAAACGATTCACTCGACACAATTACCAAACTGGTGGCTCGGATCGAGAAAAACCTTGGTTTGGAACCGCTGGAATGAACCGCGATCTAACTTTGCTCTAAATCGGACGTACCCGAAAAGCCGGGTGAACCGTATAGCGAGTAACCTGGATGGAGCTTGTGGAATCCAGGGCATCGTGACTCAGATCATTCAGAATTCGGCCACCTACCATTCAGGTTACTTTGACTAATGAATAGTTGTAGTGTGATATTGATAGATTGCTGACAAATTGTTCCAAAAAGCACCAAGCCTTGTATCTTAAGAACATCAATTAACAATAATATTCAATATATTAGATATAGAAACGGCATGGCATTTTAATTGCTTATTAGAAAATCGGAGCTACCCACATCAGACGGATGTTGGTACTTGTCGTTTTTCAAATAATAGCGAGGTATTGATATGTTCGAAGTTACTCTGTTGTTCTTGGTCATGCTTTTAATTGTGGCATGCGCTTTCTTCCCATTAGGCCACAGCACGCTGTCTTCCCCAGAATCTCCCCAACAATCCGACGTGGACAGTGATTCCGGCTCGAATTTAGAACTGAGCGTCCTCGAGGAATCAACACTCAAGCCGCATTTTCTCAGGTATCTGCAAAGTGAAATCGAATCTGCACTGTGGCCGCGTCCTACCGACTCTATCTTGCAGCGCCATTACGATGCTTTGGTCTGCACCGAAGTGGAGAACCGTCTGGCGGCAATGCCGGATTCATAACAATGACTACTAAGCACCAGGCTAAATCGTTAATGATTTCGATACTTGTACTTGGTTTTATATAAGCTTTCAGGTGTTCGAGTATTTTTCATAGTCTCTTGCCCAAAACCGATGCATCAAGCCACAGCCAGCCGGTAATAGAGTTCGGCATTTTCGGTCAGTTTGGCGACCACTTTGGCATCGAGATGGCCGGTCGCAACGCGGGACTGTAAATCGTTGAGGATATACTCAAGACTCATGGTGCGGCGATAAGGCCTTTCTTGCGCTAATGCCTGGAAAATATCGGCAACGGCAATGATGCGGCATTCCAGATCGAGTTCCTTGTTGCCGTTTTTAAAAGGATAACCATCGCCGATCAAGGTTTCATGGTGGAATCCGGCCCATACCGGAATCTTTGAGTCGTCGAACACGCGCTGCAGGATGCGGAAGGTGTCGTAGCTGTGACGGTGCATGGTGGCCCGTTCCTCCGGAGTCAGGCTGCCCGGTTTGTCGATGATGTCTTCCGACACCCGCAATTTGCCGATGTCGTGCAGCAGTCCGGCGATTTCAACCTGCTCCAGTTCGTAGCCTTCAATGCCGAAATCCATAGCCAATTGCCGGGCGATATGCGCTACCCGCTGCGAGTGCTCATCGGTGTACGGGGATTTGGCGTCCACCACGCGCGAAAACAGCCGCGCCAGCTCTTTGAGCGCGGGAATATCGAGCAGGGTGGTTGGAATATGGCTGCCGATGCTGCGTAAATCTTCATCCAGATATTCGGGTTCCATGGCCAGCCAAAAAGCCTCGACATCGGCGATTTCGGCAAAGGCGTCCACCAGCTCCGGCGCAAACAATGTGCCTGACAGCGTTTTGATGTGCGCGATAATCGCCGGATACTCGGTCAGTATCTGGCCGCTGTTAAGGAAATCTACCTGCAGCACATCGATGCGGTCCGCCAGAAACAGCAGGTTGGCGCGCAAGCGGATGCGGTGATCGACAGGCGATTCCAGTAGTTTTTCCCAGCGGGTGTGATGGTAGCGAATCTCGGTGGACAAGTGCGCCAACGGCTGGCAGGCTGACAAATAAGCGGCGCCGCGGATGCAATGATCCTCTGCCCCCTCCCATTCCAGTGTTGCTGTGATCTGATGGTGTTCATGAATTCTGGAAACCCCGCAATCATGCAGCATGCCGGCGTAAAGAATGGTCAGGCATTCGGCTTCCGGCCAGTTCAGGTGCCGGGCAATGGCCCTGGCCATGACCGCCACCCGCTTGCCGTGCCTGACTTCGTCAACGCCTACTAAATCCAGCGCGCAAGTTAATGCGGTAATGGCACTATGTATATCGACGTGTTGCAGTTTCATGGCTCACGGAGCTCCTTTTGGTGACGAATCGGTTCGGTGAAAATGCTCAGATTTTGACAGGCGAGCCGCTAATTGTCTTTAAAAATTTGGGGGTAGAGTCGGGGGCTGTTTACATTGATTCCCAATAATCAATGTAAAAGAACACAGCTTAACGCCTTCTGGTTGACGGGCATAATTCCGGTCGCTACAGTTGGTGTGTTGATTTATAAATCACTTTTACAAAAGTTGTAACGTTTAAGCTAAGGAGTTTTTTTGACCCAACAGAGTCTGTTTCAAAGATACATATTCAGTATGGTTCTTCTGTTTGTGCTTGCAGGGTGTACCCGCCCAACATTGCTTGCGGTTAATACATTGGCCCGTTTTGATGATTACACCGTCATCGAAGACGTCGTTTACGGGGTGCATGATTTAAATCGTCTCGATATTTACCTGCCAATCACGAACCAGGCCAGCCGCGCCACGGTGGTGTTTTTTTACGGCGGTTGCTGGGGCGGATGCGAAACAATCAATAAGGAAAGCTACCGGTTTGTTGCCCAGGCGCTGACTGCGCATGGATACGCCGTGGTCATAGCTGATTATCGGCGTTATCCGGAAGTGAAGTTTGACCGGATCATGGCTGATGCTAGCCAGTCTGTAACATGGGTGAGGACGCATATCGCCGAATATGGCGGAGACGCAGAGAAGATTTTTTTGATGGGGCATTCGGCCGGCGCACATTTGGCTGCGATGCTGACATTCAATAAAGATTATCTGCCGCCGGAAACTTACCGAAGCATCAAAGGCTTTGTCGGTCTGGCGGGGCCTTACGATTTTTTACCGTTTACCGATGCCTATCAAAAAGAAGTTTTTGGCCCGGAGGAAAACTATCCGGCCTCGCAGCCGGTCAACT
This sequence comes from Methylobacter sp., assembly GCA_041660285.1. GTDB lineage: Bacteria > Pseudomonadota > Gammaproteobacteria > Methylococcales > Methylomonadaceae > Methylobacter_A. The sequence goes on from JBAZWN010000001.1 coordinate 126,612, forward strand.
TTGTGCAGGGCACGGAGCCGCCACTGCTGTTGCTGTACGGCAATAATGATGTGACGGTAAAGCCCGTGAACATCGAAAGTCTAACTCGTAAAGTCAGGCAGGCTGGAGGCTGTGTGGAAACGCATGTGTACGGTGATCTGGATCATGTCGAACTGTTGGGCGCGCTTTCGTTGCCGTTGCAGAACAGTGAGCCGGTGTTGGCTGATATTATCCGTTTTCTGGATTATTATTCGGAGCATGATCGCAAGGCTTCTGCATCGTCCAAAGCGCTAACGACTTGTGCTGACATCTCCAAAATAATGTCCGGTCGATGAACGGCTATTTTTGGTATACTTTTTCCGATTTCTCTCATTTCCTTCCTCTGAACTTATGCGAAACGCACATTGCCTGATTGTCTGTTTGCATCGCTTGCCCAATGAATAAACCAGCCGCTCCCCGCAAACGGACTAGCGTCAAAACTGAGGCTCGTCCAAAATCCAAACCGCGTCCGGTAAGGAAAGCCACACGGAAAGCCGCGCTTAAACCGCCAGTTGCCAGTTTCAGGCGCAGGCTGCTGTTGATTAGTCTTGAGGCGCTTGGACTGGTGATTACTGCGGTTTCCGTAATCATGTTCCTGCTGGGCTATTCGGCCAACTGGTTTTCAGGCACCAGCTTTTTTGCCAGCTTATTGCCGTTTGCAATCGGCGTGTTGGGCTTAATTGTGGCGGCTGCGGTGTTGCTGATAGGCTGGTGGAAACTCCGCAAATGGCTGCATGGCAGGTCATCGGTATGGGCTCCGCTGGTGTCTGTCGGCTTTGCGCTGGTGATGGGCTGGTTTGTCATGCAGAGCGACTTTGCTCAGGCGTTCGGTCATTTCCGCACGCTGGTCGGCGGCAAGCATGAGGCCAGCCGGGTTACGCTGGCTCATCAGGTCTATGCCGCTTACCGCCGGCATGATTCGGCGCAATTGCAACGGCTGGTTGACCGCGCAGAGGAATATAATCCAGTTATTGAAGAAGCCGCCAAAGAATTCGGTATCGACCCTAATCTCCTGCAAGGCATCGCCGCGACAGAATCGTCATTTCTGCCCCGCGATAGTCAGGACGGCGGGCGCGGTCTGTTTCAAATTACCGTGGCTCCAAAAGCTGTCATGGAGCAGGTAGGCAGGCAATTGTCGGTGAGCAAGCCTTCACCGCTTAACCCGCGGCACAATGCTTTCCTCGCCGCTGCCACATTAAAATACTATCTGGCTGAGATGAAGAATGATTTGTTTCTGGGATTGCTGGCTTACAACATCGGCCCGGCTAACGGAGGTCTCCGGTTTATCATGGAGCAGTACGGCGCGACGGATTTTGTCACCATACAGCCTTATTTGCAGCAGTTGCCGCGCGATTATCCCATTCGCGTTTTATCGTATTCGCTTGCTTTCCGGCTATGGCAGAAAGAAGGGAAACTACTGCCTTATGAAGAAGGAAAAAATGCCGTTCGCATACAGAGCATTGGAATACCCGGTTTGCAAATGTGACATAGAGCGTAAACGCGAGACATAAAAAAACCCGCAACCATAAGGTGAACGGGTTTTTTTATGTCTATGGCGGAGAAGCAGGGATTCGAACCCTGGGAGGGGATAAACCCTCAACGGTTTTCAAGACCGCCGCTTTCGACCGCTCAGCCACCTCTCCATACCCGGCGTATTATATAGAGCGTGGTGTTTTTTGCAATATTAATTCTTTTCCGGGAGCCGCTATTTTCACAGAAGGCTCGTTTTCGGCATCCATGCAGTCGCCGGTGACAACTCCTGCGTGATAGCGGCACCTGGCTTAGAAATTGACGTTTCCCTGCAACATGAATTTTTGGGTGTTGGCAAAAAGCTGATCGGCATCGTAATAGGCATACTTGCCTAGCAATGAGTAATGCTTGCCGAATTTCTTAACTGCTTGAAAATCATATTCCTTGCCGTAATGAATTCGTCCGGTGTCATCAGTAAAATCATGATAAATCCCGGATAATATAACGCTGTCATTGTCCAGTTTAGTGATTGCTGTGCCGAACACATCACGGATGCCATTATCTGGGGTCACCAGAAACAAATCGGCCCAGCCCTGGAAGGCATGGTTTGTACCCAGCGGGACAATAAAGCGTTGGTTTGCGCCGACACCATTAAGCTGCTCCATGGCGCCCTGCAAAGTCACCTTATAGGCGGTAAGACCGCCCATTATGTTGAAGCGATCGACTTCGTAATCAGCAGGACTATGCAGGTAGTCTTTTTGAAGACTCCATTCAGCGGTGTAATGCGCAGTAATAATGTCATTAACTTTGGGGGAGCCGTTCAGGCGGATACCGTAAGTCTGGTTCGATTTATTGTAATTTTCCTGCTCGGTATAACCTAGCCAGTAACCATAACCGACCAGATTGCCATACTCGCCGACCTTGTAATTGAGGTTGATAATCGGTGCATTGATGTTTTCAGTTGTGGAGAGAAATGTCTGCACGTTGCCGATATAACCGACATTTGCAGTCAGGTTCGCAATGGATTGGTTGGTGATCAGGACCGAGTCGAACGTGGTTTCCAGTTGCCGCCAGCCCACATTGCCTATAAAGCGTTCATCATCAAGCTTAATGCGTTGCCGACCGCCTTTAATGAGGGTGTCAGGAACGCCGGAATAACTAATCCACAGCTGGTTGAGTTCGTTATAGGCAGGGTCGGCAACAGTTGAATATTCCGGCTTGTTGTTTCGGCCATTATTGTAATTCGACTGTAGCGCGTGGGTGCCTTCGTATTCTACATACCCCTGCAGGCCGTGAAATTTAGGTGAGATCAAACCTAGTCGTGTGCGCACTGTGTTGGCGTTGGCAATTTTTTGCGTGCTTATATCTTGATTAACATTCTCATAACGATAATTCAGATCAATTTTTACCGCGCCGTTTTTGCCTTCACTGCCAAAATTAAGTGCATCTTCAATAGATTTGGTGACGTCTGCGGCTAATGCTGAAGCGCTTGTTGCTACAGTCAGTGACAATAGCGCTGCCGACAATAGATTTTTTCTTTGTTTCATTGGCAAAGCATCCTTTTTCCTTAAAGTATAAATGCAGGTGATATTCGGTAATTGTAGGTTTCAATCGCCAATGAATGAGGCTTTTCCAGACATTGTTTTTCGTACAGTACCTTAGTTTGCCAGTGGTATTCTACAAAAAGTGCAAATTCTGCCATATCGGGTTTGTCATCAGTCCGTAAAAGCTGACAGGAGCCAGTTAACTCAATGGTCGCTCAGGTAACGTGTTTTATTTATATTGATCCAGGATCTCGGAATTGTCATTATTCTTTATAAGGTTTTATGCTAACCTCTATCCCATAAATAATAATAATTAAAAGGATGATTGACTGTGGCCGATATTAATTCCTCCCAACAAAAACGCGCTCTGACCGCCAGCACAGTGGCATTCACCACCTGCTTTGCAGTGTGGACTATCTTTTCCATTATCGGTTTGCAGATTCAGAAAGACTTGAGTCTGAGCGAGACAGAATTCGGTTTGCTGGTCGGCACGCCGATTCTTTCCGGGTCGTTAATCCGGTTGATGCTGGGCATCTGGAGTGACCAGTACGGCGGCCGCATCGTCTATGTGCTGGTTATGGTGACGGCGGCTGTTGCCACCTTGCTGCTGACAACCGTTGAAACGTATACGATGTTTCTGGTGGCGGCGCTGGGTATCGGTGTTGCCGGCGGCTCGTTTGCCGTGGGTATCGCCTACGTTTCGCGCTGGTTTCCAACGGAAAGACAAGGCACGGCGTTAGGTATTTTCGGGCTGGGCAATGTCGGCGCGGCGGTGACCAAATTCATCGCGCCTTTCGTGATGGTTGCATTCGGCTGGCATGCCGTTGCGCAGATCTGGGCGGCGGTCCTTCTTCTGATGGCGGCGATCTTCTGGTTTGTTACTGAAGATGAGCCCATGCTTAAAGCCAGACGGGAAGCGGGCACTAAGCCGGAGCCGTTTGTAAAACAGCTGGAGCCGCTTAAAGATATGCGGGTGTGGCGGTTTTCGCTGTACTATTTTTGTGTATTTGGCGCCTTCGTGGCATTAGCGTTGTGGCTGCCGCGCTATCTGGTCGGCGCTTACGGTTTTGATATTAAGTCGGCGGGTATGCTGGCTGCGGCGTATTCCATTTTTGCCAGCCTGTTTCGTGCGCTGGGAGGATGGCTGTCAGACCGTTACGGAGCGCGACTGGTCATGTACTGGACGTTTATTGTCGCCGCCTGCTGTACTTTTTTTCTGTCCTATCCTCCCACAGATTATGTTGTGCATGGCATCAAAGGCGACATCAGCTTTAGCCTGGCTATCCAGCCAGCCGGATTTATCTTTCTGGTTTCGGTGCTGGGTCTTTTCATGTCGTTCGGCAAGGCGGCGGTGTACAAGCATATCCCTGTTTATTATCCCGACAACGTCGGCGCTGTTGGCGGCGCAGTCGGCATGATAGGGGGCTTAGGCGGGTTCTTGCTGCCGCTGACCTTCGGTATGTTGAACGATTTGACCGGCATCTGGAGCAGCTGCTTCATGTTGTTGTTTGTATTGGTGATGATAGCCCTGACCTGGATGCATTTTTCTATTGTGCGGATGGAACGCCGCGTTGTACCGGAATTGGCCAAAGTATCGAAAGATTTGCATGAGCTGAGTCATCCGTCGCCGTTGGTGCTCACGGATTGGAACCCTGAAGACCTGGACTTTTGGGAAAAGACCGGCAAACGTATCGCGACCCGTAACCTGTGGATCAGCATCCCCGCTTTGCTGCTGGCTTTTGCGGTGTGGATGGTGTGGAGCGTCGTGGTGATTAACTTGCCCAGCATAGGCTTTAAATACACCACCAATGAGCTGTTCTGGCTGGCGGCGCTGCCGGGTTTGTCCGGGGCGACTTTGCGGATTTTCTATTCGTTCATGGTGCCGATTTTCGGCGGCCGGCGCTGGACGACAATCAGCACCGCCTCGTTGCTGTTGCCATCTTTATGGATAGGCTTTGCGGTGCAAAATCCGGAAACCCCATACATATTGATGGTCGTGCTGGCCTTGTTATGCGGTTTTGGCGGCGGCAATTTTGCTTCCAGCATGGCCAATATCAGCTTTTTCTTTCCCCAAGCCCAGAAGGGCACGGCGCTGGGCTTGAATGCCGGCTTGGGTAACCTGGGCGTCAGCACCGTGCAGTTTGTGGTGCCGCTGGCTATCGCTGCCGGCGTATTCGGTTCACTGGGGGGCGAGCCGCAAGAGTGGGTTAAGGGGGATGTCACCAAATCCATCTGGCTGCAAAATGCCGGTTTTATCTGGGTGCCGTTTATTATTGCGACCAGCATTGCGGCGTGGTTCGGCATGAATGACATTGCATCGGCTAAAGCCTCATTCAAGGAACAGGCGGTCATTTTCAAGCGCAAACATAACTGGCTGATGTGCTGGCTTTACACCGGAACATTCGGTTCGTTTATAGGCTATGCCGCCGGTTTGCCGATGCTGATTAAAATCCTGTTCCCCGATGTCAACCCGATGCAATACGCCTTCTTGGGGCCGCTGGTCGGCGCGTTAATCAGGCCGGTCGGCGGTTGGCTGGCCGACAAGCTGGGTGGCGCCAGGGTGACGCTGTGGAATTTCGGCATCATGATTGGCGCGGTGTTCGGCGTGTTGCATTTTATGCCTTCGGCGGGTAATGCGGGCGATTTCTGGGGCTTTCTTGCCATGTTCATGCTGCTGTTTATCACCACCGGCATAGGCAACGGTTCTACGTTCCGCATGATTCCGGTCATCTTTATGACTGAACGGCTGTGCGCGGCAAAAGGGCAGGGCGAAGAAGCGATTGCCAAAGCAAAAAAAGATGCGGCCAAAGAAGCGGCGGCGGTGCTGGGCTTTAGCTCGGCGATTGCCGCTTACGGTGCATTCTTTATCCCCAAAAGTTACGGTACGGCTATCAGCATGACCGGCGCTCCTGATGCGGCCCTGTATTGTTTTATATCTTTTTATCTGGTGTGCATCGGCATCACCTGGTGGAATTATGCGCGCAAAACGGCGGCTATGCCTTGTTAAGAGTTCTATTATTCCCACGCTCCAGCGTGGGAATAAATCCTGCACCGCTCCAGCGGTGCGAGACGCAGAGCATCTCTGGCGGCGTTTCCACGCAGAGCGTGGGAACGATAAATAAAACCCTAAATATAGGTAAACCATAATGAGTCATTTTCTGGACCGCCTGCTATTTTTCAAGAAAAAAGTTGATACCTTCTCCGGCAACCACGGCGTGGTGACCAATGAGGACAGGAGCTGGGAAGACGGCTACCGGGCGCGCTGGCAGCATGACAAAATCGTGCGATCCACGCATGGCGTGAACTGCACCGGGTCTTGCAGCTGGAAGATCTACGTCAAAAATGGGCTGGTGACCTGGGAAACCCAGCAAACCGATTACCCGCGCACTCGCCCCGATCTGCCCAACCACGAGCCGCGCGGCTGTCCCCGCGGCGCGAGTTATTCGTGGTATTTGTACAGCGCCAACCGGCTTAAATATCCGATGATACGCAGCCGGCTGGTCAGGTTGTGGCGCGAGGCCAGGCTGACTTTAGAACCGGTTGAAGCCTGGGCGTCGATCGTCGAAGATCCGATCAAGAGCGCTGAATACAAATCCAAGCGCGGCCTGGGCGGTCTGGTTCGCGTCAACTGGGAAGAAGCCAACGAAATCATCGCGGCGGCGAATATTTACACCGCCAAAACCTTCGGTCCCGACCGGATTATCGGCTTTTCTCCAATCCCGGCGATGTCGATGGTATCTTACGCAGCTGGCAGCCGTTATCTGTCGCTGATCGGCGGCGTCAGCATGAGTTTTTACGACTGGTATTGCGATTTGCCGCCCGCATCGCCGCAAACCTGGGGCGAGCAAACCGACGTGCCCGAATCGGCAGACTGGTATAACGCCGGATTCTTGATGCTGTGGGGATCGAACGTGCCGCAAACCCGAACTCCTGACGCCCATTTCATGACCGAGGCGCGTTATAAAGGCGCGAAAGTCGTGGTTGTGAGCCCCGATTATTCTGAGGCCAGCAAGTTCGCCGACCTGTGGCTGCACCCCAAGCAAGGCACCGATGCTGCGCTGGCGATGGCGATAGGGCACGTGATCCTCAAGGAATTCCATGTCGAGCGTCAAAGCCCGTATTTCAACCAGTACGTGCGGGAAAATACCGACCTGCCGTTTCTGGTCATGCTGAAAGAGCAGGACGGCTACTATGTGCAGGACCGGTTCTTGAGGGCCTCTGATTTTCTAGGCCAGCTGGGGCAAGATAACAACCCCGACTGGAAAACGGTCGCCTACGATGAAATCAACGGTCACATCATTCCGCCATGCGGTTCCATCGGTTTCCGCTGGGGCGAAAGCGGGCATTGGAACATCGAGCAAAAAACCGCGGACAACCAGGAAGTGCGCTTGCGCTTGAGCTTGATCGACATTAAGGACGGTGTCGCTGGCGTCGGCTTTCCCTATTTTGGCGGCTCCGAGCATCCGCATTTTACGCATTCCGCCCATGACGTTATTCAAAAGCGCAATGTGCCGGTTAAAAAAATCACCCTGGCCGACGGCACCGAAGTATTGGCGACTACAGTGTTTGATCTGCTGGTTGCGAACTACGGCATAGATCGCGGCCTAGGCGATGTCGCCGGTAAAAACGGGCGCGGTGGCAGTGTCGCTGGGTCTTATGATGAGGATGTCCCGTACACCCCCGCATGGCAGGAAAAAATCACCGGCGTTAGCCGGAAAAATGTAATCGCGGTGGCGCGGGAATTTGCGCGTAACGCCGAAAAAACCCAGGGCCGCTCGATGGTGATTTTGGGGGCGGGTATCAATCACTGGTACCACATGGACATGAATTACCGCGGCATCATGAATATGCTGATGCTGTGCGGTTGCGTCGGGCAATCCGGTGGCGGCTGGGCGCATTATGTCGGCCAGGAAAAACTGCGCCCGCAAACTGGCTGGCTGCCGCTGGCGTTCGGCCTGGACTGGAAGCGCCCGCCGCGGCAAATGAACAGCACCTCGTTTTTTTACAATCACACCAGCCAATGGCGTTACGAAAAGCTCAAGGTGAATGAAATTTTGTCGCCGCTGGCAAAGTCCAAAGACTGGCAGGGCAGCCTGATCGATTTTAACGTTCGTTCCGAGCGCATGGGCTGGTTGCCGTCCGCGCCGCAACTGCAAACCAATCCGTTGCAAGTGGTCAGGGATGCGGAAAAAGCCAAAAAAGACCCGATCGAATATGTGGTCAAATCGCTCAAAAGCGGCAAGCTGAAAATGTCCTGCGAAGATCCGGACAACCCGCAAAATTTCCCGCGCAATATGTTTGTTTGGCGCTCCAATTTGCTGGGTTCTTCGGGCAAAGGCCATGAATACTTCCTGAAGTATTTGCTGGGTACGCAACATGGTTTGCAGGGCAAAGACCTGGGTGATTCCGGCGATAAACCCTCGGAAGTCGAATGGCATGAAACCGCAGCAGAAGGCAAACTCGATTTGCTGGTCACGCTCGATTTCCGTATGTCCACGACCTGTTTGTATTCGGACATTATTTTGCCGACCGCAACCTGGTACGAGAAAAACGACCTGAACACCTCGGATATGCACCCGTTCATCCATCGCTTGTCCAAGGCTGTCGATCCAGCCTGGGAATCGCGTTCCGACTGGGATATATATAAGGGTATCGCGAAGAAATTCTCGGAGCTGACCGTAGGCCATCTGGGCGTTGAAAAAGACATCGTCGCCGTGCCGATCCTGCACGACACCCCGGCGGAGCTGGCCCAGCCGCTACAGGTCAAGGACTGGAAAAAAGGCGAATGCGACCCGGTTCCCGGCAAGACGATGCCGTCGCTGGTCGTGGTCGAGCGCGATTATCCGAACACCTACAAAATGTTCACATCGCTGGGGCCGCTGATGAGCAAGATCGGCAACGGCGGCAAGGGCATCGCCTGGAACACCGAGACCGAAGTCAAGCAACTGGGCGAACTGAACCGGCTGGTGACCGATGAAGGCATCAGCAAAGGCCTGCCGCGCATCGAATCCGATATTGATGCGACCGAAGTCATCCTGATGCTGGCGCCTGAAACCAACGGCCATGTCGCGGTTAAAGCCTGGGAAGCCTTAAGCAAAATCACCGGGCGGGATCATACCCATCTGGCACTGCCGCGCGAAGACGACAAAATCCATTTCCGCGATGTGCAGGCGCAGCCGCGCAAGATCATCTCGTCGCCGACTTGGAGCGGCGTGGAGTCAGAGCAAGTCTGCTATAACGCCTGTTACACCAACGTGCATGAGCGCATTCCGTGGCGGACACTGACCGGCCGCCAGCAGTTTTACCAGGATCACAGCTGGATGCGGGCGTTCGGCGAAACCTTGTGCGTCTACAAGCCGCCGGTCGATACGCGCTCCATCGCGCCGATTCTGGGGCAAAAGCCCAACGGCAACGACGAACTGGTGTTGAATTTCCTGACCCCGCACCAGAAATGGGGCATCCACAGCACGTACACCGACAATCTGCTGATGCTGACGCTGTCGCGCGGCGGGCCGATCGTGTGGATGGGCGAGGTCGATGCGGCGAAAATCGGCATCAAGGATAACGACTGGATCGAAGCCTATAACGTCAACGGCGCGCTGGTCGCCAGAGCCGTGGTGAGCCAGCGTGTTCCCGAAGGCATGTGCATGATGTATCACGCGCAGGAAAAAATTGTTAATACCCCAGGTTCTGAGATCACCGGTTTGCGCGGCGGCATTCACAACTCGGTTACCCGTGTGACGTTGAAACCTACGCACATGATTGGCGGTTATGCCCAGCAAAGTTACGGCTTTAATTATTACGGCACGGTCGGCTCAAATCGGGATGAATTTATCATCATCCGCAAGATGGATAAGGTCGATTGGTTGGACGAATCCAGCCAGAACGACAATATTCCCTCTGGTGCTCAATCGCCAGAGATAGTTGCGGTAAAGCAACCCAGGAAGAGGTCGGCGGCGACAACCGGCAGGAGAAAGCAAAATGACTAATTTGTCTGGAACAAATTTGGGCCGCGATGCGGATTCCGAAGGAACCCGATCCAGGAAAGGATCGCGCAATATTCGCGCACAAATCGGCATGGTGTTGAATTTGGACAAGTGTATCGGCTGCCACACCTGTTCGATTACCTGCAAGAATGTCTGGACATCGCGTGAAGGCGTCGAATATGCCTGGTTTAACAACGTCGAAACCAAGCCGGGCGTCGGCTTTCCCCAGCAGTGGGAAAACCAGGACAAGTGGAAGGGCGGCTGGGTACGAAAAATCAATGGCAAAATAGAACCGCGCCAGGGCGGCAAACGACAAGTGTTGCGTAATATTTTCGCCAACCCCGACTTGCCGGAAATCGATGATTATTACGAACCTTTTGATTTCGATTACGCCCATTTGCAAAATGCGCAGGAGTCCAAAACTCCGCCCACGGCCAGGCCGCATTCGCTGATCACCGGCGAGCGCATGGAAAAAATCGAAGGCGGGCCGAACTGGGAAGACGATATAGGCAAGGAATTCGAATCCCGCTCGCGCGATACCAATTTCGAGCAGATACAAAAAGACATGTACGGTGAATTTGAAAACACCTTCATGATGTATCTGCCGCGCTTGTGTGAGCACTGCCTTAATCCCACCTGTGTCGCTGCCTGTCCGAGCGGTTCAATTTACAAGCGCGAAGAAGACGGTATTGTCCTGATCGATCAGGACAAATGCCGCGGCTGGCGGATGTGCGTTTCGGCCTGCCCGTACAAAAAAATCTACTACAACTGGGAAACCGGCAAGTCGGAAAAATGCGTATTCTGCTATCCCAGAATTGAAGCGGGGGAGCCTACCGTCTGTTCGGAAACCTGCGTCGGCCGCATTCGCTATTTAGGCGTGTTGCTGTACGATGCCGACCGCATCGAGGCCGCGGCAAGCTGCGAGAGCGAGCAGGACTTGTATCAGCAGCAACTGGACATGTTCCTCGATCCTTTCGATGAAGCTGTGCTGGCAGAAGCGCGGGCGGCAGGTATTCCGGAATCCTGGCTGACTGCGGCGCAGGAATCTCCGGTTTATAAAATGGCGATGGACTGGAAGGTAGCCTTTCCGCTGCATCCCGAATTTCGCACATTGCCGATGGTCTGGTATGTGCCGCCGCTTTCGCCTATACAAGCCGCTGCGGAAAACGACCAGATCGGCATGGATGGCGATATTCCCGATGTGCGCTCGTTGCGTATCCCGGTGCGCTATCTGGCCAATTTGCTCACTGCCGGAAAAGAAGAGCCGATAGTGCTGGCGCTGGAGCGTATGCTGGCGATGCGCGCTTACATGCGCAGCAAAACGGTGGATAACGAGGTGAATAGCGAAGTCTTGGATCGCGTTGAACTGACCCAGATGCAGGTTGAAGAAATGTACCGCTACATGGCTATTGCCAATTACGAAGACCGTTTTGTCATCCCGACCAGCCACCGTGAATATGCCAGCTCCACGTTCGATGCCTACGGTGAAAAAGGCGGTTGCGGCTTCAGTTTTGGCAGCGGTTGTTCTACCGGCAGCAGTAGCACTAACCTGTTTGGCGGCACCAAGCTGACCCAGCGGCGAGGCAGTCCCATTAAAATTCCTGTCGTCGTAGAACCGGCTAAATGAGGCTGTCATGCTTACACTAAAAGTTCTATCGCTATTATTGAGTTATCCCGAAGCCGAGATGCTTGAGGCACTGGATGAAATGTCTGCGGTCATTGGGCAGGAAAACCTGTTGCTGGAAGACCATAAAAAATCCGTGCTGGCGCTGATTGACTCTTATCGCGGCGCAGACTTGCTGGACTTGCAGGAGCAGTATGTGGCGCTGTTCGACCGGGGACGGTTTTTATCGCTGCATATATTCGAGCATGTACACGGCGAATCGAGGGATAGGGGGCAGGCCATGGTCAATTTATTGCAGATGTATGAAGCCAACGGCTTTGAATTGTCGACGCGCGAGCTGCCGGATTACATCCCGTTGTTTCTGGAATTCCTGTCGCAGCAAACCAAGGCGGAAGCCGTGCAATTATTGCAGGATGCCATGCCTGTGTTGAGTCTACTGGGCGCAAGGCTGACGGAACGCGGCAGCGAGTATCGTGTGATTTTTGCTGCGCTTGAAGGCTTTAGCGGCGAACCTGAAGCGGTGGAAGACATTCGCCATCAGGCCGCCAGCGAAGGCGAGGATGAGACGCTGCTGCACATGGATGAAATATGGGAAGAAGAGGCTGTCAGTTTCATGGGAGCCGGGGATGCCTGTAAAAGCCAAGCGGCCACAGTCAGTCCGATCACTATCACGCCGCGCGATGAATTTTTGAAATCGCAAAACCGTTCTCTTTAGGAGTCATGTCGTGAGCTATCTCAATACATTTTTATTCGGCTATTACCCCTATATCGCAATGAGCGTGTTTTTTATCGGCAGTCTGGCTCGCTATGATCGCGATCAATACACATGGCGTACCGGTTCCAGCCAGCTGCTGCGCGCCAAAGATTTAAGGCTGGGCAGCAATTTGTTTCATATCGGCATATTGCTGCTGTTCGTCGGCCATTTCGTCGGGCTGCTGACGCCGCCTGCGGTTTATCACAGTCTGGGCCTGTCGACGTCCGCCAAGCAACTGCTTGCTGTCATCGCCGGCGGCATATTCGGTGGCGTTTGCTTGAAAGGTATCATTATCCTGATACGCCGCCGCTTAAACGATGCCCGTATCCGCGCAACGAGCAGCCGCATGGATATTTTTATCCTATTGCTGATCGGCGTGCAGCTGGTGCTGGGCCTGCTCACCTTGCCCATATCGCTTTATCATCATGACGGCGCCAATATGCTGCTGCTGTCTGAATGGGCGCAGCGCATTGTCACATTCCGTAGCGGCGCTGCCGATCAGATAGAGGACATCAGTTTCATCTTCAAATTGCATCTGTTTTTTGGCATCACCTTGTTTCTGGTTTTCCCGTTCAGCCGTTTGGTGCATGTCTGGAGCGTTCCTCTTGGCTATATCTCGCGTCCTTATCAGGTTGTTCGCAGACGCTAAATTCATAAAAACAAGTTTTTTGAAACTCAGACGTGAAGACAACCATCAGAACCGCAAAACGCGCTTTGCAATTTTTCCGCATTGGGCTGGCCGCCAAAAAAGTTCGATACTCGCAGGATGAGGTAGAGCGCCTGCTTGCCAAGCGGGCGCTTGCCGGGATGTTTGCCGATGCACGGGGCATTACCATGAAAGTCGGCCAGCTATTTGCAGGGACCGACGGTATGACTCCTTTTCAGGACTTGGTTGAATGCATAGAGCCGTTGCCGTTAAAGACAATGATTCCGTTGCTTGAAACGGAAATGGGCAAAAAGGCCGGTGCTGTGTTTCGCTCTATCGATGAAGCGGTTGCAGCCGCATCCCTCGGGCAAGTGCACCTTGCCGAGCTTAAAAGCGGTGAAAAGGTGGCGGTAAAAATCCGCTACCCTGACATTGCCGATGCGGTCGATGCCGAGCTTCGCCTTGCGGGATTGCTGCCTGGCGTGGGGCCGGTCAAGCGCTGGGGTTTTGACCTGGAAGCGTATAAGAAGACGCTGCGCAACAACATGCAGCGCGAGCTTGATTACCGAACGGAAGCGCAGCGGCAGCAATATTTTGGCCGGACGGTGCAAGTCCCGGGGCTTCGGGTTCCTGGCGTCTATATGGATTTATGCAGCGAACGCGTACTGGTGCAAGACAGGGCATTGGGCGTGTTGATCGGTAAGGTAAGCGGCTGGCCAAAAGAAGATCGTAAAGTGATCGGTCAAACGCTGGTGATGACGCTGTTTAAAAGCCTGTTTGTCGCAGGCGAAGTGCATGGCGATCCGCATCCCGGCAATGCTTTCTACAGCCACGACGAAAACGGGCAGCCGCTGGTGACGCTGCTGGACTACGGCTGCACCGCTACTGTTGCCGAACCGCGCAGATTGGCGCTGCTTAAGCTAATCGCCGGATGCCGTGAGCGCAACCACATCAAGCCGCTGGATTGCTTTGCGGCTTTGGGGTTTGACGTCAACAAACTGCGGCCTATTAGCGGCTCTTTACCCGCCTTGTGCCAGATACTGTTCCGGCCGTTTTTATCAAACCATCCCTTCAATCCCGGCGAATGGCATGTTGGCCAGGAGGTCAGTAATCTTCTGGGCGACTACCGCTGGTGGTTCCGTTCCGCAGGTCCATCCGATCTGTTCTTGCTCATGCGCGCCTTTCAGGGGCTTATCCAGCAGCTGCAACAACTGGATGTCAAGTTGGCGTGGTGGCCGTTATTGCAGCAAGCGGTCGGGGATGAGCTTATCCAATACGCTGTGGCTTATGAGCTGCCCGCCATTCATCCAGAGCTAACAAGCAGTGCGCCGAGCTTTGACCAGCAAGCCGCCAAACTTTACGTGAAGGTCACCGAGAAGGGTGAGCCGCGCGTCTCGGTTGCCATGCCTGCGGAAGCTGTACTGGATTTGGATCATCTTATCCCTGAAGACGTGTTGGAGCGCATCAGGGAATCGGGAAAAATCGACCTCAAACAGCTGGGCGATAACATCCGGACAAACGGCATTACGCCCCAGCAGCTTTTTACGTTTGAAGACGGCAGCAAGGTCTATAGGGTCTGGCTGGAATAGAGGTAATCAACCTTTGCCGCGAGTGCGGGTTCGAGTGCTGGTGCTGGTGGGGGATTTGTCTTTGGCGGTTTCCAGTGTTTCAATGCGCTTTTCAATGAACTGAATGATCAAGTCTGCAATATCCTTGCCGCTGGTAGCCTCAATGCCTTGCAGCCCTGGGGACGAGTTGACCTCCATAATGACCGGCCCATGATTGGAGCGCAGTATGTCCACGCCGCAGACATTCAGGCCCATGATTTTTGCCGCCCGCACTGCGGTGGAGCGCTCTTCCGGCGTCAACCGGACTAAAGTCGCGGAACCGCCGCGATGTAAATTGGAACGGAACTCGCCAGCCAACGCTTGCCGCTTCATGGCGGCCACAACCTTGTCGCCTACCACAAAGCAGCGTATGTCACTGCCGCCTGCTTCCTTGATGAATTCCTGCACCATGATGTTGGCTTTGAGTCCCATAAAAGCCTGAATAACGCTTTCCGCGGCATTGTGGGTTTCCGCCAGCACCACTCCGATCCCTTGCGTGCCTTCCAGCAGCTTGATCACCAGCGGTGCGCCGCCAACTTGTTCAATTAAATCCTGAATGTCATCAGGATTATTGGCAAAGCCCGTTACCGGAAGACCGATACCCTTGCGAGCAAGCAACTGGGTTGACCTTAATTTATCGCGCGACCGCGAAATGGCTACCGACTCGTTCAATGGAAATACATTCATCATTTCAAACTGTCTTAATACCGCAGTGCCGTAAAAAGTGACTGAAGAGCCAATCCGGGGAATAACGGCATCAAATCCAGTCAGATCTTCCCCCCGGTAATGAATGGATGGATTGTGCGAGGTAATATTCATATAGCAACGCAGCACATCCAAAACCCGCACCTTGTGCCCCCGTGCTTCTGCGGCCTTGACCAATCGAGAGGTCGAGTACAGTTTGGGGTTGCGGGACAAAATAGCAATTTTCATAAAGACTTCAGTTCTCGATTTAATACATTAAGATAAAGGCATATTTTGACACGAAACAAGCCAAGAAGCTTTAGAAATAGGGCGACGATGCAATAAATTTCCGCTGGTAGTTGCTGGGTTATATGCAAACTATTGGCATTGAAGATAATTATTTGTATAGGCGGTCCAAGCAGTTTTTATGAGATTGCCAGGTAGCTTCGTAGCAGTTTCCTATCATTCGTGAAAGACAGAATAGACCCTAAGGAGACAGGCAAATTTGTTTCTAAAACGCTAACGTATACCAAGACGGTCTATCAAAACATTAGGCAGTCCGTACCATGATTGTCTAAGTTCAGCCGTTTGCAGTTACAAGTATCAGGCATTTTTATTTTTAGAACGGGCGAAACGAACGTATAGATATATGCTGATCTGCAAAAAGATAAAAGCATACATCGCTTCCCGGACTTCAGCTATCGCGTTGTCCTTGATTACTAGATTTGTAGAATACTTTAATGCTATTAATTTTGCTGTCAGGTAGTTTATAAGAAAAAAACACCCAAAATACAATGGGGCCACAGGGAACTTTAATATTTCAATAAACCGCTTAGCTGTGCTGCTAAACTCACTCAAAATAGGGAGCACAAGGCCGTAGCAAAACCAAAAAAGGTTAAAAACCATATCGATGCCAGGTCTTTTGGATGGCAGGGGACTACGTTCACCTGAGAAGATGTTATGAAAATTAAACTCCTCTTGTACATTTATGGCTTTTAGCCATGTGGGTGTCTCAAAACTTATAATTCGTTGTCCCCAACTTATTTCTTCGCCGAAACCGATAAAAAATATGATTGCTGCAAACAAAAAGAAATCATTACGTTTTGTTCTCAAAAAACTTAGCATAATCCCTTCAGATTTAATATAAGTTATAAAAAACATTATCGACGATAACAAAAACAATATAGCACCAAGATACTCGTATAAACCGTCTTCCTTACACAAGGAATTAATGGTTGATTCGTTAAAGATAAAGAAGATGCTGAATCCAAAGACCATAAATATTGCAAAATATGCCATATACCAATAATCTTTCATTTCGTTCTCCTTGCTTCTAAAAATGTAACACGATTAAGTGTCGATAATGTAAGACGTTAATTTTTCTGTAAGTTCTGTAACATATTAGGTGATCTACACATTACTGACTATTATCACTCGCAATAATGGTTAGTAGATCATTCGACAGAAAAATTTTAACGGAGCAATTGGCTTCGAAATGACGAAAGTTCGGCAACATTGGACAGATTGAATCCATTTGTGTGATGAAAAAACATGCATATTATAAAATTGACGAGGCTTTCAGTGCTTCCCAAACACCAAACATTAGACAAAACGATATGACCGTCTGTAATTGTCCGGTTTGATCCGAACAGTTATGTTAAACGTACTGCCTTGTTCTTAAGCGTAAGCGCTGCTTCATGCAGGGCTTCGGATAGGGTGGGGTGGGCGTGTATGGTTCTGGCGAGGTCTTCGCTGCTGGCGGTGAACTCCATGGCAAGCACGGCTTCGGCAATCAGTTCTGAGGCTTGGGTGCCGATGATGTGCACGCCGAGAATGGCATCGGTATCGGCATGGGCAATGATTTTAACCATGCCTTCCGACTTGCCTATGGTTTGCGCACGGGCTGTTGCATTTAAAGGATAGGTTCCGATTTTAATGTTTTTGCCCGCGGCTCTTAAGGCTTGCTCGGTTTGGCCTACCCAGGCAATTTCAGGGTCTGTATAAATAACGCTGGGAAGGATGTCGTAGTTGATTGGGGTATGAAGTCCGGCAATTTGTTCGGCAACGAACACGCCTTCTTCTATGCCTTTATGGGCCAGCATGGGGCCGAGCAAGGTCAGATCGCCTATGGCGTAAACGCCGGGCAGGGTGGTTCGGCAGTTGTCGTCCACATGGACATAGCCGTTTCCATCGAGTAATAAATCAGCCTCGGGTGCGGCCAGGTTTTCGGTGTTGGGTTTCCGGCCGGATGCGACGATGAGTTTATCGACGCGCAGGGCGTGGGTTCCTTCATTATCCTGATATTCGACAGTGACTTTTTTATTGCCTTTTTTGGCTGAAATGACCCGCGCGCCCAGACGCAGCTCCAGCCCCTGTTCGCTGTAGATGCGATAGGCCTCACGCGCAATCTGTTGGTCGGGCAGGCTTAGGAATGTTTCCTGCGCTTCCAGCAGAATAACTTCAGCGCCGAGCCGGTTCCAGATGCCGCCCAATTCAAGGCCTATGACGCCTGCGCCGATAATGGCCAGTCTTTTGGGTACGGAGTTAAGATTTAAAGCGTCAATGGAGTCAATGATGAGTTCGTGCTCAACCGAGGCACAGGGTAGCGTGCTGGGGGATGAGCCGGTGGCCAGGATAATATGGTTGCCTTCAATTGTGGACGGTTTTGAATGGTCAAGCGGTGTGATTTCAACGAGCCGCTCGTTGAGCAGTCTACCCGTTGCATGGATGCGGTCGATTTTGTGCTGAGCGAATAAGTCGGCAATGTTGTGTCTGAGCGCATCGATAACGTCATTTTTACGCTGAATCATTTGCGGGATATTCAGGGAAATATTTTCCGCCTGAATGCCGTGTTTTGTCAGTTCGTGGTTCAGGGTGTGGTAAATTTTCGATGATTCCAGCAGCGCCATCGAGGCGACGCAACCGGCGTTGAGGTAAAAACCGCCCAAGCTGCCTTGCCCTTTGCTGTCGCACCAGTTATCAACGCAGGCGGTTTTTAAGCCGAGCTGCGCACATCGGATGGCGCTGGAATAACCGGCGGGCCCGGCGCCTATGACGATGACATCGTACGGCTGTTTTTGCTTTTTTGCCATGGTCTTATATGTTGAGCAGCAGGTGAGCTGGCGATTCCAGGCATTCCTTGATGGTGACTAGAAACTGCACTGCATCGCGGCCGTCAACCAGACGGTGGTCATAAGACAAGGCCAGATACATGATCGGCCTGATGACAATCTGGCCGTTTTCAACAACGGGCCGTTCCTTGATGGCATGCATGCCCAATATGGCGCACTGGGGCGGGTTGAGTATCGGGGTGGACAGCATGGAGCCGAAAATGCCGCCGTTGGTAATGGTAAACGTGCCGCCTTTCAAGTCGTCGTAGCTCAATGTGCCTGTGCGGGTTTTTTCGCCGAAATCGACAATGCTTTGCTCGATGCCGGCAAAGTCGAGCTGGTCCGCATCGCGTATGACCGGCACGATCAGCCCGCGTTCGGTACTGACGGCGATGCCGATGTCGTAGTAGCCGTGATAGATGATGTCGTTATCATCGACGGAGGCGTTGATAACAGGAAAGCGTTTCAGGGCTTCGATAGACGCCTTGACAAAAAACGACATAAAGCCCAGTTTGACATGGTGTTTTTGCTCGAACCGGCCCTTGTACTGATTACGAAGATCAATGACATTTTGCATGTTGACTTCATTGAAGGTGGTCAGCATCGCGGCGTTTTGCTGGGCCTGCAGCAGGCGTTCGGCAACTTTGGCCCTCAACCGAGTCATGGGTACGCGCTGTTCAGGGCGAAGGCCTGAAGCGGCGGGTGTTATCGGTTCGGTTGCTTTTACGACAGGCTGCGGGGCTTCGGCTGCAGGAACTATGATTTGAGCTTCCTGCAGGGTTTTTTTATGGAGATAATCCAACACATCGGTTTTAGTAAGGCGGCCATCTTTGCCGGTGCCTTTTATGACGGAGGGGTCAAGCGCATTTTCGGCACACACTCTGCGCACGGAAGGGCTTAACGGCATCTCGGGTTCATCGTTCTCAGGGTTATTGGCGCTGTCCGTTTTGGGTTGTTCCTGTATGGCTTGAGGCTCCAGTATTGCCAGTATATCGCCGCCGACAACAACAGAGCCGTCTTTCTTGAGTATTTTGGCAAGGATGCCCGATTCAGGCGCGGGGACTTCAAGAACCACTTTATCCGTTTCAAGATCGACCAGGTTTTCGTTTTTAATCACGGTGTCACCGGCTTGTTTATGCCAGGTGATCAGCGTTGCGTCGGAAACGGATTCGGGGAGGTTGGGGACTAAGACTTCAATGTTCATGTTATTTTCCTGAAGGGTTTGCCGTAAAGAGCCGATTGAACGACGGTTTTTTGTTGTTCTATATGGACGCGGAAATTACCCACAGCCGGTGCCGCCGAAGCCTCGCGGCCAGCGTAAGTTACCTTGATTTTGGGACTCAGGTTGTCGCTAAAGTGGTGCTTGGATTGATACCAGACGCCCTGATTCTGAGGCTCTTCCTGACACCAGACGAAATCTTTTAACAGCGGATATTTTGCTATTTCCGCTCTGAATAATTCATCGGGGAATGGATAGAGCTGCTCTATGCGGGCGATAGCGACATGCTTGAGCTCGTCTTTACGCCGCGCTTCCAGCAGATCGTAATAGACCTTGCCCGCACACATAACCAGACGAGTCACTTTCTTGGGGTTGACGATGTCATCCTGCTCGCCGATAAGGGGCTGGAAGTGTCCGGCAGTCAGGTCTTCAAGCGTGGAAACCGCAAGCTTATGCCGTAGCAGGCTTTTAGGGCTCATGATTATCAGCGGTTTACGATACGGACGGATCAACTGGCGGCGCAGCAAGTGGAATATTTGCGCGGGAGTGGTCGGGCTGCAAACCTGCATATTGTGTTCGGCGCAAAGTTGCAAATAGCGCTCCAGCCGGGCGGATGAGTGTTCCGGCCCCTGGCCTTCAAAACCGTGCGGCAACAACATGACCAGGCCGCACATGCGTCCCCATTTGGTTTCTCCGGAACTGATAAATTGATCGATAACGACTTGTGCGCCATTGGCAAAATCGCCGAATTGCGCTTCCCAGATGACCAGGGTATTCGGCGTAGTCGTGCTGTAGCCGTACTCAAAACCCAGCACACCGGCTTCAGACAGCAGGGAGTCGAAAATCTGCGCGCGGCCCTGATCCTTGTCCAGATGTTTTAGCGGCGTATAGGTTGTATTCTTCAGTTGGTTATGCAAAACAGCGTGGCGGTGCACAAAAGTGCCGCGACCGACATCCTGCCCGGTCAGGCGGACGTTGTATTTTTCCATTAGCAGCGTCGCATAGGCCAGGTTTTCGGCAAAACCCCAGTCTAAAGGCATGGCCCCAGCCGCCATTTTGCGGCGGTTATCCATGACTTTGGCGACTCTGGGGTGTAATTCAAAACCGGCCGGCAGCCGTTGCATCCTGTCGTTGCAAAAACGCAGGCGATCCATGGCAACCGAGGTGTTGCAGGCGGCATCCCAGTTTTTATCAAGGAACTGATTCCATTGAGCGCTGTACGAATAAGCGCTATCGGCTAGAATCGGCCTTGAAACCACTTCGCCGGCTTCGAGCAGTTTTTGGTAGTCCTGCGCCATGTCTACAGATTGCTCCGCGGTAATAAGGCCTTCGCTGATGAGTATTTCAGCATAAATTGTCCGCGTGGTCTTGAGCTTGCGGATTTTCTTGTACATCAACGGCTGGGTGGCTGCGGGCTCGTCGGCTTCGTTATGGCCCAGACGGCGATAGCAAATAAGGTCTATGACGACATCCTTATGGAACGTCATCCGGTAATCCATAGCCAGCTTCGTAACAAAAATAACGGCTTCCGGGTCATCGCCGTTAACATGAAAAACCGGTGCCTGGATCATGCTGGCCACATCGGTGCAATAAAGGGTGGAACGAGCATCCAGCGGATTGCTGGTGGTAAAGCCGATCTGATTGTTGATGACGATATGAACGGTTCCTCCGGTGTAAAAAGCGCGGGTTTGAGACATGTTCAAGGCTTCCATGATGATGCCTTGCCCCGAAAAAGCCGCATCTCCGTGGATTAATACGGGAATAACCGTATCGATGCCATTTTCTCCAGCTCTGTCCTGACGAGCTCTTACCGAGCCTTCAACAACCGGGTTTATGATTTCCAGATGAGAGGGGTTGAATGCCAGCGTCAGGTGGACAGGGCCGCCCGGTGTGGCAATATCGGATGAGAATCCCATGTGATATTTTACGTCGCCGGTGCTTACACCCGGCGAAAGCGAGGAGGTGCCGGCAAATTCATTAAACAGGCTGGCGGGGCTTTTGCCTAAAATGTTTACCAGCACATTCAAGCGGCCTCGATGCGCCATGCCAATAACGATTTCATTAACGCCTTTTTCTCCAAACCCCTGGGTTAATTCGTCCAGGATTGGAATCAGTGATTCGCCGCCTTCCAGAGAGAAGCGTTTCTGGCCGACAAACTTATTGTGCAAATGGCTTTCTATGCCCTCAGCCGCTGTCAGCAGCTTCAGTATCCAGCGTTTTTTATCAGGCTCTATGGTCAAGCCGGCTTTAGAGCTTTCCAGGCGGTTTATTATCCAGCGTCTGGTTGTAGTATCGACGATGTGCATGTATTCCGAGCCGATACTACCGCAGTAGATTTCCTTCAGGCTGGCGATAATGTCCCGTAATGGCAGACGGTCAACGCCGTAAAGCGCGCCTGTGTCGAACAAGGTGTCCATATCAGGCTCGGAAAGACCGTAATAAGCAGGATCCAAATCCGGCGGTGGCGGTGAGGTTTTCCCCAGCGGATTATTGCGGGCAATTTGATGTCCGCGGACCCGGTAATGATTAATAAGCCGGGACACAGATGATTGCTTCTTTACGCTTTCCTCGGTAAATCCCTGCAATTCCGCCAACCTGCCTTGGGATTTAACCGCAAGTTGTGCAAAGCGTGTTATGACAGGGCTGTGCGGAGTCTCATACTCGGCGCCGTTGTGAATTTCACTAAATTGTTTTCTCCAGCTGGGTTCAACAGACTCAGGGTCTTCCAGATACCGTTCATATAGGTCTTCAACGAAGCCGGCGTTACTGCCATAAAGAGAGGAAGAATCTTGAAAAAGTTTAAGCAGCTTACTCATTAGTGATGTCCATTTTATTCTGCACGGATTTTATCTTTATATTAGGACGGAAGTGGTATATTAACAAGGTCTACAGGGTTGGCAGGCTAAAGTATGGCGTGTTAATTGAAAACAATCCTGATATTTCACCTGAGCATGGTTAATATGATTTTATGGCCGACAAAAAAAATATTGTAATCAAAGTTAAATATCCTGCATCGGGAAGATCAGCAGATTCCGACCCCGCGCCTCAGATGGTAACAGAATGGAATGTTAAAAGAATATTGCTTGCCGCTGGCGTGCTTGTTTTGCTGTTAGGGTCGGGGTTTTATTTTATTAATGGAGGCACTCAAAGCCCGGATTCACAGAATCTGGTACAGCCTGAAGAGTTGGATAAGGTAAAGCGAGCGGTGTTAACTTATGAAATTAAGAATAAAGAGCCGATGGGTGAAATAACGCGGACTGTGAAGCTTAGACAGGCAAAGCCGATAATGGTTTATTATTACACTGAATTAAATAAAATGAATGGCCGCAAGGTTTATCATGAATGGTTGAAAAATGGCGCTGTTGTTTCTAGGCAGGAGCTGAATATATCGGACGATGATACATGGCGCGTATCAAGCCGAAAATTAATGGCTGATAATGCCAAGGGTAAATGGGCCGCAAGACTGGTTGATGAAAAGGGCCAACTGTTAAATGAGAAAACATTTAAGGTTGATTTGATTAAATAATACTATTAATCTCTATATCAACAGTTGAGTAACAGATATTATTTATTATTACCAGATGATATTGCGCCCCAATATTTTTCATTATCAGGAGGTTGAAAATGACCGAGTATCAAAATCTTTCTGAAAAGGAATTACAGGCTGTTATTGAAAATGCAGAAAAAGCATTAAAGAATAAGCAGGATAATAAGCGTAAGGCTGTTATAGCGCAGATTAAGGAATTAGCTGCATCAATTGATGTTCATGTGGAAATTCACGAAAGCGATAAAAAGTCCGCTCGCAAAGGCGTAAAAGTAGCTGTTAAATACCGCCACCCCAAGGAGCGTGAAAAAACATGGACGGGGCGCGGGGTAACGCCCAAATGGATGCAGGCATTATTAGATGCCGGGCATGATCGCTCTGAGTTCAAAGTTTAAATTTTCATGGCGGCATGGATGAATTATCCATAAGCACTAAAGCCGAAGCAATCCCTTGCGGCGGTTCGGACTTAATCTGACAGTTACCGGTTTCTGGAAGTGTTTGTCAGATTAAGTCAGAACTCTGTTTTCATCGGTTAATAGATAACCTTTTTATCTTTCAACGCGCTGTATATATCATCAATAGAGCGATTGTCAGTATCAAAATCAATATCGGCCAAATCAGCGCTGCCGTTTACGCAGATACAAATCAATCCGGCATTCTTGATGGCTTTTATTAATGATGCATCCTGAGTTTCCAGGATGGTTGTCGCATGGCCGGTATCAAATAGTTTTCTTTCCAGTTGATAAGCCGTTTCTTTACCGGCTGATCCGGATAATGAAATGGCTGTGGCCGTCTGGTTGAACCTCGCCGCACGCTCATCAGCGCTGACGGGCTGCTGGATTTCTTCTCCAGTGCCGCCGCTGATCATGCCTGCGCCGACTGTGCCGTTGGTCAGGCGGTCTATGATAATGAATGCACCGGTTCCTTTGTTGGTTTTATAAGGATCGAAGACTACCGGCGCATTGACTGAAACCGTGCATGAACCGATTTCATTCAGTTTCAATTCGCTGGCATCATGGTGTTCCAGGGTATTCACGTCGATTCTATGGTGGATCATGGAGATGGAGCCGGGAACGCTGCGTGTCGCCAGCTTGATAATGTATTGCCGTCCGGGCACCAAAGCATTTTCAGCCATCCAGACGATATTGGCTTTGAACTTGTCAGCGACGGTTGCCGACGCTTTCTCTGTGCCGATAATCATGTCGCCACGGCTGATATCGATCTCGTCTTCCAGCGTTAAGGTGACCGCCATCGGTGGAAAAGCCTGCTCCAGCTCGCCGTCGTAAGTCACGATAGTCTTGATTTTGCTGCTTTTGCCGGAGGGCAGTGCGGTGATCCTGTCGCCTTTGCGGAAAATGCCGGAAGCCACCGTGCCGCAAAAGCCGCGAAAATCGAGGTTGGGGCGGTTGACATACTGAACCGGGAAACGGGCGTCGCTGAAATTGCGGTCATTGGCAATTTCGATGCTGTTGAGCGCGTCCATTAACGGTTGGCCGGTAAACCAGGGCATGTGCGCGCTGCGGTTTACCACGTTGTCGCCGTCCAGCGCCGACATCGGGATAAAGGTGATGTCCTGTAAATCAAGCGTCGCGGTGAAATCCAGATAATCCTGTTTGATTTTATTGAAGGTTGCTTCGCTGTAATCAACCAAGTCCATTTTGTTGACCGCAACGATGATGTGGTGAATGCCCAGCAAAGACGCGATAAAGCTGTGGCGTTTGGTCTGGGTTTGCACGCCGTAACGGGCGTCGATCAGGATAATCGCCAAGTCGCAGGTTGAGGCTCCCGTCGCCATGTTGCGGGTGTATTGCTCGTGTCCCGGGGTATCCGCAATAATGAATTTACGCGTGGCGGTGGAAAAATAGCGATACGCCACGTCAATGGTGATGCCTTGTTCGCGCTCGGCTTGCAAGCCGTCAACCAGCAATGCCAAGTCTATATTGCCTGCGCCGGTGGTGCCTGATTTGGCGCTGTCAGCCTGAACGGCGGCCAGCTGGTCTTCGTAGATCATTTTTGAGTCGTGCAGCAGGCGGCCGATCAGTGTGCTTTTGCCGTCATCGACATTGCCGCAGGTTAAAAAGCGCAGTAATTCCTTGCGTTCATGTTGCGCCAAATAAGCGTCTATATCGGTACTGATTAAATCGGATTGGTGGGACATAATATCCTTTGAAATTCCTGTTATGAGTTGCAGTGACGGGCGTTCAGAAATAGCCTTCGCGCTTTTTCTGCTCCATGGAACCGGATTGGTCATGGTCTATCAACCGTCCCTGGCGTTCCGAGGTTGTGGTTAACAGCATTTCCTGAATGATTTCAGGCAGCGTGGTTGCAGTTGATTCGACTGCGCCGGTCAACGGATAACAGCCCAAGGTGCGGAAACGCACCATTTTCATTTCAATTTTCTCATCAGGGCCGATGGGCATGCGCTCATCGTCAACCATGATCAGCATGCCGTCACGGTTAACGACAGGGCGTTCCTTGGCGAAATACAGCGGCACAATCGGGATGTTTTCCAGATGGATGTATTGCCAGATGTCCAGCTCGGTCCAGTTGGACAGCGGGAATACCCGGATGCTTTCGCCTTTGTCGATCTTGCCGTTATAGATGTTCCACAACTCAGGGCGCTGGTTTTTGGGGTCCCAGCGGTGATTCTTGTCGCGGAACGAATAAACCCGTTCCTTGGCCCGTGACTTTTCCTCGTCGCGCCGCGCGCCGCCGAACGCTGCATCAAACTGGTATTTATTCAACGCTTGCTTGAGGCCTTCGGTTTTCATCACGTCAGTGTGTTTTTTGCTGCCGTGCGTAAAAGGTCCGATGCCTTGTTCTACACCCTCCGGATTGATGTGAATCAGCAGCTCAAGGCCAAGTTGTTTGACCATCTTGTCGCGAAATTCAATCATTTCCTTGAACTTCCAGGTGGTATCCACATGCATCAACGGAAAAGGCGGTTTGCCGGGAAAAAATGCTTTCATGGTCAGGTGCAGCATGACGGCAGAATCTTTGCCGACAGAATACAACATCACCGGGCGTTCAAATTCAGCCGCGACTTCGCGAATAATATGAATGCTTTCAGCTTCCAGCTGCTTAAGGTGGGTCAATTTATAATCAGTCATGTGTGTTCGTTAGTTAAGTGCGGCGCTATATTATTTGGCGATTGCGGCCAAGAAACTTTCTATTTTAATTTGAACGGGCGTTTAATGCCAGATTTGCTTGGGATTTATTGATTTTGGAGAAGTTATCAGGCGTATGGCAAAGTCCGTTAAAAACATTGAGTAAAACTGATAGCAAACAATATTAAGTTTCAGTGACATTAAGGTTTAGCCAAGGACTTGTTAATGATATTATTTGCCAGCTGACGCGTACACAAATAGAGGATACATGAGTAATTTTGGATTAAATGTTATTTCATCAATAAAGGAACTTACGCAAACCAGTTTGTTGACCTGTCCGCCACATGAGACGATGCACCACGCCGCGGTTAAAATGGCGGAAAGTAAATGTAGCGCCATACTGGTTACTGTGGACGATGAGATCATCGGCATCTGGACAGAAAGGGATGCGTTAAAGTTGGACTTTTCATCTCCTGAGGCCCGTTCCGCCACTATTTCCGAAGGCATGAGCAGTCCGATTATTTGCGTTAATGAAAACATGAGCCTGGAGGAAGTCGCGCTCAAATTCAAGAAGGATGGTGTGCGGCACTATGTCGTAATCGATGATAGCGGTAAGCAACTGGGCATCATTTCTCAAACCGATGTAATCAAGAAACATAATTTTGAGTTTTTCCTGGTATTGAAAACGGCGGGAAGTGTAATCAGGCCTGTTCCCCCGCTTATCAACTCGACGCAGAGCATGGCGCAAGCCAGCAAGCTCATGCATTCTTCTCATTCAGATGCGATAAGAGTTGAGTTTCCCGATGAATCCATAGGCATCTTGACTGAGCGGGACGTTGTCAGAGCGCTGGCTTCCTTAACACTTAATCCGACTGTTGCTGATCATGCAAGTAGGGAACTGATTAGCATTCATGAGAACGAAAGCCTCTATCGGGCCAAGAATATTATGATAGAAAACGGTTTCAGGCATCTTGGCGTGACGGACCATAAAAATAATTTAATCGGCATTATTAACTTGACTGACATATTGTCAGGATTTCGTGGCACCTATGTTGAAGAGCTTAAAGAATCGCTGGCGCATCGGGAAGCATCATTAAAAGCTTCGTTAAAAAGTCTCTGTCTAACCAAAAAGATTATAGATAACGCACAGGAAGGTATTATCACCACAGATAAGCATGTTGTTATTCAAACATGCAACACTGGTTTTACCAGGATTACCGGATACTCGGAAGAGGAAGTTATAGGTAAGACGCCTTCCATGATCAGTTCAGGGCGCCATGATAAAAAGTTTTATCAGGCTATGTGGGGAAAAATCTATTCAGAAGGTTTCTGGCAAGGTGAAATCTGGAACCGGCGCAAAAATGGCGAGGTTTACCCTGAATTGTTAACCATCACCGAAATTCGGGATGATGAAACCAATGAAATAACCAATTACGCCGCTATTTTCAGTGACATTAGCAAGCTAAAGAATGATGAAGAAGAAATTAAACGGCTGGCTTTTTATGATTTTCTGACAGGTCTGCCAAATCGGCGTTTATTAAATGACCGGCTAACGCAGGAATTGGGGATTGCCCGAAGAAGCGGGAAAAACGGTGCGCTTTTATTTATCAACCTGGATCATTTCAAGAATATCAATGATGCACTCGGACATTCGACAGGCGACAAGATTATCCTTGAAGTGACCTACCGGCTGAATATCGGTGTTAGGGAGTGTGATACGGTTGCTCGTATTGGCGGTGATGAGTTTGTTATTATCCTGACTGAACTTGGTGAGCAAATAGAACTGGCTTGTAATGAAGCACGGCATATTGCGGAGAAACTGCAACAAGCGATTTGCCAGCCTTATTCGATCATGAATCAGAAATTGCATATTTCTTCCAGCGTCGGTATTGCCATGTTTTCGGATAACCAAGGCACACCTGAAGACATACTTATACAAGCGGGCACGGCAATGTCCCGCGCCAAAGCCAGTGGACCCAGCATGCTGCAGTTTTTTCAGCACAGCATGCAGGAAGCCGCTATGGAGAAAATGTCCATAGAAAAAGATCTGCGCCAGGCTGTGCAGGAAAATCAGCTGTCTTTGCACTACCAGCCACAGGTTGATTACCAGGGCAATATAACGGGCGCTGAAGCGCTTATACGCTGGAATCACCCTGAAAAAGGATTCCTTCCTCCTGATAAATTTATCCCTGTCGCGGAAGAGTGCGGACTGATCCATGACGTTGGCTCGTGGGTGCTTGAGCAGGCATTTATCCACCTTAGGCAATGGGATAGACAACAAGCGTACTTGCCGCATTTGGCTATTAATGTCAGTCCGCGACAGTTCTACCATGATGATTTTATGGAGATACTGCGGAGGTTGGTTAAGCAATATGAAATCAGTCCATCAAGAATTATGCTGGAATTTACTGAAGGCTTGCTGATGAATGATGTTGATGCCGCCATTGATAAGATTAAAAAATTGAAAAAATTAGGCTACACCTTCTCGATAGATGATTTTGGCACCGGCTATTCATCACTGAGTTATCTAAAGCATTTGCCGGTAGACCAGTTGAAAATCGATAAATCCTTTGTAGATGATATAACCAATGACAAAGAGGATGCTGTTTTTGTGGGCACTATCATTGCCATAGCGCAACACATGGGACTGGGTGTTGTTGCTGAAGGTGTTGAATCGGAAACGGAGCTGGAATTTTTAAAACAAAGCGGTTGCCATTGTTATCAGGGGTATTATTTCAGCAGGCCATTGCCCGCCGATCAGTTTCTTGATCAATGGTTAAAAAAGGTAATACATTAATGCTGCTGGTAAAGGCAGTAAATTTAACAGGTATTAATTTTAATACCACGATACTTCACTTTTAAAATGGATGACGAGTAAATGAATTGTAATGCTTATTGTTTCGCTGTTATTGCCGGTTTGCTGAGAAAAACCCTCGGTGGCTTGGTTATATCGATGTTCCTGTTGGCGTCAGGTTGCGCCACTGTCGGTCACGAGTTTCCTACTGCCCCGGTATCGTCTATCCGGATAGGGGAAACCACCCAAAACGATGTATACACTACGTTTGGAACGCCGTGGAGAACCGGAATAGAAAATGGCATGAAGACGTGGACTTACGGTAATTATTACTACAGCCTGTTTAGCGAAGGCAGCACCGAAGATCTGGTCATTAGATTTGATAAACGCAATGTTGTCGCTTCTTTTGTATTCAATACAACCAAGCGTTCGAAATAGCCGATAAAATTTTTGCCGGAGCAGGGCGGACATAATGTTTGTCCCTGCTTGTCCTGACTCGTTATTTTTCTGTGTGGACGGTTATATCCAAAGCCAAGGCTTCGGCGATTTTAATGCCATCCACCGCCGCAGAAAGAATCCCGCCCGCATAGCCCGCGCCTTCCCCCGCCGGATACAGTCCCTTGGTATTCAAGCTTTGATAATGCTCGTTGCGCTTGATACGGATGGGCGATGATGTGCGCGTTTCAACCCCCGTCAATACGGCATCTGTCATGGCAAAGCCCTTTATTTTTTTGTCAAAGGCCGGAATGGCTTCGCGTATTGCGGTTATCGCATAATCGGGTAAGGCCGAACTCAGGTCGCACAAATGGACGCCCGGTGTGTAGGATGGCTGCACGTTGCCAAGCTTGGTAGATGGGCGTTTGGCGAGAAAGTCCCCGACCAGTTGCCCCGGGGCTTCGTAAGTTCCGCCGCCCAATTTAAATGCCGCCGCTTCCAATCGGCGTTGAAAATCGATGCCCGCCAACGGATGTCCGGGGTAATCATCGGGCGTAATGCCAACGACTATACCGCTGTTGGCATTGCGTTCGTTGCGCGAATATTGGCTCATGCCGTTGGTCACTACTTGTCCGGCCTCGGAGGTGGCGGCCACCACCGTGCCGCCAGGGCACATGCAAAAACTGTAGACAGAACGGCCGTTGCGGCAATGATGCACCAGTTTATAATCGGCAGCGCCCAGCAAGGGATGTCCTGCATTGCTGCCGAAACGGCAAGTGTCGATGAGCGATTGCGGGTGCTCTATGCGAAAGCCGATGGAAAAAGGTTTGGCTTCAATGTAAACACCCCGGTCGTAGAGCATTTTGAAAGTGTCACGCGCACTGTGCCCGACGGCCAATACCACATGGTCGCAGCGAATGGTTTCGCCGCTGGCGAGTATTACGCCGCGCACTTGGCCGTTATCGATGATGATGTCGTCCACCCGGCTCTGAAAGCGGATTTCACCGCCCAGTGATTCAATAGTCGCGCGTATCTGCTCGACCATGGTGACCAGCTTGAACGTGCCGATATGGGGCTTGCTGACATGGAGGATTTCATCTGGCGCACCGGCTTTAACAAACTCGGTGAGCACCTTGCGGCCATAGTGATTCGGATCCTTGATCTGGGTGTGCAGCTTGCCGTCGGAAAACGTGCCTGCGCCGCCCTCGCCAAACTGCACATTGGACTCAGGATTGAAAACGCCTTTTCGCCAAAGACCAAAGGTGTCTTTGGTGCGTTCCCGCACCTCTTTCCCCCGTTCCAGAATGATCGGCCGGAATCCCATCTGCGCCAGAATCAAGCCGGCAAACAGTCCGCAAGGACCTGTGCCGATGATGACAGGGCGCAGCTCCAGATATTTGGGAGCCTGCGTTACAAAGCGGTATGTGGTGTCCGGCGTTAAAGAGATGTGCGGATCGTCCTGCAGGCGGTCAAGAATCGCCTGTTCATTGGTGGTTTCAACATCAAGGGTGTAAACAAGCAGGATCGCATTTCGCTTGCGGGCATCATAACCTTGCCGGAATATAGTATAAGTGATGAGCTCTTTCGCGCTGATACCCAGTCGATCAAGTATCGCAGTTTTGATCATGCTGTCCGTATGATCAAGCGGGAGTTTAAGTTCGGTAATTCTCAGCATGTAGTGTATTCCGGTAGGTTTCTGTTATAAAACCTGATGTTTCTGCGGTCGCCGGTGTGATGGTGTGCTTGCCATTTCACCTTAACGGGATTTTTCTTGTTTGCAGTATTATATAATCACATTTGCGTTTGAATGGGAGTTAATCCATGACGATCGGAAAATTATTGACGGGCATTGGTGTTATTTTGGTGGCTGCCGGGCTTGTTTTTAGTTACGCACCCTGGCTGGTTGACTGGTTCGGCAAGTTGCCGGGCGACATACGCATTGAGGATGAAAAACGCTTTGTGTTTATTCCCCTCACATCCATGCTGGTTGTGAGTATCATTTTAACGTTGATTATTAATCTGTTTTTCCGTAAATAATGAAAAGATTTCCATAATTCATTTGTGGGTTAACCCAGGTTCTTGTAAAATGGTCTATTAGATGTAATGTTCATAAAAGTATAATTTGGAACAAGAATGGAAATATCACAAGAGTTGCTACAGAAAAAGATTCTGATTGTAGACGATGCAGCTTCAATGCGGACTCTGACCAAAGCTATTCTGCGCGAGGCTGGTTTTACCCATATTTTTGACGCGCCTGCTGGAGAGGAGGCGTTGCTAATGATGCGGAAAATAAAAATTAACCTTGTCGTATGTGATTGGAACATGCCCGGTATGACCGGTTTGGAATTGTACAAGGCCGTAAAAGATGATGAAAACATGGCTGTACCGCCCTGGATAATGTTAACGTCCTCGTCTGAAGGCGACAAAGTAAAAGAAGCCATTATGGCAGGCATAACTTCTTATATCGTTAAACCTTTTAAGCCTGATAATTTGGTGAAACAAGTAGTAGGCAAGCTGACTTAATAATTCAGTCAGTGAAAAAGAAAAAGGCAGGTAACATCAAAATGTTCCTGCCTTTTTTATTGCGTATTGATAACGCTACTCTGAAGTTGCTTTATTGGTTGGAACGCGTCTCTTGCCAATGTTTTTCTTGTCCCGGTGGCGGATTTTGACTTTTTCGGCGGGAACCTTCTTGACTTCTGTTTTCTTCTTGCCGCCCGCGGCCTTTCCTGAAGCTTTAAGTTTTTTAGGGCCTTTGTATTTGCCTTCCAGCTCTTTAATGTTCCGGCGTGTAAATTTTTGCTTCAGAAAGCGCTCGATACTGGACATCAAGTTCCATTCGGTATTTTTCACCAAGGCAATCGTCAGTCCCAGCTCATCGGCGCGGCCTGTCCGGCCAATGCGGTGTATATAATTAATGCCGTTCCTGGGCACGTCAAAATTGATGACCAGATTGATGCCTTTGACATCCAGGCCGCGTGCGGCAAGGTCTGTGGAAATTAAGATTTTGACCTCGCCGCCGCGGAATAATTCCATCATCCGCTTGCGGTCTTTTTGATCCATTTCCCCATGCAGTACGCCGACACGCAGCTTTTTCCCCTGCAGCGGCCCGCGCAGGCTGTCCGCTTGAATCCGGCTATTGGTGAATACCAGCGCCTTGTCATAGGTTTCATTCAGCAGCAGCCAGGCCAGCAGCTGTTGTTTATGGTCATTGTCGTCAGCCAGCACGATTTGCTGTTCGATGTTGCTGTGCCCGTCGTGCAGCGTGTTTAGCGCAACGACTTTATGCTCTTTCAGCACCTTGTCAGCCATCTTGATAACGCCAAAATGCGTCAGCGTGGCGGAAAACAGCAGGGTTTGCCGCTTTGCGTTACAGCTATTGGCGATGGTCAGCACGTCTTCGCTAAATCCCATATCCAGCATGCGATCAGCTTCATCCAGTATCAGCACTTCCAGATTGCTGAAGTCCGGCGTCTCCTGTTCCATCAACTCCAGCAGTCTGCCGGGAGTCGCAATAACAATCTCCGTGTTTCTTCGGAGCATATTCTGTTGCAGTCTGAAGTCATCGCCGCCGGTAATCAGGCCTACTTTCAGTTCAGTGAACTCGGCTAATTGCTGACAGTGCTTAAAAGTCTGCTGGGCCAGTTCACGGGTCGGAGCCAGCACCAAAGCGCGCGTGCCGGGCCTGAAAGAAGGTCTGGCTATCAGGTGATGCAGCGTAGGCAACAGGAACGCTGCTGTCTTGCCGCTGCCGGTTTCGGCGCTGACCAGAAGGTCTTTACGTTCCATAGCAGAAGGGATGGCCTGTGCCTGCACCGGTGTAGGCTGCTCAAAGCCCAGTTTGCTGACCGCCATGAGCAGTTGTTCATCCAGCTCCAGGCTTGAAAATGATGGGGGGGTATCTATCGGATTAGGTTGCATGAATCTTTAAGTAGTTGCTGCGACGCAAGAATGATAAGAAGCTATTTTTATTGCGTATTATAAACTTTTTGTTATTAGGGTATGATTAAATCTGTATGCACGCATCAGGACGGGTGTGGCACTCACGATGCATGGCAAAAAGTAATCAAGCTATTTCAACGCACAACAGAGTAACGAGTCGATGATACCGATCAGAGATACAGCGCCATGTAATTCAAGGCCTTGGGTAACATGGGGGCTGATGGCGATCTGCATTACCATTTTCGTCACCATGCAGTTAATGCCGGATCAATTAAGTTACCGGCTTATTTACCTTTACGGCATGGTTCCTGTCCGTTATTCGGATTCTCAGTGGGCCGCTGACTTCGGGCTGCCTTTTGACGGATATTTATCTTTTTTGACCAGCCTGTTTCTGCATGGAAACTGGGTTCATCTTATTATGAACATGTGGTTCATGTGGATTTTTGGCGATAATGTTGAAGACAGAATGGGGCGATTGCCTTTTCTGATCTTTTATTTGCTATGCGGTCTTTGCGCCACTGTTTTACAGTGGTATTTCGATCCAGCCCTTGCCATTCCTGTTGTCGGCGCATCGGGCGCCATAGCGGGTGTGCTGGCAGCCTATTTTTTCCTGTATCCGCTTGAGCGCGTCGTAGTCTGGGTTCCCATACTGTTTTTACCCATTGTCATTCATGTTCCGGCTATTGCTTTTTTGGGTTTGTGGATTTTGATTCAATTACATAACGCGACAACTTCCGTGCTTTTTGAGGGCGGTACTATAGATGTGGCCTGGTGGGCGCATTTAGGAGGTTTTATTACCGGTTCTGTTTTGTACCGGTTCTTTATTCGGAAACAGATAACGGAAGAAAATTGAATTATTTCGGCAGCTTTTAAGGTATAATTTGCGACTTCAAAAAGTGGGGCTTTTTGACAAAAATAACCAAGGCGGGAAGAGTTTTCCGGCTAAATAAAGGCTTCTTAAGAACTATCAGGGAATAATTAAAATGAAAAAAGTTAACGTTGCGTTGGTAAGGCTTCTTCAGTTTGTAGTTTTTGTACTGTTCACATTTATGGTAATAGCCTATTTCGGGGCCATGATTTTATTGCCTTTGGATGCAATTGCAATGATTATCAAAGTGATCTCTGTTTTCGGCGTCAGTGATTTTATCGCCGCCTTTGTCGCCATTCCGGTTGTTGGCTACTTATGCATGATGGTTTACCAAACACCAGGACTTGGCAGCATGGTAGTTGAGACAGGCGTCGACCTGATCAACACCGGCAAAGCAAAAGTTGAAGCGTTTAACAAAATCGCCGACGCTGCAAAAAAATAAACTTAAACTGCTTAAGGTTATAAAAAAGGGTGTGCCGAAACCGGCACACCCTTTTTTTGTGTTTGTTTATTTGAAGAATGCTTTTTGTCGAAGTTGCGATGGATTTGCCTAACGGCGACTCGTTCGTGGATCACGGCTTCTTAATCACCTCATCCCGCAACACATCAAACGCGCTGAATGCAATAGCCAAGCTGAGTTTCAAGTTGATGATGCTAGCAATGGTAGAGCTGGTGAAAATGCAGATCATGATGGCGATTTGATATTTCACTGCCAGCCAAGGTTCGCTTCCTCCCAGAATTTGCCCCGTCATCATGCCGGGCAGGGACACAAGCCCCATGGTCGCCATGCCGGCGATGGTCGGATTGATCGCGGCTTTGACGGCCTCCCGAAAGTACGGGCGCACGGCTTCCCAGCGGGTTGCGCCCAGCATTAAAAAAGTCGTGTATTCGTTCTCGTTCTTGCGCAGCGCCGAGTAGAAACGCTCCAGGCAATGACGTTTCCTTGCAGGCAGTTGCCCAGGATCATGCCCGCCAACGGAACGATATAGCGGGCATCGTAAAAGTGCGTCGGCTGGATGACCAGAATCACCAGATAGGCGGTGGAAAGCAGTATGCTGGAGGCAATCGCGACAAAAGTGGACAGGACGAAATAACGCGCTTTCAGACCGGCACGGCGCAAAATGCTTAAGTCGGCGACCAGCAGCATCACCAAAATCCATAAGCCGTTGAGCCAGGGATTGTTGAGATCGAACAGCGCTTTAAGATAAATGCCGACCAGCGCCAACTGGATGCTCATGCGCAGGATGCCGACGCCAATATCCCGGCTCAAGCGCAGGCCAATCAACCAGAGCAGCAGCCACGGCAGCAAACAGAGGCCGTAAAGCAGCGCCATCTGCGGCAGCTTAATATCAAGAGTTTCCATGTCGCCTTACCTGAGTCAATCGCCCCGTTTCCAGTTCATAAACACTGCCGCAACGTTCCAGCCACTCGGGATCGTGAGCGACCGAAAGAACGGTTAGTTGCGGATCGGAGAACACATCGAACACCACTTGTTTGCTTTCCGCGTCCAGTGCGCTGGTCACCTCGTCGAGCAGATACAGTTTTTTGCCCAGCAACAGCCCGCGAGCCAGCGCAATCCGTTGTTTTTCGCCGCCGGAAATACGGCTGCTGTCCCGGCTTAAAATGTCTTCGGGCAGTTGCAGCCGTTGCAATACCTCAATCAATTGCGCTTGTGTAGGCCGATGGTCGCGATGCGCCTTAAATTGAAACGGCAGCAGCAGCGCATCGCGCACGCTTTCAGCTCCCAGTATCGGCTCTTGTCCGATGTAAGCCGTGCAGCTTCGAATGAACTGAACAGATTCCGGCGTTAGCGATTGTTCCTGAAAATAAACCGCGCCTGATTTTAGAGGATGCAGTCCCAACAAGGTTCTCAGCACGCTACTCTTACCGGAGCCGGATTTGCCGCATAACACGGCCTTTTCACCAGCGAACAGCGCAAAGCTGATGTCGGAGAGTATCGTTTTTTCGCGGGCAGTGACCGATACCTGATCGAAGCGAATGATAGGGGGCATATAAGTTGAGGAAAGCTATTCAGTGGTTGGCAGGATAGCACAGGATGACACTAGCGTGACGGCCTGTCCATGTTGCTCTGGATTGCCTAACGGCGATCCCTTAGAGCACGAAGTGAATCCACTTTGCAGCGCTAAAAAATCCCACACGCCTCATTTGTCAGGTGATCTATATTAAGGTAGTCAAAATGGCACCCAAAATAGCGCCGATCAACCCACCAATAACGTAATCTTTTAGTTTCATCTTAATTGAATTTGATTCTTCAATTTGATTTTTAAGGTTAGTTATTGTTTTTTCGCTGATTTTTAATTGGGTTTTTAATTCTTCAATAAGCTCATGTGAATGCGCTATAGCGATAGGTATTTTCAGCAGTTCTTGGTACTTTTGTTCTTCCTCTATAAGCATATTCTCTAGTGTTCTCTTAGATCCACCCATTATTGTTCCTTAAGTACCTAATAAGTCATTGTCTGAATCGGTATCGTTTATATAACTAGACTCGATTTCACCTTATTCAAAAAACCTCTTCAAATATTCCCCCGTATGCGAGGCCTTGTTTTCAGAAACCTGCTTAGGCGTACCCTCAGCAACCAGCGTTCCGCCGCCGTCGCCCCCTTCGGGCCCCATGTCGATGATCCAGTCTGCGGTTTTGATCACGTCCAGGTTGTGCTCGATGACGATGACGGTGTTACCGTGGTCGCGCAGGGTGTGAAGCACGTTCAGCAATTGCTTGATGTCGTGGAAGTGCAGGCCGGTAGTCGGTTCGTCCAGTATGTACAGGGTTTTGCCGGTATCACGCTTGGACAGCTCCTTGGCGAGTTTTACCCGTTGCGCTTCGCCGCCGGACAGGGTGGTCGCATTCTGTCCCAGGGTGATATAGCTCAAGCCGACCTCAACCAAGGTCTGTAATTTGCGGGCCAGCGTCGGAACCGGGCTGAAGAATTCGGCGGCGTCTTCCACGGTCATGTCCAGCACTTCATTGATGGTTTTGCCTTTGTAGCGTATCTCCAGCGTTTCGCGGTTGTAGCGTTTTCCGGCGCAGCTGTCGCAATGGACGAAAATATCCGGCAGAAAATGCATTTCAACTTTAATCACACCGTCGCCTTTGCAGGCTTCACAGCGGCCGCCTTTGACGTTAAAGCTGAACCGGCCGGGCGTATAGCCGCGTGAGCGCGCTTCCGGCGTCGCCGAAAATAATTCGCGTATCGGCGTGAACAGCCCTGTGTAGGTGGCCGGATTCGAACGCGGCGTGCGGCCAATCGGGCTTTGGTCTATATCGACGACCTTATCGAAATGCTCCAGGCCTTCGATGGCGTCGCAGGGCGCGGGAATGACTCCGGCGCGGTTGATTAACCGCGCCGCATGGCAGTACAAGGTGTCGTTGATCAGTGTCGATTTGCCGGAACCGGATACCCCGGTTACGCAGGTCAGCAGGCCGACAGGGAATTTTATATCGACATTCTTCAGGTTATTGCCGTGCGCATTGCGTATGACAATCTGTTTCTTTTTATTGATCGGCGTTAATTTCGTGGGCACGGTAATGCCGATTTTTCCCGATAAATACTGGCCGGTTAACGAGTCCTCGTTGTTGATGATGTCATCCAGCGTACCTTGCGCGATGATGCGCCCGCCATGCACACCGGCGCCGGGGCCTATGTCGACAATATGCTGTGCCGAGCGGATCGCGTCCTCGTCATGCTCAACCACGATCACGGTATTGCCCAGGTCGCGCAGGCGGAACAAGGTGTTCAGCAAACGCTGGTTGTCGCGCTGATGCAGGCCTATCGACGGCTCGTCCAGCACGTACATCACGCCGACCAGACCTGCGCCGATTTGGCTGGCAAGGCGGATGCGCTGCGCTTCGCCGCCGGAAAGAGTGTCCGCGCTGCGATCCAGCGTTAAATAATCGAGGCCTACGTTGACCAGAAACTCCAAGCGTTCCTGAATTTCCTTGACGATTTTTGCCGCCACTTCGCCGCGCTTGCCGGTCAGGTTAAGCTGCGAGAAGAAATCCAGTGACTTGCGGATGGGGAAGCTGGTCAAATGGTGTATCGGCAAATCCTCAACAAACACATTTCTGGCGGAGACATTAAGCCTTGCGCCATCGCATTCGCTGCAGGGTTTCTGGGACAGGTATTTGGCCAGTTCGTCACGCACCAGTTGCGAATCGGTCTCATGGTAGCGCCGCTCCATATTGGCGACGATGCCTTCAAAGCTGTGGCGCTTCTTTTTGGAGGAGCCGTTCCCGGTCATGAATTTGAATTCAATCTCTTCATGGCCGCTGCCGTAAAGGATAACGGCCTGATGCGCTTTGGACAGCTCCGAGAAAGGCGCTTCCGGGTCGAACTTGTAGTGCCGGGCCAGCGAACAGATGAGTTGATAATAATAGGCGTTGCGCCGGTCCCAGCCGCGAATTGCGCCGCCCGCCAAGCTGATGTCGGGGTTATGGATAATCAGCTCGGGATCGAAATGCTGCCGCACACCCAGTCCATCGCAACTGCTGCATGCGCCTTTGGGATTGTTGAACGAGAAGATGCGCGGTTCCAGTTCGGTCAGGCTGTAGCCGCAATGAGGGCAGGCGTAGCGCTCGGAAAACAGCAGCTCGGTCGCGTCATCGATGCAGGCAGCGATGGCGATGCCGTCGGCGATGCGGAGGGCGGTCTCGAAGGATTCGGATAAGCGTAAGGCGATGTCGTCGCGAATCTTGAAGCGGTCGACGATGACCTCGATGGTGTGTTTCTTTTTTAAATCCAGCACTGGCGGCTCGTCCAGGTCGTACACCGTGCCGTCAATCCGGGCGCGGATGAAGCCCTGGGCGCGCAGGTCGTCGAGCAACTGGATATGCTCGCCTTTGCGGTCGTTGACCACCGGCGCCAGCAGCATCCAGCGCTGATCCTGGGGTTGCGAGAGCACATGGTCAACCATCTGGCTGACGGTTTGAGCCTCCAGCGAGACCTGATGCTCGGGGCAGCGCGGCGTACCGGCGCGGGCATAAAGCAGCCTTAAATAATCGTAGATTTCGGTGATGGTGCCGACGGTGGAACGCGGGTTGTGCGAGGTGGATTTTTGTTCGATGGATATGGCCGGGGACAGGCCTTCGATATGGTCGACATCGGGCTTTTCCATCATCGACAGGAACTGGCGGGCGTAGGTGGAAAGTGATTCTACATAGCGCCGTTGGCCTTCGGCATAAATGGTGTCAAAGGCAAGCGATGATTTACCCGAGCCGGAAAGCCCGGTGATGATGATGAGCTGATCTCTGGGCAGATCAAGATCGATATTTTTCAGGTTATGCGTTCTGGCGCCACGAATGCTAATCGTATCCATTAAATAATCCAGGCAATTTAAACAACCGTATAATATACGAGCAAAGCCGTTTTAATACAAACGACGTACAGGCTTTTCCCCTTTCATCGGGGGAATAAATACACGAAGAGCGTAGGCCGGAATAAGACCGACCAAGCGAAGTGCAGGGCGGGCGTTTCCGGCGTGTTGCAGGCATGCCGGAAACACCTGTTTTCGCTTGCGCTCTAACAGGCTTATTCCGGCCTACTGATTAATGATTAACCGGTTTTAAATAATGCTCATCAACACATTAAATACATTCGTCTTCAAATATATTAGATTTATCGAAATGCTCGGCGTGCTGATGCGCATTTTCAGCTTTTCCCTGGTCAGCTGGATGGGTGCGGAAAGTCCGTTTCTGTTCGTGTGGGCTTTTAATACCACGGACGCGGTGATACTTTCCTGGTGCTCCATACTCAAGAAAGATAGCGCCTACACCTTGCTGAATGTGTTCTGGATTATGGTCGGCATCGTCGGCATGTTCAGGGCCAGTCATGTTTCATTCATTGATTTTAAATCCGCTTGGCAGCACTTATTAACGCAGACCATAGCGCTATTCAGTTAAAACACAAATGAGCGAATGCGGTAGCCAAAGCTTGTTATAATGCCGCCATTAAAATGGTACGCGATGCGTACCCTACATTTCTTGATAATTCTGGTCTAAAGGAGAAGCTGGTTTTGACAAAAGTGCAGGACATTACAAGTTCGATGACGTCATCGGAAAAACGCGCCACATGGTCGTTGGCAAGCATTTACGCCTTGCGCATGCTCGGGCTGTTTATGATTTTGCCCGTGCTGTCTTTATTCGCCGAACAGCTTGAAGGCTCAACACCTGCGTTGATCGGTTTGGCTATGAGTATTTACGGCTTGCCCCAGGTTCTGCTGCAAATTCCTTTCGGCCTATTGTCGGATCGCTTCGGCCGCAAAAAAATCATCATTATCGGCTTGGTATTGTTTTTGATCGGCAGTGTGATCGCGGCGCTGTCAACGACCATCTACGGTGTTTTGGTGGGTCGGGCATTTCAGGGTGCCGGTGCGGTTTCGGCCGTTATCATGGCATTGGTGGCCGACTTGACTCAGGAAGTGCATCGCACCAAAGCCATGGCTCTTATCGGCATCAGCATCGGTGCGTCCTTTGGCGTTGGTATCATAGCCGGGCCTGTGATTTCAGGGTTCGGCGGTGTGCAGGGTGTTTTTGGCGTAACAGCGTTACTTACCGTTCTCGCTATTTTGACGATTATTTACATCGTGCCTGATCCTCAAAAGTCCAAGTTGCATCGGGATGCGGAAGTCGTTCCCGAGGAAATGCTGCACGTATTGAAAAATGCAGATCTATTGCGCCTGAATTACGGCATTTTTACCTTGCACATGATTCTGATGGCCATCTTTGTCGTGGTGCCTTCGTTGATGCGGAATGCCGGATTGGTGGCAGGGCATGAATGGCAGGTTTATTTGCCCGTCTTCGTTATTTCCATGGCTTTCGTCGTGCCGTTCGTCATTCTGGCGGAAAAGAAACGCAAGATGAAGCAGGTGTTTCTGGGAGCCATCGCAGTATTGATGATTGCGGAACTGGGCTTGTCGGTAGTTCATCAAAACCTGATCGGGATTATAGGTTTCTTGTGGCTGTTTTTTTGCGGCTTTAACCTGCTGGAAGCAACGCTGCCTTCCTTAATATCCAAAACAGCGCCGGCTGATATGAAAGGCACAGCCATGGGCGCTTATTCAAGCTCCCAGTTCATGGGGCTTTTTATGGGCGGGCTGGTAGGCGGCTGGTTCAACGGCGAGTTCGGGGTTACGGCGGTGTTCTTGTTTTGCGCTGCCGCCGCGTTCACCTGGCTGCTGGTGTCCTTGTGGATGAAGCCGCCGCGGTATGTGGCAAATCTGCTGATATCGCTGGAACAGCTCAGCGAGCAGGAGGCTAACGAATTTGTGGCCGAAATGCTCAAAGTCATCGGCGTGGAAGAAATCACGCCGCACTACGAAGAGGCGGTGGCCTATCTTAAAGTGGATAATCAGCGGCTGGATAAGGGCAAGTTGCAATCTTTGATCACCCTGTATGAAAAGGCCGATGCTGATTCGGACAAACTAATCTGAGTTGGATAGAAAACGGCCAGGCTTGTATAATCACCAGTTCTGTTTCGGCTTGA
Source organism: Methylobacter sp. (assembly GCA_041660285.1). Classification (GTDB taxonomy): domain Bacteria; phylum Pseudomonadota; class Gammaproteobacteria; order Methylococcales; family Methylomonadaceae; genus Methylobacter_A. The sequence continues at coordinate 168,463 of JBAZWN010000001.1, forward strand.
TATTCTTGCTGCACTCACTTCTTATTTAAAATTCTCAAGAGAACTCTATGGCGCTGTATTGTGGAATCGTTGGTTTACCCAATGTTGGAAAATCGACCTTATTTAATGCCTTAACCCGTGCGAAAATCGCGGCCGAAAACTACCCGTTCTGCACCATTGATCCCAACGTAGGCGTAGTTCCCGTGCCGGACCCCAGAATGGACAAGCTGGCGGAAATTGTAAAACCCGAGCGCGTGTTGCCGACAACGATTGAGTTTGTTGATATCGCGGGGCTTGTTGAAGGCGCATCAAAAGGCGAGGGCTTGGGCAACCAGTTTTTAGCCAATATCCGTGAAACGGATGCAATCGCCCACGTTGTGCGTTGCTTTCATGATGACAACGTTATCCACGTCGCCGGAAAAATTGACCCCATCTCGGATATTGAAGTCATTAATACCGAACTGGCGCTTGCCGATATGGCTTCCGTTGAAAAAGCCCTGCTGCGTGCAAGCAAGGCAGCCAGAACCGGCAACAAAGACGAGCTGGCAAAAAAAGACGTGTTGGAAAAGGTTTTCAAGCAACTGGATTCAGGGGAACCTGCGCGCACTTTGCCTTTAACGGCTGATGAAAAAGCCCTGATCAGGGATCTTTGTTTGATGACGCTCAAGCCGGCCATGTACATCGCCAATGTGCAGGATGACGGTTTTGAGAATAATCCACTGCTGGATAAAGTGAAAGCGCTGGCCGACAAAGAGGGCGCCATGGTCGTGCCGATTTGCGCGGCCATAGAAGCGGAAATCGCCCTGCTGGAAGAAGATGAAAAAAAGGAATTCCTGGATGACCTGGGCCTGGAAGAACCCGGCTTGAATCGTGTCGTAAGAGCCGGATACAAATTGCTGAATCTGGCTACTTATTTTACTGCCGGTGTCAAAGAAGTCAGGGCCTGGACTATTCCGGTTGGCGCATCTGCGCCGCAAGCCGCAGGCGTTATTCATAGCGATTTTGAAAAAGGCTTTATTCGCGCCGAAGTTATCGCCTACCAGGACTTCATCGACTACAAAGGCGAGCAGGGCGCCAAGGACGCCGGAAAATGGCGGCTTGAAGGCAAGGATTACATCGTTAAGGATGGCGACGTAGTGCATTTCCGATTCAACGTTTGATTTGACAAAGCAGGGGCAGGATACTTATAATTCTCGCTCTTTAAGGCGATGTAGCTCAGCTGGTTAGAGCACGGGATTCATAACCCCGGGGTCGGTGGTTCAAGTCCACCCATCGCCACCAAATAAATAAAGGCCTTACGAGAAATCGAAGGCCTTTTTTATTGTTTGCGGGACACTAGTGTGTAAGTCAACACAACTCGCACCGGATGTGTTGAAAAGAGAATCTATGCGGAAAAATGAATTCCTTGACTCAAGTTGAACACTTAGAGTAAAAATTTACTTCCACTGTTGCGTTGGTCTTGGGGGGAAATTAACCAGAATGCGCAAAAAAAAAACACTATCTCGAAACCGATCAACGCTGAATTAACTCAATAAAAAATGAATCGATTAATTATGCGGATTTGGCTTTTGCTGGCGATTGCATTTATGTTGAATGCCTGTAGCGACACTGCGCCTACGGTCAGGCGCGATGAAACCATGGCATACCGAAGCATTAATCAACCTCGGACGGCACCACGGCAAAACTTCTATAGATCGGAGACTCGTTTCGGCGCATTTCACAAACCCGGTGAACTGGAGCCGGCAGTGGAATTCTGGCGTAAAACCTATGCGGTGTGGCATCGCTCGGAAGTGGCATTTCACGATGACCGCTATCTGGATGTGATATACGAAGTGATGGTGTTGCCCGGCTATGTCGACGAAAGTCTGACAAGCCAACAAAAAGAAATGGTCAACCAACGCCGAGATTTTTGGAAAGCTCAATTGTCCGTTCTGGAGAGCAAATTGCGCTACAACGCACCGCTGAATGCTAACGACAGGCAGTTGATGGCTAAACTGAAAAGCAGCGGCAGGCAACTTAACAACGTATTGAACGGCGCCGCCGAGCGGGTGCGTTCGCAACGCGGCACCCTCGAACGTTTCAAACACGGGCTCGAGATCAGTCGGAGCTATGACCGGCAATTTAGAAAAATATTCCGTGACGCCGGCTTACCGGAAGATTTGGCCTATCTGCCTCATGTCGAATCCTCGTTTCAACCGGCGGCCAAATCCTCCGCCGGCGCTGTGGGTATGTGGCAATTCACCAAAGCCGCAGCGAAAACTTTCATGCCTGCCGGAAAAAGAGTTGATCAACGCCTCGATCCTTTTGCTTCCGCCATCGGTGCGGCCCGTTACCTGAGTCACGCCTACAGCAAACTGGGTGACTGGCCTACGGCGATTACCTCCTTCAATCACGGCATCGGTGGCATGAAACGGGCGCAAGATCAAGTTGGCCACGATTTTGTGCGCATCGTAGCGAACTATGACGGCCCAGCGTTCGGTTTTGCTTCCCGCAACTATTACGCCCAATTTCTAGCGGCGCGCGAAATTGCCAGCAATCCGATACAGTATTTCCGGTAAGAAAGTGCTATACGAGTTTCCGCTGAACCTAGCCAATATCTGGCTGTGGAATAACTGACAAATAGCTGCCGCTGTTAAGACTTAGCAACAAATAAGAATCCCCGAAATGCCGCCACACCCAGCGCCGAGCCAAAGATGTTGGCCGCAGCGTCATAAAATGAGAACTGCCGCGTCGAAGTGAACCAATATTGGCTGTATTCGAACAAAACGCCAATCAGGCTGGCGGTCAGTACTACGATGAACGTTACCGCCAGCGATCGTTCCCGCTTAATGAAAGCCGACATCAGTAAAACCGACAATAAGCCATAAGCGGCTGCATGATCGAGCAGATCCCAGGAAATAAGTCCCATTGCCTGATTTGGATCGGGGCGCAGCCAAGGGTTCAAGCTTAAAAAACCTAAAACGACGAGATAGAATAATGACAGCCACTTAAATAACACGCTTATAACCTCCGTTAAGGAACAAAAATAATCTAGGAGGCATCCAGTTTGTAGCCGAATCCGCGCACTGTCTTGAGAAGCTTCAGGTCATAATCGTCATCGATTTTTCGTCTTAACTGGCGAATATAGACATCCACCACATTGGTCAACGGATCGGCACTGTAGCCCCATACTTGTTCCAGGATCCGGGTGCGGCTCAACACCTTGCCGGGCATGCGCATAAAGCACTCCAGCAAGGCAAATTCCTTGGGCGTCAGGTCGATCAGCGTTTCTCCACGCCGTACTTCATGGGTTTCCCCATTCAAGATGAGGTCGGCTATCCGCAATTCTTTGATTTCCGGTTTGATCTCGCCGCCAAAACGACGCATCAGCACCTCGATTCGGGCAAGCAATTCCTCAAATGCGAAAGGCTTGGTCATATAGTCGTCGGCGCCCGAGCGCAAGCCGGTTACCTTATCCTGTACAGTGTCTCTGGCCGTCAACATGAGAATCGGTGTGCCGACGCCAGCGCTACGCAAGCGTTCGCAAACCTGCCGGCCATTGAGATCAGGCAAGCCCAGATCCAGAATGATGGCCTGAAACTTACCCTCGGTACCCAGTGCTATGGCCTCCAGCCCGCTACGGGCCACCTCTACAGCATAGCCTTCGGCCTTCAGCCCTCGCTGAACAAAATCGACAATCCGCTCATCGTCTTCCACCAACAGAACTCGCATGTATCCCATACTCATTAGATTATTGAATGTAAGTTATTTCTCATTTATCTGGTTGTCATCCTGTTCTGCCGACATCAGCGGAAGCGTTACCGTGAACGTCGAGCCTGAGTTTTCAATGCTGGTCACCGTGATGCGCCCACCATGCGCCTTTAGGATCGATTTGGCCAGCGGCAAGCCCAGGCCCGTACCATCGTCCCGTGAACTCCGGGCATTCTGGCTGCGGAAATGGCGGTCGAAAATGCGCTCCAAATCCTGGGCGGGTATGCCTATGCCCTGATCCGTCAGGCTGAAGCTTACCTCTTTTTCATCTACCCATAAAGCGACCGTAATGTGTCCTTCAGGGTTTGAATATCGGCAGGCATTGTCGCCCAGAATGAACAGAACCTGGCGAAGCCTTTGCTTGTCGCCGCGTACCCATACGGATTGGGCTGGCGCTTCCAGGGAAACTGAAATCGAGCTTTCCTCCGCCATCACTTGAAAATCCTCGACGGTGCTGGCCACCAGTTCGGTCAGGTCCAGGCTGTCCCATTCAAATTGCAGGTTGGCGGTTTCGGTACGGGCTAGAAACAATAGATCATTGACGTATTTCCCCAATTGCATCGATAGTTCGACGATGCGCTGTAAAGCATCCTTATACTCTTCGGCCTCGCGCTCCCGGCCTCGCAAAGTCACTTCCGCTTCCCCGCGGATGACGGTAATCGGGGTGCGCAGCTCATGGCTGATGTCGGCTAAAAACGCCCGTCGAGCGCTGTCCATGCGTTTTAATTCTTCGTTTAACTTGTGAAGTTCAAAAGTGCGTTCGGTCACCCGTTTCTCAAGTACGGCGCGTCCCTCGCGCAGTTTATTTTGCTGCAGTTCCAGTTCCTGCGCCATTTGATTGAAGTGGCTGGCCAGATAGGCAAATTCATCGCGGGTGTCGAGAGAAATGCGATAATCCAGATTGCCGGAGGCTATTTCGTCGGTACCCTTCATCAATGTTTCGATAGGCTTCCTAACGCCACGAAGCAGTATTGCCCCGGACGTGAGGCTAAATATCGCCGCAATCAATGAGGCCAGGATGGCAATCCAACGCGACTGGGCAACCAAATCCTCCAGTTCCTGCTTGGCTTTTCCTGCCTTTTCCCGTTCAGCGTTGATGGCGGCATCAATCAGCGGCTGGAATTTTCCGTCGATTTCTTCTTCCGAGAATTTCGATAGCGCTTGCACAGCCATTTCGTATTTGCCCTGTTGACGCAACCGCTCGACTTCATCGAACCGGTACTCGCTGGCATCGAGGAAGGCGGTGAAATGGGCAACCCTTTCCAGCTCGGCGGGTTTATCCGGCGTATGACTCCCGGCGGTCGATGTCTTTACTGCGGTGTTTCTAAGTTCCTGCATCGCTTCGTAGAGACGATGTTTGGATGACTCAACACCGGCTTCTGCAGTTGGGTCAGCCGTTATCAGCCTATCCATCCGTTGTTTGAAGTGACGATAGGCTTCCTGGGACAAGCGTTCATAATGATCGAAAGCCTCATATGCCGCTTGGCTGCGCTGAAAATATAAGGCAACCTGATTTGAACCCCAATACAGTGTGATGCCTAAAAACAAGACAAACCCGAACGAAACAACGATGACAACGGCTAAACGGAAATGAAACATGCGCTCTAATTTGCGTCGCCGCTCTCATCCAGGTGCTTTTCCATGGTTCTGATAGCGTCCAACTTTTCTCGTAGAAGCTGAGTTTCATTTTTCTTCGATCCGGTTGCATCTTTCGATTCCAGGACAGATTGGACTGTTTTTTGTTTGTGCTCCAGCGAACCGAGCTTTCTCGACACATTCTGTAGGCGCTTTAAGGCTTCCGTATGAATAGAGACAAGTCGCTGCATCCGCTCGTCGGGCAGGCTTCCGGGCGGGATGGAGCCTATTCCGTTAAGAATTTTGGGAATGTCGCCGCAGGCATCGGAAAGCAAGCGGCCTACCATCAGGTGCAAGTATATTCCTGTACCGGGAGGATTTTTTTGGGGTTTTAGTAAGGTGCGGCAGACATCGGCGCGTGATGAGGGTGATATTTTGGCCATGTTAGCTCCGAAAGCCAGCAGCTCATCAAAGTCTGACTGCGCATAGGGGTCGTTATAACGGTCTGAATAACCGGAATACATTTGAGCGCATCCGGCCAGCAGCAAAGTGCTTAGCGCCAGGCTTGTGTTTCGAATAGAAAGTAATGACAGCATAGAGATATTTCTTCAGGTCTTTCCGGTTAGCGGTAATTGAACGCGGATGCGAGCCCCATGTTGATCTTGTCTTGAGTCAATAATATCGACTTTTCCCTGGTGGTTGGCAACATATTCTTTGACAATTGCCAGCCCCAATCCGGGACCTTCGATGTTATCGTCATATTGGGCGGCCTTGCCACGGAAAAAGGGTTCGAACACATGCGAACGTTCCTCTGGTTCAATACCCGGCCCCTCATCTTCGACTTCCAATTCCATCTGCGAGCCCGAATCGCGCAGCATGATGCGTATTTCGCCGCCCGCTGGTGAATATTTCACCGCATTCGACATCAACTGCTCGATAATGCTTCGCAACTGTTCCTGGACTCCGGCAATCTCGACGGGCCTGACCAGTTTTTTCAGGCTAATCGATTTGGTCTGTAGAGGAACTTGAAAGTCTTCGATGACCGACTCAAGCAAGTTTTTCATATTGACGGTTTCCTTGCGGTTCAGTTCCGGTTTCGAGTTGATCTGACTATAACGAACCAATTCCTCGGACACTGTTTTCAGCTTGTCAACATTACTGCAGAGAAGCTGCGCAAGATCCTGCCGTGCGCTGTCCTGTTCTTCATGTGCTTCATTTACAAGCAGTTCCGCGGCTTCGCGGATACTCTCCAACGGCAGATCGATCTCACGGGCCACGTTGTGCATGAACTGCTGTTTCGATACCTCCAGTTCCATCAAATGCGTTCGCAGCCATTCCAGGCGGTTGCCCAGATAGCGCATATCCGAAGGGCCTGTAACATTAATAGGTTCGTCGAGTTCCCCCGAACCCAAACGGCGGATACTGGTATCCAGTTGCCGCATTGAACGCGAGAGTGTGGTCAGCAGTACCGCGATGAAGATAAACGAGATTGCCAACAGAACTGCGCCTTTGACTAATAGCCCTTGCTCAAGTGATTCCGATTGTTGGCGCAGTTCGTTGAATTCATGATCGACGTGGCTCTCGAATTCACGCGAAAGGCTGGAGGAGGACTCACGCAGCCCCTGGAACGCTTCATCGACCGGCAATTTAAAATTATTCTCACTCGCCGAGCCAATGATCTGTTGATAAATCAGATTTTCCTTTTCCGATAATTCGTTGACCAATAGAACGATTTTGTTATCGACATGCAGTTTTAGCAGTTCGCTCAAGGCTTGTTTGAACGATGCCCGCGTACTTTCATACGATTGTTGCTCATAGGGCTGGCGTAAGGCTGGGTCTGACAGCAAAACGAATAATCTGGCTTTTCGCTCAATATCGCCGGTCTTTTGCAAAACTTGGCGTACTGCCTTGGTCTGCTCGAAGACTTGGGAATTGATGATACGGCCCAATGCCGAGGTTTCGCGCATGCCAAAAGCAGCGTACATCACGGCGAAAAAAAGCGGAATAACGGCAATTACAAAGCCTAGGATGATAAGGGATTTTAACGAGAGAATATTTTTGAATTTTATCCGGTTGCAAAGAGATGCAAATCGTTCCCCTTGTTTTGACAAAAGTCTCGACAAATCCGGTTTTTTGAACATATCCAGGACAAGGTTGGTAATGAATGTTTTCATTGATTAGTGTATTTGATTGTCAAAAGTAAGCCTCTCTTCAACTAAACCATTCGGGATGCCGCGCTGCAAGGGAACCCGGGTTGGGTATTGAAAAGCCCCGGCATTTGCTGCTAGCTCGACTTAATAATCATTATTATACACACAAGTGTCCCATCACTAGCTTGTCGGATATATTAGGATTTGATTAAAAGTATTGTTTAAATTCAAAAAAATGTTCACTTTATAGCTATTACGCAAATTGTATCAATGTCACCCCGGCAGGGATGACGCATTGTATAGATACCTATGCACTCAAAGGGTAAGTCCGGTAGTTTATCCATAACCAGATTTTTAATAGCTATGAAGTCATTGATTATAATTGTTTTTGCATTGCAAACGGTGTTGGTTGCGCTGGCCGAGGCGTCGGTTGCCAAAGCCGATGTATTCGCAGGATTACCGGTACACGCCACAGCCGAGAGGCCGGCGTTGCTGCTCGAACTCGGTAGTGCGCCGCCATCGGCTGGCGAAAGCGATAAGACCACGTGGGTGTTTACAGGTGGAGTTTCCGCCCATGAAGGGGACGCATCGATTCAGGTCGATAAGGATGAAGTCAGTTCCTTGCATCCCGGCTTTGGCAGCTGGAAGGTTAGTTTTCGCTTCAACATCAAACCCGGCCTCCCGGCCAAACCTTATGTCTTTTGGGCTCGCTGGCGGCAGGGCGGCGATCCCAATGTCTGCGTGCAAGCTTTCGAAGTCTGGGCCGGCCCTGATCCATCCAGGCTGGAGCTGCGCGCCACACTGTCCATGAAACCGAAGGGCTGGGATTATGCCTGGATAGCCGCCGAGTCGCCGGTAAGTCTTAGGTCCGACGATGCCGTTATCGAAGTACGGAATAGCGGTGCCGGCCATGACGCCAAGGTTTTCGACGCCTTCCTGCTCGCCCCGCCATTGTCCGCTCTGCCGGTCAGCGGCACGGCGGACAAGCCGCTGGTGCTGCTGGACTTGGGCAAAGCGCCTGCACTTGCAGCAATCGAAAAAGATCCGGCCCTGCAACTTCAACTCGGCATGGCCACTGCCGGCCCCGGCGCCGAATCGGTGTTGACTGAAAAAGACGAAGTCCAGGTTTTTCATCAGGGTTTCGGAAACTGGGGCGCAAATTTCCGATTTGAACTGAATCCTGCGATTGCACCGGGACAGTACCGTTTTTACGCCCGCTACAAAAGCGGTGGAGAGGTCTCCCAAGTCAGCCAAAATTTCACCGTCAAGGCCGGGGCAAAGCCGGATGAACTGGCGACGCGCGGCGATTTCGTGCTGACCAACACCACGCCTTGGGAATATCAATGGTTGCAATCCGCAGCTTCCGTCACCGTGTTGCCGGGCGATCGCTGGCTGGAAATCAACAACACCGGCAAAGCGGACGGGAACAAGGTCTTCGACGCCTTCCTGCTGAAACTGGAGACGCCGCTCGGCGACTGGATGACTGCCGATCAGGCTCAGACCAGGAACCGCTTCCTGGCGCTGACCAAGGCGGTGCCTGCCGCGACACAGCACCTGACTGTGCTCGACGGCAACGGCGACAAAAGTGAAATTCTGTTCCGCGGCTTGGCTTCCGAGGCCGCGCGGCCTCATTATGAAAAGCTATCGGTATCCTATCTGATAGGGCCTGAAGCCGAAGCGCTGGCCCGTAGCTTGAATCTTTCCTCGCTGCCTGCGGCATTGATGACCGACGATCATTACGGCATCCTCGGCGTATTGGCCCAGCCCAACAGCGAACAGGTCGTAACCGGATTTCTTGCCGACCCAGGCGAGGGCGGCACGATGCCTACGCCGCCTGCGGTTACAGCGGATGCGCCCAAGCCGCTTAAGGGTGGCATACCGGATGCTTGGCTGGTGGGCGGTTTGCAGGACGGCTTGTCGGGCGTTTCGGTTTTCGGTCTGGATAGTGAAACCGTGTTGCGACCGAATCCCGGTCAACCCTATCTCAGCCTGCAAATGATGGGCGGTGAAATGCGGGCTTGGCGTGTCGCGGCGACGGGAGCCAACGGCGTAGCAGACATCGAGGCCAATACTCAGCATTCCTACGGCTGGTCGCGCGGCAGCGGCTATGCTCAGCTCTACCTGCATGCCGATCAGCCCACAAAGGCGCTGCTGCATCTGAAACAATCCGGCATCAGAACTTTCGGCTGGCTGGATGGCCAGCCTTTCAAATTGGCTGATGACCCGAACCCGCCGTCCGGGTTCTCGTCATCGACCAGCAAGCAGGTAAAAAAACTGCTAAAGGGGCTGACCACCGAAGGGTTGGTGGCTACCGCGTTGCCGGTTCGTCCCGAAGCGCCGCAGCTTGCGACGCTGAATCTGACGCCGGGATGGCATAGCCTGCTGGTCAAGCTGGTGATGCAGCATGACCAAAACCAACGGTTTTACTTCGCTGGCTTGTTCACCGATCAGGCCGGTAAGCCGCTGGATTCGATCAAGACGCAACTGACCGATCCTGCCGCCGATCTGGCGCTTAACGGCATCGCCGCCAAACTGCGGCCTCTGATTTTCGTTGATGCACCAGCCAATCTGCCGCATCCGGGCGATTCGCTCAAACTGCGCGTGGATATGCGCTGGCATCCGATTCTTGAGGAAACCGCTTTGCCGGCACCATTGCCGCGCTTTCCGGCAAAACTGCGCCTGCGTCTGGTCGATTACAGCGGCAACGAGATCGCGGTGCGGGAAATAAGCGGTCAGTTTCCCGGCCAAGTTGAGGCAGACTTCGGCAAGATCAGCGAGCCCGGCTATTACGCCGTCTACCCATCGTTGTATACGCCTGACGGCAAGTTGATCATGAACTATCCTGCCGATGGTTTCTCAGTCATAGGCGGTTCTGTCGAGCAAAAGCAACGGCTGGACAAGAAAAAGCTATGGAACAATGACTATTACGCCTTGGCTGACGGGGATAAGAGCTTCAAGCAGGAAGGCGGGTATTTCTCCTGGCTGGAGCGGATGGGGATCTACAAAAGCTATGGCAGCTATCCGGGCTTCGATCCGCAGTACCGGGCGAAATGGGAGCGGGCAAAACAACTTGGTTTGGTCTTGTTCGCCGACTCCTCGGGCGATAGCTCCTGGTTGAATGACAATCCGGCAGACAGCCAAAGCTTCACCAATACGGCTTCAGCATTCACCCGCTTCTTCAAATCGACCAACGAGATCGACATTCGCCGCGAACCTGAATGGCAAAAACTGCGCGAGCCTGCGCATTGGGTGCAACGCGCCAAGTGGGAATACGAGCAGGCGCACAAACAGCGCAGCGACGCCCATTACGTCGGCGGCAGCCTGGTGCGGCCGGGCGAAGGTCAGTGGTTCAGACAGGTGCTGGAGCTGGGCCTGGATCATTACCAGGACGCCTGGGACGTCCACGCCTATCCTCAGAAAGAGCCGCGTTTCGGAGGCGCTATTGGTAACAGCGGCAACGGCGGCAACGAGGACGAACGCGGTGTGCTGGCCGCTTACGCCAGCCTGGGCAGGAAGAACAGCCTGCCATTCTGGCTGGGTGAAACCGGCGCCAAGGCGATGCATGGCCTGTCTGGACGCCGCTGGCAGGCCGAGCAGGCCGCGAAAATGACCGCATGGGTTAACAGCCGCAGCGACTATTTGGGAATAGCATTCTGCATAGGTCACGAATACGACCTGGCCTATGGCCGGATCTGGGATTACTCGATGGGCCACAAGCCCGGCGAGGCGGCACTATACACGGCGGGCGCGTTAATCGACGGCTTGCCGTATAAAGCTGTCGACTCCAAGGACGCCAATATCCAGGCGGCTTATTTCGGCGAAACCTTTATGATCTGGCGGACGGATGAGGCAATCGGTAATTGGCGGCTACAGCTTGTCCCCGGCAACCCCTGGGTGCTTATCGATGTGGTGGGGCATATACAAGAGTTAACGGTTGACGCCTCGGGATACGCGGACATTTCGATCTCCGCCAGTCCTGTCTACGTGCTGTTGCGAGCTGAGTATGAACGACTGACCAGAAATTGATGCTGAGCATTACTGTTTATTAGCGGATGACCAACGATCCAAGCTATCGCCATTTTCAATGGCTGACGTATTGGGCTTCGCGGTGCTCTTGCCCAACTTTGTATCTTAATCCATGTCATGGTTAATTAGGATTCAATCGCAAAACGCACCTCTGGAAGGGCATCCGTTTGGGATTCTTTAAGTAATTTTTGTAAAGCACTATCGTTTGGATGCTGACTGACAAGTATATTAGCCAACTCCACACATGCCTCTCGGATGCTGGATGCGCTAATGGCTTCCCTGCTGTTGGGATCAATGTTGGCGTAGTCTGCTGCGTTAAAGGCATTCGGAATGGCTTCTATCAGTGTTGCTACTTGTTCTTCGGATAATCGTTGTTTTTTGAACAGCTCACCTGCAACCCAAAGTAACTGTTGCAATCCCACAGTGCGGCCAGATTCGATAATAACTATCAGTCTTGAAATCAGACTGTTGAGTTGTAACGAGCTTTTCGCTTCTGAAAGTTCCATCCATTTTTGCAAGGCAATAGCTGCATAACTCACTTCACGTGCGTCACGACCTTGCAAGGATTTTCGGATGATTTTTTCAACAGCGGCTGCAATACCTTCGTTGATCGGCGCAAAATAAACGAAGACGGGTATCAAGGAGAACGCCACTTCGACTTCTTCATAAAATACCTTTAATTGTTCAAATCGCTCAACAGTTTTCGCTTCATTAGATAATACAGGCGCAATTGCATAGGAAAGTGCATCACCTATGCTCTCTGTTAATCGTTTCCGCACACTATTAGTTTCCTCAAAAAAGCTATCCTTTTCTATTTGTGGTCGCCATCCCACCAAACGCTCAAATAAGACGAGTGCCTGCTCTGGTGTTGGGAATAGGCGCGTTGTCTGATTGGCTGCGGCATTTGCCATGCCTGCATAAATCACAACAGCCCGCTGAATTTCAGGGGAAGGATAAATTCGTAGTTCTTTGTTGGTGTCCAACAAAACATCTTCGCCGTGCTCGTACAAATGACGCTGCACCAGCGCCTTTGCCTGTTTTTCGTCTGGTGCAGGCAAAAGTAGTAATGCGTGCGGAAATAAACCTGTACTAGGCAATGCCTGGTAGTCAGGTGCGCTACCCCAAAGTGCACTTGCCAACTTCTCACGCTCCGTCGGAGTAAGGAACCCTTCTTTTTCAGCTAGCGGTAAAAGCCGCAACAAGGCTGCGGTGCCTGAAACCGAGCCGCTTGGCGTCACCGCTTGTATCAGCTCGCCAATACGTCTTTCGATGCCAGGGTATGTTTCTCGTGAATCGGGATGATTAATGATGGGATTGGGGCAGCGGGGAAAATCGCCGCTCATACACTCACTTTGCAAAGGAAACGCAAGCGCATCTGCCAGTAATTCTCCCTGTTCTGATTCTGAAATGCTTTTTAGCGAATGGGTCAGAAGGGAGTCGGTAGCATCAAACAGCCAATGATGGTGCAAATCTTGCTGTAGCCCAATAGACATCGACAATCGGAATATTTCTTTGGCTTTTTCAGGTGACACGCGAACAACCAGCCGCGCCAACACTTCCATTAGCACACGAAGGGCAGATAGTGCATGGCCTTGCTGTTCTGAAGTTCCCTTGCTACGTTTCTCTCGCCAGTAGCCAATTGCGGACAAGATGCGCTCAACTAAGGTGCCCACAACCTCTTTTGATGCACGTGCCACACCGATACGCGTAAAAACGCCTTTGATTGATGGCGAGCTTTCACTGCTGGCCGAACGAATCGCCAAGGTGTAATCCCATAGTTCAACACCGATGCCACCAGACAGCACCAATTTCTCGGCAGTGCCAGCCAGTAAATTAATGTTGATACCGGCGTTACCTGAACGCAAGGGAATACCTACGCTTCTGGTCAATCCATCTAAGAGAAAAAACTCGGATGTTTCATTGCTGAATGAGCGCTGGCTTGAGTTGTCCCGATAGTGGCCTTGCTCAAACAATGGTTCGATGGCGTTTTTATTTTTGAGGTACTCTTCTTGTTGCTTACTAGCTTTCTGTTGAATATTTTCGATCCAAGTCCACGGATCACACTCCCAATCTTTAAAAGTAGCAGGTAATGCTTCTAGCATTTTGTCGGTTTGATATTGTGTCGCCGCCTTTAATAACCAATGTGTCCAAGCCAATCGAGACAAGATGCGGATTGAATTTTGATTATAACGATAACGCTCCCGTAGCTCACGATAGGCTTCCGTAATTTGTCGTTTACCATCATCAAATCTCCCCAGCTCCACTAGCAGTGCTGCTTGCCTGAGTTTCCAAACTGGGTCTTCGCCCGCGATCTTTTCAACCAATGCTTCCATGCCCACGTAGTCTAGTTCGTCACGCGCAACAAGGCATTGGTAGTAGGCCAGTTCGGCGGCGCAGTCTGGCAAATACTGTGCGTGTTTTTCCAGTATGGCGACCAGCTCTTTAATATGCTCTTGGATCGCTTGCTTACCTTCTTCGCCATCAGCCTCCAACCAGCGGCTGTTTTTGAGCAACACTAACGCTATTTCCATCTGCTGCTGCTTACTGATAACGGATGGCTCATCTGGATTGGCAACTTGAAAAAGTGCTTCCGCTAGCCAAGGAGCAATATACTCAATCGTGACGTCGTGCCGCCACGCGATTTCATAGAGCAATTTGGCGCGGTCATTGGGTAGAAGCGTAGCGACATTTTGAGCATTGGGGTATGGGTCGTTCAGTTGGGACCGCACTTGCCGTCGTAGTGCAGGCGGGCATACCAGCCACCCTGGATAGGATTCGCGATCTTTTTGCAATGTTTCCAGTTGCGCTCTTAGCAATGTGGCCGCGTACTCTGGCTCTTTGAATTGGCGAGAGTGATCTTCATGAGTAACTTGCGTACGATGCAAATTAGTTGGCGTCCACTTATACGACTTCACTTTGGATTTGCCCTTATCCATCATCGCCTGCAAAAACAATTCGGTGGCTATCTGATGCATTAGGTCTTGATCATCCTTGTGTTGTTTCACCACATCCCACAGATCAATCGGCGCAATATTGATGGACTCCAAGTGCTTACGCCTCGCTGCTGTCAAGTCCAAGGCTCCAACCAAATATATTTTTCTGGCATGCCCAGCCAAGTGATCACGAACCCACCCTGCCCAATGCAAAAAATTGGGATCATCCCCTGAGAACCCAAGTAGGCAAAGCTCATTTTCGATAAATACCTGCCGTGCAAAATTGACGAACGGGGCAAATTTTGCGGGATAAGTTCGGTAGTCCTCTTGCGCCGCGATGAAGGTATCGGTCGTACCTATCGTGCCGTGGAGTTTGACGATACGTGGCGATGGTGCCCACGTAAAATCAGAGGGCTTGGTGACAGGGGTGTAATAAGGACCATGAATATCCTTAGCGGCCCGTTCCAACAATGTATCCCAATTGGTGGTCATGACTTCTGACCACGGCAATTCCAACAGTGATTGGTAAAGCTTTCCGGTTCTCCAGGCGTCATCGTCAATTTCAGAACGAATCCTGTCATTCAGTGCGGCTTGCCCAAAGTAAGCGCGATATTCCTCGGCAACACGCAATGGGTCAGAAAAGCTTAAAACGTTGTCGTTGGGATTAAGTTCTTTTACTAGCCTTTCGCTGAATTCGTACCAAAGTGGCATCTTTTTTTCGCCACCGACATGACGTGCAGCACTGCGACTAAAGCCTGCTCCAATCATAATGGCCGCGCCATGTTGGTTGGCATCAAACTGATGCAGGGCTGCTGCCAGCTTTTTAATGGCGGGATAGTCGGAAAGGTCGCTTATTTTAGGCATAGTTTTTCACTTATAGAATCAGCAGATGGTGCAATGTTTTATTGGGATATAAACTGTGTACATTATCATGTAACTCGCATTATGACTTATTTCTAGCGGGGCGGGGTATGTACCCCGTCCTTAACGTTTTGTGTTTTCCATAGCCAGTTGAAGCGTTACGAACGGGGCAAATGCCTTGTTCGGCTACAAGATGGTTGACCAGGCACTGAACGATCGTTCAGGTTTACGCGGAGCGGAGCGACTCTGCGTGAACCTTCATTTAAAAATAACCCAATCTTCATCTAATCCTAATCAAACCTCTAGGTTTCCTCTCATCTTGCCTCTGTAACCTTTACTTCAACGTAGCGACTTGCGCGTAACGCAGTTGCGATGACTTTGGGGATAAGCGGTTTTACCGTTCATCATTGGATACAGACAGAATAGAGGGTTAACGAATATGCCGCTCGGATTAGGTAACATCTTCAACGGGCTCTTTAAGCAATATGGACACACGGTGATCCTGTTGCTGCGGTTTATCGACATAGCCATGCTAATCGGTGCCGCCTGGGTCTCCCATTATCTCTGGCTCCGTCAGTTCACTGTCGACCAGGACTACCGCA
Organism: Methylobacter sp.; assembly: GCA_041660285.1. GTDB lineage: Bacteria > Pseudomonadota > Gammaproteobacteria > Methylococcales > Methylomonadaceae > Methylobacter_A. Next base: position 184,339 of record JBAZWN010000001.1, read on the forward strand.
TAGTGGTCTCTCTTGGCGTTTTGGCGGCCATCATCTTTTTCGAAATAGGCCAGGTTTACCGTCCCTGGCGCAATGACGCCATGCGCGGGGAAATCGCGCGCATCGTCAGGGCTTGGATATTCGCCATAGCGTCAGTTATATCCATTGTTGCGTTGATTCGTCTGCATTTCTGGTTCGGCTCAAGTTATCGCTGGATTGTCACCTGGTGGGTGCTGGGATTGTTATTCGTACTCACCGCCCGCAGCCTGCTTTCCTATTTATTGCAATGGTTGCGTACCCGCGGCTGGTCTCAGGGCCGTATCATCCTGGTCGGGTTGAACCAGATGGCCGTTGCGGTTAGCCGACAGTTGAACCATTCATCCTGGGCCGGTTTGCAAGTTATCGGTTATGTCGATGACCGGTCCGAAAACCGGCATTTGGTGGATGATTTTTCGCTGCCGCGGCTCGGAGGATTGGACGAGCTTGCTGCCATAGTCACCAAGGAAGCCATCGATGAGGTATGGATTGCGTTTCCCGGCGAATCGCTTGCAGAACGCGCGCAATATCAACTGCGGCATTTGCCGGTCAGTATCCGGCTGGTTATCGACTGCTTTGCGTTCAAGCAAAGTAAATTCCTCAGCCTGAACACGGTGGCCGGTATTCCGACCTTGGACTTCTCGGTTTCTCCGCTGCATGGCGTTAACCGCTATATCAAGGAAGTCATGGACAGATTGTTTGCGCTTGTCCTGTTGATACTGATCAGTCCGTTACTGTTATTGATCGCTATCGGCGTCAAGCTGAGTTCACCGGGTCCTGTGTTTTACCGGCAGGAGCGGGTCGGCTGGAACAACCGTTCGTTCACCATGCTGAAGTTCCGCTCAATGCCGGTGGACGCCGAAGCCAAAACCGGTGCGGTTTGGGCAAAACCCGGCGAAAAACGGGCGACCCGGTTTGGCGGTTTCCTGCGGAAGACCAGCCTTGACGAATTGCCACAGCTGATCAATGTGCTGAGGGGCGACATGTCCCTGGTCGGTCCTCGTCCTGAGCGCCCGGATTTTGTCGAAGTGTTCAAGGATCAAGTGCCGAATTACATGAAAAAGCACATGGTCAAGGCTGGCATCACCGGCTGGGCGCAAGTGAACGGCTGGCGCGGCGACACCGACCTGAACCGCCGCATCGAGCATGATCTGTATTACATCCAGCATTGGTCGGTTTGGTTCGATCTGGAAATTGCACTGCGCACTGTGCTAACCGGCTTTATCAATAAAAACGCCTACTAGGAATGTATACGCCATGTTTAGATCCCTGTTTAGATCATTAATGCCCCTGATGCCGGTCTTGCTGCTGCAAGCCTGTTCCTTGACGCCAGGCATGGAGATGGAGACCAACAGCCCGTTATCGCATATAGATGTTCCGGTGATGAAAGACGGCAAACTAGTCAAGGAACAAGCGAAGATATCACAGATTACCGCAGACCTGATTATCGAGCGGGAAAATTCAAAACGGGAGGATATTAAAAGTCTCCCGACTGAGAATGTCCCCCAGACCCCTTACAAGATCGGCCCGCACGATAGGCTGCAAATCACGGTGTGGGAGCATCCGGAGCTGAACGATCCGGGCGGGGAGAAAATCAATCCTGAGTTGGCGGGCAAGGCGGTTCAAGATGACGGTACGCTTTATTATCCCTACGTGGGCAACGTCCAGGTGGGTGGTAAAACCACCACAGAGGTTCAGGAATTATTGACCCAAGGGCTTTCCAAATACTTCAAGAAAGTCAAACTCGATGTCCGGGTGCTGTCTTTCCAGAGTCATCGGGCCGTCGTCGTCGGCCAGGTCAAAACGCCGGGAATCCAGGCCATGACGGAGACGCCACTGACAATTGCAGAAGCCATCAGCCGCGCCGGCGGCGTGACCGAGGATGCAGATCCGAGCAACGTGACCCTAGCCCGCGATGGCAAGCTCTATAAGATCAATGTTCTGACAGTATACGAAAAGGGCGGCGCTGACCAAAACCTGCTGCTCAAGGACGGCGACGTGCTTAATGTCTCAGACCGCAAGGACAACAAGGTGTTCGTAATGGGCGAGGTAGGCCGGCAGCAGGCCCTGCAAATCAACAAGGGCAAATTGACGCTCGCACAGGCGCTTGCGGAAGCCTACGGGGTTGATTTCAATTCTTCGCGGCCGGAAGAGATTTATGTGTTTCGGTCAGGAGAGCTAAAGCCGGAAATTTTCCAGTTGAATGCGAAATCGCCTGATGCCTTGATTCTTGCGGATCAGTTTTCCTTGCAAGCGCACGATACCGTTTTCGTGGGCACGTCGGGCGTTACCCAGTGGTCGCGTGTTCTCAACCAAATCCTGCCGTCATCTTTCACATCGGTTATGTCGCGCGCCGCTTTCGCAGGGATGTAATGGTGTTCAAGACTCGGATTTTCTTTTTATATGATGGGGATAGGAAAGACTATGTATTCACAGAATGAAGCTACTATACAGCTCCCGCCGCTGAATCAGTCCCGGATCGAGGAGCATGGCGTCAGTATCCGAGACACTATCGATCTGCTGATCGAAGGCAGAAAGATCATTCTGATGACGTTGTTGTCGGTTCTGCTGGTGGCGGTGGTCTATTTGGTCCTGGCTCCACGCACCTACAAGGCTGACGCGTTGTTACGGATCGACAAGAACAAGGCGCTGCTTGCCGCACCACTCCGCAGCGAGGCTAACAAAGCTTCGACTGAAGCCGATAATCCGAGGGCGCAGCGTGAGGTGGAAATCCTCCGCTCCCGTTCAGTGCTCGGCAAGGTGGTGGATGACCTGAATCTGATGGTGGAATATACACCTAATTATTTCCCCATTATCGGAGAGATGTTGGCTCGCCGACATGACGCACATGACGGGGTTGCAGGTGCATGGTGGGGTTTCGGCCGCTGGGCCTGGGGAGGCGAAAAGCTGAAGATCGCTACCTTTAATGTGCCGGATCGCTATCTGGGCAAGGCGTTTACCCTGATTGTTCTGGATGAAGGCCGCTTTCGCTTGCTCGGGCTCAAGGATGAAGTCCTGGCCGAAGGGCGGATAGGTGAAACCGTTACAGCCGACGTCGGTGAGACTACGCCTGTAGTTATTAAGCTCGCAGAACTCGAGGCTCATCCCGGTGCCCATTTTGAGTTGACCAGAAAAACTTCATTGGCAGCCATAGAGACCCTGCAAAAGGCTTTTTCCGTCAAAGAGGTTTCCAAGGACACGGATATTCTCAGCGTCGAACTTAAAGGCCGTAATCCGGAACAGCTCGCTAAATCAGTCAACGACATCGCTGCCATTTATGTCAACGCGACAGTCAATTGGGAGTCTGCGGAAGCTTCGCAAAAACTGGGTTTCCTGGAAAGCCAGTTGCCCATTGTCAAGGAACGCCTGGAAAAGGCGGAGCAGGGCTTGAGCGCCTACAGGCAGGAACATGGAGCCGTCGACATATCCGCCGAGGCCGAAATACTGCTCAAGCAGGCCTCCGAAATGGAGACTCTGAACATTCAACTCAAACAAAAGTACGAGGAGCAGAATCAACGCCTGGAGGCTGCGCATCCGGACATGATCGCCACCAAGGCGCAAATCAAGCGCGTCGACCAAAAGCTGGCGGATTTGGATAAACGGATTAAAGATTTGCCGCGCACTCAGCAGAACGTAGTGAGCCTGTCGCGGGATGTGCAGGTTAACACCGAGCTTTACACTTCGCTGCTGAACAGCGCCCAGGAACAGCGCATTGCCGCTGCCGGTTCCTTGGGCAACTCCCGTATCGTCGATTTTGCCGTAACCCCGGAAAAACCGTATTGGCCAAAACCCAGTCTGTTGTTAGCCATCGCCACTTTGCTGGGATTGAGTGCGGGATCGGCCTTAGTGTTCCTGAGACACTCCTTGCAGCGCCACGACAATTATCCGGCCTTGCTGGAATATCAGGTGGGCCTGCCGCTTTATGCCGCCATCCCGCATAGCAAGAAGCAGCGCCGGTTGGGGCGCTTGATCAATCAGGGCAGGGAGCGTCAACCGGGCATCCTGGTCAGTCAGGACCCGCTCGATATTTCCGTGGAATCGCTGCGCGGCCTGCGCACCACGCTGGAAGCGACTCTAGCCAGCGATGAGAGCAAAGTCATCATGGTCAGCAGCCCGTCGCCCGGCATGGGCAAATCCTTTGTCAGCACCAATCTTTCCGCATTGTTGGCGAGTATCAAGAAACGCGTGTTAATTATTGATGCCGACATGCGCAATGGCCGTCTGCACGAAACGTTTTCCGTCGACAAGGAACCGGGGCTTTCCGACCTGCTGGCCGGCAGGGCCACGCTGGGCGAGGTTATCATCAGCCTGCCCGATGAAGGTGTGGACTTGATACCGAGGGGAAGCATGGTGCTTAATCCTGCGGAATTGTTGGTGCTAGGCAATCTGGCGGAGACGCTTGAGCAGTTGAAGAGTTTCTATAACCATATCGTGATCGATTCGCCGCCGATTTTGGGCGCCACGGACGCCGCCATCATGGGCAAGCACGCCGATGCGACTTTCCTGGTCGTCAAGGAAGGCCGCTACACGGCGCATGAATTGGAGGTCAGCTTCAGGCGTTTCCAACAGGTCGGTATTAAACCGAATGGCTTCATTATCAACGACATGAAAGAAGGATCATCGTATTACCCTTATTACGGCTACGCCTACCACCGTAGCGACATGGAGTCCAAGAATCCGTCGGCATTTATGGCTGGATATCAGGCGGTGGGCGATTGGTTAGGAAAACGCCAGGGGCGCGATGATGTGCTTGAAGCAGAGTCTGCGGAACTGGTAGACGACAAGGTGCAGGTATAAGGTGAAAATACGCTTCGAGAAAGACTTGCCGGTTCTGCTGTTCGCACTGGTCAGCGCATCGACTCTGGCTTCTTTGCCGCAGGTCGAATCGGCCTGGACAGGGGTGAAGGAGGTTTATGGCGAGCAGGATTTCGGTTTGCGCATCCTTCGCGAGGCCATGCTGGCGGTTCTGGTTGCTTACGGTTTTTTTGAGCCGCGTTTGCGGCGCAGCGCCTTGACCAGTCCCGTGCTTGCATTTTTTAGTGTCATAGCGACTTATGTGCTGTTTGAGGTGGGTTATGCGCTGTATTTGGATTTGCCGTTGGTGGTGCCGATGGCGGGCCTGCGCATTTTCGAATACCTGCCGCTGGCATTGATCGGATTCGCGGCCAGCCGGTTGGGCGAAGGCGGCTATATTATCAACCGGTTCGCGCATTATCTTCGTTATTACATCGCTCTTCAGGCCGTGCTGGCGATAGCTCAGGCGTTGTGGGCGCCGCCTTTGTTCGGGGTGTCATTCTTTGGCGGCGGACGGCCGTTCGGCACCTTTGTCAGTCCCAACCTGTTTGGAGCGACCATGGCGACTTGCGCGCTGCTGTTCTCGCTGGTTCCGGCGATGGGCAAGTGGGTGGCTGTCAGCGTATTTCTGGCCTTGCTGAGCGGTTCGCGGACTGCGTTCATCAGTTCTCTGCTGGTGGTTTATTTTCAAGTTTATGCGGTGCTCCGTCCACGCGACCGCTGGGCTTTGGTTATGCCGGCGCCGGTACTTGCCGTAGGCGCTCTGTTGCTGGCGTCCAGCCCTTTGCTCAGCGGACGGGATGACGCTGACCCGACCCAGGACGGCCGCATAGACCTATGGCAGCGGGTGTTTTCCGAACAGGTACATGGGCCTGCGGATTTGCTGTTCGGCTGGGGTCTGGGGCTGAGCTCCAATACGATCAACGTTCTGTTTGGCGCCGAGCATTTTAAGGGGCAATTCGATTCCGACAGCCTTTATTTATATCTGCTGAACGGTTACGGCCTGGTCGGTTTGCTGGCGTATTTATTCTTTTTATGGACAACGACAAGGACGTCTGTCCACCCCAACAAAGGATTGGTGCTGATGTTCATCTTCGTTGCCGGCCTGACATTCAACATGTGGGAGTATTTTCCGCAAAACGCGATACTGATGTTTCTCTGGGGAACGGTATTAGGCACCGGATACCAGCCGGGTTCGTTCCCATTGCCGGCTAGCCCGATGGCATCGGGCTCGTATTACCAGCGCCCATCCTGACTTTAAAGGAAAAAAGCCATGTTCGGAATATTGAAAGAAAGACGAGTATTCGGTGACGCGTTTTGGGCGCTTTTGGGGCAACTGGCGTCCGCCACTGCATTGTTAGGAGGCATTAGAGTCCTCACCGAGCTGGTAACGCCCGACGTATACGGGCAAGCGGCTTTGCTGAATGGCTTTGTTGCGCTGGGCGTTACCCTGTTCTCCTATCCCTTCATCTGCGCCGGGATGAGGATTTTGCCGGAATGCCTGAATAAAGGGGAGCGTGCCGCTTTATACGACGTTGTGTCCAGCCTGACCACTCGGGCAACGGCTCTGGCGATAGGCCTGCTGGTGCTGGGCGGCGCTACCTATAGCTATTTTTCGCACAGCGATTTGGGGCCGTTTATGCTTGCAGGCGTCCTTCTGGTGGTAACAGTCCGGCGCGAACTGGGCATTCAGTTACTCATCGGTGAACGTAAGCAACGCGGCGCAAGCCTGTGGCAGACCACTGACAGCATCCTGCGCCCATTGCTGGCGCTCGCGCTGGTGTGGTGGGGAGGCCAAAAGGTTGAATGGGTGTTGCTGGGTTACATACTGGCAAGCATGGTCTCGAATACGGTTTGGTCGTTAGCGCTAGGCGCCAGCAGGCCTGACAAAAACAAGCGCCCCATCTTCACCCGTAATTTCAAAACAGATGTGTGGGCCTATGCCTTGCCGCTGATCCCGGTGGAACTGATATTTTGGGTGAACGGCTTGGGTGACCGGTATGTTATCGGCTATTTGATGACGGCTGCGGAGGTAGGTTTATATGCGGCTACTTACATGATAATCAATGAGGCGTTTAATCGCAGCGCAATGGTTTTGTTGCGTATATTTCAGCCGGTTTATTTTCAGTCATGTTCCCAAAACCGGTTCAATGAGGGATTTAAGATCTTATGGATATGGATCGCTTGTGTTTTTGCGTTAGGGATTATCGGCGTATCGCTAGTGTTTGTCACCAAGGACTGGGTGGCCACGGTGGTGCTCGCAAAAACTTATCATTCGGCGGTTGAGCTGATGCCTGCCATAGCGATCGGGTGTGCGTTGCATGCCTTGGGAACCGTGGTGTCTCAGCCGCTGCTGGCCAATAAACGGACGAGGTTGTTACTGCTGGGACGCATATGCGGGGCGGCGACCGCGGCCATCAGCATTCCGTTGATGATAAAAAGCTTCGGTTTGCCCGGAGCCGCCATGGCCAATCCCATCTATTTCGGCGTTGAGGCGCTGGTTTTGGCGTTGCTGGCCAAGCCATGGCGGAATATAGGCTTTGAGAATAAGGATGCAATAGATTTGCTCGATGAAGAAGCGTCAAGCTCAAGGGTTACGGCGGACAGTTATGTTGGTTATTGATGGGTGAAATATTTTTAAACCGGCTCTTAATCGACAGGTTATCAAACAGGAATGCAAGGGGGAATACTATGACGTATGCATCAGCAACTTCAGGAATCTATGGCGATATTTTACGCGAATGTGTGGCCTGCAGGGCGGAGAAAATAAGATATTGGCGCCAGAAAAACTTCCAATATACCCAAAGCGCCAGCCACAAAGAGTTTCTCATATACCGTTGCGAAAGCTGTGGAACCGGGTTCTTAAACCGGCCTCCGCATGTGAAATGGCTGCAATCCATTTATCAATACTCAGGCCAGGCGCTGACCCAGGCGATAACACTGGAGGACGTGCTGGCCAGAGAGGACGAGTTTCCCAACTGCAAGGTGGATGCCGGCCGCATGAGTCATGAAGCCGATCTGTTCAACAACTCGGGTAACAATCTGGCTCTTGATATTGGCTCGGGTTTTGGTTTTTACACGCAGGCGCTCAGAAAAACGGGCTACCGGACGGTCAGCATCAATCCCGGCAAATACGAAAACGAAGTGTTCAGAAATTTGAATGGCGATGAGCCGCTGGCGGTGATGTTTGAAAATTACGAACCCTCCGAGCAGTTTGGCGTAGTGATGATGTCGCAGGTATTGGAGCATCTTCTCAAGCCGGATAACGCGATCAGCAAGGTGGCAGGTCTGTTGGCGCCGGGCGGCGTTTTGGCGTGCGCCGTGCCTAATTACGATTCGTTTTTAGTCAAGCTGCTGGGCACCAAAGACAACGCTTGTTTATGGGTGCCGGAGCATGTCAATTACTTTACCGAGAATGGGCTAAAAGCGCTGGTGGAGAGAAATGGCTTACAGGTCGTCAAGGTGGAGCAAATAACCCGGATCCCGTTTAACGCATTATCCAGACGGCTGCGGCTGAAAGGAAGACCGGCTGCCGTTGTTGACGGCTGGGTAAAGTTTTTACAGGCCCCGTTTGCCGATTTGATGAACACCTTCGGATGGGGCATTTATATCAATTTGTATGCGGTCAAGAAATAAAAACGCGCTTTGTCCTTATACAAGAAATTTTAAACAAGTCATATGCTAACTGTCGTTATTTTAACCAGAAACGAGCAAGCCAATCTGCCGGGTTGCCTGGCGGCTATCCCTGGTCGCTATCCGATTGTGATTGTGGACTCGGGAAGCACCGATAATACGGTCGCCATCGCTGTGAGCCGTGGTTGCATGATTTATACGAATCCATGGCCCGGCTTTGCCGAGCAGCGCAACTTTGCGATCAGGCAATGCGATATAAACACGCCCTGGATATTGTTCGTCGATGCCGACGAAATTTACCCTCAGGCGTTTTACGACTGGTTTGAATCCGGGATGACGGATGCTGATTCTTTTGATGTGCTGATGGTGCCGTCGGTACTTTATCTTCGCGGCAAGCGCCTGAACCACGCGCCCGGTTATCCCATTTATCACCCAAGACTGGTGCGCAGGGAAACGACAAGCTTTGTCCGCAACCACACCGGGCATGGCGAAGCCGTCATTAATACCTGCCGGATCGGATATTCCGCCATTCCCTATGAGCACTATTTTTATCATGGCGAGATCATCGAATGGATGCATAAACATGTCGATAAGGCCGCGCAAGAGGTGCAGCTTCAGCCTACAACCGGTGCAGTGATGACGGCACGCGGGCGGTTGAGCGTTTTATTGGGGCGGTCATGGCTCAGGGTTATTGCCCGTTTTTTATACCACTTTGTATTTCGAGGCGGGTTTTTGGATGGAATTGCGGGCTTGGAGTTCGCACTGATGTTTACTTGGTATGAGGCGACGATCTATTTACAAGCAAAAGCCGGTATTCAGGCAAGGTGATTAATATGAAAGTTTCGTTGGTTTTAGCAACGCTGGGAAGAGACCGGGAATTGGCTGATTTTTTGAAGTCCCTGGTGAAACAAACCTATAAAGACTTTGAGTTGATCATCATCGATCAAAACAAGGACGGTAAGATCGACGCTATCGTCGAACCGTTCAAGAGCTGCCTTGACGTGAAGCATGTGAAAGTGGAATTCACAGGTAACGCCAGGGCCAGAGATTACGGCATAGGCTTGGCCAAAGGCAGAATCATTGCGTTTCCCGATGATGATTGCGCCTACGATAAGGATGTCCTGAAAAAAGTAGTCACCGAGCTCAAAAGGCGCCCAAACCTCTCCATCCTGGTGGCCGGTTCGTATGATTTTTCATCCAGCCGATTCAGCATCGGCGTCAACAGCCACAGCGCGCGGTATTTTTCACGCTTCAGGATGATGGGGGTGGAGTTTACACAGTTTTTCGATCGGAAAAGGATTGACGGCAAGCAGTTCTACCTGGATCACGACTTCGGGATCGGTTCCAAATATTCGGGAGCCGAGGGGTTCGAACTTTTGTATCGCTTGCTTCGGGCAGGCAATGTTGCATTTTATACCCCGGAAATAAAGATTTATCACCCCGATAAAGATCACTACAAGCTGGGAACCGGAAGAATGCTGATGTATTCCACGGGGATTGGGGCTTACATCAGAAAATTCGCCAATCAGCGGGATGTGTTCATTCTTTACTACATCGTTCGCAAGATGTTTGTCGCTCCCATCCTGAAAATGATGCTTGCCCTGGTTTTATTGAACCCGAAAAAACTGGCTTATTCCTTTTACAACCTGGTCGGCATTTGGCGCGGGTTCCTGGCGTATGGAAGGTAGCTTTATGAGAAGAAAACTGGCGGCCACTAGGGTCTTAACTTATTTGCAGAATGTTTCAGGAGAAATGATATGGATGTAAGCATTGTTACCACACATATACCGCCGGCCAAAGGTTATGGCGGGGTGTCTGTCACAGCCGGTGTTTTAACCAAAGCCTGGGCGGAACGGGGACATAAGATGGTGCTGGTCGCGTCCGACGAGTCGATTGCAGGCCGATTGCGGCCTGAACAGGTGCGTCTTGGCGAGCAGGTGGATGTAAGACTCTATCGTTGCTATGGATTCAGGCGCTGGGGCTTTGGGCTGGGCGTTATTCCAGAACTATTTAAATTATGCCTGCGGTCGCCGGTGATATACATCCACGGCATTGCCACCTGGCCGTCTACGCTGGCGGCTGTTTTTTGCACCCTGTTGCGCCGCCCGTTCATGGTGGCCGTGCATGGAGGACTGATGCCTGAGCATGTTGCTTTGATCCGGCGGCAGAAACCGCATAAATGGCTGTTCTATCAATGGTTGACCTTTCCGACCCTGCGAAGGGCCATTGCCGTGCATTGCACCAGCAACACCGAAGCCGAAGGCGTGCGTAACGTACTCGGCGAAGACGCCCGCATCCTGCTGGTTCCTAACGGCATCGACAGCCGCGATATTAAAGTGGCCAAATATCCTGCCGGTGAAGGCATGAAGCTTTGCTTTCTGGGACACATTCAGCAGGAAAAAGGCATCAATGCCTTTATCAGGGCATGGTTGAAAGTCCGTAATCCTGAGGATAGGCTGGTAATTGCAGGCCGTAGCGTGGATGGCGCTTATTTTGAAGAGTTTCAGGCGCTGGTCGAACAGGCCCAGGGCGCTATCAGTTATAGCGGCTATCTGGAGCGCGGCGAAGTGATGGACTTGTTGGCGTCCAGCCATTTCCTGGTGTTGCCTTCGGGGTTGGAGGAGGCTGGCGGCATGCGCGAGAATTTTGGCAATGTGGTGGCCGAAGCCATGGCCGCAGGGCGCCCGGTATTGGTCGCCAGAGGCTTGGCATGGGACCATCTGGAATCGTTTGGGGCGGGCTTCGTTTTTGACAGAAACGAGGCTTCCGTGTGCGAAGTGCTGCGTAAAGTACAATCGCTGGAGCGCTCGGAGTGGGAACGGATGTCGTGGAATGGCCGGCAGTATGTCGAGCAACAGCTCGATCCCGTCAAACTTGGGGAGCAGGTTTGGCAGGTGTTGAAAAGATCTGATCAAGCCAATCTGCCGCGATCACTAGCCGAAGGATCGTCGTTATGAGTAAGGTCGGTCTTATCATCCCCACCCTGAATGCCGGCAGGCTTTGGGAATCCTGGCTCAAAGCCTTTGAACAGCAGACCCGGAAACCGGATCGCCTTTTGGTGCTCGACTCTTCGTCCAGCGATGCCACCGTCGCCTTGGCGCGAGCCCACGGCTTTGATGCGCAAGTGATTCCCAAGTCGGAGTTTAATCATGGCGGCACTCGCCAGTCCGGCGTGAATAGGCTGCCTGAGACGGATATCATAGTCTTTATGACGCAGGATGCCTTATTGGCCAAGCCCGATGCCATCGAACGGCTGTTAGCGGCGTTTATTGATGAGCAGGTCGGAGCGGCATACGGACGCCAGCTCCCGCATCGGAACGCCGGGCCGATTGCTTCCCACGCCCGTCTTTTCAATTATCCGGCAGAAAGCCAGTTGCGCTGCATGGAAGATAGAACGCGCTTTGGCATCAAAACAGCGTTCATATCCAATTCTTTTGCCGCCTATCGGCGAAACGCGCTGATGCAGGTAGGCGGCTTCCCCGTCGATACCATCATGAACGAAGACGCCTATGTGGCAGGAAAGATGCTGGTGTCCGGCTGGAAAATCGCTTATTGCGCGGATGCCCAGGTATTCCACTCTCATGATTACGGTTTCCTGGACGAATTTAAGCGTTACTTCGATATCGGCGTTTTCCACAGCCATACTTCATGGCTGCAACAGACATTTGGAGGAGCATCAGGAGAAGGCTTGCGCTTTGTAATCTCGGAAATGCGCTACCTGATAAAACACGCTCCCTGGCTGATTCCATCCGCAGCGCTGCGGACAGGGTTGAAATGGCTAGGATTCAAGCTGGGTGATCTGCATATGGGGCTGCCGCGAGCTATTCGTAAATGCTTTAGCCTGCATAAAACTTACTGGCTTCACGCCTCGTAATAAATTTATCCCGCAGAAATAAACCAATATTTATAAGTAGTTGTACGGATTTATCATGCGTCGTAAACATGAGATATTGAATTTTAACGTTCCTTGAAGTTTTGAAATTTTGCAAGGCCCTCCTGGGGTGACCTCATATGCCCTCTATTAGGCTTAGAGGGCATTCTTTTTACCAATTTAAGCGTGCATTGCGGTCAATCGAGAATTGATGCGGATGCCGACTGTCACCCTGGGGTCTAAATGCAAGTACGCAATTTTACGTATTTTTATTTCCTGCAAGGCGATTAACATGTAGCAGTGTTTATCAACGACATTGAGATTCCTCTTTCTGAGTCGGTAGATGCAGCAGTCAAAAAAGGATACCTATGGAAGTTTTTCAGGATCCGGTATTGTTATCGCGTCTACAGTTTGCTGTAACGGCGATGTTTCACGTCTTGTGGCCGCTCACGTCAGTCGGCATGTCCCTGGTTCTGGTTGTGTTTGAAGTGTTATGGCTAAAAACCAGGGATGCTGATTATTACCGGCATGCGCATTTCTGGTCAAAACTGTTTCTGCTTAATTTCTCGGTCGGTGTTGTCACCGGCATTCCTTTGGAATTTGAGTTTGGAACCAATTGGTCACGTTTTTCCATGATAACGGGCGAATTTTTTGGAAATATCCTGGGTTTCGAAGGCGCTATGGCTTTCATGTTGGAAGCCGGTTTTCTGGGGATCATGCTTTTTGGATGGATGCGCGTTCCCCCTGTCATCCATTTGTTTGCTACCTGCATGGTGGCGTTGGGGGCATCGCTTTCCGTATTCTGGATTCTGGTCGCCAATGCATGGATGCAGACTCCGGCAGGCGGTCATATGGAAAATTACAGGTTTGTGGTGGACAGCTATTCCCAGGCAATTTTTAACCCGGATACGTTATGGGCGGTGTCTCATATGTGGATTGCCTGCCTGGAAACAAGCCTTTTTGTTATGGGCGGTTTGTCTGCATGGTATTTGCTGAAAGGACGAAATACGGATTTCTTTTTAAAATCTTTTAAGCTGATTGTAATCATTGCGGCTGTTGCCGCGCCTGTTCAAATATTTCTGGGCCACGGCAATGGTCAACAGGTGTTTAGGCATCAACCGGCAAAAGGGGCTGCCATTGAAGCGCACTGGGAAACCAATCAGGCCGGGTCGGGGGCGAGCTGGAATGTTTTGGCATGGCCCGACAAGACGGCCCAAAAAAACGACTGGTCTATTTCCGTTCCAAACGTATTGAGCGTCCTGGCTACCGGAAGCCAGGATGGGCGGGTCACGGGTTTAAAGTCATTCCCGACGGCTGATCAGCCCCCGGCGATGCCGCTGATTTTTTATTGTTTTCGCATTATGGCGGCGATTGGTTTCGGTTTTTTTGCGCTGATAGCCTGGACGTTGGTGTGCTGGCTTAAAGGCCAATTAACAGCCGAGCATATTGTTAAAAACCGGATGCTGCTTTATGCATGGATGGCTTCCCTACCGCTGGGGTACTTGGCGACAGAATGCGGCTGGATAGTCAGGGAGGTTGGCCGGCAGCCTTGGGTGATCTATGGTGTGTTGCGCACCCGTGATGTTGCATCTGCATTGCCTGCTTCCGCAGTGTTCGTCAGCCTTATTAGTTTTGTCGTTGTTTATGCAATGCTTTTTATGGTGTTTGTGGTTTTTGCGATCCGAATTGTCCGTAAAGGGCCTGATATGGCGGATACGCCATTAGATAATCCGCTATCAAGAATTATCGGCGGAGAAAGAAGGGCTATCAGGAACCGGAATAGCGCGGGTGAACCTCATGTTTAATGAGCTTCACGTCTTTCTGGCCAATATCTGGTTTTTTATAGTCTGGCTGATATTTTTTCTATATATAGTCGTGGATGGCTTTGATCTGGGGGTGGGGATTCTTTCCTTGCTAAACCGGGATGAAAAGCAGCGCACGGTCATGATGGCCAGCCTGGGTTCGATATGGGATGCCAACGAGACATGGCTGGTGCTGCTTATCGGCGCTCTCTTTGGCGCATTTCCTCTGGTTTATGCCATCGTGCTGCATGCGCTTTATATCCCGGTTATGCTGATGATATTTGCGCTTATTTTCCGTGGTGTCGCCTTTGAATTTCGCAGTCATGCCCACAATAAACTGCTTTGGAACATGGCGTTTGGAGGAGGCAGCCTGCTGGCCGCTATAGCCCAGGGGCTTGCATTTGGCGGGTTGATCAGCGGGCTTAATGTGACCGGTACCGGGTTTGAAGGTAGTTTTGCATGGCTTTCGCCAGTTTCCCTGTTAGTCGCTGTCGGCGTAGTCGCAGGCTACGGGCTACTGGGAGCGACTTATTTAATAATAAAAACGGAAGGCGAGTTGCAGCAAATCAGTATCCGCCACGCTTATGTTGCCGCTATTATTGGCATTTCTATCGGCATAATAATCATCATCTGGACGCTACAGTTCAATCCCCATGTTGCAGCGCGCTGGGATAATTTTGCAGCGCGGCTTTCCCTGAATTTTTCTCTCGGCATGATTGGTTTTGCTTTTTTAATGTTAATGCGGGCATTGCGACGAGGATTTGAAGTCAGCCCTTTTTTCTGGAGCATCTTTATTTTCTTTGCCTCGTTTATGGGAATGACAATAGGGTATTACCCTTTTATGATTCCATCGTCGATAACGCTGATTGAAGCGGCTTCCTCCAGCAAAACCTTGATATTCATGCTAACTGGCATCGGTTTTTTAGTGCCGGTCATGCTTATTTATAACGGTTATCAGTATCTGGTTTTTTGGGGCAAAGTAAGAATGGATGAAGATACCGATGCCGGTTAGCATTGTGTGTATCAATATTCCTTAAAGCAACATGTATTAAATTGATTTAAAAAGGAATTATTTCGTCAATAATATTCCAATTGACGACGGCTAACGAGATGGAGTAAAAGTAAAACTGTCCTGCGTCGCTATGTTCCTATGGAGTGGCAATTTCTTTCACTGGAATACGCAGGAATACCTGTCAGGAGAACATCATGATAAAAGAGAAAAGTTATTTAGTGGATCGGTCTGGTAATGCCGTTTCGGCTATTGTCAAAGGTATCGACCGCGATGTGGAGCGGGGCGAAGACATTCTCATGTTGGGGCTTGGCATAGTCATGCTGTCTTCCACTTTCGCACCTGTGGCACCGCCATCCGTTCTTTTGCCCTTGGTAGCGCTTACGTTTGCTGTTTCATCGGGGTTTGCGCGGAAAAATTACCATAACATGGAACGAAAACTCCTGAAATCCATGGCGCAGCTGGAAGGGCATGAGCAAGCCATTTTGCACCCGATTGCCTCTGTTTTTGCCGAACGCCCCATGTGCTCCCTGACGGAGTCGTATAATCCTTTCAAAAACTTGAAACGGACATGGAAAAGCTCGCTGGGCGGAATTTTAATCAACCCGCTATGGATGCCCATTTTTTATGTGATGGGCATGCAAATCCATGAGGAAAGAAACCTTGGCGTTTTGAACAGAGCCATCATGGGCGTTGAGCAGAAAGTGTTTCCTTTGTCTACCAAAGAAGAGACAACCAGTATTTGGTAAATTAAGTTTGCCCACGCCGTCCGGTTTTGAAGTATTCCCATGCGACGCAATACGCTTTGCTATTACGTCCTACGGATTGCGCCTTACAGCTTTTTATCGCGACAGTCCGTGTTGATGGTTGGGTTGGGCGTCTTTGAAGCACCAATGCCAAGGCTCATATTGGTAACCACAGTTATTGCCAATGGGATAAGAGAGATAATAGCCAAATTCTGCGGCGCGCGCACTGAGCCAAGCAAACGCAGCGGTTTGCTCGAACTCTACTTCAAGCGCACGGCAACCGGGGGTTGATACGTCAATGGCTCGGCCAGTGTGGTGCTCGCTAAATCCTGGCGGGGCACAAACGGTGAGAATCTCTTCGACGGCCACCCCAGTTTCAAGCTTTCGGCGAACTATCTCGGTTTGTCGGTCGATGCTGCGAAAGGCGGAAACGATGAATAGATCGATGCCGTCAACGAGTGCTGCCGCCTTGAGGTAGCGCCATGCTTCGGCGGCCAAAGGGACAAGCAAGTGATCTCGGCCATCCGCTCCAACTTCGGCAACTTCAAGCGCCGTAGCTTCCTCGCATTCGCGTAAGCCACGAGCTGTTATCAATTCGCTCGAAATTCCGAGAGCAGAGAGTTGAATGTTCATACGGATTAAGAAGCCCAACGCCTCAATCAGCCGACGCGTTAGCGGTCGGCTGCATTGATTTGTTAGGTTCTTTATCACCAATCTTTCTTTTAAATTTACTAAGGAGATGTTTATCATTCGCGTCTGCATAAAGCCTTTGGATGGCTGCATTATCAGTCATTGGGGCTTTGCCAAATTTTCTTCCGTAAACTCCGTACTGACAGCTCCCTTGCTTATTCTCAAATTCACGAAGAATTAGACGAACTTTTTCGGCAGCTTTTAGGTATCTGGAAACAATATCTATCAAGTCGCGTGTTTTTATGTTGGATATGATGTACCTGTGTATCACTCGATTTCTTAGCTGATAGAGCGAACTCATCTCATCGTACAATTCCTGATTGATAACACCATATTTGAGGGAGTGATCAAATATTTTTCGTTCCATCATACCTCTCTCGTTATCAGCTTGAAAAAGGTATTTGATATCAATATCGTCAGTTTGATCATTTAGCTGTTTTGCGATTACTATGGTCAGCCTGAGATATGCATCAATTTGATTAGCTGATATAGCAATAATTTCTATATATGACTCTGATTCGATTGATGAATACAAAAGATCATGTGATGCCGCCAGAGCCCCTGTAAAACGGTCGAATTTATCAAGATCAGAGGCCAACTTACGATCATTTACAGGAACTACAACTACGGATTTTAAAACTTGATCAACCACGGCTAGTTGCTCGTTTATTCTCTCGTCATTTTTTAGCCTGATATCGTAGATATATTTTCCTATCAATGCTTGATCATCGAGCGCACCGAAAAATAGGAGCATACAAAACTCTGAATCATCCATTCTCGATTTTTTCCAAACTAAGTTTTGAACTCCATTTGGATTAGCCATGGCGACGCTAGGCGCTTGTTCTATAAGTGGATAGCAACTCAATTGAAAGCAACCAAGAGAATCTTCATACGGTTGAAAACCATATGGTGATTTTTCTACCGCTCCTTCAATTGCGGGGTTGAGATACTGCCAATCGATAGGTATTTGAATTAGAAATATCCCATTTGGTTCAGTCCAATGTTTCATTTTTCCTTCTCAAACCAAAGCTGCACTATTATGAACCTAACGTAATATATACGACACTAATTGTCGTATAAAAAAATTATGTTGTCGTATATTCTTCATAGAATTATTTAATTATTTGCCTTTATTAAAGCAACGTTACAGCAACAGGACATGACGCACAAACAAATACGACACCATCAACCCACTCCCCAATCACCACCCAACAGGCTAACGCCAATGGTATCCCGAATTGCGCCCCGGCATTCATTATATAACCACTGGCAAAACTGATGTGCCGACAAATCTATCCAGAAAACGCAAGTGGAGTTAAGATTGAACTTTAAATTCAATTATTCGCAACAGTCATAAAACCGGATATTTAGCTACCCACGAAAAAGGATGAATCTTATGCTTAACAAACCGAAGCTGCGTTGGGGCATTTTAGGCGCAGCGCGCGTAAACGAGCGCTTACTGCCCGCCATAGTCGAAGCGGAAAATGCTGAGCTAGTCGCCATCGCCAGCCGCCGTCCCGGTGCCGCCGCCCAGACGCTGGCGCAGTATGCTCCGCAACAGCACAATGTTCGGGCTTACGACAACCTCGAAACATTGCTAGACGATGCTGAAGTCGATGCTGTGTACCTGCCGCTGGCCAATCACGAACATGCCGAATGGGCGTTGCGCGTTATTAAATGCGGCAAGCATGTGTTGTGCGAAAAACCGATGGCGCTGACTGTGGCGGACATCGAAGCCATCGAAACTGCCGCACGCCAGCATAACGTAACGGTCATGGAAGGCTTTATGTACCGCTTCCATCCTCAACACGCGCGGGTACAGGAGCTGATTCGTTCTGGAGCGATAGGCGAGGTCAGGTCGGTGCGCGCCAGCTACTCCTTCATGATGCGCCCGGCGCGGATGTACCGCCTGACCGAAAGCGTCGGAAATGGCGGCGGTGCCATGTGGGACATCGGCTGCTACGCCATTCATTCGGCGCGAATGTTTTTCGACGAGCCTCCGGTCGCGGTCACGGCTGTGTCCAAGTATGTCGAGAGCGGCGCCGACATTGCCACCAGCGGCATCATTGATTTCGGCGCAGGGAAATTTGCGCATTTCGATTTCAGCTTCGAACGCGCGAGGCGATGCGAATATGAAATCATAGGCACCAAGGGCGGCGTTATTTGCCACACCGTCTGGCAGCTGCCGGGCGATGTACCGGTGATTTCGTGGTGGACCGAAGACGGGCGGCAATGCGAGGAGCGGCTGCCTGCAGAAAACCACTTCCGGCTGGAAATCGAGCATTTCAGCGATTGCGCACTAAACGGCAAGTCGCCGTTGCTGACGCTGGACGATGCAAAGGCCAACTGCCAGATCATCGTTTCCGCCTTGCAGTCCGCGGCTGAAGGGCGACTGGTCAAGCTAACCTGATTCATCCAATTTACATGGAAAATAACAATGTCCGATTTTAAGAAATACCAATGTCAGGAATGCGAACACATCTATGATGAAGCCAAAGGTGATCCTGACAGCGGCATTGCACCGGGAACCCGTTGGGCCGACATTCCCGATAGCTGGGATTGTCCTATATGCGGGGCGCCCAAAAGTTTTTTTAAGTTGATGGAATAGAGTTGTTTCCAGAGATTCACTCCGCTGGCAGGGAGCCGATATGACAGCGGGACAGGTTTGTATATTCGGCGAAGTGCTGTTTGACCAGTTTCCTGACGGCCAGCAGGTATTGGGAGGCGCGCCTTTTAACGTTGCCTGGCATCTTCAGGCTTTCGATCAGAATCCGTGCTTTGTCAGCCGGGTTGGTGCCGACCCGATGGGAGAGGCAATCCGTCGCGCCATGCTGGACTGGGGCATGAATGTCGATAACGTGCAAACGGATCCCGATTATCCGACCGGCGCGGTCAAAGTTAATATCCACAATGGCGAGCCGGACTATGAAATTTTGGCGGATCAGGCCTACGATTTTATAGCAGCCGATCAACTGAGACTTGCCAATGAAGTCAGCGTCATTTATCACGGGACTTTGGCGCTTCGGCATCACGTTTCGAGAAAAGCGCTTGATGAATTAAAAGCGCGCCATTCAGGCAAAGTTTTTGTCGATGTCAATCTGAGAGAGCCCTGGTGGCAGGCAGAGGCGGTTAGCCGGTATGTGTCCGGCGCGGATTGGGTCAAACTCAATCATCATGAATTAATGCACCTGGCACCGCAGCAGGGCGCTATAGAGGAAACGATGCGTTTGTTTTTGGCGCGGCATAAGCTGGAGGTTCTGGTCGTCACTTGCGGAAGCCAGGGAGCGATGGCGGTTAATAATGCCGGGCAATTTGCCGAGGTCAGTCCTGCCGGGAATTTATCCGTAGTTGATACCGTGGGGGCAGGGGATGGATTTTCAGCGGTTCTTTTGCTGGGTCTGCAATATGGCTGGCCATTGCAATTGATTATGGACAGAGCCCAGTCATTTGCTTCCGCCCTGGTAACTCGGCAAGGGGGGACTGTTCAGGATTTGGGTTTTTATCAGGCGTTCAGGGATGCGTGGGGGCTTGATTTGGCGTAGCGGCGCATTGTTCCGGTAATGGCGCTGATTGCGCGCATTACCGGAATGGTCGCTTAGTGATCAGTGATCCCGCTGAATAATATAAAGCGACAAGTCGCGCAACAAATCGGCTTCGCTGCCGAAAATACTCAGGCTGTCCAGCGCTTGCTCATGCAGTTCCTGCGCTTTTTGCTTGGCGCCGGCCAAGCCCAACAAGGCGGGGTAGGTGGGTTTGTCGTTATCCTTGTCTTTGCCCTGGGTTTTGCCCAGCGTTGCGGTATCGCTTTCTTCGTCGAGAATGTCATCCTTAACCTGAAACGACAAGCCGATGCACTTGGCATAGTGGTCAAGCTTTTTGGCGACATTCGGGTCAATATCGGCTTTCGCCAGAGTCGCCATGTTGACGCTGGCACGGATCAGCGCGCCGGTCTTATGGATATGCATGTTTTCCAGTTCGGGCAGGGATAATTTTGTTCCTACCGATTCCAGGTCGATTGCCTGACCGCCCACCATGCCTTGGGAACCGCTGGCTTTGGTCAGAGCAGTGATCATTTTCAGGCGGCCTTCAGCGGTCGCCGTCATGCTGGGATCATTGGCCAGTACCTCAAAAGCCAAAGCCTGCAACGCATCGCCGGTTAAAATGGCGGTCGCTTCATCGAAAGCCACGTGGCAGGTGGCCTTGCCACGGCGAAGGTCGTCATCATCCATCGCCGGAAGGTCATCATGGATCAAAGAATAAACGTGTATGAACTCAACGGCGCAAGCCGGGCCATCCAATGCTTCCGGTGCAATGCCCAGCGTTTTACCGGTGCAATAGGTCAGCATCGGGCGCATGCGTTTGCCGCCGTCCAATGTACTGTAACGCATTGCCGTGTGCAGTTTTTGCGGCAGTATGTTTTCACTGGGCAGGCGAGCCTCCAAGGCTCTTTCCACACGGTTTTGACAAAAATCGATATATTCTTTTAACGCATTACTCATCGGTAAATGGCTCCAGGGTTTGAGTGCCGTTTTTTTCAATCAGAATTTGAACTTTCTGCTCTGCTTCCTGCAAGGCTTTTTGGCAGGTCCGGGTAAGATTAACCCCGCGTTCAAACGACTTTAACGATTCTTCCAGCGAAATATCGCCCTGTTCAAGCTGGCTGACCAATTGCTCAAGTTCTGCGAGTGAATCTTCGAATAAAGTCGTAGTTTTCTTTTTCGGCATGAGATAAAAATATTTTTAATGATACGATGTATAAATAAACCGTAACATTATATATGAAATTGGATTGTGAGTGATTAGGAAGTATGAGTAACGAATATAACGCGGCGGCAATAGAAGTTTTAAGCGGACTTGAGCCGGTACGAAAACGTCCGGGGATGTACACGGACACCGCCAGACCCAACCATCTGGTGCAGGAGGTCGTTGATAACAGTGTTGATGAGGCGATGGCAGGCCATGCCACGGCAATCGATGTGGTCTTGTATAAAGATGGCTCGGTGCTGGTCAGCGATAATGGCCGGGGCATGCCGGTCGATATTCATCCCGAGCAAGGCATTCCCGGCGTCGAGGTGATTTTGACCCAGCTGCATGCGGGCGGAAAGTTTTCCAATAAAAATTACCAGTTTTCCGGCGGCCTGCATGGCGTGGGCGTATCTGTCGTCAATGCCTTGTCGGCAAGACTGGAGATAGAGGTTAAAAGGGACGGCAAGGTTTACTGCATGGAGTTTGCCGACGGCGAGAAGCAAACTGAGCTGGCTGAGACCGGAACAGTCGGCAAGAACAATACCGGAACGGCGATAAGGTTCTGGCCAAATGAAAAATACTTTGATTCCAACAAGGTTTCAGTCCTAAGGCTGAAACATAATTTGCGCGCCAAGGCGGTTTTATGTCCCGGCTTGAAAATTTCCCTGAAAATCGACCAAACGGATGAGGAATATTTCTGGTGCTATCAGGACGGCCTCAAGGAATATTTGCTCGACCGCATAGGCGACATTGACTATTGCCCGGAACAGCCTTTTATGGGCAGCATGGCCGCCAACCATGAGGCGGTTGAATGGGGCATCGTCTGGGCTATTGAAAATCCCGCGGAAGTGCTGGCCGAAAGTTATGTGAACCTGGTGCCGACCGCGCAAGGCGGAACTCATGTCAATGGCTTGCGGGCGGGCTTAACCGAAGCCATGCGCGAGTTTTGCGACATCAGGAATATCCTGCCGCGCGGCGTTAAGGTCGCGCCGGAAGATGTCTGGGAAAACTGCCATTTTGTGTTGTCGGTGAAACTGGAAGACCCGCAGTTTTCAGGGCAAACCAAGGAGCGGCTCAGCTCCCGCGAATGCGTGGCTTTTGTTTCCGGCGTGGCCAAAGACAGCTTCAGCCTGTGGCTGAACCAGAACCCGGCCGAAGGCGAGAAAATCGCCGAAATCATTATTTCCAGCGCGCAAAAGCGGCTGCGTTCCAACAAAAAAATCATTCGCAAAAAAATCACCTCGGGTCCTGCATTGCCGGGCAAGCTGGCGGATTGTTCGGCTCAGGATTTATCCCGCACCGAATTGTTCCTGGTCGAAGGGGACTCGGCCGGCGGTTCGGCCAAACAGGCGCGGGAGCGGGATTTCCAGGCCATCATGCCGCTGCGCGGCAAGATTCTTAATACCTGGGAAGTCGAGTCGAACCAGGTGATGGCGTCGCAGGAAGTCCATGATATTGCCGTCGCCTTGGGGATAGAGCCGGGTTCTTCCGATTTGCAGAACCTGCGTTACGGCAAGGTGTGCATCCTGGCTGATGCGGACTCTGACGGCAACCATATCGCTACCCTGATCTGCGCCTTGTTTTATCAACATTTCAATGCGCTGGTCGTAGCCGGTCACGTCTTTGTCGCCATGCCGCCGTTGTACCGGATTGATGTCGGCAAACGGGTGTTTTATGCCCTGGATGAATCCGAGCGGCAAGGCGTTCTGGACCGGATCAAGGCCGAAAACCTCAAAGGCCAAATCAATGTCCAGCGCTTTAAAGGCCTGGGCGAAATGAACCCCAGCCAGCTTAGGGAAACCACGATGAACCCGGATACCCGCAGGCTGGTTCAGCTCACGGTTGAGGATAATGACGATACCAGCGGGCAGCTTGATTTATTGCTGGCCAAAAAACGCGCACCAGACCGGAAAACCTGGCTGGAAACCAAGGGGAATCTGGCGGATATTGCCTAATGAACAAACAGGAAAAATCATTAACAATGACGGTGCTGATGACGCCGGACATGGCGAATTTTACCGGCCATGTGCATGGCGGTTCCTTGCTGAAATTACTGGATCAGGTGGCTTATGCCTGTGCGGCAAAATATTCCAAAAGCTATGTGGTCACCGCGTCACTGGACCAGGTTTTCTTCAAAGAGCATGTGAATGTCGGCGAGCTGGTTACTTTTCATGCCAACGTCAATTATGTTGGCCGCACGTCCATGGAGATCGGCGTGAAAGTCGTTGCCGAAAATTTAAGGACGGATGAAAAAAGGCATACCAACTCCTGTTACTTCACGATGGTGGCCGTTGATGAACACGGACAGCCTGTTGAAGTGCCAAAACTGGAACTAAATACCGAAGTCGAAAAAAAATTATTCCAAGCGGCAGAAATGCGTAAAAAAATGCGCCAGGAAATCCTGGAGAAGAATCGCGAACTGCACGTTGATATACCAAAGGATGAGTTGTGATTGTGAAAGTACAAGAAAATTTTGAACAACTGCCATTAAAGGACTTTGCTGAAAAAGCCTACCTGGATTATTCCATGTACGTGATTTTGGACAGGGCCCTGCCGCATATTGCTGATGGCTTGAAGCCGGTGCAGCGGCGTATTGTTTATGCGATGTCCGAACTGGGCTTGACATCGGCTGCCAAGTTTAAGAAATCAGCCAGAACCGTCGGCGACGTGCTGGGTAAATATCATCCGCACGGTGATTCCGCCTGCTATGAAGCCATGGTGCTGATGGCGCAGGATTTTTCCTACCGTTACCCGCTGGTTGACGGGCAGGGCAACTGGGGATCGCCGGATGACCCTAAATCCTTTGCCGCCATGCGTTATACTGAATCGCGCTTGACCGGCTATGCGCAAACCTTGCTGAGTGAATTGGGGCAAGGCACGGTTGAGTGGTCGGATAATTTTGACGGCACTTTGAAAGAGCCGGAGCTATTGCCGGCAAGGCTGCCGAATGTGTTGTTGAACGGCACCATGGGCATCGCCGTCGGCATGGCGACCGACATACCGCCGCATAATCTGCGTGAAGTCGCCAATGCCTGCATACAGTTGCTGGATGAGCCTGACAGTTCGCTGGAAACCATTTTCAGCCATATCAAAGGCCCCGATTATCCGACTGATGCCGAAATCATCACCCCGGCCGACGAGATACAAAGAATGTATGTCAGCGGCGGCGGCTCGATAAAAATGCGCGCCAAATACGAGCAGGAAGATGGCAATATCGTCATCACCGCGCTGCCGCATCAGGTTTCCGGCGCCAAGTTGATGGAGCAGATAGCCGCGCAAATGCTGGCGAAGAAACTGCCGATGATTGAGGATTTGCGGGATGAGTCGGATCATGAAAACCCGACCCGCTTGCTGGTGATTCCGCGGTCAAAACGGATTGATGTGGATGAGGTGATGTCGCATCTGTTCGCCACCACCGATCTAGAAAAAAGCTATCGCGTCAACATGAACATGATCGGCCTGGATGGCAGGCCCAAGGTCAAGGGGCTCAGGGACATACTGGTCGAATGGCTGTCGTTCCGCACCGAGACCGTTCGCAGGCGTTTGCAATACCGGCTGGACAAGGTGCTGGCAAGGCTGCACATTCTGGATGGCTTGCTGATTGCCTATCTGAATATCGATGAAGTCATCGCCATTATCCGCAATGAAGACCACCCCAAGCCGGTGCTGATGGAGCGTTTCGGCATCACCGATATCCAGGCCGAGGCGATACTGGAATTGAAGTTAAGGCATTTGGCCAAGCTCGAGGAGATGAAAATTCGTGGCGAGCAGGACGAACTGGAGCAGGAGCGTGCCGCGCTGGAAAAAACATTGGGTTCCAAAGCCCTGTTAAACCGTTTGATCAGAAAAGAGATCGAGCGCGATGCCGAAAAATACGGCGACGACCGCCGCTCGCCGATTGTTGCCAGAGACGCCGCGCAGGCATTGGATACCACGGCATTGATCAGCAACGAGCCGCTAACCGTTATCCTGTCGGACAAAGGCTGGATCAGGGCGGCAAAAGGCCATGATATCGAAGTTGAAAGCCTGAGCTACCGCTCCGGCGACAGCTTTCTGGATGCGGTGAAATGTAGGACGACCCAGCCGGTTTATATACTCGATTCCACCGGTCGGGCTTACAGCACCTCGGCTCACGACCTGCCATCGGCCAGGAGTCAAGGCGAGCCGTTAACCGGGCGGCTCAATCCGCCTGCAGGGTCATTATTCCTGCATCTTTTGGCAGGCCAGCCGGATGACTGGTACTTGCTGGCCAGTAACGCGGGTTATGGCTTCAGGGTTCAGCTAAAGGAACTGTTGAGCAAAAACAAGGCTGGTAAAGTGCTGATCACGCTGCCGGATGGCGCGAAAGTCTTGAAGCCTGCGCCTATCCACAATGAATCCGATATGCTCGCAGTCGCTACCTTGCAGGGCCGCTTGCTGATTTTCCCTGTCGCTGATTTGCCCGCTTTGGTGAAAGGCAAAGGGAACAAGCTGATACAGATTCCATCGGCTGATTTGTCTACGGGCAAAGATTGCGTTGTTGCGATGGTCGCGATGCCGCAAAACAGCCAGTTAAAAGTCATATCCGGCAAGCGGCATATACGCTTGGCTGGAGCAGACATAGAGCATTATTCCGGCAACCGCGCAAAAAGGGGCTCTGCCTTGCCCAGAGGCTTTCAGCGGGTTGATGGATTGGAGTATGAGTAGTAGCATTTATTGATGAGTTCGCCGGCTAAATATAAATATGGCTGGAGCACAAAAAAAGCTTAAAATGCGTTGCCCTTTTGAAGGGCAGGGATGGTTGAATGCAGAAGGACAGCATTTAATTTTTAATGATCTGTATTGTTGAGAATTCTTAGATGAAGCAAAAAATAAGAAAAGCAGTATTTCCGGTTGCGGGTCTCGGAACCCGTTTTTTGCCGGCTACTAAAGCCAGCCCAAAGGAAATGTTACCTGTTGTGGATAAGCCGCTGATCCAGTATGGCGTTGAAGAGGCCGTAGAAGCCGGGATTGATACGATTATATTTGTGACGGGAAGAAGCAAAAACGCCATCATGGACCATTTCGACAAAGCCTATGAATTGGAAAATGAACTGGTTATCCGCGGCAAGACCGAAACATTGAGAATGATTCGGGAGATGATGCCTCCACACGTGTCATTTGTTTTTATTCGTCAGCCGGAAGCATTGGGATTGGGTCACGCCGTTCTTTGCGCCAAACGCATTGTCGGCGACGAACCGTTTGCCGTTATTTTGGCGGACGACTTGATCGAGAATGGCGATAACGGTTGCATGCTTCAGATGGTTGGTCAATACGATAAAAATCAGTGCAGCATACTCGGAGTGGAAAAGGTAAACCCTTCGGAAACGGATAAATACGGTATCGTTAAAACAAAAGAAATATCGCCGTCCATGGGACAGGTTGAACTGATTATTGAAAAACCGGTTCCTGAGCGGGCGCCTTCAAATCTTGGTGTGGTTGGACGCTATATTTTGACGCCGGCTATCTTCGACAAGATTGAGCAAACTGAGCGTGGCGCCGGTGGCGAAATTCAGCTGACCGATGCTATTGCCGCATTGATGACCGATGAGCAGGTGTTGGCCTATGAATTTGAAGGCAAGCGTTATGATTGCGGATCAAAGCTAGGCTATTTGCAGGCAACCGTTGAACACGGTTTGATGCATGATGAGCTGAAAGGCGATTTCCTGAATTATCTAAAGAATCTGGTTCTCGATTAAATTAGGGCAACGGCGGGGCGGCAGGTTGGCTGCCCTTGCTGTCATCGGCAGCCACCACAACAGGAGCAAAACCGCTGCCGGGGGTGCGAAAATTGGTGGTTTGCCCCTGATACAAACGGGCGCTTGTTAGCTGCGTCTGCCCCCTGTAAACATACTGTCTCAGATCAAGTTTAAGATCGACAAGCTCATTTTCCACTTTCAGCTGCTGTTCGGTAGGCCGCACCAGCGTTTGCGCCACATAATTCCCCTTTAGAATTTCCCCGAACACGCGTTTGGTCACACTGTCGCCCCGGTATGCCGCCTTGCTGCCGTAGCCTTTGGCGGGTTTAAAAAACAGTTTTTTACGGGTGGCCCACAGCGTTTCAGCATCTTCCGGGTGCACACAAACGGTGTGGGCGATGCCTTCAAGGAGCATGGTCCTTGTTTCTGCGTCAACGCCCATATCCATCAGCACCGTTTCGTCAGTCAATAATGCCAGGTTTCTTTTGTCGGCATAAAGTGCGTGCGCTCTGGGATGTGGCGTGACGACCACCGCTTCAGCCAGATAGGCATCGAGTAATGGTTTCAGCGCTTGAGCTTCAAGGCTGAAATCAGTCAGCCGGTTGTAGACGAGATCGATAGGCGTATCGCTATGCCAAAGCTTTCCATCCTGGTAAACAAGCTCGGAAGGATCGCAAATAACGGCATTGATATTATATTGTTCAAACAGCTTCTTGAATAAAATAAACTCCGGCAGCATGAATTGGGCAGGAGGATCTTCATCGACGATAGCGATTGAATGCAGGGGCTGTTGGCCGCGTTCAGCCTGCCATTCTTCAAGAAACATCGCCATAAATGCCTGTTCCGGATTCTGGGCTGTGGCTGCATTTATTTCAGCCGCCGGATCACAATGGGCTGTTTGCGCGCGGGCCAGAATGGCGTTGAGCAATGCGCCTCCGGCATTGCTGTTTATCTCAATCAGTTGCGGCCCTTTTGGGCTTAGATGAAAGTCATAGCCGAAAAAAACGCCGTGCGCCTTGGGAATAAATTGCGCAGAGTGGGGAGCATAAGCCAGGACACGCTGCTGATAAGCAGGCATGGCAATAACGCTTTCTATGGCGGCAATGATGTCGTGCTGTCTGCGTATGCAGGTTTCGGAGACAAAGACTGCGGATTCAGCGAAAAGGTGAGGGCGCTCTTCAATGAGCATCCGGTACAGCAAATCATCCAGTTGTTGCCGTAACGCCTTGCGCATCGCTTCCCCATTGAGTGAAACGCAGCGGCATTGAGTACACTCATAATCAGCAGATGTTTGACAACTACTTTGCTTGATGGATAGGGTCATTTTGATTTCATTATGTTAAGGCCGACAGATTATTACAGAAACGCCCTTTTGTAGCAGGATTTTAACCGCTCATATGAACCAGACGGTCATGTAGCATATTTCGATTGAAAGTGTGCGCGGGAGATTACCCTACGCCGATTGGGTAATCTGCGTTTGCAAAAAGCGTTGCGTGTGTCACAATAAATCCCAAATGTTTGATCGGGAACGATCCAGCTTGTAAATCGCAAAAAAGGTAAACCCATGTTGTTGGAGGAAAATGCTAAGAATGCTTATTGCCGGATATTGATAGTTGTCTGTTCTTCAGGAGCATCTTGTTTGATAGCGTCGGGAGCTAAAACATGAGCTTTTTAGCTGCGCTGACTGGAGAAAGCATAAAAAGACTTGGCATTGTTATCACCTTTATTACCGTGATAGCGGCAGGCGGATGGGTGATTTACATGTATGACAATCCAGTCACGCCTTTAGTCGATGACACGGCTACAAAGCAACTAATCGTTCTGGGCGAAAATGCTTTAAATACTGGCCGCTACGCCGATGCCAAACGGATTTTTGAGGATGAACTCCAAATTAACCCGCAAAACCAGCAAGCCGCATGGGGCCTGAAAAAAGCGCAGGCGCGGATGGCATTATCCGATCCTGCATTTAAACAGACTATCGACAGTCTTTATCAGCAGGACCCAAACGATGCCCATGTTAATTTATTTTTAGGCGAGCTGTACGCCGCTAATCATGAATTGGATAAGGCGATATCCCAATACGAGCAGGCCATTGAACTGAACCCGAAATTGGCTGAAGCGCATTTTGATTTGTCGGTACTTTATAATCAACAAGACAACCTGAATACCGCCAAGGTTGAGATATTGAAAGCTATTGCCATATCACCAACACCTAAATATCGAAACAGCCTTGCGACCACCTACTTCAAACAAAAACGTTACGAGGAAGCCATTAGAGAATATGGAAAAAATTTGGCTTACCCGCTTTCAGCGCTTCAGAGCGCCAAAATTTACTGGCATCTGGGTTTTTTAAGTCAGGCGCTGAGCTACCAAAGACAGGCAATTCAATGGCTGGAAGATGAAACAGTTATGAGCAAGCCGGAGAATCAAGATCCCTGGTATTTTGAAATTACGCCTGAAACAAGAACCGAGGTGGTTAATTTAGACGAGAAAAAAAGCTACGCATACTTTTGCTTGTCCGTAAGTATGTATTTGCAAGGGAACACGGAGGGAGCTGCAAGCGAAGTAGAAAAACTGCGCAATTTAAATGTTACCCGTCAGTCGGATATTAATACTATTCTAAAAGCCGATCTGGATGCATTAATGCAGGCAAATGACAGTTTTTCAGAGCAGGTTGAGGCGTATAAAAAGCTTTATTTGCAGGACGCTGTAAATGTTGTCCATTAAGCTCTGGCACAAGTTTTTTGCGTATCTGAAAGCTGTTTCAATATGAATCCGTTATTTAAATGAAACCAATTTTTTACCGTCCCGCCCAATTGCGAGGTTTGGCTTTTCTGGGATTGCTGCTGCTGGCTCTTGCCATTCTCGGCGGCATGATCTGGCGAAATATCCATCACTTTGAAACTGTTTTTTCCTACGTTAATTATTCCCACCGTATTCAAAATGTAGCGGTGGGTCTACAGCAGTCGTTGATTGAGTATCTGACCGAAGTGGTGCCGGATTCCCATCCTGAAGTGCTGACTAAAACCCTGGGCGAAATGAATGCATTAATGGCTGATAGCCGCTACTTGTCAACAGAAACCAGGACGAGTCTGGAAACGGTCAGAAGCATGCTGGCTGATCTGACAGAGCTGAAAAGAGAGGAAAAACATAACCGTTTGTTAACAGCTCTTAAAGTGATGAGTGAAACGCTGGACAATGAGGCGTTGCAGCGGGAACAATTGCTGGAAGGCATTAGTCTGGACACGCAAACTGAACTGTATATGGCATTGGTCATATTCGCAGGGATATTGTTTGTGGCGATATTGTTTTTGCGGCTTAGAATCCTTCATCCCCTTAATGATTTGAAAGAACTGTTGCAACGCTTGACGGAAGAAAATTACACGCCGATCACTACGGATCATCTTGACCCTTTGTTATTGCCGGTTTTTAACAGCTATAACGAAATGGTTAAGCATTTGGCTGATCTGGAAGAGACTAATCGCGTACATGCACAATCACTGCAACAGGAAGTCAAACTGGCTACTCAGGCCTTGCTGGAGCAGCAATATAGCTTGGCGAGAGCTGACCGGTTAGCGGCAATAGGTGAAGTTGCCGCAGAACTGGCGCATGAAATACGCAACCCTCTGGCAGGCATTCAAATTGCGTTCAGTAATTTTCGCCGTGAGACTGATGACATTGATCAGCTCGAAAGACTGGATCTGATCGATTCGGAGCTAAAGAGGATGGCGAGATTACTCAATGATATGCTTTCCCAAAGCCGGCACTCTCCTGAAATGCCTACTGCCTTTGATGTGGCGACATTAATTCGGGACTTGGTTGCATTGACCCGTTACCAGATTGCCGAATCCATTGATCTGGAAATAAATGCTCCAGATTCATTACTGGTGCATCTGCCTGAAAGCGGTTTGCGTCAGGCGTTATTGAATTTGATTTTGAATGCGGCCGATGCACTCGAAGGAAATTCAGGGCTGATATGCATCAAGGCTCACAAAGATATTCTGGGGTTACATATTGACGTGCTGGATAACGGTTCCGGTTTTTCCCAGGATATGCTGGAGCATGGCATCCGGCCCTTCCGCACCAGTCGTCAACGCGGGACTGGCCTAGGGCTAGCCATGGTGCAGCGGTTTGTAAAAGATGTGGATGGCACAATAAAACTGACTAACCGGCAGCCGCATGGCGCATGTGTGTCGCTATTGTTACCGAAAGAATGTCTTGCCGATAATAAATTATGATTGAAACCCTGCTCATCATCGAAGATGAAAAACTGTTAGGTTCCGAGTTATCCCGCCACTACCGGCAATCGGGTTGGGAGGTCGTGCTGGCCACCAGCCTGGCTGAAGCTAGGACTCTATTGCTTGAAAAGAGACTGGATCCGCTACTGATTCTTTCCGACATGAATTTACCGGACGGTAATGCACTGGATTTCATGGAAACGATGAAAAAAAGCATCAGTCATTCCGACGACGGAGGTACGAACCCATGGATGGGGGAGGTAGAGCAACGCATGGAGCAGTTGCCGAGAGCAATGCCGGGAGCGTTTGCCGAGTGGCTGTTTCTGACCGGCTATGGCAGTGTGCCTGACTCGGTAAGGGCTCTAAGACTGGGGGCTTATGATTTTCTTGAGAAACCTTGCGATCTGGAGCGGATCGATCTGGTGGTCACCAGCGCAGCGCGCAGTGCCGCCATACAACGACGGGTTATCGATCAAACCAAACACCGGCATCGACGCTATTCGCCGGAGGCCTATATAGGTCATAGCCGCCAGGCGCAACAAATCCGGCAGTTACTGGCGAAGCTGACGCAAGTGCCTTTCAGCGCCTTGATCATAGGCGGAGAAAGCGGTACAGGCAAGGGCTTGGCCGCACGCATATTGCATTATGGCGGCCCCCGCGCGCAACAGCCGATGATTGAAGTCAACTGCGCGGCGTTACCGCGGGAATTGCTGGAATCGGAATTGTTCGGCCATGAACCCGGCGCATTTACCGGAGCCGCAGGACGGCATCGCGGTTTGCTGGAACAGGCCGATGGCGGTACCTTGTTTATGGATGAAATCGGTGAAATGCCGCTGGATTTGCAGGCCAAACTGCTTAAAGTGATTGAAGATCACAAAGTGCGGCGGCTGGGCGGGGAAAAGGAAGTCAATGTTGATGTGCAGATTGTAGCCGCCAGTAACCGCGATCTGGAGAAAATGGCTCAGGACGGCAGTTTTCGTGCCGATTTATATCATCGTTTAAGCGTATTCAAGGTAATCTTGCCGCCATTGCGCGATGCCGTGGAAGATCTGGATGAACTGGTGCCGTTATTCGTTGCCGAATACAATGCTAAAGCCGGAAGGCAGGTCAAAGACATACCCGACGCTGTGTGGGACAAGCTTAAGGCGCATTACTGGCCGGGCAATGTCAGGGAATTACGTAATGTTATTGAGCGCTGCGTATTATTCTCTGACGGATCGACATTCCCTGTGCAATGGCTGCAACTGCCAGGGCAGGAAAACAATCACATAACGGATAGTTTGGATACCGGAAATAATATCTGCTTGCCGTTGGACGGCAGTATGGCGCTGGACGATATGGATAAATTCATCATCAGGACAGCCCTGGAACGGGCGGATAATAATCTGACGGCGGCGGCCAAAGCGCTGGGAGCGACCCGTGAAACGCTACGCTACAGGGTGCGAAAATATAATTTGAAGGTGTCCGAGTGATTCTGAGACAAGGCTTCCGGTTTATTCCTGATTGTTTTCGCTCAAGATTCTAACGCCAAAACAGAGCCGATCATAATCTTAGACAATTTCGGCTCGAAACTATACAATGCTTTTAAGTAATTGATTAAATTACGCAGCGCGGATCGAGTGACTGGAAAAATTATGTTATTCGGCTCAGGTTATTCCAATAGCGTCGCCTAAGGCACCGGTTTTTGGCATAGTTCATTTTAATTCCTGGAAAACCTCCTCAAACCCTTTCATGACGACAGACGCTCCCTCTTTTTCCGGCAATCAGCGCAACAACTTCGCCGAACTTGTGGATGTTGCCAGCTTACAGGTGCTGATGGACAGCTTTAGCCGTGTTACCGGCATAGCAAACGCTGTTATTGATCTGGAAGGCATGGTTATCACCAGTTCTGCCTGGCAGGATACCTGCGTCAATTTTCACCGGAAGCACCCTGAAACCTGTAGCCGCTGCATCGAAAGTGACACCTCTCTGGTTGGCAGTATGATGGAGGGCGAAAAATACGCGGTTTACGATTGTCTGAACGGACTGACTGATACCGCGGCGCCTATTATTGTCGGCGGTGAGCATGTGGCTAATCTTTTTACCGGCCAGTTTTTCTTTGAAACGCCTGATAAGGATTTTTTTCGCAGGCAGGCTGAACAATTCGGTTTTGATGAACAGGCTTACCTGGCGGCGGTGGATAAAGTGCCTGTTATTCCGCACTCGCGAGTCCAGTTCATCATGCACTTTCTCGCCAAGTTTGCACAGGTCATTGGTGAAATAGGGCTACAGCAGTCCAAGTTGAGTGATGCCTTGGCCGCTCTGGAGGTGCACGATAAGTTAAAAGACGAGTTCCTGGCGAACACTTCCCATGAATTGCGCACCCCGCTGAACGGCATTATCGGCATTGCAGAATCCTTGCTTGACGGAGTAGCAGGGCCTTTACCTGGAAAAGTGGGTTCCGATTTATCCCTGGTTGTTTCCAGCGCCCGTCGACTGTCGTCGCTGGTGAACGACATTCTTGATTACGCCAAGCTGCGCCATAAAAATATTACACTGCAGCAGCGGCCGGTCGATTTGCATACCATCGCAAAGCTTGTGCTGATCCTGACCCAGTCCGTAGTGGGAAAAAAATCCATACAGATGGTGAATCAGGTGCCGGCCGATTTGCCGGCGGTCTATGCCGATGAAAACCGTTTGCAGCAGGTGCTGCACAATCTGATCGGGAATGCGATCAAATTTACTGCTGAAGGCCGAATCAGTGTCG
Source organism: Methylobacter sp. (assembly GCA_041660285.1). Taxonomy (GTDB): domain Bacteria; phylum Pseudomonadota; class Gammaproteobacteria; order Methylococcales; family Methylomonadaceae; genus Methylobacter_A. The sequence goes on from JBAZWN010000001.1 coordinate 218,346, forward strand.
ATGCCAAGCTGTCGGACGATGGCGACTGGATTGAGGTGAGCGTGACGGATACCGGTATCGGTATTCCTGAGAGCAAGCTGGACAGTATTTTTGAATCGTTCGAGCAGGCGGAAGGCTCGACGGAGCGTGAATATGGCGGCACCGGAATTGGCCTTTCGATCACCAAGAAGCTCGTCGAATTGCATGGCGGCGCTATTTTCGTGCAATCGCAGATGGAGAAGGGTTCCCGGTTTTCTTTCAACCTGCCTGTGTCAGGGGAAGACAAGCACTTCGTCAACATGCCGGCTGTTGTTAATAATCAGCATCGTATGAATGATGCCGCCATAACAGACGATGCGTCTGAAATAAGTCAGATAGAAAACAGGGGCGTTGTATTAGTGGTGGATGACGAACCGATTAATTTACAGGTGCTGGATAATATTCTCTCGCTCAAAAATTATTTTGTCGTTCAGGCGAGCAACGGTTTTGAAGCATTGGAGCTTATCGAACAAGGTCTTTACCCTGATGCGATTATACTGGACGTGATGATGCCGAGAATGACCGGATATGAAGTCACAAAAAAACTGCGTAAAAAATACTCGCTTACCGAATTGCCTATTCTGCTCTTGACCGCCAAGTCACAGCCCAACGACATGGAACTGGGTTTTGCCGTCGGCGCCAATGACTATCTTACCAAGCCGATCGCCAAGGAAGAATTACTGGCCCGGCTGAATACACACATCACAAGCGTCCGCCTGCATAACGAAAACACTCGAATGCTGCGAGAGAACAATCAGCAACTGGAAGAGCAAGTCAGACAAAGAACGATGGAACTTGAGGAGGCAAATCATTTGCTGAATCAACTGATCGCGGTGGATGTTCTGACTAACATCGCCAGCCGCCGCAAGTTTAATGAGTGCCTGCATAATGAATGCGCTCGAGCGAAGCGTGAAAACAAGCCGGTTTCGCTTATTATGTGTGATGTGGATTTTTTCAAGGCATACAACGATCATTACGGGCATCCGGCTGGAGATGAGTGCTTGAAAAGCATTGCCGATGCGATGCAGAAAGCTATCCTGAGACCGGCTGATTTGGTGGCCCGTTATGGCGGCGAGGAGTTCGCGGTACTGTTACCCGGTACGGACAAGGAAAGTGCTGTAATGATTGCGCGGCGCATACATGACAATATAGGAAAAATGGAAATTCGCCATGAGAAATCATTGGCTGCCTGGCATGTGACTGTAAGCATGGGAATATCAACAATCACTCCGTCCCTTGGCATGGCCGAAGCGGCACTGGTTCTGGTTGAACAGGCGGATCAGGCGCTTTATCTGGCAAAATCCAGTGGGCGTGATCAAATTGCGGCGTTTGAAGGTTAAATAGAATCGCCTTCGCATGGCCTTGAGAAGGTCGTTTTCATTCTACAACAAAAAATTCATCACGCCTGCAAAAGGCCAAGTTCCACTCCCGGCAATTGCTCCATCTCCAGCATTCATGCAGTCGCGCTCACGCCCTTTACCTGCATATGACTACCGTAGCTGATTTCCTTGAAATTCGGATTTCCGCCGGATCCTGAAATTTATCTGTCTATTTCCGACGAGTTGCCCGATTCGCTCGGAGTTCAATTTATTGCCTTGTAACATCCCAAGCGCCACTCTAATGTACTATGTATTTAAAGCTACAATGGCCTATTATTAAAGGCCCCAACACAAATGGAATACAGTAGAAAGCATGAAACTCCTGATTATTGACGATGATGTTGTTGAGCGCTCGCTAACCATGGAAATGTTGAGCGGTAAATTTGCCAATGCGGATATCGTTGGCGTTGGCAGCCGCGAGGCGTTTGATGAAAAAATTGCCGAAACCGATATTGATCTGGTGATTACAGAATACCGGCTCGGCTGGACAGACGGATTAAGTTTATTTAAGGCAATTAAATCACGTTATTTCCATCTGCCTGTCATCATGTTGACCGGCTCCGGAAACGAAGATATAGCGGTTGCTGCCATCAAGAGCGGTATGGCAGGTTATATCGTCAAGCGCAATCGGCATTCTTTGCCCGACTCGATAGAAGGAAGCCTGATTGAAACAACAAAAAAAGATTACGAGGACAAGAATGCTCTATTGTGTGAAAAATGGGATCTTGCCCTTTCCAGGTTGACATCAGATTTTGCTTATTCCATGCGTATTTTGCCGGATGGCAAGCCGGTATTCGAATGGATCACGGAACCGTTTAAGCGAATTATCGGCATCAACTGCAATCCCAATAGTGAATCAAAGGAACAGTCTAGCGATTTCGGCTTGCCCATCCACCTGGATGATATATCAATTGTCCAACACCGATTCGCGAAGCTGCTGGAGGGAGTTGAAGACACCACCGAATACAGAGTTATTGCTAAGGGAGGCGAAATTCTCTTTATCAGCGATCACGCACTGCCGATCCGCGACTGGAGCAGCGGCAAAGTAGTGCGCATTTACGGCGCCATACAAGACATCACCTGCCGCCGCAAGGCCGAAGAAAAATTGTATCTGATGCAGCGTGCCATCGATTCCAGTAACAATGGCATTGTCATTACCGGCCTGGCTGATACGGATTATGCCATCATTTACGCCAATGAAGCCTTTTTATGCATGACCGGATATTCCATGCAGGAACTGTTAGGCCATAACCCCCGTATTCTGCAAAATAACGACAGGAACCAGCCGGACATTGCCGAATTACGCACTGCATTGCATAGCAATCGCGATGCTTATGCGATTTTGCGTAACTATCGCAAAGACGGCAGCCTGTTCTGGAACGAGATATATATATCGCCTATACGCGACAAGCAAGGCAGGATCACACACTACGTCGGTGTGCAGAACAACGTGACGCATCGTATCGAGATGGAAGAGTTACTGAGTAAAAGCGAAGCAAGGATGCGCTCTATTTTTAACAACGTTTCTGATGGCATCATCATTATTGACAATAACGGAATCATCGAATCACTCAATCTGTCTGTTGAAAGGCTTTTTGGCTATCCTGACGAGGAATTGATTGGCCATAATATTAGCAAGTTGATGCCCGAGCCCGACCGGAGCCGGCACGATTCCTATTTAACGAACTATTTGAACGGCGGCAAAGCTAAAATAATCGGTATCCGGCGTGAAGTAAGCGGGCGTAGAAAAGACGGTTCTGTTTTTCCTATGGAACTGGGTGTCAGTGAGTTCAATGTTGATCAGCGTCATTTTTTTATCGGCACGGTGCATGATATAACAGCACGCAAGCAGGTTGAGGAGGCGTTGCGGGATTTATCCAGCCACCTGGAGACGGTCCGGGAAGAGGAGAGAACCCGAATTGCGCGGGAAGTTCATGATGAATTGGGCAGTCTTCTGACAGCGCTCAAAATGGATCTAAGCTGGCTGAATAAGCAGCTGCCGACAGGCTTGTCCTTATGCCATGAAAAAGCGGCTGTGATGAATCAGCATCTTGACGATGCTATTCAGACGGTTAGAAGAATCATTGCCGACCTCAGGCCGAGTATTCTGGATCATCTTGGGTTGTTGGCGGCCATAGACTGGAAGATAGATGAATTCAGGCAGCAAACCGGAATGCAGTGTGTTCTAACGGCGCCGGAAAACCATATCGTGATGGATGAAAACCGGGATATCGCGGTTTTCCGGATTATGCAGGAAGCATTGACCAATATTGCCCTGCATTCCGGAGCAACCAGAGTAGCGCTTGATGTTGAGACAGATGCAAACAGTCTGATGATGAAAATAACCGATGACGGATGCGGCATGACTAAAGCGCAGATGCACAAATCCGGTAAATACGGCATTCTGGGCATGCATGAGCGCGCTCGTCATTTCGGAGGAGAAATCACAATTACCAGTAATCCGGGGAAAGGAACCACAGTCGTGTTAAATATGCCTCTAAAATCACCCGAAAGAGGTGGTTACCATGATTAAAGTATTAATTGTCGATGATCATGCCATCGTCAGAGAGGGGCTGAAGCAAATTCTCGCAGACATTCCCGACATGGAGGTATTCGGTGAAGCCGGTTCGGGTGACGAGGCGTTAAAGCTTATCCGTGGCGAAGGGTGGGGGATCATGTTGTTGGATATCGCCATGCGGGGTAAAAATGTTCTGGAACTGATTAAACTGGCGAAGCATCAATCTCCACACCTGCCCATCCTGGTTCTGAGCATGTACCCTGAAGATCAATATGCCATCAGGATGCTGCGTGCGGGTGCGGACGGCTATCTCACAAAAGAGAGCGCACCTGAGCAATTGGTGGCGGCGATTCGCAAAGTCGCAAAGGGCGGGAAGTATATCAGCATGACCATGACAGAAAAACTGATTGCGGAGTTGAATCCCTACCAGGAAAAACCGCTGCATGCCACGCTGACTGACCGCGAGTTTCAGGTTTTTTGCGGCATTTGCGCAGGCAAAAGCATTACTGATCTTGCCCAGCATATGGCGCTCAGCGTCAAGACCATCAGCACCTACCGGGCCCGCCTCATGAAAAAAATGAACATGTCCAAAAACGCCGAGATCATCCATTACGCATTCAAGAATGATTTGCTCGATTAAAGCTTCGGACTGTGTCTGCGCTATTATTTCATTCAGTGTTCGCTGATGCCGTTTATTCTCTTCATATCGTAGGAGCGGCAGCGAGAGCAATAAATTCGATACCGTGTAGGAAAACACCTACATAACATCTCTTGTAAGTCTTATGCATTTGATAGTGATTTGCCGATTACTAACGGTCATGATTAGGGCCATAATAAATCGCATCAAAAATTTTAAGGTTTACTATTTCATGGATGCCAATTGAAATGGCATGAACATGTCTTCTTGCAACTGACAGCACAGCTATCGTAGTTGTTGTTTGTTGCCAAGAATAGCGCTCAAAACAGCCGTTTTGGGTAGTTCACAGAATAATCGATACCGCAAATGGGTGCTATGTGGACACCTAAGCCTATGAATTAAAGGAATTGTTAGGCTGCAAATCAGCTCGTCATGGCAAAGATTTCTATCCTGAGTGGATGAGTATTTCTGTAATAAAAATGAACCGGGGGCGTTCAAAGCCATATAGGTATCTTCATGGACATTACCAAACAAACAGAAGCCGGAAACTGCTTAACCTATCCGGCTTTTCACGACGAGTTGACAGGGCTGGCTAACCGCGATTCATTCCACGACCGGCTCAATATGGCTATGCTGCAGGCAAAGCGGAGACAGACAGGTTGTGCGGTGTTGTTCATAGACCTTGATAACTTTAAGCATGTCAATGACACCTTAGGTCATGCTAAAGGCGATCTCCTGCTACAAAAAGTGGGGGAGAGGCTAAAAATGTGCTTGCGCGAAAACGATGCGCTGGCGCGTATGGGCGGTGATGAATTCACCGTGTTATTACATGATTTTGATAGCCGGGACGATGTAGAGTTGACGGCACGAAGAATAAACGAAGTGTTTGGTAGCCCAATTTGCCTGGATGACCAGGAGCTGTATATTTCAGCAAGCGTTGGTATCAGTTGTTTCCCTGAGGATGGCGATACTCCGTCAGTGCTGATGAAGCATGCGGACGCGGCCATGTATAGCGCCAAGAATAATGGCCGGAAAATACACCATTTCTTTCAAGCCGGTATGGAAAGTTACGCTATCAGGCGTATCGAAATGGAGCAGCATCTTCGCCATGCGCTTGAACATGACGAATTCCGGGTGTTTTATCAGCCGCAGATAAATCTGGTCAGCGGTCAAATCGTAGGGGCGGAAGCTTTGCTGCGCTGGCAGCGAACCGGAGTCGGGCTGGTTTACCCCGACCAGTTTATCCCGTTGGCGGAAGAAACCGGCCTGATCATACCCATAGGGGAGTGGGTGCTGCGCGAAGCCAGCGCACAGTGCAGGACGTGGCGACAAAAAGGCTGGAAAGACTTGAGGATTTCAGTGAATCTGTCCTGCCATCAATTCAAGCAAGCTAATTTAAGCAGCATGGTTAGCAATATTCTAAAGGAAACCGGCCTGGAGCCTGGTTTTCTGGACTTGGAACTGGCTGAAAACATCGCCATGCGGCATGTTGAAGCCTCCTTGAAAGCACTGAAAATGCTCAAACAGTCAGGCGTGCAGATATCGATTGATGATTTTGGCACAGGATATTCTTCATTGAGTTATCTGAAACAATTCCCAATCGACAGGATGAAAATTGATCGCTCGTTTATCTCTGAGATAGCAAATGATCCAAATGATGCGGCAATTGTGATGACTATTATTGCCATGGCGCATTGCCTGGGACTTGAGGTTATCGCGGAAGGCGTAGAAACAGATGAACAGTTAAAGTTCCTGAAAATGCACGGATGTAATGACGTGCAGGGCTATTTGCTGGGTTATCCAGTTCCTGCCGGCGAATTTACTGAGCGATTACACGAATTATTACCCGCAAAATCTGCATGAGTAACGATTGGGAGGAATTTGTGTGACAAAGATCGAGCAGCTTGAAAGTGAAATAAATCAAAAAATAAATGAACTAAACGAAAGCTTAAATATCCAGCATTTGTTGCGCGAAAGGCTGAGAAGCAATACCAAAACTATGGGAGAGCTTGAAAACCAGCTTAAGGACATAGAAGTCTACTTAAAATATTCAAACGAATACATTGTTACGCTAAAGCAGGAAAACCGGAGTCTTAAATCGTCATGCGAGGGATGGATAAAGCGGGCCATAAAGCTCGAATTCGAGGTTTTAAGCGCTCGTGATGCGGCAAAAAAGTAGAAACCAGTTTGGCTAAGCACGACACTTGAGGCAACACAAATTTTTATCATCCCTAAATAAAATGTCGCTGATTAAATTAGTAACAAGATGGGCCGCAGCGCCGATCAAGCGCGGCAAAAAATATCTGACTGGAACGGTACTGCTGCTTGCTGTGTCGCTGGCCGCTTATCAGCCGGTGTTCGGAGCGGATTGGCATAGTGTTGCCAATATTGAACGCGATAATGTGCTGGCATCAATCTACTGGATCAGTTGGGTTGCTTTTTTTTCCATTGCGGCGCTAAGCGTGACCCTGCTGCTGTTTTGGAGAGAACAGAGGCGCGTACAAAGTTTGGCGGTGCTGGTTGAAAATGGGGAGCCAGACAGCCTGCTCCGGCATTTTTTCGATATGCCTTTCATCGGCATGGCAATTACTTCTCCAGAGACAAAACACTGGCTGCAGATCAACGATCACCTGTGCAATATTCTTGGCTATACCCGTGAAGAACTCATAGAGAAAAGTTGGACAGAGATGACCCACCCGGATGATCTGTATTTGGACATTGAGCAATTTGAGCGCGCCATGCAAGGAGAAGTTGAAGGCTATACCAAGGAAAAACGCTTCATTCACAAGAATGGCGCTATCGTGCACGCCAGTCTGGATGTCAAATGCGTAAGAAAACTCGATGGCACGGTGAGGTTCGTCGTAGCCACGATAGAAGACATTACCGGCAGGAAATATGCCGAGGAACAACTCAAGCTAGCCGCAAAAGTGTTCGAGCAAAGCGCTGAAGGCCTCATGATTACCGATGCCGACTGCAATATTGTCAGGGTGAATCATGCATTCACCGTTATTAGCGGTTACACCGAGGCTGAAGTCATAGGACAGAATCCACGCGTGCTATCTTCGGGGCAGCATGATCAGAATTTTTTTCGTGCTATGTGGGAACATATTGTTGCGTTCGGCCACTGGAAGGGTGAGGTATGGAACCGGCGTAAAAACGGCGATGTGTATCCTGAATTATTGAGCATCAGCGCTGTGAGCAATGAGTCCGGCGAAGTATCCGAATATGTTGCTGTCTTTTCTGACATTTCCCAGCTCAAGGCCTCCGAGGCGCAACTTGAATTTCTCGCCCATAATGATTCGCTGACCACGCTCCCCAACCGGCGCTTGCTGTTTTGTCGGCTGGAGCACGGCATTGACGTGGCGCGGCGGGAGCATAAACAATTTGCCTTGCTGATGCTTGATCTGGATCGTTTTAAGGATGTCAATGACAGTTTTGGCCATCTGGCGGGCGACCAGCTTCTGCAACAGGTCGCTGAAAGACTGACCGGACGTCTACGCAAAGTCGATACGGTTGCCCGTCTGGGCGGCGATGAATTTACCGTGCTGTTGGAAGATATTGCCCATCCCGAAGACGCCGCGCGAGTGGCCAAGGAAATCATCGACGACCTGAGCGAACCCTGGCTGCTGCCGCATTGCGGCGAAGTGAAGATCGGCGTCAGCATAGGCATCAGCCTGTACCCGCAACACGGCGACACGCCTGAAACGCTGCTGCAGCAGGCCGATACCGCGCTCTATCTGGCCAAGGCCCAAGGCCGCGGCCGCTACGCCTATTTTACCGATGAACTCACCCTTGCCGCCCGCGAACGCATGGAACTGGAAGCAAGGCTGCGCCGGGCAATCGCCCAGAATGAACTGCGGATTTACTACCAGCCGCAGGTCGACATCGAATCGGGTCGCATCGTCGGTGCCGAAGCGCTGGTGCGCTGGCAAGACCCAGTCGAAGGATTGATCCAGCCCTGCCGTTTTATCCCGATGGCGGAAGAAACCGGGCTGATTCTGGCCGTCG
>JBAZWN010000002.1:0-126989 GCA_041660285.1 Methylobacter sp.
GTATTCAGAACCTGCGTGCCAAGAAATATTCGCCTAGCTGAAGCGCCAAGCCATGGCTTGCCGGTGTTGAACTACGACAAGGCATCGCGCGGAGCCGTAGCCTATATCGCATTGGCGGGTGAAATGATTAGAAAAGAGAAAAATTAAAAATTATGGTCGTGAAAAAACGAGGGTTAAATCGAGGGCTGGATGCTTTACTGGGCAATGTTTCCGGTGCTTCTGACAAAGAAGAAGGGCACCAGCTTCACGCCCTGCCAATTGAGCATATACAGCGGGGCAAATACCAGCCGAGAAAGGATTTTGACCCGGAAAAACTGCAGGAACTGGCGGATTCTATCAAGGCGCAAGGGGTGATACAGCCTGTCGTGGTGCGGAAAATCGGCCTGGAAAAATACGAAATCATTGCCGGCGAGCGCCGCTGGCGTGCATCGCAATTGGCAGGATTGCAGCAGGTGCCGGTGGTCATTAAAGAGATCGATGACCGTTCGGCAATGGCGATTGCACTGATTGAAAATATTCAAAGGGAAGACCTGAATCCGTTGGAAGAGGCGGAAGCTTTAAGGCGGCTGCAGGAAGAGTTTGAAATGACTCACCAGCAAATAGCGGATGCTGTCGGCAAGTCCAGGGCCACGGTTACCAATTTATTGAGATTGATAGATTTGCATCCGGAAGTGAAAAAGTTATTGATCAGCAGGCGGCTGGAAATGGGTCATGCGAGAGCCTTGCTGTCATTAGACGGAGCCAAGCAGGTGGCCGCGGCCAATAAAATTGTCAAGGAAGGGCTAACGGTAAGAGCTGCGGAACGCTTGGTTAAAGAGAGCCAGGCGGAACCGAAAATACAAAAAACAAGGGAAATAGATAAAGATACCTTGCGTTTGCAGGAAGACTTATCGGCAAAATTGGGTGCAAAAGTATCAATAGAGCACAAAGAAAATGGAGCAGGAAAGCTTGTAATTACCTACACCAGCTTGGAAGAGCTGGATGGAATTATCGGACAAATCAAATAGCTTGATAGATACTGTGCAGGTAGATAAGGAGTAAAAACAATAAAAAATGTAAGGTTAATTTCAATCTTCCTTGATTTAATGAAGGCTGCTAGATATAATCCACGGGCTGTTGTGTATGGAGATACATGTGGTAGATAGAATGTTATCTACCGTCAGTAAAGTCATAAGTTATCAAATCCTGATAATAATAATAATGACGGCAGGGTTTGTCCTTGCAGGGGGATGGCAAAAAGCATTGTCGCCGGCTTTAGGTGGAATGGCAGCCTTTATCCCAAATCTATATTTTGCATTGCGGATATATAGATCCGCAGGGCAGGAAGCAAGAAAGATAGTGAGATCTTTTTATGCTGGAGAATCGGGCAAGCTACTGTTAACGGCTGCGCTGTTTTTTATGATTTTCCAAATTCCAAATATTGAAATATTACCGCTGCTAGCTGGATATATAGCGGCATTATCGGTTTTTTGGTTTGCGCTGCTGATGCGCTGATACTGTTATTTTAAGAGAGAGGAACGATGGCTACCGAAGCTCATGCTGCCGAAGGTGCAACCGGTTATATTATTCACCATTTAACTCCGCTACATGTTGGCGAGGGTTTTTGGACTTTGCATTTAGATACGTTGTTTTTCTCAGCGGTATTGGGCGGGTTGTTTATCTGGTTTTTTAAGCGGGCGGCAGAAAAAGCAACGGCTGGCGTTCCGGGGTTGGTGCAAAATTTCGCAGAAATGCTGATTGAATTTGTAGACACCCAGGTTAAAGACAGTTTTCATGGTCATAGCAAATTAATCGCGCCCTTGGCGCTGACCATATTTTGCTGGGTATTCCTGTTCAATTTCATGGACATGTTCCCGGTTGATATATTTCCATTAATTGGTTCGCTCATGGGACTTGAGTATCTGCGGGTCGTTCCAAGTACGGATTTAAATGCGACATTCGCAATGTCCATATCAGTTTTCTGCTTGATTATTTTTTACAGCATCAAAATAAAAGGCCCTTGGGGCTTTGCTAAAGAGTTGATGTTTCAGCCGTTTGGCCCTTGGCTGTTACCCTTCAATCTTCTGCTAAAATTGGTGGAAGAAATTGCAAAACCAATTTCATTGGCGCTTCGTTTATTCGGAAATCTGTATGCCGGTGAATTGATTTTTATTTTGATTGCATTATTGCCTTGGTATATCCAGCCTGTGCTGAGTTTCCCTTGGGCAATCTTTCATATTTTGATTATTACTCTTCAAGCTTTCATATTCATGGTGCTAACTATTGTTTACCTGAGTATGGCGCACGAAGATCATTAATTTTTAACTGTTTTTTAACTTAAATACCTTTGGAGGTTTCATGGAAATTGCAAAATTAATTGCTGATGTACAAGGCATGACTGCTATCGCAGTGGGTCTGGTTCTAGGTATGGGCGCTTTGGGAACAGCGATAGGCTTCGGTCTGCTGGGTGGCAAATTCCTGGAAGGCGCGGCTCGTCAACCGGAAATGGTTCCTATGCTGCAAGTAAAAATGTTTGTTGTTGCGGGCCTGTTAGACGCGGTAACCATGATCGGTGTTGGTTTGGCTCTGTTCTTTACTTTCGCAAACCCATTCCTGTCTGCTGTACAAGCTGCGGCTGCGGGTTAATACAAGCTGTCGTCTAACTTTAATAGCAACAAGAGGAACGCATCGTGAGTATCAATGCTACTCTGATTGGGCAAATGATTACCTTTGCACTTCTGGTATGGTTTACCATGAAGTACATCTGGCCGCCTTTATTTGACTCTTTAGAAGAACGTAAAAAGAAAATTTCTGACGGCTTGGCTGCGGCTGAAAGAGGTCAGGAAGAAATGCAATTGGCTGAGAAAAAAGCCAAAGGCGTTTTAAAACAAGCCAAAGAGCAATCTTCTGAGATTGTGAATTTAGCTCAAAAACGCGCCAATGAAATTGTGGAAGGATCAAAAGACACCGCCAAAAAAGAAGGCGAGCGTTTAATTCTTGCAGCAAAGGCGCAAATTGAACAAGAAAAGCAGCAAGCTAAAGAAAGTTTGCGTAAAGAAGTGGCGGCCTTGGCATTGCAAGCAGCAGAACAGATTCTGAGTGCGGAAATAGATAAAGCCAAGCACCAAGACATCGTAAGCAAAGTCTCTAAACAATTAGGTTAAGCATAATGAGCGAACTGGCAACATTGGCAAGGCCTTACGCGGCGGCGGTGTTTAAAAGAGCCAAAGAAACTAAGTCTACTGAAAAGTGGTCCAAGAGTTTGGCATTTATGTCGTCTGTCCTAAGTGATGAAAAGATTTCTGTCTTAGTGGATAACCCCAAAGTAAGCAGTGAAAGGTTGTCAACACTGATGCTTGATATCTGCCAGGGGCAAGTTGATGGAGAAGGTGCAAACTTTCTGAAATTGCTTGTTCAAAACAAACGGCTGGATTTGGCTTCTGCTATTGCAAAAATATTCGAAGAATATAAAGCAGAAAGCGAAGGCTATGTCGATGTTGAAGTGACAACGGCTTATCCGTTTTCTAAAGAGGAAGAGAAAAGTTTTACTTCGGCGCTGGAAAAGACATTAAGCAAAAAAGTTCATATGAATGTGACCGTGGATAAATCATTGATTGGCGGCGTTTTGGTACGTGCAGGCGACAGAGTGATTGACGGATCTATTAGAGGCCAGCTTCAACACATGCAAAAGGCTCTACAGTGAGAGTGAGAAATAGAACATGCAATTAAATCCATCTGAAATAAGTGATCTGATTAAAAAGAAGATCGAAAACTTCGACCTGAGCGCTGAAGCCCATACAGAAGGTACCGTGGTCAGTGTGACTGACGGTATTGTAAGGGTGCATGGTCTTTCTGAAGCTATGCAGGGTGAAATGCTTGAATTTCCGGGGAATACCTTCGGAATGGCGTTAAACCTTGAAAGAGATTCCGTTGGTGCGGTGGTATTAGGTTCATACCAGCACATCTCTGAAGGCGACACTGTAAAGTGCACCGGGAAAATTCTTGAAGTGCCTGTTGGCGAAGCATTGCTGGGTCGCGTCGTTGATGCGCTGGGCAATCCTATCGACGGCAAAGGCGCTATTAAAACCAAAGAAACATCGCCGATTGAAAAAATTGCACCCGGTGTAATTGCGCGTCAGTCAGTTGATGAGCCGGTCCAGTTGGGTTTGAAATCAATCGATGCGATGATTCCGGTTGGTCGCGGCCAGCGGGAATTGATCATTGGCGACAGACAAACCGGTAAGACAGCCATCGCGATTGACGCCATCATCAATCAGAAAGGTACAGGCATTAAATGTATCTACGTTGCTATCGGCCAAAAACGTTCATCTATTGCTAACGTGGTTCGCAAGCTGGAAGAGCACGGCGCAATGGCGCACACCATTATTGTGGCGGCATCGGCTTCAGAATCTGCAGCGCTGCAATTTATCGCGCCTTACACCGGCTGTTCGATGGGTGAGTTTTTCAGAGACCGTGGTGAAGATGCTCTGATCATTTATGATGACTTAACCAAACAGGCATGGGCTTATCGTCAGGTTTCCCTGTTGCTTCGTCGCCCGCCAGGTCGTGAAGCGTATCCAGGGGACGTGTTCTATTTGCATTCCCGTTTGCTGGAAAGAGCATCACGCATCAATGCAGCTGAAGTTGAGAAATTAACCGGCGGCAAAGTAAAAGGCAAAACCGGTTCATTAACCGCCTTACCGATTATTGAAACTCAAGGCGGCGACGTATCGGCTTTCGTACCGACCAACGTAATTTCGATTACCGATGGTCAGATCTTCCTGGAAAGTGATTTGTTTAACTCGGGTATCCGTCCGGCGGTGAATGCAGGTTTATCTGTATCCCGTGTGGGTGGTGCTGCGCAGACCAAAATTATCAAGAAGCTGGGTGGCGGTACACGTCTTGATTTGGCTCAATATCGTGAATTGGCGGCTTTCGCCCAGTTTGCTTCGGATTTGGATGAAAGTACACGCAAGCAGATTGAACGCGGTCAACGTGTTACTGAATTGATGAAGCAAAACCAGTATTCACCCATGTCAGTCGCGCAAATGGCGGTTTCGCTGTTCGCTGCTAATGAAGGCTTCCTTGATAACATAGAAGTTAACAAAGTACTTGATTTTGAAGCTGCCTTACAGTCTTACATGACGTCAGAGCACTCCAAATTAATGGACAACATTAATGCAACTGGCGATTTTAGTGATGAAATTAAGAACGGCATGTTGAAGGCTATTCAGACTTTCATCAAAACTCATAGCTGGTAAAAGGGTCTTCAAATGGCTGTTGGTAAAGAAATACGCACAAAGATCGGGAGTATCAAGAATACTCAAAAGATCACTCGCGCAATGGAGATGGTTGCTGCGAGTAAAATGCGTAAAACAAAAGACAGAATGCAGGCAACACGTCCATACTCTAAAAAAATTGCTCAGATCATCAAACATCTGGCTCAAGCAAATCCTGAGTATAAACACCCTTTTCTCGTTGAGCGTGAAGTTAAGCGGGTCGGGGTCATTGTAGTAAGCTCTGACAGGGGCTTGTGCGGCGGACTGAATTCAAACTTATTCAGAAGAGCGTTGACACAATTAATGCAATGGGACAAGGCAAAAATTGAAGTAGACGTTTGCACTATCGGCACAAAAGCCGCTGGTTTTTTTGGGAATCTGAAAACAACAAATTTGGTTGGTCAGGTATCCAAATTGGGTGACACTCCGCACCTGCATGAAATCGTCGGCATCATTAAAATCATGTTAGACGCTTATGACCAGGGTAAGATCGATGAATTGTATGTAATAAGCAATGAATTCGTTAATACCATGACGCAGAAGCCTACCATTGAAAAATTGCTTCCTGTAGTAGCTGGTGAGCTTGATGAAAATCTTGGCAATCATTGGGATTACATTTACGAGCCTGATGCTAAAGAAGTTCTGGATTATTTGCTGACTCGTTATGTGGAGTCCATAGTCTACCAAGGTTTGGTTGAAAACAATGCCTGTGAACAGGCAGCCAGAATGGTGGCGATGAAAAGTGCTTCGGATAATGCCGGAAATCTTATTGGCGAGTTACAGTTGGTCTACAACAAAGCAAGGCAGGCCGCTATTACTCAGGAAATTTCAGAAATTGTTGCCGGCGCTGCAGCTGTTTAAGCCCAAGCAAAACGAATTAATATTTTAGAGGACGAAACAATGAGTTCGGGTAAAATCGTTCAGATTATTGGTGCGGTCGTTGACGTGGAGTTTGCACGTGAAAACCTGCCAAAAGTTTATGATGCATTAAACGTAGAAGGCAAAGGCCTTGTATTGGAAGTACAACAGCAATTAGGTGACGGCGTAGTCAGAACCATTGCGATGGGTACGACTGATGGCTTAAGCAGAGGCTTGGCGGTTAATAACACTAACGCACCTATTGCAGTTCCGGTTGGTAAGGAAACATTAGGCCGTATTATGAACGTCCTGGGTCAGCCCATCGACGAAAAAGGCCCTATCGGCGAAAAAGTGACCTGGGGCATCCATCGTGAAGCGCCAAGTTACGCTGAGCAAGCCGCTGCAAACGAATTGCTGGAAACCGGCATTAAGGTTATCGACTTGGTCTGCCCATTTACCAAGGGTGGTAAAGTCGGTTTGTTTGGCGGTGCCGGTGTAGGTAAAACCGTTAACATGATGGAGCTGATTCGTAATATCGCGATTGAGCACAGCGGTTATTCAGTATTTGCCGGTGTAGGTGAACGTACTCGTGAAGGGAACGACTTCTACCATGAAATGACCGATTCAAACGTAATCGACAAAGTATCGCTGGTTTACGGTCAGATGAATGAGCCGCCAGGAAACAGACTGCGCGTTGCTTTAACCGGTTTGACCATGGCGGAATATTTCCGTGATGAAGGCCGTGACGTTTTGTTCTTCGTTGACAACATCTACCGTTATACATTGGCAGGTACTGAAGTATCAGCGCTGTTAGGCCGTATGCCTTCTGCGGTGGGCTATCAGCCTACGCTTGCTGAAGAAATGGGCGTGTTGCAGGAGCGTATTACCTCAACCAAAACCGGTTCTATTACGTCTATCCAGGCGGTATACGTACCAGCGGATGACTTGACCGATCCATCACCAGCAACCACTTTTGCGCATTTGGATGCGACCGTTGTATTGTCCCGTCAAATTGCCGAGCTGGGTATCTATCCTGCGATTGATCCGCTGGATTCCACCAGCCGTCAGCTGGATCCATTGGTCATCGGACAAGAGCATTATGATGTAGCTCGTAAAGTTCAGGGTATCCTGCAACGTTACAAAGAATTGCGCGACATTATTGCGATTTTGGGTATGGATGAATTGTCTGAGGAAGATAAATTGACCGTATCAAGAGCGCGTAAAATGCAACGGTTTCTGTCTCAACCTTTCTTCGTTGCCGAAGTATTTACCGGTTCTCCTGGTAAATACGTTTCACTGAAAGATACCATTGCCGGATTTAAAGGCATTATCGATGGTGAATACGACGCTATTCCTGAGCAGGCTTTCTACATGGTAGGCACCATTGACGAAGCGCTTGAGAAAGCAAAAGGCATGAAATAAGTTACAAAACTTGTAGGTAATAAACATGACCATGACCGTACATGTAGATATCGTTAGCGCAGAAAAGGAAATATTTTCCGGATTGGCGGAAATGGTATTTGCTCCAGCTGAACTTGGCGAAGTGGGTATTTCGCCTCGGCATGCGCCATTAATATCAAGACTTAAACCCGGTGAAGCCCGGGTTAAGGTGAGTGACAAGGAAAGTTATTCGTTCTATGTATCGGGAGGCATGTTAGAAGTGCAGCCTAATCTGGTTACCATTTTGGCCGATACAGCTATTAGAGCGAAAGACATTGATGAAGCAGCCGCACTGGAAGCTAAATCCAGAGCGGAAGAAGCCTTGGCCGATAAGACTAGTAAAATTGAATATGCAAAAGTTCAGGCGGAACTGCTTGAAGCCATGATGCAATTGCGAACACTAGACAGACTTAGAAAGCGCGGCGAATAAAAGTAATGTGGGCTTAGGCCTTTTTAAAGAAGCCCGATAGCGCATTGTACGTTATCGGGCTTTTTTGTTTCACGTCAGGCTATCCTGTCTGACGCCCTTTGGATAAATGCAAATCTGTTCCAGACAGATTTGTAACGGAATATGAAATGAAAATCACGACTATTATTCTGGCTGCGGGTAAAGGAACGCGTATGCGTTCCAACATGCCGAAGATCTTGCATAAAATTGCCAATAGGCCGTTGCTGCAACATGTTTATGACATGAGCAACCAATTGGAAAACAACAGCATCAAGATCGTCTACGGCCACGGCGCAGAGCTGGTAAGGGAAACGTTGAAGGATCTGGACGCCGGCTGGATTGAACAAAAACAACAGCTAGGCACCGGCCATGCCGTGCAACAGGTCAGCGATCAACTGCAGGATGACGATACCGTTCTAATACTCTACGGTGATGTGCCGTTGTTGAAGTTGCCAACAGTAAAACGGCTGGTATCCAACGTCAGTCAGCAATCGCTGGCGCTGCTTACCGTGAATCTTGAAAACCCGAAAGGTTACGGAAGAATAGTCAGAAATGCCGAGGGCAAGGTTGCAAGAATTGTCGAAGACAAAGACGCCAGCCAAAGCGAAAAACTGATCAGTGAAGTCAATACCGGCATCATGGCGGTGCAGGGCGACAAATTAAAGAGATGGCTGGGCCGGTTAAATAACGGCAATGCCCAGGGCGAATATTATCTGACCGATATTATTGAAATGGCTGTTGCAGACCACATTGATATAATAACGAATCAGCCGGAAACCGTTGATGAGGTTTTGGGCGTTAATGACCGCATTCAGCTCAGCCATCTGGAACGCGTCTACCAGCAAGAGCAGGCCAATAAACTGATGGAGCAGGGTGTTACCCTGAAAGACCCAGTGCGCTTTGACCTTAGAGGCTCGATAGAAAGTTTGGGGCAGGATATTGAAATTGATATCAATGTGATTCTGGAAGGGAAAAACAGCATCGGCAGCAACGTTACAATAGGCGCCAACACCCAGATCAAAAATTCCATCATTGGCGATCATGTGGAAATATTGGCGAACTGCATCATAGAAGATGCGGTCATAGGGCAAGGCAGCAGGATTGGGCCTTACGCCAGACTGAGGCCGGACAGCGTTTTGGCGAACGATGTTCATATCGGCAATTTTGTGGAAATCAAGAAATCAACGGTAGCGGCGGGCAGCAAAATCAACCATTTAAGCTATATCGGTGACGCCACCGTTGGCAGCAAGGTTAATATCGGCGCCGGAACCATTACCTGCAATTATGACGGTGTCAACAAGTTCAGGACGACCATTGAAGACGGCGCTTTTATCGGCTCAAACAGCCAGTTGGTGGCTCCGGTAACCATCGGCAAAAACGCCACGATAGGCGCCGGATCAACAATCACCAAAGATAGCCCAGATAATCAATTGACCTTGAGCAGGGCAAAACAGATTACCGTTACAGGGTGGCAACGACCCGTTAAGAACGACTGCAAGGATGCAGGAGGTAGTGTAATGTCGGGAACAATTACCGAGGAAAAATAATATGTGTGGAATTGTTGGCGGCGTAGCGCAGCGGAATGTAGTGCCGATTTTACTGGAGGGCTTGAAGCGCCTGGAATATCGAGGCTATGATTCGGCAGGATTGGCGGTGATAAACGACCGGAAAATATACCGGAAAAGGGAGCTGGGCAAAGTAAAAGGTCTCGAAGCATTGCTTGAGGCCGACCCCATTTCGGGCAATATCGGCATAGCGCATACAAGATGGGCCACCCACGGCAAACCCAGCATAGAAAATGCGCATCCGCATATCTGCCGGAATAAGATCGCCGTGGTCCATAACGGGATTATTGAGAACCACGAACAACTCAGGGAAGTACAGATAAAAAATGGCTATGAGTTCACGTCGCAAACGGATACCGAAGTTATCGCCCATGAAATTTATCACGCACTCGAATCTGCGGACGGATTATTGAATGCCGTCAAGCAAACCGTCAAAAAACTGGATGGCGCCTATGCACTAGGGATAATGAGTGTTGAAGAACCCGATACCTTGGTGGCATGCAGAAAAGGCAGCCCGTTGGTTATCGGCGTCGGCATCGGCGAATATTTTATCGGATCGGATGTCGCAGCATTGCTTCCCGTCACGCAACGGTTTATTTTTCTGGAAGACGGCGATATAGCCTCGATAACCATAGATGAGGTGGTTATTTACGATGCGAATGACCGGATCGTTACCCGCCCGATAAAGGAAAGCCTGTTAAAAGCGGACGCCGTCGATAAAGGCAACTATCGCCATTACATGCTCAAAGAAATCTACGAGCAGCCTTTCGCCATTTCACAGGTTCTGGAAGGAAGGTTCATCCATAACCGGTTGCAGGAAAGTTCATTCGGACACAATGCCGCCGAAATTTTCGACAACATAAAAGCCATCCAGATTTTAGCCTGTGGCACCAGCTATCATGCCGGTTATGTAGCTCGATACTGGTTTGAAAGACTGGCGCGCGTCCCCTGCAGTATCGAAGTAGCCAGCGAATTTCGTTACAGAAACCCGGTATTAGCGCCGGATACCCTGATTGTAACCATCTCCCAATCCGGGGAAACAGCCGATACGCTTGCAGCGCTGCAAGAGGCTAAAAGACTGGGCGCCAAATATTCTCTGGCAATCTGCAATGTGCCGGAAAGCTCATTGGTCAGGGAATCCGATCTGGTGTTAATGACACGGGCAGGGCCGGAAATCGGCGTAGCATCGACAAAAGCGTTCACTACCCAGCTGGCAACACTGATGCTGTTGGTTATTGCTGTCGGAAGACGTTTTCAGCTCACAGAACAACTGGAGCAAAAAATCACCTCGCAATTGTTCAGCCTGCCGGGGCAAATAGAGAAAGTACTGCAACTGGATGATGAGATTAAAACATTAGCCGAGCGATTTGCAGAAAAACAGCATGCTTTGTTTCTTGGCAGAGGGTCGCAATATCCGATTGCCATGGAAGGCGCATTAAAGCTGAAAGAAATATCCTATATCCATGCAGAGGCTTATCCGGCGGGCGAATTAAAACACGGCCCTCTGGCATTAATCGATGCAGACATGCCGGTCGTTACCGTAGCACCGAACAACAGCCTGCTGGAAAAACTCAAATCAAACATACAGGAAGTGAGCGCCCGGGGCGGGCAGTTGATAGTCTTTATGGATGAGACATTGGCCTCGGCAAACGACGAAAATGTACAGATAGTAAAAATACCGCAAGTCGAAAATGAAATCGCCCCGATTGTGTACACCATTCCCTTGCAGCTATTGGCCTACCATGTCGCCATCTTAAAAGGCACGGACGTTGATCAGCCGAGGAACCTAGCAAAGTCAGTTACTGTGGAATAGGGTATGCGGCGCAATACGGCTACCTGTAGGAGAGTAATAAAGTCCTAAACTAAGTAATAAAGTAATATACTGAGTAATAAAGTTGTATACTGAAGCCGACTGGTCTAGACTCTTTTTAGAGCGATGACTGGGCGGCTTTTTTAATGGCGAAAAGAAATTATTCAAATTCGGAATTAAAGACTCAAAAGTGGGTAAAAGAAGGACGAGGTTCCGGTCACGGCAGTGACTATAAACCTTGGCTGACTGTTAGAGATCTGCCTTCAGAGGGTCGGTCGCACCGGATTTTTGGTCACAAGTCTCAGCGTACTCACCACCTTCTTTCCGACCTCGAGCTAGCTGTATTCTTAGTACTTGAGTGGCATCCGGATACTGAGGACATACGAGAGCAATTTCCTTTACGAACTGAAGATACCTTGGTTTTGGCTGATGAATTAGGAATCTTGCATCCAGCTTACCACGGTATACAGCAGGTTATGACCTCCGATTTTTTAGTTAACACTAGAAATGCACAATGGTCTAAATTTGTTTTGCAGGCCAAATATTCAGAAGCATTGCAAGATGCTCGAACCATTGAAAAATTGGAGCTTGAGCGGCGGTACTGGCAGCAAAAGTCCATACCGTGGATGCTGATCACCGAAAAAGATATTCCCAACGTTATTTTCCAGAATATTAGTTGGTTATATCCTGCTCAGCGCGATGAATTGGATGCCGAGACTATTCAGGAGCGCGTTGCAATGTATACGCATCATTTCAATCAAGCGTCTGATAGGTCTTTGATTGATATTGCAAAGCAATTAGATACAGCATATACATTGCCGGCAGGCCAATCTTTACTGGAAATAAGGCAGCTATTGGCTAGACGCTGTTTTTTATTTGATATTTTCAAACCCTATACTGCGTTAAAAGCCGGCGAGTTGCGGGCAGAAAATATGATCGCTTTAACGGAGGCTCTTCATGTTTCGAATCAATGAAGTTCTTTCAATGAATAATCAGCTTTATCGCATTTTGGGTGACTTGTCAGAAGAGTTGATATGGATACCCATGGAGGATAAAGCCGCACTTCCGTCTGTCGTTTCAAAAGGTGACTTGGTGAGCGCATTTGAGAAGGAGGTATTAACGCGCGCTGCAGATCCTTTCCAAACACTGTCCTTTCTAGTGTTGGAAGACGATTCATCTGCCAAAGTAATAAGAGATAAAAGCTACGAGCTGATTAAGCCGATTGTATCCGACCCGAGATTTTATGAGCCAAAGGTTAGATCTTCTATCATCAACCGCATCGTCCTAGAGCAAGGCACAACTAAAAAGACGCTTTATTTTCTACTACGCAGATATTGGCAAAGAGGTCAGACGCCTAATGCTTTAATCCGCGACTATAAAAACTCGGGCGGAAAAGGTAAGGTCCGAATTGCAAAAAATAAGAAACTAGGACGCCCGAGACTACACAGTTCTGGCGTTGGAACTGCTGTTAATGAGGGGGTTGAAAAATTGTTTCGAATCGCAATTGATCGATACTTACTTACGGAGAAAAAACATTCGTTTTCGTACGCTCACCGGCGATTTCAGTCTTTATACGTAAGCTATTACCCAGATATCGAAGAGTCAGAGATACCGACTAAATGGCAGATGCTCCATTTCTTCAAGCGTGAATATACTCAGATAGAGAAGATCCAAAAGCGAAGTAACAAAATCGAATACAAAAAGGATATTCGACCTTTGAGTGGAACAGCGAACGCCCAGGTACTTGGCCCTGGATCTCGGTTCGAGATTGATGCTACGATCGCCGACATTTATTTGGTCTCAGACAGCGATCGAAAAAACATTGTCGGCAGACCAATTGTTTATGTTGTTATTGATGTATTTAGCCGCATGATCGCGGGTTTGTATATAGGATTCGAAAATCCTTCCTATGTTGCTGCTATGCAAGCATTGGCAATGTCTATGACGAATAAGGTT
The DNA here is from genome assembly GCA_041660285.1 of Methylobacter sp. Lineage (GTDB taxonomy): Bacteria > Pseudomonadota > Gammaproteobacteria > Methylococcales > Methylomonadaceae > Methylobacter_A. Next base: position 13,336 of record JBAZWN010000002.1, read on the forward strand.
GCCTATTGTAAGCAATATGATATCGACATTGAGGAAGCGGATTGGCCGGTCATGGGCTTACCGGATGCTATTCTTGCAGATCGTGGAGAACTGTTGGGCTATCAAATCGAATCGTTAGAACGCAGTTTTTCGATCAGAATTGAAAATACACCACCCTATCGAGGTGACGCCAAAGGGGTAGTCGAACGCTACTTTAGAACGGTTCAGGCCGATTTTAAGCCCTTTGCGCCCGGCGTTGTTACCGAAAATACGGTTAAAAAAAGGGGCGGAAGCGATTATCGATTGGACGCAGTGCTGACGATACATGAGTTTAAGGAAATTATTTTCGCGTCGGTGCTTTACCACAATCGTTTTCATATATTAAAAAAATACGATCGAAGCATTGATATGCCTGTTGATTTGGAGGTGACGCCTTTGTCGCTATGGAACTGGGGGCTGCAACATCGAACAGGTCGATTGCGTGCGGCATCGGAGGACGCGTTGAGGGTAAGTTTATTTCCCCGCGTGAAAGGCACGTTGTCCGAATTGGGTCTTTGTGTTTTCGGTATCTATTACACATCACAAGAAATACTCAAACAAGGATGGCTTCATCGCGGCAAAGATATATCCAAGCCGGACGCTTTTGAGGTTGCTTATGATCCTGCCGTTGCCGATGCTGTTTATCTTCTTCCCAAGAAAAACAGTACTGAGTATTGGCTTTGCAGTTTAACTGATAGATCGCGAGAGTTTAGGGGCTGTTCTTTCTGGGATGTCTGGCAGATACAGGCTATTCAGAAGGCGACCATAGCAAAAAGCAAATTGGTTGCAGACGAAAAACAAAGGGAACTTGAAAACAAAATTGAATTGAAGATTAAAATGGCTCAGGCAAAGGCAACTGAAACGAATGGTCAGTCTAATGCAGAACGTACTGCCTCCATTCGTAATAACCGTCAGCAGGCCAAGGCACAAGAGCGTCAAGAACGTAATGGTTTACAACAAGAATCCGGCAAAGAAAAGAAACCCGCAAATGTTATTTCCTTGACTCAACAGCCCGACGATTATAGTTATCCTGACTTTATCGACGAGCTTTTTGGAGATGACTGATGGTATTACCCGCTAATATGGCCAATGCCATTTATCGTAACCCTGGTGTGGAACAATATCGCGGAAATCCCTTAATTGAAGCCCTGCCACCCATTATGACCACCAAACAGGTAAAACAAGGTTTGAGTGGTTCCGTCAAATTTGATCCGAGCGACATTTATATTGACGGTACCCACCGGGTTCATATTATTTCTCAATTGCTGGACGATTTCTTCCAACCCCTTGCAAATCATCTGCAACTACAGACCAAAATATCCGTAATGTTGCGTCAGGGATATGTTGGTCGAAATCTTAGTGACGGCTCCCTCAACACCCACTTGCAAAATGGTTACGAGCGGGTGATGACGGGTGATTTGGAGGTGTTTCGGTTCAATCATGCGAAATCGACGGCGCGCAGTCTCTCGCTGATCGGTTGCTCGGGTTCTGGAAAAAGCAGTACTCTGAATCGTATTCTAGCCACGTATCCACAGGCAATCTTCCACGAAAAATATAACTTCACCCAAATTGTTTATCTGAAAGTGGATTGCCCGCACGACGGCTCACTCAAGCAGTTATGCAACCATTTTTTTGAAGAGGTTGATAAGGTTCTACATACCGACTACAAACAGAAATATGCTTTGAAAAGGCATACGGTCGAGACGTTAATGGCGCTGATGAGCCAGATTGCCAATGTTCACGCCATCGGTGTGTTGGTCATTGACGAAATTCAGCATTTGAGCACGAGTAAGTCCGGCGGTGTTGAGAAAATGCTGAACTTCTTTGTCACGTTGGTGAATGTAATCGGTTTACCGGTGGTTATGGTCGGTACTCCTAAAGCTAGAGCCATTTTTGAGATGGATTTGCGGTCTGCCAGACGCAGTGCTGGTTTTGGTGCATTGTTATGGGAGCCTATGCAAGCGCCCAGCGCTAATGCGGAGCCCGGTCAAATCAAGTCAACAGAATGGGGAGCATTTACCGACAAACTGTGGCAATACCAATGGCTGCAGAAGCGCGATGAAGTTTTGACCGAAGAGACGCGCAAATGTTGGTACGACTTATCGCAAGGAGTATTGGATATTGTCGTAAAACTGTTTGTACTCGCGCAATTGCGTGCCATTGTCACTCGCACAGAGCGAGTCACATCGCAATTGATGCAGAAGGTTTACGATGATGAGCTTAAGCCTGTCCACCCCATGCTTGCCGCGCTGAAATCCGGTGATCCGGAGTTAATCGCCATGTATTCGGATTTGAGCATCCCGGATATCGACAAAAAGATACTCGCGTTGAGTGCCAAAATTGATGCGGCGCAATCTGATTCAGAGTTGCCGCGTTATGGAGGTAACGAACAAGCCATGCGGCTACACAATCTGTTAGTTGGAATGGATTGTCACTCTGACCTGGTAGAGCCTTTAATAGAAAGAGCTTTCAGTCTTTACCCGAAATTGGCAGTCAGAGAGCTGATGCCAATCATTTTGGAATGGTATGGTTCGAAAGAACAAGAGCCTAAAAAGCCAAAAACCAGAAAGGCGGGCATTAAGCCTTCGGCGTGGCACACGCTGGATTCCAGTGATCTTCGGTTCAAATTTTCTCAATGCGAAAAGGGAGAATCGGTTTATCAGCAATTCCAGCGTTCTGAATTGATTTTCGATGCCGTTTCTTGGTTGAAGAATGCGAGCTAATCATGCTCAATTTTCCACTACCCTACCCTGATGAGCTGATTTACAGTGTGGTAGCCAGGGCCGGTGCCCATATGGGGGTCACCAGTCCCAAGCAGTTGCTGGAGGTTGTTTTCGCTAGTCGAGTGGTGATCGCGACCGTGGACTTGCCGAATCATCTGGATAGGCTGCGAAGCTTATATCCTGTGGGGTTGGGGTATAGCGTCGAGCAATTGGCGTACGAACATACTTTGTTTCCAGTGTATGCCTCCTTCTCTATCGAAGGTCGCCGAAAACAATGCCTGGAAAAAATGGCCGCCAACTCCCGTGGCGCCATTCATCTAATGCTAGGGGTTGCCGCGTCAAGAGTCAAACAGTCGAAGTATTTGCGCTACTGTCCGCTTTGCCTACAACAACAGTTAATTGAGCGTGGTGAATATTATTGGAAGCGGCAGTGGCAGATCGTTGGTGCGGATTGTTGTTTAGAACACGGCCAGTTGATCGAAGCCAGCATTAACCGGCATGACTATCATCGCCACCAATTTTTTCCGGCTTCACCGTCTATTTGTCCTGTTTTTTCGCAGAAACCGGCAGAGCTATCAGCCATTAAAGTTGCACGGCAGATTGATTGGTTATTACAGCGGAGCAATAAGAATGCCGCAACCTTTGAGCAATGGAGTTATTATTATCACCAGTTGGCAGCTATAGCCGGTTGTCTGGCGGGGCGACAGGTCCGACATGAATCAGTCCGGGAGCGAGTGCTTGATCGTTGGCCTGTGCGATGGTTGAATGCGCATGGATTGGCGATTTCTGATGCAGAAACTAATTGGTTGCATTCGATATTTCGAAAACACCGAAAATCGTTTAGCTATCTGGAGCACATTGTGACATTGGATAGTTTGTTGCCAGATACATGGCGAATAAATGATGTGCTGACCGAGGTTTTATCAATTCGGACTAACCCAAGTTTGCCGGTTACCGACATGCCGATTGCCGATGATAATATAACCGAACAGCTAGCCGAGAAAAGAGCGCACTGGCTATCATTGATCGAGCGAGTGAACGTCAAGCGGGCCCGGTCGGAAAACGGAGGGCTATATGCTTGGTTATATCGCCATGACAGTGCATGGCTATTGTCAGTCAATCGGCGGTTTTACCTGCTGGCGGCTAGACCGAATCGTCGTGTCGACTGGCAACGGCGAGATCTGTGTATTTGCCAGCAACTGATCAAGATTCGCAAAGCTTGCCAATGTTTGCTCGATTCACCTAGGAAGTCGAAAAACTGGTATTTGTCTAAGCTCGATAATAGCGCTACGGTCGAGAAGAACATTCGCAAAATGCCGTTAACGGCGTTGTTTTTTAATCGGCATTGCGAAGAAGTTTCGGATTATCAAATTCGTCGCCTTAACCTGGCATTACAATGCCTTGGTGTGGACTGTAAACAGAAATGGCGGCTGCTGAGGTTAGCTGGATTAAGCGAAGAGCGCTTGTCGCATGAAGCTAGAAGCTGGTTGGATAATATGTTGGAGAACTAATTGATGCGGGGCATTCATTTTGACGGATTAGTCGACGATACTAAAATCCTGTCCGTTGGTTCGCTATTCAGGAAACTGAATGGCGCACGTTGGGGGATCAATTTAGGTTTGTTTCCCACTCAAAATAAAACATCGCTGACACTGTCCAATGCCCCTGTGTTAGCGAGAAGGCGTGTATTAAATCCATCATCTGAAACGCCACTAGCAGGATATCCTTTTTCATTGGCTGTTGCGAGCACTGAACACTGGCAGAACAAAACACTCGCTGATTATCCAATCCCAAAGGCGGTGGGAGCCATGGAAAGAAAAGAGTGGTGTTTTTATTTTCTGACGGACAAAGGCGTGCAAATTTTTCTTCCCCAGTTTGAGCTGGCTCGTGCTTTGTTTTTTCACAATGCCTATTTATCACGCACAGCGTTGGAACCGGATTGCCTTAATGCGGAATTCGATATTCAGAAGATCAGCCCTGCGGCAGCTCGGATTAATATCCTTCCGTCATCCGGCTATTCGGCCAACATGCTGAATGATTATGGATCCCGGCGGCTGTTGAGTTGGTTGCTGATGGACCAAGATGCTAGAGCCTCATTCGAAAGCATTGGGAGGTACCAGAAACTTAAAGGCTATGACAAAAACGGTTATCGCTCCTGGCATTTTCAATTTGAGCCGCCCAAACTGCCTGACGCCCAATTCGAGGTCAGAGGCCACTTCGACCGAGAACAGAAATGCATGTTCGTCTACGAAATCATCGGAATTAGGGATATCGAAGCGGATATTCCTGCGGTGATTGATATTTATCACCCGGATTTCAAGGAAAACGTATGTGGTCAAGGAACCGGTGGAGCAAGGTCTTTTCCCGAAAGACCGCCTGAACACACGGTTCATGATGACGTGGAAGCCAATGCCGATCATCACCCCGTACCGTTATCTGCGCCGCCCGTTGTTTTTGAGTTTGCAAAAGCGTTCGAGGCACGTAAGGTGGTAAACAAGAAGCAACATGCCGCTTCAGGTAAAGCAGACCAAGAGGCTGGCAATACGGCGTCCAACCACGTTAGCGTCGACGAGGCGACCGTTTCCGGCGATTTGTCTGGTGCCGATTGGGACACCGTAGTGGACGAAACTGATGATGTGCACCTTTATGCCAATAAATTTGAATGTTTTCAAAAGATGCTAAATGAGCTTAGCGTTTGTTATGGATGGGTTATAGAATCAAAGCAGCTCAGAAAACTGCCACAGCTGTCGCGTTGTAAAAAGCATTTTTTGAACAATGGCGACCCGAGATGTATGGCCGTCGTTAAGCTTATATCCAAGGGTAAGTCTTACCATATTCTTGAAGTGGATACTTCGGATGCTAGGAATTTGCTATCGACACAATTACTGCGGTTCAAATCGCAAGACAATTTAGAGGATCAATTGCAAAAGTTGGAAAGAAAACTATTGAAAGGTTCATTACGTTGGCCAAACAGTTTGTTGACAGAAATGTGTGGCGAGGATGGGGTCGTAGGAGTACCGCACCCTAAAACCGATTCGGCGGATAAAGGTTGCTTAAGGCCTGATTCCGTATCTCATTGGGCTGCAAGGTTCCATGGTAGGATGGCGGCAATGTAACTCAGTCAACGCCGAGTAATCATATGTATTTTATGGAATGAACTCTTAAGCAACATTTGACTAAATCAAATATCATTTACAGAAATTGTTGCGACAAATTTTAACTCATTATCATGGTTTTCCACAATTCACTTAGCTTAACCGGCTTTATTCTGGCTCCCAAATCTCGCCCCGTGGCTGTATATGAACGCCAATGCGTTCGATACTTGGCCAGCGGGCAGACTCCATATCTAAAACTTCAAGCAATCCGTGTTCCATCCTTGTCGACACATTCCAATGCCTGCATGGGGCTGAATTGGAAGACGAGTTGTAATTATTCGAAGGTGTCAATCCCCGAGCAACCAAATCTGTCGGGTATTTTACTATGGCTGTTTAGGACTTTGTTGTGTTTGCTTCTTAAACTCTTTTCTCAAGTCTTTGGAGAAAAGTTCCAGATCAATACATCCAATTGTCGTTGGATTATCATCTAGAAGTTTCTGGTGGACAAAGCGCATCAACCAACCGTAATGCTTCTCGATGTTTTTAACCTGACCATTGCTGCTATATGTTTCAACGCCATTTTCATTGGAATCGCTAAATATGCTAATCCCTGAACCACTTAAAACGCGCCTGTCGATAATCGGAAATAGATCGGGAAAATGAGAGTTAAGAAGAGCGGACGCGTATGAGGGTCCGAACCCATCAATCTTTGAATCAGATTTTATCGCCAACGATAGAAAATCCTCACCGTCTTTTATCCAGTTAGTTAGGTCCGAGTCAGAAAAGTTATTTACTATTTTCGATTTGTATTTTTCATCAATATCGCTAAGTTTTTTAGAATATAAAAGAAGTTTTTTTTTCAAAATATCGGTCTTTTCTCTGATGGCGCCGTTTCCACCCTTAAAATTGGATATAAACAGGAGATCTATAACAGACAAGTCATAAGGCTCTTCTTTCTGCCTAAGATAGTCTTGGTAGTAACCATAAGGTATGCGTGCCTTTAACCACTTGCGAACATGCGGATTATTTTTATAGTTATTCATATTTATTAGAATGTTGTTACAGATACATACCTCCTATAAACCTATTAACCTTTGCAATAAAGCCTAAATAATCACTCCAGAAGCATCATTAGGATGTCCTGACTGGAAAACGGCATCTAAATTTTCCAGTAGCTACCCACTACCATATTGATATTATTACATATGAAAATTTTTTGACTGGAAAATTCAACGCTGATTGGTGGCAAATATTGAAAGCTGTTTTCCAGCCAATGGCTATATGTCACCCGTAGAATACGAATTGCAGCTTAAAGCTGCTTAACAGTGTGTCCGGAAAAGTGTTGACACATCAATGTATCTATGAGACTTCAATCGATCATTGTGTAAAGTAACGAAAATGAGCGGCGGTTTGTTGCATTCTGTATTGCTGAAGTTTTTGGGCCGCTCAGGTGGTACACTATATATAAATATCTCGATTTTTTGAGTTGGCGGAATGGAAAGGTACAAGTGAGGCTATCGGCCGAAATTATTCTGCTTAGCCTAACACGGCCTTCATAACTGAAAATTATCGACATAGAATTACTACGTCTTTATAAACGCCAAGATATATGCCTTTAAATCGATTCAATATAGGTATGTTAGTAGTTGTTTTAAAAGTAAAGATTGTTTTTTAAAAGAAGTATTCAGAATATGTCTATCATCGAATCTAATTCAATACCGTCAGATATGTCTATTGCTCCTGCAAGTGTTTGGGTGCGTTTCTTGAGATCTTATGGTCCGACTGCAACAAATCTCAATTTGTTTGACGAGCATATAACTGGTGCCCTGGATAGGGCAAAGGTTCAACCAATAACCCTTTCTAGCCCGTTGCTAAAGAAAATGACGCAACACGTTATGTCCGGTGTCCCGGGTTCAATTTTAATTGCAGGAACTGCAGGCGATGGTAAGACTTACCACTGTAGAAGTCTTTGGTCTTCGTTGGGTGGTAATCCTCATGATTGGTTAAACCCAGCCCCAATAAAAGATATCAGGTTATCCAATGGGTGCAGAGCGGTTTTTGTAAAAGATCTAAGCGAGCTAAATGACGGTCAAAGTGATGAAGTTTTAGAGTTGCTAGAGCGTTCCGTATTTGGATCTGAGGACTCCGAATTTTTAATTGTCGCTGCCAACCATGGACAAATTCTTGAGCGTTTGCGGGACTTGGGATTGCGTCAGGGCCGAGTTCATCCGCTCAAAAAAATTGTTCAAGATGCTTTTTTGTTTTCAGGGCAACTTCCAGAGAGGTTAGCTGTTTTTGATCTGAGTAGGACAACACATCGGAAATCTTTGGAAGAGGTTTTATCTGCTGTTGCTGGACATCCTGAATGGGAAATGTGTGCAAAATGTTCGCTTCAATTTGCTGGTCGCATATGTCCAATTTCTGAAAATCGTGCCCGTCTTCTTGGAACACATGATGATGGGAGATTTGCAAGCAGATTAGGTGATTTGGTGGAAGTGGCGAGACTAAACGGCTGGCATTTGTCGGTACGCGATTTGCTTGCTCTTGCTGCTAATATGATATTGGGGCACCGTGATGCTCGAGAGGGTTTGATGGCCTGTGGTGATATAGCGCGTATTCAAGAGAGTGGTACAACTGAGAAAGGCAGCCTTTACAGCAATGTTTTCGGCGCTAACCTTCCACGAAAAAGAGCTATTGACCGCCCTGTATTTCGTGCATTAGCTTCCTTCGGAATTGGAGAGGAAACCTCAAACGGGGCTGACGGTTTATTGGTCTATGGCAATGACGATTCTATGCTCTCAGCTTCCTTTTCTCGTTTGGTTGGTTTCGATACGATTTATGGAGCAACACCTTCATACTTAGCTGCACAACAGCGTTATCTCGAAGGGGAAGAATCCGCCCGCCTAGACAATGGGGCAATCGATTTTTTGCATCGATTGGAAGCGCAGCGGCGTAGACTTTTTTTTACCTTGCCTGATATGGAGTCGGATTACCCCGTTTGGGGAATGACTGCTTTTCGATTTGCCGGTGATTATTTGGAGATGACTTCAGCCTTGATAAAGAAGAAGGGAGTGAGCGAAACGGTTCGCGCACGGTTAGTTCGCGGGCTTAATCGTGTAATGACTGGGCTGCTCATCGAGAACACTGATCGTATTTTTGTTGCCAATTCAGGCGGATTCACACAATCAAGGATCAGCGTTCTTTGCGATACAGAAGTGTCATCACGAAAAGTCAGCGGGATTGGTCTAATGATTAAGCTTGATGCTCAGACCGAGCGTCCGTCTTTGGATGTGGCTTTGGCGTTAGGAGCAAGTTCCACAGTGGCTTTTAATTTGACTCCAGTCCGGTTTGAATTTTTGTGTCGAGTTGCTGAAGGCTCATTGCCCGGTAGCTTCTCCAATGAATGTTTGGAGGACATGCTGGCTTTTAAAGCCAAACTTTTGCGGAAAGCAGAGTTGATTCGACTCCTTCAACAATCAGGTGAGAGCGATGAACCTGATACAAATGAGCATACTTTTACACTTAATTTTATTGAAATTGAACAAAATGGTCATGGTTTTGCAAAGCCAATTTCTGTGAGGATTGGCTAATGAGGCAGATAATTAGTGGCGTTGACTTTACTGTCGATGAGCATATTTGGGGGCATCGGCTGTATGATGAACAACTCCCTCACTTAGCAGTTTTGGAGTTTTTAGGTGTTCTTGGCTCGAATCTGGATAATCCACTGCTGGCTTGTCCGACTGATAAAGTACGTTATCGACCGCAAAGGCAAATCAGGTTGCGTGGGTTATTGTTTAATAATCCCCACGTGGAATCTGTGCGTGAAAGGGCTCTTCCTGACGAAGATAAATGGCAAGACTGGAATAAGCTTTTTTCTCAAAATGCGACTGGTCTTGACGATAATGATATGGACTACTTGCGCCAAGTATTTTTCAGTTTTGAGGATTTTTCGAAGGCAATTGAGCTGTTGCGATCTTCCTCATTCGAAGCACGCAGTAATAAGCGTTGGAGCTCAAAATTCGTATTTCCTTTTGGACCAAATGCACTTTACGAAGACTTACGAGTTGATACAAAAGGTGCGTCAAATGACCGCCGTTTTTTTGCACGAACTGGTGAGCTCTTGTATCTGATGCTATGCCGAGCAACTAGAGGTCCAGAGTTAGGAAAAAAATTGGTCGAACGGTTGTTTGATTCCTCTGCGCCAATGAATAAGCTTGTAAGGGCGCTTCAAGGTGAGTCTCAATTTGCTCCAGAAGCACGGGATGTGGGCTACCTACCATATACTTCCCATCCTCGCTTTGATCGTTTATGTGACGATTGGCTTGCTATTCTTTCTCGTGATATGCCGATATATGACGCGTTAGAACACTTGATTACCAGTGCAGGACTGAATCTCCTGCTTTATTTTCTTGAGTGTGCAAAAACAAAGGTCGGTGACACTGATCCAGTCGAAATTGTTTGCGAAATTGTATCTCGTGAGCGCACAAAGGTCAGAGCGCTTTCAGGAGAATCTTATCAAACTAATCAAGCATTATCTATTAGAGCAGTACGTGCGGAAGTCGAGAGCATCAAGCTAACCAATGAGTGGACTATTGCCTTGCAATCGGAAGATTCTGAAGGGGAGTGCATAAAGTTGCTTAGGGCATGGTTCCAATGGCCCCTAGCAGTTGGGGGCGATGATTTCGATTATATGGGTATGCCCAGTGAGAAACTTGTGAGCAGACTTATTGAAAAGGCGGAATCTAGGCATGAACAGCATTTGGGGAAAATACACGCCACATGGTCTCGGGCTATAGGGCTCAGTTCTCGACGTTTGGCAAGACGAACTCGTTATGCTCCGAATGATCGACTTTTGAAAACATTGGTCGTATTAATTGTTGATGACCAGATGCAGTTCGATGAGTTTTTACAAGAGGTTCAACGCCGTTATGGGTTTGTGATTGGAGATGCCGAAGGGGCGCACTTAGTTAGCGAGAAGCAAGTTGACCAAGAAGCGCTGAGTGAAAATCGAGGAAACCTTGAGGCTCGCTTAGTCGGATTGGGATTAGTAAGGCGCCTCTCCGATTCTTGCTCGTTTGTGGAGAATCCGTTTGGCAATAAGGGAGAAGATTGATGTTAACGGATCGAATTATTGGAAGGGTCGGAGCATCTATATTACAGCAAAGGTTAGCTGATGCCAGGCAAAGCGATGGCAGTCAAGCAGATTCTGCTGCTCTATTTCGGTTAGACAAGCTTGCTCCTGGGCAAATTGCTTCAATTGTCCGAGAAATTCTCTCTAACCCAGATTTGGCAGCGAAAATTGAATTGCGAATTCCTGAAGGTTTAGTTGAAGGACAAAGATTGCCAGCTGCAGCTCTGACCAAACTGAATGCGGGGGCAGTACGCAACGCTAAAACAGCTATGGAAGCATTGTTAACTGCTAATGGTAATGAACATAATCTGGCAGATACACTAGGCCATGTGGCCGCGCTTGGAGCTAAGGAATTGCGGGCAAGTGAAAATGCCTGGGTAGAGGCGACATGCCATGTAGCAGGAATTGCACCGACAGTTGATGATCGGGCAGTGTTTCGAGCTGCTTTGAAAGGTCTGGTTGCGGCTTCTGAGTTGTCGTTGAACCAACTTGGCAATTTTTGTGCAATGCTGAGTGAAGCGTCTTCCGTTCGCGGTCATGCAATGCGAGAGGCGCTTGGTTGGTCGTTGCCATGCGTTGGTCTGCCTCGCGATACCTCTTTTTTTTCTAATGCAAAAACCTATGGGCAAGCAGCCGGTCCTTGGCGCAAGGCTTTCGAAAAATTATTCACAAATCGAGCGCCGCTTCTGGCTCGAATGCGACCAAATGGGCAACCTTTGGAACCGGATGAGATGCGGCAGCGACTGGAGGATAACGCCGAGAACATTCAAGATCAGGTGCGAACTTCTCTTGAAGCCTTCATCAACGCCTCTCTTGGAGATGAGCACACTGCTGAGGAAATCGCTCTTCTAGAATGGGAGATGGACGGTGTTCATTTTATCTTCGATAAACCAAGAGATCGTCAGCAGGGGTTAGCCGAGGCGACTATTTACTTTTTTGATCACGACTGTGAAGATTCGGATGTTCTCGATGATCATTGGCGCAGATATTTGGAAGATCTACAAGCTAGAGAACGCCGATCAGAATGGATTGAGGAAGATGAAAATTTCTTCGAGATTCATCGGCGCTACCTAGAGAAAACTCCAAAGTTGCATACGCGGTGGGAAAAAATAATCTTTGGTAAACCAATAGAATGTCATGATTTTTTGGATGGCTTTACCAGTGTGGCTCACAGATTAATTGTAGGTGCTGGGGAAGCAAAAGGTGAGCGTTTTTTACGTCTTACGGTATCGAAAGGTCGCAAAGAATGGCGTGAGCGCTTTAACTACGATGTAGGTGCCTTCTTTTCAGTAATGTATCGTGGACTCAAAGAACTGATGGGCTCTAAAGCCGATTGGCGTACTTTAAAAGTTCCAGCTACTTTGCCTGATCCACTGTTTAACTATCCTGAGTTCTTTGCATGCGAAAAACAACTCAGGGGTGACAATCTTAAATCTGTTTCATTACTTGCCAAATCTGCCGTTCAAATCAAATTCGAAGTTGCTCTTATCGAGCGTGTGGCTGAGCAAGAGGCAGTTCTTGCAAAAACACAGTTGCTCTGGATATATCGTCCTGAGGCTATAGGTCTATCGTTGCTTGATGACATGCAACGGCTTCGTGAAAAAGGTTCGGTTGGTTGTACGGAGGTTCCACGACGACTTGTCAGTAAGAAAGGCGGTGTGCAAAGCGTTTCCTTGCTCGATACCGGAACATTGGAAGCTACCTATTCTCGCGATGCCGGTTCACTAGTTCCTCCGCCAAACAAGTTGCGCAGCCTTCGAGCTGATATTAAGCGCCGCATAGACGACCTGGTTTCTGAGGGCAGGCTTTCCTCTGAGCAACGGGATGAAGTACGAGGTGCGTGGGATGTTTTTGAAGCTGACTACATTCAGGCACTGGAGGATTTTATTGGTATAGGACTCCATGGTGAAGCTGTTTTGCGGCAAGCGGATTCGTTTGGAGCTTTATTATGTGTTCTGGCGATTCATGCGCGGGGGGATGTTTGCCGCTCCAAGCTTGTAACTGAGGTTCTGTCGATTGGAACCGTGAAAGTTTCAGGTGATCAACCTTCCCTGATAATCCCACCCTGGCACCCCGAGAGGATGAAAGCACTGGCTGTTAAAACTCGGCGTGTTGCAGGACTAGTGACCCATATTCTGAATAACAAAAACGTTTTATTTGGTGATCGAGGTATTTTTTTTCGTGAGTTTTCAGAAGAGCTTGCGCATCCGTTTTATCCTGAAGTCGCTGTTGTTCAACGTGGCGGAGCAGCGCCTATTCTCGTTTCAGAAAGCAGTACAATTAATGCTTATAGTCTTCTAGAACGACCTGTTCGTGGCGATGATGATGCTTTGAGTGATGTTGATCCTTCAGCTGCAGCAAAGCAAGTTAGGGAGTTATTGGAGCGGTATGTAGGTTTACAACCTCATGAAGCAAGCAACCTTAGCGTTTTGCTCTATAACGCGGATGCTGCCGAGTTGCCTCTTGCAGTTGTACGTGAACTCTCTAGCATGCAAACAGAGTCTGATTTTCATTGTAACGTTTCTGTGCGACATCGGGATTCAGCAAAACTTCGTCGCGTCTATGCCGAGCTTGTTACAAGGGCGGGTGATGATCCCGATTTACCAATTGTGAGCGAAACATCAGAGAATTTTATATCAAAGCTTCGTATTGCTGTAGTCCCCCCATCGTCCACCCCGCCGAAAGCTGGTGATGGATTTAGAGCTTTTGACGTTGCTTTTCTTCATGATGTTGTATCAAGAACTGCTGCAGTAGAATGGATACCTGTTGACTGGACCAATGAACGCCCTAGTTTAGAGCATGCGCCTTCAAGGTGGTCGTATCGTAGCGTTTCTGGAGAAAACGAGCTCAAATCAACAACCTTTCTGACTTGCCCAAGGCAAACATCTTCTGGTTGGGCTTATATCGGAGCAGTTGCCTCTGTTGTCCGTCAGACCGATGCTCCGCCGGGCGACCATTTATTACCAGCTAGGCGAATTTCACTTCAAAACGAGATTCTATGTGGGACTCTAGATGATGCTCACGCATTGTCCGAATGGGTGGCAACTTATGACGAACTTCTCGATAAGCGGCAGCTCCAAGCAAACGGAGTAACCGTAGTTAGATATCGTCGAGCATCTACCAACGGGCGAAATATGATTGTAAGTTCAACATCTGAGCTTCGCTTGTTGAGTGTACTTGTTCGACGCCGTTTAAGTGAACTAGGTCTTCCTCTTAATAGTGATGATTTGATAGAAGTATCTGAGCGTATAAAAAAAGATGCTCTTTCAGTTTCAGGTGATATTGTTTTGCGTGCAGCAAAACGCGGTGTGTCTGCGGGCGAAATGATCGGTTTGGTGATGAGCCGATATTTGCTTCAACATGAATTTAAGGCAATTTCTGGCGAGGGGAAACGGCACGGATTTAGCGTTTTTTTTCTATTAGATGACTATGCAGACTGGTTAGCTCAAAAAGAAAGTCGCATCGCTGATATTCTGGGTCTTTATGTTGAAGAACGTGAGGACGGGCCGCATCTGCATATAGCTGTGATCGAATCAAAATATGTTACAGCATCTGTCTCTGCAGACGCTAGGCGATCTTCAAAAGCTCAGCTTATGGCGACTCTCTCAACCTTTCGCGCAGCACTTTTTGGAGATCCTGGCCGATTAGATCGGGATGTTTGGTTGTCTCGTTTGGCTGATTTGCTTGTCGATGCTGATATTCCGCCGGGTTGCTCTGGTTTGTTGGAACGCACTAGAGCTAGATTACGCGATGGTGAAGCTGCGATTTCACTAAGAGGCTACTCTCATGTTTTTGTCCATTCTACAGAGCTGACATCTACTAGCTCCGAGTCTGAGCAGGTCTTAATTGATGAAACCGATGGTATTCAGGCTTGGCAGGAGCTTTTTGATCGACCAGAGTTGCGTCAACTATGCGAATTTTATGCGCGAAATAAGGAACCATTTTTGATTCGCGCAAAGCTCGGCTCGGCTCGGCCATGGCTTTCTGCAAGTTCTCGTCTTCCGGCTTCGCGAGTTGCCTGGACAGCTATGATGGAGCAACTTGTTGTAAACAGTGAAAATGTTTTCAAATCTGAAAGTGATAGTGAGTTAATTAAACTAGATACATTGCAACAAGATACATCTATACGCCCTGGTTTTTCCGTTAATTTACAAACTACGTCATTTCAGAATGGACTAACGGGATCAAAACTTTCTGAGCTTATTTCGGCAAAAGCAGCGGGGCTTTCTGGAGCAATTGATGATCGAGAAGCTTGGGCAGATGAAATAACTCGCAAACTTAAATCAGCTTTGAATGGGTACGGCCTTCAAGCTGCTGTGTTAGGAACGCGGCTAACACCAAACGGTTGCTTGGTCAGACTAGCAGGATCGGACCGATTGCGGGTAGAGGACATCGAAGCCAAGCGCACACAACTGTTGACGACTCATGCAATCTTATTGGTTACAGTACAACCTAAGCCGGGCGAGATTGTTGTTACAATTGCTGGTTCGAAGAGACATGCAGTATCACTATGGGATTTGTGGGCAAGGAGAAGCTTAAACAGAAACGATGCGGGGATCAATACTTCGTTTGTACTTGGTCTCCAGGAGATCAGTGGCACACTGTTATACCTTAATCTAGGAGGCGAGTTTGGAGGGCTTGCCTCGCATGAGCCGCACTCACTTGTTGCCGGCGCAACTGGTAGTGGAAAGTCTGTGCTTATCCAAGCTCTCCTTCTGGATATTGCAGCTTCCAACCCCAAAGAACTTGCTCAAATCGTATTGATAGATCCGAAAATGGGCGTTGACTATTCAGCGCTTGAAGATTTGCCTCATATGCGTGAACCAATCATAACGACACGAGAGCGTGCAACCGAAGTTCTTGGTGGACTTGTCGAAGAGATGGAAAATCGCTATCGATTGTTTGCTACTGCTCGTGCTCGCGATTTGATGACCTATAACTCAAAATCAGCACCTGAAAGCAGACTACCCATGGTGTTTCTTGTTCATGATGAGTTTGCGGACTGGATGCTTGATAATGATTACAAAGGCGCTGTTAGTGCGGCCGTCCAACGGTTAGGAGTTAAAGCCAGAGCCGCAGGGATACATCTCATATTTGCCGCTCAACGGCCAGACAAGGATGTCATGCCGATGCAGTTACGAGAAAATCTAGGAAATCGCTTGATACTAAAGGTGGCTAGTGAAGCAACTTCAAAAATTGCCCTTGATCGGCCCGGCGCAGAACTCTTGCTTGGTAAAGGGCATTTGGCCGCAAAATTAAATGGAGAACAAGGGTTGGTTTTTGCACAAGCTCCGTTCTTGTCTGATCAAGACATTATGATAGCAGTTGAGGCAATCCAAGCTGATAATTCAATTAGGCAGCTATAAGTAGGGTAAAAATATCAAACTTTGGATTTCAAGCTAAAAATAGCTTTGGCAGTTGGTGGGATGAAGAATTAGCTCTTCACTGATATGTCAGTGAGTACGGTATCATCTTTAAATTACAGTTTGATAATGTTTTATAGAGTTGTTTTTGAACGATAAAATGAGAATAGTGTGACTAAATCAACAGTTTATCTTGATTCCTTCTCAACGACAGCACTTGCCCCTGAAGTGCGTGACGCGATGCTAACCGCTTGGCGAGAACCCGCTAATGCTGGCTCTCCTCATTCTGGTGGTGCCCGAGCAGCAGAAATCCTTGATGATGCTCGGACTGCGGTGGCTGGCCTCATAGGTGCAAATCCATCAGAGATTGTTTTTACATCAGGAGCTACGGAAGCAAATAATCTGGTGATCTTTGGCGTTGCGGGTGCGGCTACTCGAGAAGGTATCCCCCGGCGTAGGATTGTTGTTTCGGCAATTGAACATAAGTCAGTTCAAGAGTCGGCAAGAGCGTTAATTGATTATGGCTTTGAGCTTATAGAGGCGCCGGTTTGTCATAGTGGGCAGGTTGATCTTGAGGAAATAGCACGTCTTATTACTGAGAATACACTCCTTGTATCGGTCATGGCGGCTAATAATGAGATAGGTGTTATTCAGCCCATAAATAAGATTGCTGGATTAGCTCGATCATCGGGGGCATTTTTTCATTGTGATGCTGCTCAAGCTGTTGGCAAAATACCTGTTAATGTTTTTGATTTTGATGTTGATTATCTCAGCATCTCAGCACACAAAATGCACGGACCTTGTGGGGTTGGGGCTCTATTCATAGCCTCAGATGCACTTCGTCCACATCCTATCCTTTTCGGAGGTGGTCAGGAGGGAGGCCTAAGGTCGGGTACGGTTCCTGTGCCGCTAGTTGCTGGTTTTGGGGCAGCGGCCTGTTTAGCCCGTAGTCGACTCGTAGAGAATTCTCAACACGCAGAAACCCTTTCAGAGCAGATGGTCGCTGAATTATTAGCCCACCAAGTGAAATTTAGCCATGTTCCAAGTGAAGCGGTAAAACTACCGGGAAGTTTAGCTCTATGCTTTCACGGTGTAGACGCAGATAGTTTAGTCGAAATCCTTGCTCGAGATGTTCATGTTTCAACAGGCTCGGCTTGTACATCTGGGCAGATTAGAACGTCACATGTTTTGAAGTCAATCGGGATTAGTGATGATATGGCGCGATCCGTAATTCGAATGTTATTTGGCAGATATAACAATAGTGAAGATGTTCGAAAAGCGGCATTATTAATTTCTATTGCAATTAAAAAGGCTGGGCTTGCTACTGGTGGTATTAACCAGTAAGATAATTCTAGGGTCGATATTTTCAAAACGTGGAAAGTAAAGGGACAATTTATAGAACATGAAATGTTCCCACAAGAATTTCTTTGGCTTAAGAAGGCCTATATACTTTTGATGTAGGTGTCCCGGTCACTTCAATTTAAAAAGGCGCGCTTGCTACTGGCGAATATCACCAGTAAGATATTCTTATGAGAGATACTATTGATACATGGAAAACAAAAGGGCAATTTGCGGGGCATGAAACGTTTCCATTGCGATTACTTTGGCTTAAGAAGGCCTATGACGCAGTTAACGGCGGTGTTCCAGCTACTTCATTTCATGAACCAGATGCTATAAGTCGATTTGGTGTCGGTCGGAATATGGCAGTTTCAATGCGGTATTGGGCACTTGCTGCACGAATAATGGAAGATAGAAATAAAATACTTGTTGAGACGGATTTAGGTAAGGCTATTTTTTCTGAGAATGGTTTGGATCCTTTTATTGAGCGTCATGCGACTCTTTGGCTCGTACATTGGAATTTTGCGTCAGATCCTGAGTTAACGACCACAATTTATTTTGCCTTTAATGCAATAGCGTCGGCTGAATTTGATGCAGTGTCGATTGTGGAGGGGTTAGAAGCACTTGTTGCCAAAAAAGGATGGCGAGCATCGGCCGTGACTTTGAAGCGTGATGTTGAGGTTTTTCTGCGCAGCTATGTGCGACGTGAGGACGTGAGTATTGAAGATGCAGCTGAACCTTTGCTTGCAGAACTCGGCTTGGTTCGGGGTAACAAATTGGGAAATTGGTACGAGTTTGTTCGTGGTCCAAAACCAACACTACCAGATGGTGTATTTGCCTATGCTCTTGGTACATTTTGGGAACGAAATAGCCATGACATTGCTGCTTTGTCTTTTGAGCAAATTTGCTATGCACCAGGATCACCAGGACGAGTTTTCAAGCTTGATGAGGATAGTGTGGCTACTCGGTTGATGAACTTGGAATCTTTGACTGATGGAGCATGGGTTTGGACTGATACTGCGGGGTTACGCCAGATTCAACGCCAACGCAAGGTTGATTTACTAAATATCCTTGAACAGACTTACTCAAAAAAATTAACTAGGCAAAATTCGTTATGAATAAACTTGCTGATATCGTTCACATCGAGAGACGTTTTGCAAGGTCTGCTAGAATTGATGAGGATTTAAAAGGTACACCGCCTCTTGTCGGCTATGTAATGCAGGCTAGTACTGCCAAAGCTCTTGCTGCGATGGCTTCCTCACAGATTGAATCACTGCAAGGTGCTTTCACTTGGACGGGACCATATGGTGGAGGTAAGTCTTGCGCTGCACTGCTCCTCGGCAATCTTGTTAGTGGCGATAAAGATGGGCGTGCCATTGCACGTAAAACTGTCGGCACAGAGTTAGTGACGCT
This sequence comes from Methylobacter sp., assembly GCA_041660285.1. Classification (GTDB taxonomy): domain Bacteria; phylum Pseudomonadota; class Gammaproteobacteria; order Methylococcales; family Methylomonadaceae; genus Methylobacter_A. The sequence goes on from JBAZWN010000002.1 coordinate 32,417, forward strand.
CTTTACTCAAGCTTTTCCAGAAACATCTGGAGATTGGAGTGTTATTCCCGTTACTGGAAGCCGTACAGAATTGCGGCAAACAATTGTAACGGCAGCAGCTAAAGCTTTGGGTTGGACTAAAGATATTCAAAACAAGGCAAGTGCCAGTGATGGTGAGCTAATTTCTACCTTAATATTTGAGTCTAAAAATAAGCGTAGCGGAATTCTGCTGATTATTGATGAGCTCGGAAAGTTTTTGGAACATGCTGTTAGCAATCACAGTGATATTCATCTTTTGCAAGACCTCGCAGAGCATAGTTCGCGCAGTGACGGGCATTTTGTCGTACTTGGCATTCTCCATCAGGCATTTGATCAATATGCTGGTCGACGTAGTCACGAAACTAGAAGAGAGTGGGCAAAAGTACAAGGACGTTTTCAGGATATCTCATTCTTAGCCGGTGCTGACGAGACTGTGGCTTTACTTGGCCGGGCAATTATTGTGGATCGACGACCGAACAATGCCAATGTGAACGCATCGAATGTTGCAAATGCAGTGGCTGCAAGGCGTCCTGCTGATTCAGCCGCTCTCAAGGAGGCTCTCTCCTCGACATGGCCTATAAACCCGGTAACGGCGTTGTTGCTTGGTCCTATATCTCGGCAACGGTTCGCCCAGAATGAGCGCAGTGTGTTTGGTTTTTTAACGTCTGCTGAACCATATGGATTTGTGGAGTTTTTGCAAAATAGCCAGCTAGAAGATGCTATCGACTACAGCCCTGATCGGCTTTGGGATTACCTCGCTGCAAACTTTGGGATGGCGCTCACTTCGGGTAGTGGTAGTCAACGATTTAGTCTTGCATTTGAAGCGATTGATCGGGCAACTGCAAAAGGACGTTCAATTCACGTCGCCGTTACAAAGTGTGCAGCAGTTATCGAATTTTTTCGTAATGGCTCCGGTGTCGCCGTGGCAAACGAATTTCTTGAAGCATCTCTGCCAGGAATAAGCCCGCAAGAAATTCAATTAGTGATTAATGATCTCATTGAATGGGCAATTTTAATCAGACAACCTCGGATTGGTGGTTACGCAATCTTTGCGGGTAGTGATTTTGATCTTGACGAAGCTATCCAGAGGGCGCGTTTTGTTCCCCACGAATCCGAATTTGCAACGTTGCCTAAACGGATGGGGATGGGGTTTGTTGTGGCAAAACGGCATTACTTTCGCACAGGAGTGCTGCGCGCATTCGAGGTAGTACTTTATTTAATTAGCTCTGATAAATCTGTTGAGACTACAGTGGAGTCTCTTAGAGGTATCCAGTACAGTGGCGCTGGTTTGATGATCCTCTTGCTCCCAGATGATTCATTTCAACCTATAGATGTTGAAAAATATGCGAAGACACTTGCTAAGGTGCTGCATACAGCTGGTGTCATGGTTGCAGTTGGGGCGACTAATTCTTCATCTCGATTACTAGACGGGGCTACAGAACTTTTTGCCATAGAGGCGGTCGTTCGTGAGCATCCTCAACTTCAGGGTGATAGAATTGCTCGGCGTGAGATCTCGGCCCGCCGTTCGCTGTGCCTAGATGTTTTGCAAAGTAATCTTAAAACCTCGTTTGAAGATGCTAAATGGTGGCTTGGCCCTAATCCTGATATTTGTGTAGAGGAGGGAGTCTCGATTGTTGCAACAGGACTAGCCGATTCCGCGTTTAGTATGACCCCTATTCTCAAGAGCGAATTGGTACAGCGTGACCGTCCTTCATCTAATGCTATGGCGGCTGTTCGTGAACTTGCTTATGCGATGGTTCGATCTAGTGATAACGAAGGACTCGGATTCTCTGGGTTTCCTGCCGAAAGAGGCCTTTATTTGACTGTACTATGCTCTTTCGGTCTTCATGGCGAAATAGCTAACGGTATTTTCGGATTCAAAGGCCCAGATGAAAGCGAAGCTGGGCAAAGTTTAATGCCAGCATGGCAGATATTTGAGCGAGAACTTGATTTCTCGTTGGATCGTATTTTTTTAGCTTGGGCTCTGCCGCCATTTGGGATCAAAGCTGGTGTTATGCCTATCTTAGCCCTTGCTTATATCCTAGCTCAGCGTGAAAGTTTAGCTATCTATATCGATAATTTATTTCAGCCAGAATTAAATTCTTATTTTGTTGATCGGCTATTACAAAATTCATCTGCAATTCGCCTCAAAAAAATCAGTCGTACCTTACAGGAAATTGGTTTCTTAAGTGCTCTCGCCGCTCATTTAGAAATTTCAGGAGAACCCTCCGCGTTACCAATTGCACAGGTTTTGTTCCAAAGATTTCAATCTCTTCAGGATTTCGCTAAAAGAACTGACCAACTTTCTACTGAGACCAAGGCTATTCGGAATGTTATCTTGAAAGCCAACGATCCAGAGGCACTTCTCTTCGAGGCGCTTCTTTCGATTGATATAGATGGTGATCGTGCCTTAGCCATAATGCATGCATTAGAAGAGTGCGAAAATGCCTATTCTGCACTATTGCAAAAACTCCGTCAGGCTCTAGCTCACTCATTAGGGGTTAACCCAGACAACTTCACTGGCGTTTCCGAGCGTGCTGCAGCTATTAAGGGGTTGACTAATGATCTGCGGTTTGATGCATTTGCAGTTCGAGCTGCTACTTTTGAGAACGATGAAGGTGAGATTGAGGGGGTGGCTAGTCTTTTGGCCCATAAACCACCGCGCAGTTGGTCTGACCGAGATGTCGATAATGCATTGCTCGAGATAGCAAGGTTTGGCAGGCGTTTCCGGGAAGTTGAAGCCCTTGCAGTTGTTCGGAATCGGAAGTCGAATACTGAAGCTCTGGCATTGATAGTTGGGTTGGACCCCAAAACACCAGCTCTTTTAACTAGTTTTGAATTAACCGATACAGAGAAAGCGGAGGCTGTTATTCTAGCTGATCAAATTCTTCTTTCATTAGACAATAAGGGGGCTGAAGGGCCAATTCGTATCGCAGCTTTAGCTAGAGCTGTCGCTAGTTTGGCCGCAGAAACACCGTATGAAAACCTATGGTAGCAAATGAGCGTCACATTCTGGGACTTTCAGGGGGACGCGATAGCGCTGCTCTAGCTGTTTTTATGCGCCAGTACAAGCCAGACTTATCTCTTGAATATTTTTTTACTGATACAGGTAAAGAATTACCAGAGGTATATGAGTTCCTTGATAGGCTTGAAGGCTTTCTTGGAAGACCAATTGTGCGCCTTAATCCTGATAGGGATTTTGATTTCTGGTTAGCAGAATATGGTCACTTTCTCCCTTCTCCAAGGACTCGTTGGTGTACGCGTCAGCTCAAAATTCGCCCTTTTGAGCAATGGTTACGTGATGACCTTGATGCGGGCGCCGTTATCCACTCTTATGTTGCTATCCGTTCAGATGAGCCTAGTCGGGAGGGGTATCAGTCTACGCATCCTAATATGCACGTTCATTTACCTTTACGTGATGCCGGAATTGATCGTCAAGGTGTGATTGAGCTACTTCGGGACACCGATATTGGTGAGCCAGCCTACTATGCTTGGCGTTCTCGATCTGGATGCACCTTTTGTTTCTATCAGCAGAAGATTGAGTGGGTTCGTCTTCTCGAACATCACCCTGATGAGTTCGAGGCAGCAAAAGCTTACGAAAAACTAGCCAGAGACCACGGTTCACCTTTTACATGGAGTCAAGGAGAAAGTTTAGAAGAATTGGCAAAGCCCGAACGTATTCGCGTAATCCAAATTGATCATGAACGTCGCTTACAACGTTATCTAAAACGTCGACCCAAAAATCCTTTAGCTATGGACTCAATCCTAGATCCTGAAGATTTGTATGGGCCAATTGCTGAATCTTCATGTCTTATATGTCACAAATGACCTCGATACTGAATTTGCATACTGAGTAACCAGAAGTATTCAAAGTTAACGTGCGAACCAGCCTTGAATGCCATGGTGTTCGCAGGCACTTTCACAAGCACGGAGAATCTGTTGATCTCGGACGAAGTTGGCATTGCTCCATTTGATCAATCTACGGCCAACTATTTAATTCCTTGTTAAACCAATTGAATACGCACATGAAATACGAAAAATTCAAAACCATTGATAGAGTTGAAGATGGCCTTCTTCAACATCTTGGGCTGGTAAAGGAGTCAGTCAGAATAATCAAGCTCGATAATTATCCTGACTTTGATATTTCTGGCTACGATAGACATACAGAAAGACAGTATGTATTCAAAGACTACTGGAGTTTTTCAAGAGAGTATGCTGCATTAAGCAATGCGTCTGTAAATTACAGCGGAGTGTTCCATTATGACGATATCGTTCGTCTCTCTAAGGAGTATGAAATCTCATTCAGTTCGGGCGTGAGCGAGGAGGAGGTTCTAAATCAAATTCGGTGTCTGCACGACGACCTGATGTTCCAGGATTCGATAGAGTCTGAGTTTGACGGATTCAAGTTGAACGACATCAAGATTGAGCGTATAGATCAATTTGCCAAGAAGGTTCTATTCATTGGAGGCTATTCTGGCGGTTATTCTGAAATCCAGCCGGATGACTGGAACATATACATTGAGATCTTCCTATCTGGGTTTGTTTCAGGCAATAGCCCAGGGACGTTCTATGTCGATCTAATTGCCGAAAGTTACGCCCTAAAGGAGTCAGGTAACACCAAACTTGCCTATTTCATTGCGTTCTCGGCGTTAGAGAATTTCACGAATGAACGGCTTGGTGCACACGATCAGGAAGGCCGGTTGAAGGGCAAGTTTTCCGATCTATTTCGAAAAAGGTTCATCTCTACAGAACGCCATCAGATATATACGTCGATAGTTGGCGAATACGACTTCTTGGAATCTGTCCGGCATCAGATAGCACACGGGAACCCAGGCGCAACGGTAGATAGAGCATTGGTTGACCAATTAATACTATTTGTATTGGTTGTCATGTCGTCGATTGATAATGGTGAATCCACATTTGATGACCTACGCTCAAAAATTGATGTGCATTTATAAAGTAAGCTCGCGTAATCGCGGGAATCATAAGCCTCCTGTAAAGTGGGTACTCTGCCGGTTATGTTCGCTAACCGAGGCTACGTGTCTAGTATAGGACTTTATTTTTTGAAAGATTGATTTCTATTGCGATAGAATCCGATTTATAGGGCGTTTGAGTATATGACTTTATTGCTCTTCTGCACTACCACCGCCTATTGCGCCTTACCTGTTGTCTTCATTGACATCACCGGAATTATTTTCTTTTGCGGACACCTTCATCACAAACATCATTCCGGCCACAATCGCTATCACCATCACTACTTCCATCACCATTCTTATCATTGGCATCACCACTGTACTGTGCGAAGTTACTAGGGGCAACGGAACGCCTCGGCCGTCGTCTTGCTATCTTGTAGACCTCATCCGCCAGCCTGTCAATTTCTTACGTTATTCTGTAGGGGGCGGCACATAGGATACTGGATATGGCCCTACAGTTCTCTTGATCGCAATGGTGTGCCCTTGATACCACGCAATAAGCGGAACATCCGGTATCGGGACGTCGCGTGGAGGTTCTGCGCGTGGACGGGAACAGTATTCCCGCTGAACAAGCCCGTTACGCTACTGTTGCCGTTGACGAGGAGGCTTTCCATTTCGTCTTGGCCAATCGTGAAGAGTTGCCCCTCAAGGTCTCGGGTGCCAGTTCCTTGCCCTACGATTTCCCGATAGCGCTTCACCAAATCAGTGGGGTTGCAGGTCATTTGACAAACGCCCAGCAACGAGAAGTTACAGAGTTGTTCCTCGAGGAAGAGGCTCCACAACCTGGTGCTCGACACGAGGTCACTGACGAGAGCCCATCGTTCGTTAAGAGGAACGGTCTCGTCGCTGAGGGCGAACATTTCTTCGCAGAGCGCTCGCCTGAAGAGAGTCAAGAGCGGATGCTCCGACTCCAGATCTACGTCTTTGATCTGCTCTTCGCCCGAACAGCTCCAAGTACTTGCGGCATAGGCCTTCCTTTTGTCGTTGAAGGTTAACAGCACGGCGCCATTCGCGAAGCGGACGACGTAGTGAAGACAGAGGCTATGCGGCACCTTGTTGTTTGCAGGGTCGAATGACCCTAGTTCGACTCGAAGGGCAGGTGTGGATTCGACCAGAGGCCGCACAGATTGGATCGTGAAGTAGTCTGTATGACGGAGAGTGAGGGAGAGATCGGTGTCCGTCGCTCCGAGGGATCGATTCACGAGGCAGTACTTGATCCCGTTCGGAGGATCAAAGTCCCTCTTCCCTCCGGCACGTAGAAGGAGCGCACTGGCATCGAATTCCTGTGGTGTGTAACTGATTTTCACTTGCTCAGGATCCCACCCTAGTCTCCCCAAGCGGGTTCGAGTGCGGAGCGTTGAATGTGGGAGTACCTCCACCACGCTGTTAAATACGAGGAACTCTTCGTTACTTAGAGTCAAGTGCTCGGCAGCAAATCGATCAGGTTGGCGAAGGCCTAGTTCCCATTCGTTGAGGTATTCGAGCTGTCTCTGCTCAAGCAATCGGAGGCAGGTGACTCCGATCAGGAAAATGAAAGTGCCGATGATGCCCCAGCCTGGGAACACCCCCGACAAGATGCTCACGCCGAACAGGATAATGGCTTGGATCAGCGAGTCCCGCTTCAGCGTCGTGATCAGAACTTGAAATCGCCGAATCATCTAAGTTGTCTTACAAAAAACCTGACTTGTCGTATATTCCTCATAAATTCATCCAATTGATTGTTTTGATTGGGTTGAGTATAAAACAACAGGACATGGCATCCAAGCAAATACGACGCAGTGATGTTCGGTCAATTGTTTATACAGCGCGCCAGAATTTCCTGCCACAGTTCATTGTAGGCTTTTGTAGATTGGCTTTTTTTGATATAGCCGCCCAGCGGCATGCGTTCCAGACCCATGCGTTCGATGTCGCTGGCATAGGGAATGGCGGCAGTTAAAATCTCGGGGTGACTTTCGATCAGGTTGTCCATGATTTCCCGGTGCATTTTTTTGCGCCGGTCGGCCATGGAGAAAAACGGAATCAGCGCCAGATTTTTCAGGCCGTTTTCTTCAATGAATTGTTTCAGTTGATCGAGCGTTCTTAAAGACAGCGTGGTAGGAATAATCGGCGACAATAGAATATCGGAGGCTTCAAAAACGGCTTCGGATAATAGGGAAATATTGGGCGGGCAATCCAGAAAAATAAAATCGTATTCTTCTGCCAGGGGTTTGAGGAGTTTTTTAAGCTGCTGGGTCGGTTTTTTCTTGGCGTCCAGAACCAGGTCGAGGTTTCTGAATGAGAAGTCCGCCGGTAACAGATCCAGGTTTTCAAAATCGGTGCCTTTAATCAGGTCGTCCAGCTCGCGTTTCCCGGCGATTAAATCTTTGCTGCCGCCTTTGATCTTGGGTTTGACGCGGAAGTAGTAACTGCTGGCTCCCTGCGGGTCTAGATCCCATACCAGGGTGCGGTAGCCGCTGTGGGCGGCGTTAAACGCCAGATTGACCGCGCTTGAGGTTTTGCCGACGCCGCCTTTTATACTGTATACAGCCAATACATTCATTGCATGTTCCCGTGTTCATACCGATGGTATTGTATTTTAGCCTTAAGCCATGCGGTTTTTCTTTTATTTAATGGCTGGAGACTGGAATTCATTTAGTCTTTGGCGTCGAACAGCGACTTGAAAGCGGACCGGTTTTCTTCCTGTTTGAAGTCTTCAAATCTTGATGCGAAGTCCTTGCGGGCGCTGCATCTGCGGCCATCAAGATCCTGGATTAAGACGCCCATGGCTAGAAAGGTATTGGATGGGGTATTGAGAACCATCATTTCTTCGCTGAACAGTTTCAAATTTTGTTCTTGAACCGCATAGTCCTGAAAGTCGCCCAACACTTCCTGGAATCCTTTCAGGGTTTTAATCAGGTGCTTTATCTGATGATCCGGGTAAAGGCTTTGGAAGAATTCCATTAAGTAACGCAGTTTTTTACAGGTTTTTCTTAATTCATGTAATGCTTCGGCCGGTGATTCCCGGTTAATCGCATCGCCTTCCTGCAAAGCGCGGTTAAAAACTTTCCATATCCTCTTGTCTGCCAGCTCTTTAATGGTCAGGTGCGCATTTTGTTCCATCGGTTCTTTGAAAGACGGTTTTTTTAGGTATTGCTCCCATTCGGACAGGGTGGTTTTGTACCTGGCTGATCGCAGTTTTGTCGCCAGTTCCTTATGGGCTTTTTGCTTTTTGGCGACAAGAAAATCATGCAAAGGGTTCAGGTCTTCCCGGATCGAAGCGGGCAGGCTGCTTTTGTAATGTTCAAAATTTAACAGGTAAACATCCAGATCACGGGTAGGCCCCGTGATCTGGCCCAGCCAGGAAAAAAATTCGGCATAGTGTGCGACGATGTTATCGGGCAGCACGCCTTTGATCTGGCTAAGCCCCGACCGGGTTCTCCTGACGGCGACTCTAAAGTCGTGCAAAAACTCGCTGTCGGTATCGGCAATAGTTCCCTGTTCATTGGCTTTGATGGCTTTTAGCAGGTGGCTGTAGATATATTTGCTGGCAATATCGGCGCGCATGGCCGGGTCCAGGTTGATATTCAATTTTGATGAATAATCGTTAGGCCTGCGGCCTTGCAGTCTTAATGCAGCCAGCAGAACCGGCTTGTCAGCGGGCATTAAACCCAGTTTTGCGGTGAGTATCTCAGCGATATGCTTGGCGGTTTTATCGTAGCCTTTCACCGGCTGTAACGAGACGCGGTTGTTGAGCAGTTCGTGTTCTTCGATAAGCAGGCGAAGTACGGTTTTTTCATCTTTGTTGGTTATGTTCAGATGATAGGATTCACAATTCAGCGTGCAAACGGATGATAGCGCGCGTATTTCGAGTATTGGCTCAAGGGCGCTGCGTACTGCCCCGGCAAATTGGTTGCTGAATTTTGGGACATCATCAAATTCTGCGCCTGCAATGACTAGGCCGGTTTTAAGGTTTGTCAGCGTTAAGGAGGATGCGGATTTTGACCGGTCAAGCTCGCAAGTGACGCCGTTGGAATATAAGCGCCAGTCAAAGCTGTCGTAATAGGTCTTTATGGAATAATGCCGGGAAACAAGCTGCGCGTCTGCTTTATCGCTTAACTGTGCAATAAATTGTTCGGCTGATAAGTTGGCGGGAAATTCAAAGTGTAAGGACATATTTAATAAATGGAGGTATCCGCTTTATCCGGTCAGGTGTCGCGTCAGGGATGGCTTGTATGCTGCAAACCCATCAGGCGCGGCGAATGAAGCACAGACCAGTTTGTACTCCTGACAAAGTTATTCTGCAACTAAATAAATACAGGCAGGCATTTTTGGTTTCAAAAACGGATCATGGGGTTAGTGATTGAATGAGGATGGAATTTTCGGGGATGAGTGCCGTTGAAATTAGCGATAAAAGGCGAGGTTGTCCTTTAGTTGACGCGTGTTTGTGTAACGGATTAGCCCAGCCGGAATAATTCTTTGGCTAGCAGCTCAACGCCCCAGGTTATAAGCAGGCTAAAAGCAGACATCGCCAGCAAGGCAATCATTATGTTGGTGTTGTTGAGCCAGTGATTGCCCAGTGTCGGTTTGTTCATGGCGGTTAGCCCTTTATGAATGATTGAAGGGCGTATTCTGAGCCAGGCTGCGTTAAAAAATGATGACATTTCCATGAAATTTTCATGACATGGAAATGGTGTCGTCATTTAATTTAATGCATCAATCGCTAACTGACCCAGTTGCGTATGATGCAGGATTTTTGCAAAGGGTCGCATGGTTTGTTCTGCGCCTTTAACAAAAACATACACAGGCGTACTGGTATGGGTTCCGGTTGACCAGACCACTTGCTGGCTGGTGGCGACTGCCTGAGCCAGCAGATTTTCGCGGTTCTCTTTTTGATAGACAAAAAATGCGCCGTTGACCTCCATTTTGGGCACGGTTTTTTCGCCCAGCGAGACGTGCCCTGCTCGGTAAAACGGATTGGCTTCGGTTGCCAGGATTTTTACCGCTTGCGCTTCGCTGATCTTGAATTCGGTATAGCGGTTAACCAGTTCAGCGAGTTTTAATGGTGTTTGCTGGCCTTTGGGCAAGGCGTCAAACTGGCTGAAAATATCGTGATAGCTCAGTTTTTGAGCATAAATTTTATCCAGCACATCGGGGCTGCCAAAATTAAAGTTGGGCTGGAACAATGCGCCGTCGGCAAATGCGGCTCCCGGCAGGCTGTGCGGTTTTGGGATGTTTACGCCGGAATAACTGAAACCGAACCCGCCGGTTTCATGGTCGGCGGTGACTATAATCAGCGTATCCTGCCGGTTGGCGGCCCAGTCCAGCACGGCGTTCAAGGTGTCATTGAAGCGCAGCATTTCGTGCAGCAGCAGGCCGGTGTCATTACGATGCGCCGCCCAATCGATTTGCCCGGATTCAATCATCAAGAAAAATCCCCGCTCGTTGCGTTCAAGAATCTTCAGGGCCTGCGCCGACATTTCCTTTAAAGTCGGCTGAACATGCTGCGCATTGCCGCGGTTTTGAGTTTCAACAATGCCGTTTGCCATGCCGGACTCGGCAAACAACCCCAGCGTCTTACCAGTGGCCTGCTGCAGTTGCGCCTTGTTAAATGTCAATGTGTAGCCTTTTTGTTGCGCGACGTTCAGCAGATTCTTGGCGTCCTTGCGCGATGATTTGATTTCAAGGCTGTTGTCCGTTAATTGCGCCAATTGCTGATGAAGCGCAGAATTCTTATCGCTGGACTGCTCGGGAATCCAGTAACTTAAACCGCCCGACAACATGACATCGGCATCAGCCGCCAGCAAATCTTCCGGGATGCTGGTTTCATGGCTGCGGTGAGTCTGGTGCGCGGCAAAGGCGGCTGGGGTTGCATGGGTGATGCGCGTGTCTGAAACCAGCCCGGTCGATTTACCCAGACGCCTGGCTTTTTCGATAACGTTTTCCTGGGGATTGCCGTCTTTATCCAGCCCCAGCATTTCCGCGCCGGCAAATTTTCCGGTTGCCAGTTGTGTCGCCGATGCGGCTGAATCCGTCACCAGGGTGTCAGCGGTGTAGGGCAGGGAAATACCTAGCCGGCCATTTTCCATCATGCGGTCCAAGGCCGTAGTGCGGCCTGCGATAACGCTATGCGGCGCTTGTCTGGCATAAGACAGTAGCAGTCCGACCTGCTGCGGCCCCATACCGTCACCAATAATCATGATGACATTTTTGACTTGGGTATCTGTAGGCTTGACGCTGTCCAAAGCAGTGCAACTCAAAAGCGCAACGCTGATCAAGCAACAAGTCCATCTTTTCCGCATTAGTATTTTCATAATCGCTCAATGTTTAAATCGGGTTACGCATTGTAGCGCAAAAGAAAAGCGCAAATGGATTGTCATCAAAACTTAACCATTCTGTCATTTGATGTTCATGAATTCGACACAAAACTGACACCTTTGTTTATTAAGGTATGCGCATATTTATTTAACCATGTGGATACTCATGAAAAAAACAGATGCCGCAATACAGCTTAAGCCTGCCAAACGGTTGGAATGTTTTGTTATCGCCAGGGAGGGCGTGTATGCCGCAGGCCAGTCGGGAACTGGCGCGGCGGCAGACTCAGAGGCATTGATAAAAGAAGCCCAGGCGTTGCGTTTTCGAGTGTTTGCCAAGGAAATGGGCGCCAAGCTCAAAACCGAATCCGAAGGCCTGGATTATGACGAGGTCGATAGCTATTGCGATCACTTGGTTGTGTATGACAACGTCAACAAAAAAATAGTCGGCTACACGCGTTTGCTTAATCAGGATCAGGCAGAAAAATTAGGCCGGTTTTACTCTCAAAGTGAATTTAATCTCGATAAGGTCTTGGCATTGCCCGGCCGTTTTCTGGAAATAGGCCGGACTTGCGTTGATCCTGATTATCGCGGCAGCGCAGTTTTAACCACGCTTTGGTCTGCGCTGGTTCAATACGCGCTTGAAGGGCAGTTTAATTATTTGCTCGGTTGCGCGAGCATTACCCCAGGCCCCAGCGGTTTTGCCGTGGATGCGGTTTACCGGAATATCGATGCCAAAAATATTGCGCCCCCAACGCTTCAAGTCAGCCCCAGCATTCCGGTGCCCGGCGAATTAAGATGCGAAAGGGACGAATCGGGCATCCCGCCTTTACTCAAGGCTTATTTCCGCTTCGGCGCCGTGGTTTGCGGCGAGCCTTGCTGGGATGAAGACTTTAATTGCATGGATTTATTCATGCTGCTGCCGCTTGACCAGCTACAAGACCGTTACAGCAAACACTATATGAGAGGCTATGCCGCAGGCCAGCCGGGAACTGGCGCGGTGATTGCCAACGAGGATGTATATACCGAAAACGCGGCGTAGAGTGGTAATGAAATCGAAAATCCGGCTGTACTATAAACTTTTTCTCATCATCATCCTGTTTATCAACGGACTGATTATTGCGGCAGGCATTTTTCCTGCACTCACTTTATTATGTTCAGCAGGCAATGCCAAAACCAAACGGGATGCGCTAAAAACCCGCTGGCTGCAATGGTTCAGCGCTATTGTTAACCTGCATATCATCAAGGACGGCGAGCTGCCGGAACAGGGCGCCATCCTGATCAGCAATCACATCTCCTGGCTGGACATCATCGTTATCGGCCAATACTTGCCGGCCTATTTTGTTGCCAAGAGCGACATTTCAAGCTGGCCTGTCATCGGTTATCTGGCCAGACAGGGCGGCACCATTTTTATCCGCCGCGGCGATAAACAGCATATCCGGACTACCGCTGAAAAAATGGTCTGGCTGTTGAAGCAAAACAGCAACATTATTGCCTTTCCTGAAGGAACCACGACCAAGGGCGACGAGGTTCTGCATTTTCATGCCTCTTTATTTCAGCCTGCCTTGTTAACCCAGTCGGCTATCCAACCGGTGGCCCTTCAATATCAAGGCACGGCCAGAGAGCACGCGCCATTTGTCGGTGACGATGACTTTGTTCCGCATTTAATCAAGATGCTGGTTCTGGATAAAATCGAGGTGCGGCTTAGCTTTCTTCCCGTTATTAACAGCTCAGGAAAAGATCGCCATGCGGTCAGCCTTGAAACAAGAGACATGATATGGGAACAAATTTCCGAAGGCTTTCCGGCTGATAATTCAGATCGGCAGCGTTTTGAAATTGCCCAACGGAGAATCGTGTAATGTCATGGGGAGCATATGCCCTGTCATGTATCCTGCAAAGCCAAAAGCGCCATCATTAATATCAACAGCCTGTTTAGCTTGCAATAGTTATAACGTTAACCACAGGGGTGCAATATGAAAATTTTAAGTTTAATGAAAATTGCTGATATTTTTACTGTTGGAAATCTGTGCTGCGGCATCGTTTCGATTTTGCTGGCAGTCGACGGTTTTTACGATTTAAGCGCATTGCTGCTGTTTTTGGCGGTGGTGTTTGATGTGCTTGACGGCAAAATAGCTGGCCTGTTGCATCAAAAGAATCTTTTCGGCAAACAGATCGATTCCATGTCTGATCTGGTATCTTTCGGCGTTGCTCCCGCCTTGTTGTTTTATTCGTTGAGTTCCCCCGGCGCTTTAGGTATCGCAGTAGCGTTGTTTTTTGTCGCCTGCGGCATGCTTCGGCTTGCACGCTATAATATTTCTGAAGGGGCGGGTTTCGAAGGCGTGCCTATTACCGTGAATGGTGTTTTGTTCCCCGTGCTTTTTCTGCTTTTCGGCAGCTTCCCTCAAAGCCTGAATTATTGGCCGATGGTCTTCTTGATTCAGGGTTTTTTGATGATTTCTACATTTAAAATATCGCGGATATTCTGATTCGTCCCTGAATCTCCCTTTTTTCCGGGAACAGGGTTATATTGGTTTTTCGTAGACTATAACTGCTGACCCGGATTATGACTGGCATTAAATTCCCTGAACTCGAACAACTTGAACGCATTATTGAGCAACTAGGAGACCGGGCTCAAACTGAGGTAATAGAACGGATTCAATACAAAGATCATGAGTTTCCCATTCACTGCATCACTCTGGGTTCGACCAGCCCCGATGCGCCTGTATTAGCTTTTTTTGGCGGCGTACATGGGCTAGAGAAAATCGGTTCTGAAGTCATCCTGTCTTACATGCAAACCATCAGTCAGTTGCTCGACTGGGATCAGGAATTCCTGACCAGACTTGAAAAATCCCGGCTGGTCTTTGTGCCGATTATCAATCCGGTGGGCGTTTATTTGGGTACGCGCAGCAATGGCAACGGTGTCGATTTGATGCGCAATTCGCCTGTGGAAGGCGTGGGCTCGACCCGCATTTACAGCGGCCACCGCATCACGCCCCGCCTGCCCTGGTACCGCGGCGACGAGTCCAAAATGGAAAAGGAAGCGCAAGCGTTGTGCCGCGTTGTGGATCAGCATCTGTTCAACTCGCCTTTGTCCATTGCCCTGGATTTGCACTCAGGATTCGGCATTCAGGATCGGTTGTGGTTTCCCTACGCCTCGCGTAAAACCCCTTTTGCCTTTATTGCTGAAACCCTGGCCTTGAAAGAGCTGTTTGACAGCTGCTATCAACACCATATCTACAGGATTGAACCGATGTGCCGGGAATATGTGATTAACGGCGACCTGTGGGATTATCTGTTCGATGATTTTGTGCAGCGGTTTGCGGCCGAGCGTTTATTCTTGCCGCTGACGCTGGAAATGGGTTCCTGGCTTTGGCTGCGCAAGAGTCCCATGCACCTTTTCTCACGGCACGGCTTGTTTCATCCGCTCCTGCCGCACCGGCAGCAACGGATTTTCCGTCGGCACTTCATGCTGTTTGATTTTTTACACCGCAGCCTTTTGTATCCGGAAAAATGGACACGGCTTAAGCCGCAACAAAAGACAGCCTATGAAAAAAAGGCATCAGGTCTTTGGTATGAATAAAGCGCTGGGGCAAAACTGGATTCTGCTTAGAGGACTGGCGCGCGAGTCGGCGCATTGGGGTGATTTCGTTCCTCTTCTGCAATCGGCATTTCCGGATGCTCAAATAACGCTGCTGGATTTGCCCGGCACGGGCTGTTTCTATCGGGAAGCCAGCCCAAACACCATCAAGGCGATAACAGAGAGGGTGCGCCGCCATGCCCTGGATAAAGGTGTCATACAGCAACCGGCAACGGTTCTGGCCCTTTCGCTGGGTGCGATGGTCGCCTGGGAGTGGATGCGCAGCTACCCGGAAGATATTTGCGGCGCAGCCTTGATGAATACCAGCTTTGCCGATTTGAGCCCATTTTATCAGCGACTACGCTGGCAAAGTTACAGGGATTTTTTCGCATTGACGATGACGCGTGACGTGTATAACCGGGAATTGGGAATCTTGCGGCTGGTAAGCAACCGCCAATATATCACCAGGGATGGTGTGTATGCCGGAAACCTGCCGGGAGCAGGTTCGGCGATCACCAGGGATGGTGTGTATGCCGCAAGCCCATCAGGAACTGGCGCGGCGCAGGATGAACAGATAACTAAAGACTGGGAAGAGATACAAAATGAACGCCCCATCAGCCTTAAAAACAGCTTCCGCCAGATTATGGCGGCTGCAACCTATCGGCCCGGCGACATAAAACCCAGGCAGCCGGTTTTATTATTAAACGGGCAAGGCGATCGCCTGGTGGCGCCGGTCTGCTCGGAGGCGATACACAAAAAATGGAATCTGGAACTTCGCAGCCATCCTTGGGCGGGCCATGACCTGACTCTGGATGACGGCGCATGGGTGACAGCGCAACTGAAAGATTGGCTGGCCCTCAAAGCAGGTTGCTGAAACTTAATGAAAATGTCATCAAACAGTTAACTTGTTGTAATAATTCAAGGGTATTTTGAGTCATCGAAACTTTTTGAAGATGGCTAAAATGACAATACACTATCGTTCAATCTGGATTTCAGATACCCATCTTGGCACTAAAGGCTGCAAGGCCGAACAGCTAAGAGATTTTCTTGATAACGTCGATTGCGACTATTTATATCTGGTCGGCGACATTATCGATTTGTGGAAATTCAAATCCGGCTTTTATTGGCCGGCCCTGCACAGCGACATTGTGCAGCGGGTGCTCAACAAGGCCAAAAAAGGCACGCGCGTCATTTATATACCCGGCAATCACGATGAACAGTTCCGCAAACATGCCGGAATGCATTTTAACGGCATTGATATACAGTTGAACGCTGTCCACACCACCAAAGACGGACGCAAGTTTCTGGTTCTGCACGGCGATGAGTTTGACAGCATCGTTTGCCACAATAGAAACCTGGCGTACATCGGCGGCGAGGCTTATGAAGCCTTATTGATGGTTAATCGCTGGTTTAATATCATCCGCACCCGGATGGGTTACAAGTACTGGTCGGTATCCGCATTCTTGAAACACAAAGTCAAAAACATAGTCAGCTTTATGGATAACTATCAGCATATTCTGAGCCTGGAAGCCCAGAAAAGGCATGTGGACGGCGTCATTTGCGGGCATATCCATCATGCCGACATTACCGAGATGGAATTCGGCAAAACCTACTGCAATTGCGGCGACTGGGTGGAAAGCTGCACCGCATTGGTCGAGGATGAGGCCGGACAGATTGCCGTTATCCGCTGGCTGGAAGAAAGCCATCTATTACTGGATCAGCAGCTTGAGCCGCAACCCGATTATGCGGAAGCGGCTTAGCGACTTCATCCACGGGCATGTCCGCTCTTATGGCGCTTAACGGTACTGGTAAGAATAATACCATCGGTTTTATGGGGCTGATTCGATTGAAAATCAATCTAATGAGCCCCATTGATTTTGATTTAATAAAATTGTACCGGTATTTTTAATCTAAATTATTTTTAGCCAAATAAGTAACAAAACCTTCTAAATGGTCTTTTATTTCATTGGTATGTAAGTTCGTTGTTTGGAATTCTCTGTAAGCAATACAGGAGTCCGCCCCTTCGTCTACATTTATGAAAATGGATCCTATTAAAATCAGGTATTTTCCTGCGAATTCATGTATTGATTCCGTTATCAGAAGATGTATTCTTTCTTGTATAGCTTCAAACATGACCTCTGTTGCTTCTTGTATCGGGTATGGTTCGTCTTCGATTCGTACTTTGTTTTTTTGAAACAATTGCACAATAGTATCTTCTTGGTAATCGAGTAAACTGAGTTCGTGCGGTTTGTCATTTATTTTAGCTAATGCCGCTTGTGCTGCTCCACAGCAGTTTGATTCATGATCTTGACCATTGCGAACCACTTTCCCGATTTTCCCTTTTTCAGTTATGCCGATATGCGGACCGTAATAAATGAGCAATGCTCCATCCTCTGGCATGTGATGTGCAAATGCCTGTACACCCGTTAGTCCGGTAAATGGAAATCCATCCAGTCCCCCCAAATAAAATGGGCCTAGTAAACCACTATCTGATATTGGAAATTGCATGGCGTTTATATCGTCGCTACAAATACTGTTGGCAGTCATTACTTTATCCGGATTGAAACCTATATGTTCTAGATATGCGATAACTTCTTTTTCAAGTATTTCAGAATAATTTGCGTTGGGGTAATATTCCCGGATTGTTTTAAGGTATGAGTTTTTCATAATTATTTCCTCACTTACTCATTAGGCTTTTCGGTTTCCGCCCCGTTTATTTAAGTGGGTTCTGGTCTCCACTTTTTTAAAGCTTATTTTTCTATAAAGGTAATGGTCAGCCCATAGCTTGACCATTGTGCCTTTTGCTAAACGTGTCCATAACGTCTGTGTTTACGAAATAGATGCAATCCATTACAGCCTTAAAAGGGGTAAATAATTGTGTGAAAGAAAGAAAAAATCGGCGTTCATCCTGTCCAGCCGCGCTGTGCGGACTTTATTGATAATAAATGCATTGACGTTGTCGCGGACATAATACTTTCGCCGCTAGGTTTTGTCCTAACTTTTATCCTCCGTCACAGAGGGGTCTGCGGCACTCTGGCGCGCGTGGCACACCCCACAGTCACGCCACTGTCACAAAATCTTAAACAAACGTTCATTTCTTTGTCATAAAAGAGCTTTACTCTTTGTTCTGTAAACTAGGGATAAAGAGTAAATGGAAAATCTATGATTTTCACTCCTGCAAAAGATCGCAGTCGATTTTTGCAGAACTTCTCTCAGGAGGATAAAGAAATGAAACTGCTCTATTCCATCCATAAATACGACGTTTTCATGTTCACCTGGCTGATCAATGCCAGAATGCACTCTAACTTGACCAAGGCTAGCCGTTATCTGTCGAAAACCGGCGATGGTTATCTGTATTTAGTCATCATAGGCTTGTTATATTGGCATGAGGGCGTTGAAAGCCCCTTTCTGCAAGCGGTTCTATTGGCTTTTTTGATCGAAAGGCCGGTTTATTTTGTGCTGAAAAACGGCCTGAGGCGCAATCGTCCGCAGGCGGCCTTACAAAACTTCCGCAGCACTATTATCCCCTCGGATAAATTCAGTTTTCCATCCGGTCATACGTCCGCCGCTTTCATGATGGCGACACTGCTCGGATATTATTTACCCCCCTTAATGATTCTTCTTTATTGCTGGGCGGCATTGGTCGGTTTCTCCCGTGTGGTACTGGGCGTGCATTTCCCGACCGATACGTTGGTAGGCGTCATTTTGGGTATCAGCACAGCACTCTTTAGTTTGGGACAAATCGCAATATGAGAATTTTTTATGGTGTACAGGGTACCGGTAACGGCCATATCACGCGCGCGCGGGTCATGGCAAAAGAGCTCTATGCCGCCGGAATTGACGTTACTTTCCAGTTTACCGGTCGTCCTGCGGATAAGTATTTTGATATGGAAGTTTTTAACGGTTACCAATCCCGCACCGGCCTGACTTTTCATACCGAAAAAGGGCAAGTCAGTTATTTGAAAACAGCGCTTGATGCCAAACCTATTACTTTTATAAAAGACATGAAGTCGCTGGATTTGAGCGGCTATGATCTGGTGATCAGTGATTTTGAACCGGTCACCGCCTGGGCGGCAAAAAGCCGGAAAATACCGGTTTTAGGCATCGGCCATCAATATGCGTTTAACCATAAAATTCCCAGAGAGGGATCGGATCCTATCGCCGATCAAGTCATGAAATATTTTGCCCCGGCAGATAAAGGGGTCGGTTTGCATTGGCACCATTTTGGCCAGCCTATTTTGCCGCCTATTATCGATACGCCCGAAACGCCCAAAAGCATTATCAAAAACAAGATCATTGTGTACCTTCCTTTCGAAGACCAGGATGAAGTTGTCCGGCTGTTGTCACCTTTCGAAAATTTTGAGTTTCATATTTATTCGCCGGAAGCGGTGCCATCCAAATTTGATCACATTACCTGCAATCCGTTGTCACGCGAGGGATTTCAAAAAGATTTATATGATTGCGCAGGCATTATCAGCAATGCCGGATTTGAGCTGGCCAGCGAAGCCTTGCAGTTGGGCAAGAAAATTCTGGCGAAGCCCCTGCATGCGCAAATGGAGCAAATCTCCAATGCCGCCGCATTACAGCAGCTTGGCTATGGGCATGTGATGAACGACATGGATATAGCGCTTATTGAGCATTGGCTGCATGATAATCATGCCGTTCATATTACCTATCCCAATATCGCAAAAGTGCTGGTTCAATGGATACAGAACGGCATGCCTGAAATGGATGCGGATTTTATTGAAGATATCTGGAATACGGTCGAAGTTCTGCACATTGAACAGTAGCATTCCTGGTTTTCATTAGTCCCTCTGAGACGAGAGCAGGCTATCGCAGTTTGTTTGCGGATGGTCCTCGGCATCTTCAATTGCTCGCCCCAGGCCAGCCTTCTTTCTGAATAGCTAGAGACCTGTTAAGCAATCACCAATACCTATACCTGAAGGCATAGCTTCCGACCTTCGCCGCTACGTTGCCAATCAATTATCCCTGTCTGACAGCATCCAATGTTTAGATAGGTAATTGTACGGATTTATCATGGCCTGCAAACAAGGGATATTCATAACGCACAAAATTGAATCAAAAACAATAGGGTTATGCACCGCAATGATGCAAAGAAGAGGTATAAAAGCAATTTTAAATATTAAGTAATTGTTTTTAAATGATGTTTTATGTGGCACGGTATCTGCTTAGTACTTTAGTGATTTTATCCAAATCCTTAAGTTGAGGGAGTACCAAATGAAAAGCAGACAAAACTATAAGAATAAAATAATTTTCGCTGCGGCGAGTAGTCTTTTATCAATCACCGTTAGCGGGACTAATGCTAATGCGGGTATGGTCCAGGATCTTACAAAATATGATATTAACGAAACCAAGCTGTTAAAAGACAACAATATAGTAATCGGCGGCTGGGCCAACGCAGGCATCACCTACAACGCGGCAGCCCCAGCTAACAACTTCAACGGTCCGGTTACTTTTGGCGATCGTTCCGGCGAATTTCAGTTGAATCAATTAAACATGTTCGTGCAACGCGCCGTGGCAGCAGAAGGCGACGCATGGGATTTCGGCGGACGTTTCGATGCCATGTTCGGTACCGATTCCATCTTTACCCAGGCGTATGGTGTTCCCGCATTTGATGTGAACACCGGCCTGCCTTTGAACCGGGGCAGTTGGGATCTCAATCTGCTCGGCGGCAACACTAATCGTTTTTACGATATCGCGCTGCCTCAAGCTTATGCCGAGGCTTATGCGCCTGTCGGTAATGGCTTGAATATCAAGGCTGGTCATTTTTATACCCCGATCGGTTATGAGACGGTTCCTGCTCCCGACAACTTTTTCTACACCCATGCTTACACCATGCAATATGGCGAACCGTTCACCCATACCGGCGTGATGGGAAACTATACGGTTGATAAGAATTGGGCGGTTATGGGCGGTGCTACCACCGGCAGCGCCACCGGCGGCTGGGATGGCGGCTGGGACAGGCAGTTGGGCAACTGGGGCGGCTTAGCCGGTACTACCTGGACCAGCGACGACAAGAACACTTCATACAACATCAGCGGCACCTATGGCGGTCAATCAGAACACAGCAGCAAAGCATGGGCGTTGTACAGCATGGTGCTCAAGCATAATATCACTGATAAAACCCACCTGGTTTTGCAGCATGACCATGGCTTTGCCAACGGTGTTTTAGTGAATAGCGTGGCTAAAGATGCCGAATGGTATGGTGTCAACTCGCATTTAACCTACGACATTAAGGACGATCTGACTGCCGGTGTCCGTGCCGAATGGTTCCGCGATCAAAACGGATTCAGGGTTTGCTCTCCGGGTCGTGTAGCTGCCGCTACCGATAATTTAGGGAACAGTTACGCTCTTGGCGGCCAGGCTAACAACAGTACCTGTAATGGCGGCAGAGGCGCCAGTTATTACGGACTTACTGCCGGGATGAACTGGAAGCCGAAGAAGTGGCTGAATGTGCGTCCGAACGTTCGTTATGACTGGGTTGATGGGACAGATGTTGCTACAGGCGGTCACTACCGGCCTTTCGGCAATAACAAGCTGGATCAATTCCTGTTCTCCACCGATTTTTCAATCAACTTCTAATCCAGTAGGCAGTTGTTGGTTGGCGCAGTCTGTACTGCAAGTAGTTTTGAATAGTTAATTTACGCAAGAGGCATTGTATGAAACTGATAACTGCTGTTGTTAAACCCTTTAAACTGGATGATGTGCGTGAGGCGCTCTCAGATATAGGGGTTTCCGGGGTAACTGTCACCGAAGTAAAGGGGTTTGGCCGTCAAAAAGGGCATACCGAGCTTTATCGTGGCGCTGAGTATGTGGTTGATTTTTTACCTAAAGCCAAAATTGAAGTGGCTGTGGCGGAAAATATGGTTGACCAGGCGGTACAGGCCATTAGCAAAGCCGCAAATACCGGCAAAATAGGCGACGGTAAAATTTTTCTAACCAATTTAGAGCAGGTTGTCCGGATTCGTACCGGAGAAACTGGCGAAGAAGCACTTTAATATTAAGGAGGAAATATGAAACATCTTTTAAGTACCTTCATGCTGCTTGCTTTGCTGAGTTTTGCAGGATTTTCTTTTGCGGAGTCTGCTGTGGAAGCCGCAGCGCCGACATGTTGTTCGGCAGCCGCCGCGACGGTTCCGGCCGCGGTAGTCGCACCGACCGCCAACAAAGGCGATACCGCGTGGATGATTGTCGCGACCGTGCTGGTCATTCTGATGGTCATACCCGGTTTGGCATTGTTCTACGGCGGCATGGTGCGCGCCAAGAACATGCTGTCCATGTTGATGCAGGTGTTTGTGATTTTTTCGATGATGGCCTTACTGTGGGCGATTTACGGTTACAGCATTGCGTTTACCGAGGGTAACGCTTTCTTTGGCGGTTTTAGCAAGTTGTTCCTTAAAGGCATAACGGCGGATTCACTGGCAGCCACTTTCAGCAAGGGTGTTTACGTTCCTGAATATATTTACGTCGCGTTCCAGCTGACTTTCGCAGCCATTACGCCGGCGCTGATCGTCGGCGCCTTCGCCGAGCGGGTTAAGTTCTCAGCGGTATTGTTGTTTATGTTCCTGTGGTTCACCTTCTCCTACCTGCCGATGGCGCATATGGTCTGGTACTGGACCGGGCCTGATGCTTATACCGATGCCAAGGCGGCTGAAGCGGCCGGCGCTACGGCGGGATTTTTGTTCCAGAAAGGTGCGCTGGATTTCGCCGGCGGCACGGTTGTGCATATCAATGCCGGGATTGCCGGCTTGGTGGGCTGCCTGATGATCGGCAAGCGCGCCGGTTACAGAAAAGAATCGCTTGCCCCGCATAGCGTCACCATGACCATGATAGGCGCCTCTTTATTGTGGGTAGGCTGGTTTGGATTCAACGTCGGTTCCAACCTGGAAGCCAACGGTCTTGCTGCACTGGTTTTCGTAAACACGTTACTGGCCAGCGCCGCCGCTACTCTCGCATGGATAGGCGCCGAATGGATGCTGCGTGGCAAACCCAGCATGTTGGGCGGCGCTTCCGGTGCCGTTGCAGGCCTTGTCGCCATTACGCCTGCCTGCGGCTGGTCAGGTCCTATGGGCGCTATTTTGTTAGGATTGGTCGCTGGCGCAGTTTGTTTCTGGGCGGTAACCAGCTTGAAAAATGCGCTGGGTTATGACGACTCCCTGGATGCTTTCGGTGTTCACGGTATCGGTGGAATTATCGGCGCACTGGGTACCGGTATTGTTGCAAATCCATCGCTCGGCGGCACCGGCGTTTGGGATTATGTTGCCAACGGCGTAGCTGAATTCAGCCTGTCCGGCCAACTCATGAGTCAGGCGTGGGGTGTAGCGGTAGTCATCGTTTGGTCCGGTGCGGTATCTTTTATTGCCTACAAGGTCGTCGATATACTGATTGGACTTCGGGTCAGCGAAGAAGTCGAACGCGAAGGTCTCGATGTTTCCGAGCATGGCGAAACGGCGTATCACATTTAATTCACATCACATTATTGCAATGCCGCCCGGTTCTTGTCGGGTGGCTTGCATGTCCTAAAGTACCTCAGGTGGTGATCACCCGCTAGATTTGACAAAGGATAGAGATATAATAAAGTCCATTGCACAAATTAGAATGAGTCACCATGAGTTCAAAAAAGTTAACCTTGCAGGAACAGTTGCTAAGATCGGGTTTGGTTAGCGCTGCTCAAGCTAAAAGCGTCAAGTCCGATAAGCGTAAACAAACCCAGCAACAGCGCAAAAATAAGGTGGAGACTGTTGATGAGGCTAAGGAGCTGGCCCAAAAAGCCCAGGCTGAAAAAATCGAAAGGGACCGTGAGCTTAATCAACAGCGCAAGCAACAGGAAGAGCAAAAGCAGATAGCCGCTCAAGTTAAGCAATTGATTGAATTAAATCGGCAGCCCAGGGACGATGAAGGGTTGGCTTATAATTTTACCGATAACAATAAGGTCAAAAGGCTGTACGTTTCAGAGGCCATGCGCGAGCAAATTGCCCAAGGACGGCTGGCTATTGTAAAGCTGGGGCAACAATATGAGGTGGTCTCAGCTGAAGTGGCAGGAAAAATAAAATCACGCGATGAAGCCAGTGTGATTGTTTTTAATGAGCAGAACAAAGAGGCAGGCGATGTGGAGGATGCTTATGCCGCTTATCAAATTCCCGATGACTTGATGTGGTAGCTAGCCTATGCAGCATCGGTTGCGGCCTTGCTGTTTTGCTTGATAAAGAGCGTGGTCCGCACGATCAAATGCTGTCTCATCCGTGTCGCCTTCGATAAATTCAGTAATGCCGCAGGAAATGGTGATGGCAATAGCGTTACCGCGGGCATTAAAACCTGTTTTTTCAATGGTTTGTCGTAACTGGTCCGCCAGTATTAGCGCCGATTGTGCATTAGTATTTGGCAATAACATGGTGAATTCTTCACCGCCAAAGCGCGAAATAAAATCGGTTTCGCGGGAATGTTCCGATAATTGCTTGGCGATTAACAGCAGCACTTTATCGCCGGCTTTATGTCCATAGCGGTCATTGATGTCTTTGAAATGATCGATGTCCCATATTATGAGGCTTAATGGCGAATGGTATCGTTTCCAGCGGGCAAGTTCTGATTCCAGGCGCTCGTTATAGGCATTGCGATTGGGCAAACCTGTCAGCGTATCACGCAATGCCTGGGTGTTGGCAATTTTGAGTTTTGATTTGAGATCGGAGGATTCTGACTCTATATCTTTAATTCTAACGGTTAAATAATCCAGTTGTTGTTGAGTTTTCTGGCGTTGAATAGCTTCCTTTTGGTTGTGCTCCTGAATTTCTTTGGCGATGTTTGCTAATCGATTGCTAATGGCCTTTTTTAAAGGTTCCAGTTTGGTCGCATTAGTTGAGCTTAATTGTAATTTTTTCATTTGTTCAGAAACAGAGTGATCAAGTTTGTTTCTGTTCTCAGCCGATTCTTGTGCGGCTGTACTTGCCCCGTTCACCGTTTGCCCCAGTGCTGCCAGTTGCTCGGTAATATAAGAGAGGAATTTATTAAAGTCCTGTTGTTCCGACTGGCTGTGTTGTTTGATTCTAAGCAGCAGGTTAACTGACTGATCCAAAACAGTTTCAAAAGCAAGAGCAGGTGGTAATTGATTAGATGTAGCCAATAGTTGCTTTACTGTTTGCGCCTGCTGATCAAGGGCATCAGGAATTTCTATGTCTTCCAGTAAAAGCAATAATTGTCTGCTGACAATGTTTGCATCAATATGGCTTGCGAGCTCAATTGATGCGGATATTGTGTTATCGGCATATTCAGCTTCAATGGCTTCAAGTATGGCGGTGAACAATTGGTCAGGCGTAGCAAACCTATTTTGTTCGGATTTTCCCTTTAGTTGGTGCAGGGAGCTTTGTTGTGTTTCGGTGGTATATTGCCGGAACAGGAAATCAAATAATAACGAGGCATCAATGGGCTGTATTTGAGATGCAGCTTGTTTAATATGAGTGACTGCACTGGTGAAATTTTCAAGCTCAGCTTTAAGTGTATGATTATCGATGCCGTTTTTTAAATGATCGCGAATACGCTGTAAATGCGGATCCAGTAATGGGTCAAGTCCGGCAGTTGCGATGGATAGACGTATAATTGTTTTGCAAAGCAGCTCCTCTTTTTCCTTGTAGGCATCCTCTGCTTCAAGCTGGTTTAAATATTTTTCTTTCCATTTGTCTTTGTCAGTCGCCTTGTTAAAAAATCCCATGATGCTCCCCTGTCAATCGAATGGAGAGAGGGCAATCTGTGGATTGCCCTATCGTATTATTTTGCAGTGCTTTCCTGCTGAATCAGGCGATTCATAACCTCAATCATTTTTTCATGAGATCCGGCTAAAGGACCGTTCGTTTTATACTTGCCATTAATGATGATGGCGGGAACACCGGTCACACCGTAACGAGTTGCCATGGTGGTTGCCTGACGCATTTTGGCATCGACAAGAAATGAATTGTAAGCGTTATGGAATTCAGTTTCATTAACGCCGTGAGCGGCAAAGAATTTAGCTAACTGATCTTCAGTCTCAAGATTCTTTTTATTTTGTATGGCATCGAAAAAATCAGCATGAACTTTATCAACTACGTTCAACGCTTCGGCAGTGAAATAGGCTTTGGCATGTTTGCCCCAGAGATCGCTGAATACGGCGGGTTGACGGATGAATTCAACGTTTTTAGGCAGACTTTTTACCCATTTTTCCAGGACAGGTTCAAAGCTATAGCAATGAGGGCAGCCATACCAGAAGAACTCAATGACTTCGATTTTGTCAGGATTATGTGTCGGTTGTGCCGGTGATAGCGTTTCATAGCCGACAGTTTCCGCTTTTAATAAGGCTGAGCAGGAAAACAAGAGGATTAACAAACCGGTTTGAGCAATTTTTTTAAGCATGAGCTAAAGTTCTCCGTAAGCGTGCAGTCCAGTCAAAATACAAAAAGTGTTAACGAGCCGTAAATTATTTCATCATCGAAATGCGATATGAAACGGCTTTTATTTCTTCAGCAGTCATTTTCTTTGCAATCATGTGCATGATGTTTTCCGGGTTATTGCTGCGTGCGCCGGATTTGAAGTCATTGAGCGTTTTTATCAGATAATCGGCATGCTGTGATTTTAACGCCGGAAATGAAGCCGGTTTGTTGCCTTCGCCGGAAGAACCGTGACAGGCGATGCAGGCGGAGACTTCACGGGTTAGGTCGCCGTTGCGGTACAGGTTGCTGCCTTGGGCAATTACGGTCTGTATGGTGTCTTTGCTGCCGGGCGTTTTTTCTGCTGCCGGCTCCTTGTCTTCATCAGCGGAGTCCAGCACGGGCAGCGCGTTTTCCGAAATCTTTTGTGCGGCATAGTAAGCGGAAATATCAGCCATATCTTCGTCAGTTAAAGGCAGTGCCATGGCTGACATCATAGGGTCATTGCGGGTGCCGTCTTTAAAAGCGTGTAACTGTTTCTGCAGGTAGGAAGAATGTTGCTGTGCAAGCTTGGGGAATGTTGATACCATGCTGTTACCGTTTTCCCCGTGACAACTGGCGCAGGATGCAGCCTTCTCTTTCCCTGCGGTGATATTGCCCTCTGCATGTAAAATGCTTGAAGCGCTGGTTAATGCCAGAGAAATTGAAACTGCCAGCAATTTTTTCTTCATCAGGTTCCCCTTCGGAATAACGTAATCATTTATGGTAGCCTATGCAACATAGACAGGCTGCTAATCGTGGCCAAATTCTACTCTAAATAGTAACTCTAAGCGAGACAACGATGAATCCAGTTTATCATCAGGCAAAATTTATTAATAGTTCGCCGCACCTCAGTAATACGCCGCCGGATCAAGGCATGGAAGTGGCGTTTGCCGGGCGTTCAAATGCAGGCAAGTCGAGTGCGATTAACACCTTGACCCGCCAGAACGCATTGGCCCGGATCAGTAAAACCCCCGGCAGAACCCAAATGCTCAATTTTTTTGAAATTAATGAGCGACAACGGTTTGTTGATTTGCCGGGTTATGGTTATGCCAAAGTACCGGTAGCCGTGAAGAAAAAGTGGCATGAGCTCATGGAAAGCTATTTGACCAATCGCAAATCGCTGTGCGGCATTATTCTGGTGATGGATGTGCGGCATCCGCTCACGGAATTTGACTGGCAAATGGTTGAATGGTGCGAGCACACAGGCTTGCCGTTGCATGTGCTGTTAACCAAGGCGGACAAGTTGAATTACGGAGCGGCTAAAAACACCTTAATGCAGGTGCAAAAAGAACTTAAGGATATTAATTTTCCTCTGACCATACAGCTGTTTTCGTCCTTGAAAAAAACCGGTATTGATGAGGTGCATCAAGCACTGGATAAATTATTTAATCCTGCTGATCAGGATCAAAGCGAGATTTCAACGCCTTCCTGAGCGAGCAATAACTCGCAACAGGTAGCCGGATTGTTTTGCAGCACGGCCTGATAAATCGCATCAAGCTCAGCATCGCTACGGGTGGGTTCATGATGGGTAAAAAACAGTTTTTTTGCCTTTGCGGCGGTAGCCAGTTTTATTCCCGAATCATAAGTGCCGTGCCCCCAGCCCTGCTTAGTGGCATATTCCGCACTGGTATAGGATGAGTCGACAATCAGCGCATCCACATCTTTCATGGCCAGGATGACTTCCTGCCATTTTTCATCAATGAAGGACTGGAACTCGGCATATTCATCATCTTCCGGGTCATAGATGTTGAGTTGCGGCTCGTAATCGCCGGTAAAGAAAAGTGACTGCCCGTCGCAATCAATCCGATAGCCGAAATTCAACACCGGATGATCGAGCAGAACAGGGGTGATTTTGGCGCTGCCTATATGGAGGGGGTCCCCCGGCTTAATTGTGGAATATTCAATGCGGGCATTAAGCTGAGCTTCCCGTATGGGAAAAAAGCTGTACTGCAACTGCACCGAAAGAGCCCTGCGAATACTTTCATTGGTCACCGGATCAACCCCGCCGTAGATGTTGATTTGATTGGCCGGGATAAAAATGGGAATAAAAAAAGGTAAGCCCTGTATATGGTCCCAATGAGTATGGGTGATAAAGATATGCGCGTTGATGGGCATTTCTTTCAGCAGGTTTTGGGCGAGCGCATGTATGCCGGTGCCTGCATCCAGAATGATTAAATCATTGTCATTCGTCCTGATTTCTATGCAGGTGGTGTTGCCGCCGTATTTGACGGTACTGGGTCCCGGTGTAGGTATGGAGCCTCTAACGCCCCAGAATTTAAATTTCATTGATGTCCTTCGACTGTGTCGAGTACAAACCAAGCATTACAAGTTAATAAACCCTTGAGCTTCCTGTTTAATGGAATCTAAATTTCCCAGAGCATTACACAAGGGCACTAGCGGCAAACCGAAGCGGACAACAATCGATTCGGGAAAGCCTTCAATTACGGGATTGCCACTATCACCAAATTGCAGGTGGTTGCTGATTTGATTGGCGGCAAAAACACAGTCTCTCAGGATATTGTGGCTATTGTTGCGCTTATGATGGTGAGCAATTGCGTCAATCAGCTGATCAGAAAGTCCCCATTTTTCTGCTAGTATCCTGCCGACTTGCGCATGATTGAGGCCGATAAATTCGAGCTCGGTTTGGTGTAGCGGCAGTTGCTGCGTTTTGCTTTTTTCCAGCGCTAATTTAAATTCCTCAGGCATATATTCAGCGAACACCACTTTACCAAAGTCATGCAATAAACCGGCAACAAAGCAATCGCTGCATTCCGATGGAGACAGCCCCAAGCGTTCTGCAAGTTTTTTGCTGATAGCGGCGGTAGTCAGGGAATGCAGCAGGAAATTAGAGGTATTGAAATCTGCCTTGTTATTCGGGTTCAGCATGCCTATTGCGGCAACGCCCAAGGCCAGGTTTTTTATGGTGTTAAGGCCAATATGCACGACTGCCCGCTGCACTGAGGTGATTTTGTTTGGCAGGCCATAGAAGGATGAATTGATGGCTTTAAGGATTTTAACCGTCATGACCGGGTCGCATTCAATAACGCGAACGAGCTCTTTTGCCGAAGCGTTGACGTTTGAAGTTAATTGCACCACTTGCTGGACGCTTTTAGGGAAAGCGGGCATTTTTTCAACGAAGGCAAGAAGTTTGTCGTTTTCCGGGCTGGTCATCTAAAAGTTTTTTAAATCATGATCAATAATGAAATCATAGCAGAGAAAATCATTCGATTTATAGATTGATTACGATTCAGTGAGCTTCATCCCAATTATTACCAATACCTACGTCAACAATCAGCGGCACGTTGAGGTCGGCAGCGGAACACATGATGGTTCTGATGTTGGCAGTGCAGCTGTCTACCTGGTCTTCGGCGATCTCAAATACCAGTTCGTCATGTACCTGCATAATCATTTTGGCATCCGGGTTTTGTCGATACAGCCACTGGTCGGCGGCAATCATGGCGCGTTTAATGATGTCGGCTGCGGTTCCCTGCATCGGCGCATTGATGGCGGTGCGTTCGGCATACTGGCGGCGCGCTGCATTGCGTGAATTTATCTCTGGTAAATAAAGTCGTCTGCCGAATATAGTCTCGACATAGCCTTGTTCCCGAGCTAGCTCCCTGATGCGGTCCATATAATTCTTGACGCCCGGATAGCGGGCAAAATACAAGTCAATATAGGATTGCGCCTGGCTGCGTGACAAGCCCAGCTGCTGAGCCAGGCCAAAGGACGACATGCCGTAAATCAGACCGAAATTGATGGCTTTGGCGGAACGGCGCAAATCGGTGGTGACTTGATCGGGGGCTACGCCAAACACTTCAGCCGCTGTGGCGCGGTGTACGTCTTGCCCTTCGGTAAAGGCTTTTAACAGGCCTGCATCGGCGGATAAATGCGCCATGATGCGCAGTTCAATTTGCGAGTAATCGGCGGCGACTATTTTTTTGCCTTCGGGGGCGATAAACGCCTGACGGATTTTGCGCCCTTCTTCACTGCGGATGGGGATGTTTTGCAGATTGGGATCGGATGAAGACAGCCTGCCTGTTGCGGCCACCGCCTGATGATACGAGGTATGAATCCGGCCCGTTTGCCCGTCAACCTGCTGCGGCAGTTTGTCGGTATAAGTCGATTTCAGCTTGCTTAAACTGCGGTACTCCAGAATCAGCTTGGGCAACGGGTAATCGAGAGCCAGCTCCTGCAATACCGACTCCTCCGTTGAAGGCTGGCCTTTAGGTGTTTTCTTTAACACAGGCAGCTTTTGCTGGTCGTAGAGGATATCCTGGATCTGTTTGGGCGAACCCAGGTTGAATGTCTGTCCGGCCAGATCGTGGGCGTGTTGCTCAAGGGAGATAATCTGGCTGGACAGCTCAAGGCTCTGCTGTGCGAGCATGGCGGTGTCGATCAGCACGCCGTTGTTTTCAATGCGGGTCAGCACGCTGATTAGCGGTACTTCCATTTCAGTATATAACTCGAGCAGTTTTGGGTGCTGCGCCAGTTTTGCATTCAGCACCTGGTGCAGCCGCAGGGTAATGTCGGCATCTTCCGCCGCGTAAGGCGCGGCTTGCTCTATGGACACCTCCTGAAAGCCGATCTGTTTTGCGCCCTTGCCGGCCACGTCTTCGTAATGAATAGTGTCAACGCCCAGATATTCTTTGGCCAAGTCATCCATATTATGTTTGGTCGCAGTGCTGTTTAACACGTAAGACTCGAGCATGGTGTCGTGCGCGATGCCTTGCAGCGCGATGCCGTGATTGGCCAGCACATGCATGTCGTATTTCAGGTTCTGCCCGAGCTTGGGTTTGTGCGGATTTTCCAGCAGAGGGCGCAGTTTTTCCAGTATTTCAGAGCGGTTTAGCTGCTGCGGTACGCCGGGGTAGTCATGGGCCAAAGGCACGTAGGCGGCTTTGCCCGGCGTTACCGCAAAGGACACGCCGACTATCTGTGCCTTGCTGTAATCCAGGCTGGTGGTTTCGGTGTCGAAGGCAAACAGCCCGGCCTTATTAAGCTGTTCAAGCCAGTGATCAAATTGTTGCTCGGTTAATACGGTTTCATAACTGGAGTCAATATTGGTGGGTTTGTCTTCGATTTGTGCCGGTGCAGCTTCAACAGGGGCGGAGCCGGGTGTAGTCGAAGGAGTATCCAGTGTTTTCAGCCAGGACGAAAAGCCCAGGTCGGCCAATAAGTTCCTCAGTTCCGCCTTGTCCATGGGGCGCTGTTTCAGGTCTTCCATGTCGTAGGGCAAATCAAGGTCGCATTTGATGGTGGTGAGCTGTTTGGATAGAGGCAGTTGATCCAGACTGGCGCGCAGGTTTTCGCCGATTTTGCCGCCGATTTCATTGGCGTGTGCGATCAGGTTTTCCAAGGTTTCATACTGTTCCAGCCATTTTGCCGCCGTTTTCGGGCCGACTTTGGGCACGCCGGGAATGTTGTCGACGGTATCGCCGATCAAGGCCAGATAATCAATGATCTGGTCCGGCCTGACGCCGAATTTGTCGATAACGCCCTGGATATCCAGGCGGCTGTTCGACATGGTGTTTTCCAGGATAATGTGCTCGTTGACCAGTTGCGCCATATCCTTGTCGCCGGTGGAGATAATAACGTCATAGCCCTGTTGTTCGGCGTGCTGGGCCAGCGCTCCCAGCACATCATCGGCTTCCACGCCGGGTTCCATAATCAAAGGCAAACCCATGGCGCGGATCAGATTGTGCAAGGGCTCAATTTGTACGCGCAAATCATCGGGCATGGGCGGCCTATGGGCTTTGTATTGGTCATAAAGATCATTGCGAAAGGTTTTGCCCGGCGCATCAAAAACAACGCTGATGTAATCGCTATGATAGTCGGCGATGAGCTTGCGCAGCATATTGCTGACGCCGTAAACAGCATTGGTGGGTTCGCCATTAGCGTTGGTCAGCGGCGGGATGGCATGGTAAGCACGGAATAAAAAGGATGAACCGTCAACCAGAATCAGGCGTTGTTGCATTTGTTGGGACATAAAATTAGGTGCAAGGTCAAAGGTACAAGGCGAAAAGATAGAGATACTGTATTACAAGGTCTCTGCAAGCAGGGTGTCTTTTCATGCTTTACGCTTAACATCAATGATATTAGGCAAACAATTTATTTTACTAAGAATTTGGCTTAATTGACTGGTATTTTCAATTTGAATGGTCAAATTAAGATCCGCTGAAAAATCGGGATGGGTGCTCAGTGATGCGTCGGAAATGTGAATTTTGGCTTGGGTTAAAATTTGGGTGACGCTAGGTAACAAATTTTTAGCGCTTGACGCCTCGATAACAATCGGCACTGCATAGCTTGATTTTTGTGCGCCCCAGCTCACTGGAATAAGGTGATCCTGTTTTTCAGGGTCAAGATGCAGGATGTTTTCACAGTCCTGGCGATGGACGGTAATGCCTTTGTTGTGGGAAATATAGCCAATGATGTCATCGCCCTGAACAGGCGTGCAGCAGTGGGCAAAAGAGGTGAGGACATTATCAATGCCGTCTACAGAAACAACGGATTTGGCTAATGGCTTTTTCGGCTTGATTTTTGCTGTCGGGGCTTCCAGCTCGGGTATCTTGAAAAATGCCGCAAGCTGTCGGGTGCTAATATCACTGCGGCCTATGGCTTCGAACAAGTGATTGTTGTCAGCGTACTTAAAGTGTTTGGCCAACTCGTTTAAATTGACGGTTTTTAGGCCCAATCTTTGCGTTTCTTTATCCAGGATGGTTTTACCCAGCGCAATATTCTGGGCTTGTTTCTGATTTTTAAACCAGCTTTTGACTTTGCTGACAGCAGACGACGATTTTAAATAGCCCAGGTTAGGATCAATCCAGTTGTGATTTGGCCCGCCGTCCTTTACCGTTAAGATTTCCACCTGTTCGCCGGATTTTAAGGCATAGGTCAGCGGCATAATGCGGCCGTTGACTTTGGCGCCCCGGCAGCGATGGCCTATTTCGGTATGAATGGCATAAGCGAAATCCAGAGGGGTTGCGCCTTTAATCAGTTCAATCAGTTTGCCGGCCGGCGTCAACACATAGACGCTATCGAAAAACAGTTCGCTATGGAAGTCTTCGACCAGCGAGTCGTCGTTGCCTTTTTCTTCCAGCAGCTTGCGCAGAGAGGCAATACTTCGTTCTATGGCGGCATTTTGTCGTCCGCCTTCCTTGTAAGACCAGTGCGCGGCAACGCCGAGTTCGGCAAAGTCGTGCATGTCGCGGGTGCGGATTTGCACCTCGATGCGGTTGCCTTGCGGATCCAGGATAACGGTATGCAGCGACTGGTAGCCGTTGTCCTTGGGGTTGGCGATGTAATCGTCGAATTCTTTGGGAATGGTTTGCCAAAGGCTGTGAACAATGCCTAAAACGGTGTAGCAGCTGGACAGGTTGTCGACAATAACGCGCACGGCCAGCAGGTCATAAAGTTCTTCTATGCCCAGTTGTTTGCGCTGCATCTTTTTCCAGATACTATAGATATGTTTGGGGCGGCCATAAATCTGCGCAGTAATGTTTTCTTCGGCGAGTGTTTTTTGCAGCAGGGCAATAAAATTATTGATGCAGTTTTCCCGTTGCCCCCGGTTATCGGACAGGGATTTGGCAACACGGCGGTAAATTTGCGGTTCCAGATAGCGGAACGCCATGTCTTCCAGTTCCCACTTTAGCTGGTGTATACCGAGGCGGTTGGCGATCGGCGCATAAATATCCAGCGTTTCCTGTGAAATGAAGTGCCGCACTTCATAAGATTCTTTGGGCAGATTACGCAAGCGCTGAACACGGTAAGCCAGTTTTATCAAGACAGCGCGTACATCCTGCGTCATAGACAACAGCATACGGCGCAACGTTTCCGCCTGATTTGGCTGGCTAGTCATTTCGGGCGTATAAACGTTTATCTTGTTCAGCCAGTTAACATCCTTGACCAGCGCCGCAACGGTTTTGCCAAACTGGCGCTCAATATCGGGTTTTGGGTTTAAATGCTCCAAGCGGGGGTCGCTTAATATTGCCGCCAGGATGGTTTTCAAGTCGATATTAAAATCGACTAAAATAACCGCGACATCGATTCCTTTTGGGCGATAATAGTGAGTATCTTCGGGAATTTGCGACACAATGGCCAGCGCCCGTTCAATCTGCTCGATATCGGGAGCAGGGAATCGGCTAAA
Organism: Methylobacter sp.; assembly: GCA_041660285.1. Classification (GTDB taxonomy): domain Bacteria; phylum Pseudomonadota; class Gammaproteobacteria; order Methylococcales; family Methylomonadaceae; genus Methylobacter_A. The sequence goes on from JBAZWN010000002.1 coordinate 66,871, forward strand.
AAGTTGCTTATTGGAGCCAGTGTTTTTTTGCATTAAACGATTGTAAGCAATTTGAAAAACTTGGCAGCTATAATAGGCTAATGTTTGTAAAGGTAACAAGCGATCATTAATTACGGCGGCAGCGTTAAATTTTTAATAAATAATTAAAGTTGAAAAAATGAAAATTACAGTATTTGGCAGTGGTTATGTGGGGCTGGTTACAGGCACATGTCTTGCGGAAGTCGGCAATGATGTTATTTGTATGGATATTGATGAAGCTAAAATCGGCAAGCTGCAACAAGGAATTATCCCTATTTATGAGCCGGGACTGGAAGCCATGGTGAAGGAAAATCAATCGGCAGGCCGATTAAGATTTACTGCTGATGTTAAAGAGGCTGTAGATCATGGCTTGTTCCAGTTTATAGCCGTTGGCACTCCGCCGGATGAAGATGGCTCAGCGGATTTGCAGTATGTATTGGCAGTTGCTAAGAGCATTGCCGAGAATATGGAAGACTACCGGGTCGTTATCGACAAGTCGACAGTCCCTGTGGGCACGGCAGATAAGGTTAAAGCGGTCATGCAGCAGATATTAACGGTTCGCGGCAAAGCGCTGGAATTTGATGTGGTTTCAAATCCTGAGTTCTTGAAAGAAGGCGCGGCTCTGGATGATTTCATGAAGCCGGATCGTATCATCATTGGTACGGACAATCCCAGGACTGCGGAATTGCTTAAGGCGCTGTATTCGCCGTTTAATCGTAGCCATGAGCGCATTATCGCAATGGATATACGTTCGGCTGAATTGACCAAGTACGCGGCGAACGCCATGCTGGCAACTAAAATCAGTTTTATGAATGAATTGGCGAATCTGGCCGAGCATTTGGGCGCGGATATTGAGCATGTCAGGCAGGGGATAGGCTCTGATAGCCGTATTGGCTATAGCTTTATTTATCCCGGCTGCGGCTATGGCGGCTCCTGTTTCCCAAAAGATGTAAAAGCGCTGGAAAGAACGGCAAAGGAAATCGGCTATCACGCGGAATTGCTCAATGCGGTGGAGAATGTCAATAATCGTCAAAAGAACCGGTTGTTTGAAAAGATTAACAAGCACTATCAGGGCGCTTTGACGGGCAAGGTGTTTGCCTTGTGGGGATTGGCGTTTAAACCCAATACCGATGACATGCGCGATGCGCCAAGCAGGGTGTTACTGGAAGCGTTGATTGAAGCAGGCGCAATGGTTCGAGCCTATGATCCTGAGGCGAAGGAGGAGGCGCAGCGACTTTATGGCAACAAACAGGGTTTGAGCTATTGCGACTCGCCTAAGGAGGCTTTAAAGCAAGCCGATGCCTTGGTGATTGTTACGGAATGGAAGCAATTTCGTAGTCCTGATTTTGATGCGCTGGGCCAACAACTGAGGGATAAAGTGATTTTTGATGGCCGCAATATGTACGAGCCGAATATGGTTAAGCGCAGCGGACTGGAGTATTACGCGATAGGCCGTTAACTGCTTGAAATAGCGAAGAAAGCCTCTTTATTTGAGACGGAGTTCTTAAAAATGGAATAATGTTTGACGTTAGGATTGTATCTATAAAACAAATCTTTACACTTCTTGGCGAATAGCCAAAAAGAGTTTGGCTTGGTTGGCGATAACAAGGCTATTCATAATTGATTCACTATTTTTAAAGGAAAATACATGAAAAAGTTAATAGTTTTGTTATCTCTTTGTGCGTTCAATGTTATTGCCTCACCTGTAAACGTTAATACGGCTGATGCGAAAACTCTGTCGGAAGCTTTGTCGGGCATCGGCATGAAAAAAGCCGAAGCTATTGTTAAATACAGGGCAGAAAAAGGCGCATTTAAATCAGCAGAAGATTTGGCCAACGTGTCCGGCATTGGCAATAAAACAGTCGAAAAAATCAAAAAAGATGTTTTGTTAAGTGATGCCGCAGATGCTGAGCCAAAGAAAGACAAAAAATAAATAACAGTAAATTTTTTAGATGACAACCAGCAGCCCACGCAAATAAGGGCTGCTGGTTTTTTATTTGTTTTTGGCTGGGTCATCTAAATTGCAGCATCCACTATTTGAAAACAGAAAAGGTGCAGTCGCCATTGCCAAGTTGATAGAATAGTGCCTATTTTCAATAATAGGTGAGTTAAGTGTGCTTTTTACGCTTAGATAGAAAATGAAGGTAATCAAAACAGCAATTCCGGATTTACTCATTCTTGAGCCTAAAGTCTTTGGTGATCAACGCGGCTTTTTTTTTGAAAGTTATAATCAGCAAACCTTTCATGATGTAACTGGCGTCGTAGCAACGTTCGTACAGGATAACCATTCGCGATCCGGTAAGAATGTATTAAGAGGATTGCATTATCAGATAAAACAACCGCAAGGAAAGCTGGTTCGGGTCATAGCCGGATGCGTTTTTGATGTGGCTGTCGATTTACGAAAATCGTCGGCCACATTTGGCCGTTGGTTTGGTGTCGAGTTGAGTGGTGAAAATCACCGGCAGTTCTGGGTGCCGCCGGGCTTCGCGCATGGGTTTTTAGTGCTATCCGAGCAAGCGGATTTTTTATATAAAACCACCGACTACTATGCTCCTGAACATGAGCGATGCATCCGCTGGGATGATCCTGATATTGGCATTAATTGGCCCAAAAACCACGTCCCCCTTCTTTCTGCCAAGGATGAGCAAGGACTGTTTTTTCGAGATGCCGAGGTGTTTGCATGAAAATTCTGCTAACTGGCGGCAATGGTCAGGTGGGATGGGAATTGGTCAGAGCGTTATTACCTCTGGGAGAGGTTATCACCACTAACCGCGCACAAGCTAACCTCTCTGATTTGAATAATTTGCGCCGCACCGTTCAAAAACATGGCGCGGATGTTATTGTCAATGCGGCAGCCTATACGGCGGTGGACAAGGCGGAAACTGAAGAAAGTTTGGCATTTCTTATTAATGCGGAAGCGCCGGGGATCCTGGCAGAAGAAGCAAAAAAAACCGGCGCCTTGCTGATTCATTACTCAACCGACTATGTCTTCGATGGCACAAAGATTTCTGCTTATGCAGAAGATGATGCGCCGAATCCGGTCAATGTTTACGGGCAAAGCAAATTAGATGGTGAAAAAGCCATACAGGCGGCTGGGGCGGATTACTTGATTCTTCGGACATCATGGGTTTATGCGGCAAGAGGCCATAACTTTTTAAAAAGCGTTTTGCGCTTAGCGGCAGAACGCGAAGAGCTGAATATTGTTGCGGATCAGATTGGGTCGCCAACTTGGGCGCGACTGATCGCAGAAGTCACTACGCATATTATCCGGCAATCCATGATTGAAAGGCATGGGGGTATTTTTAACTCAGGTTTGTATCATTTAACATCTCATGGTGAAACATCCTGGCATGGTTTTGCTCAGACGATTGTCGATATTGTGCGGCAACAGGGCGACCAAACATTAAAAAACCGTATCATTAACCCCATACCTGCAACAGATTATCCTTTGCCAGCTAAGCGCCCTGCTAACTCTCTGTTAGCAACAGATCGTTTGGAGCGGCATTTCGGTTTGAAAATGCCGGCATGGGATAAGGCTTTAAAGCTTTGCATGGAAGACATGGCTGCTTTTGTTCATCACCAAATAGACAACACATGAAAATTTTAATTACCGGCGGCGCCGGATTTATAGGCTCAGCTCTTATCCGTTATCTGCTCACCGAGACAGAACACAGCGTAATCAATGTCGATAAGCTCACCTATGCGGGCAATCTCGAGTCGCTCAAGCCGGTAGAGAGCAGTTCCCACTATAGTTTTGAACAGGCTGATATCTGTGATGCGGCTAAAATGGAGCATCTGTTTTTACAACATCAGCCGGATGCCATTATGCATCTTGCGGCAGAGTCCCATGTAGACCGTTCTATTGACGGCCCTGCCGCTTTTATCGAAACCAACATCGTCGGAACTTATGTGCTGGTTGAGGTTGCCCGACACTATTGGCAATCTCTGGTAGAGGATAAAAAAGCACAATTCCGTTTCCATCATATTTCCACCGATGAAGTTTATGGCGATCTAATCGATGATGCTCTTTTTACTGAAGAGACGCCTTATGCTCCCAGCTCACCCTATTCCGCTTCGAAAGCAAGCTCGGATCATATCGTTCGCGCCTGGCATCGCACTTACGGTCTTCCTGTTATTGTCACTAATTGCTCCAATAACTACGGACCTTATCAGTTTCCGGAAAAATTAATCCCGGTTGTTATACTTAATGCGCTGGAAGGTAAGCCCTTGCCGGTTTACGGCAATGGCCAGCAGATCAGGGATTGGCTGTATGTCGATGATCATGCCAGAGCGCTGCTGGCAGTGCTGGAAAAAGGAAAGATTGGAGAGACTTACAACATCGGCGGGCACAACGAAAAAACCAATCTTGCCGTTGTGCAAACCCTTTGCAGCATACTGGATGAGCTTCAGCCGGATAAGCCTGCCGGGATCAGCAATTATCAGGAGCTGATAACCTATGTTAAAGACCGGCCGGGGCATGATCTTCGTTACGCCATCGATGCTACAAAAATTGCCAAGCATTTAGGATGGACGCCTAAAGAAACCTTTGAGACAGGCATGAAAAAAACCGTTCAGTGGTATCTTAATAATCTTGACTGGTGTCGTCATATTCAGGATGGCAGTTATCGCCGGGAAAGACTGGGGCTTGGAGAAACATTATGAACTGGAAAGGAATCATTCTGGCGGGCGGCGCAGGCACAAGGTTGCATCCCATTACCAAGGCGGTCTCTAAACAGCTGTTGCCGGTCTACGATAAACCCATGATCTATTATCCGCTGTCAGTCCTCATGCTGGCCGGAATACGGGAAATACTGATCATCACCACACCGGAAGATCAGATAAATTTCAAAAACCTGCTCGGTGATGGCGCGGACTTCGGCATACAGCTTCAATATGCTGTGCAACCCAGGCCGGAAGGACTTGCCCAGGCTTTTCTCATCGGCGAGGAGTTTATCGGCGATAGCAATACTTGTCTGGTTTTGGGGGATAACATTTTTTTTGGGCAAGGATTCACCGCCAGCTTAAAGCGCGCCCTAAACTGTAACCAAGGCGCAACCATTTTTGGTTACAAAGTCAAAGATGCGCAGCGGTTTGGTGTGGTTGAGATTGATGAAAACAATAAAGCCATATCCATCGAAGAAAAACCTCTCCGTCCCCGCTCAAGTTATGCAGTAACGGGTCTTTATTTTTACGATAGCCAAGTCGTTGAGATCGCCAAGAAAATCAAGCCTTCAGGGCGCGGTGAATTGGAAATAACCGAAGTTAATAATGCTTATCTCCAAAACCAAAACCTCAATGTAGAAATTCTTGGGCGTGGCTTTGCCTGGCTGGATACCGGCACCCATGACAGCCTTATCGAAGCCGGCCAGTTTGTACAAACCGTCGAACACCGACAGGGCTTTAAAATCGCCTGCCTGGAAGAAATTGGTTTCAATCAAGGCTGGCTAACCCGGCAGGCGTTAATAAAAAGTGCCGAAGCGCTGGCTAAAACGGCGTATGGGGAATACTTATTTGAGATTGCTGAAAAATAATAAAGATGTTTTGTCGATACGACAGCTTAATATGGAGTTTTAATGGTTTGGTGGTTTCTTTTGCTGGCCGGTGTTGCATCTTGGGTGCTCACCGGCTTTTTGCGTCGGTATGCCTTAGCAAAGAGCTTAATTGATATTCCTAATGAGCGAAGTTCTCACTCAGTGCCAACGCCTCGCGGCGGCGGTGTCGCCATTGTTATGGTGTTTCTGGCTATTTTGCCTGTCCTGAATTGGCTTGGTCTGCTTTCTAGCCACGTGCTATTGGCCTTGTGGGGAGCAGGATGCGCTGTTGCGGTAACCGGTTTTCTGGATGATCATGGGCATATCGCTGCACGCTGGCGCTTATTGGTACATTTTAGTGCAGCGGCTTGGGGACTTTATTGGCTGGGTGGTTTTCCTTCGTTTACGGTTTTTGGATATTTGCTGGATTTAGGGTGGTTTGGCTACCTGTTTGCGGCGGTTTATATAGTCTGGCTGCTTAATCTTTACAATTTTATGGATGGTATTGATGGCCTTGCAAGCATTGAAGCGATTACGGCCTGTTGTGGCGGCGCTTTAATGGTATGGCTCGTTGCGCCGGATTCAACAGCTTGGGTGCTGCCTGCTTTGCTGGCTACAGCCGTTTCGGGATTTCTTGTGTGGAATTTTCCCCCTGCGCGTATTTTTATGGGGGACGCGGGTAGCGGATTTTTAGGTATTATGCTGGCACTGCTTTCGGTGCAAGCGGCGCGGATTGCACCACAGTTAATATGGGTTTGGCTGATTCTGTTGGGTGTGTTTATTGTTGATGCAACCACTACCTTGTGTCGCCGTGTGCTGCGCGGAGAGAGGTTTTATGAAGCGCATCGCAGTCATGCATATCAATATGCATCCCGTATTTTTGGCGCTCATCGCCCCATCACATTGGCAATCGGTGCCATTAATGTTTTTTGGTTGATGCCTGTTGCAGGTTTGGTTGCATTGGAGAAATTGGACGGTATTTTGGGTGTCATGGTGGCGTACTTGCCGTTATTTTTATTGGCGTATCGTTACAAGGCTGGTGATCGACAGGCGCAAAACAGATAGCTTAAGTGTAATTGTTGAATCGAGTATAATGAAATCAGTTATTAATGAAAGTTGCGATAGAAAAACAAAAACAGGGACAATTCATGAGATCACGACTAGCGCATTGGTTCATTGGCCTTTCACGGCAGAAGAAGGCGTTTATTCTAATTAGTGCTGATGTATTTTTTGCCGTGTTTGCCCTTTGGGCGTCTTTTTCTTTGCGTCTGGGAGTACTGTATATCCCTAGAGGCGATGAGTGGTATCTATTCGCTGCCGCGCCTGTTCTCGCGGTGCCTATTTTTGTTAAATTGGGATTGTATCGCGCGATTATTCGTTACATAGAGATCAGGGCTCTATGGACAATTATTCAGGCGACTACGCTTTATGCACTGGTTTTTGCGTTTATCTTGTATGAATCAGGTATCAAAGACATTCCCCGGACAGTGTCTCCGCTAAATTGGCTGAATATGATGCTGCTGGTTGGTAGTAGTCGTTTTTTTGCGCGTTGGTGGTTGGGAGATATTTATTCGCGCTTAGGCGGTGGCAGAGGCGCAAAAGATTATGGCAAGAAAAATGTAGTGATTTATGGTGCCGGCAGTGCTGGGGTGCAGCTGGTTTCCGCGCTGGAGCATGGGCGTGAATTCAAGCCGGTTGCTTTTATCGATGATGATGAGTTGTTACATAAACGAAAGGTTAACGGGCTACGGATTTATCCGCTCAGTTCTTTGAGCTATTTGATAGAAAGACATCAGGTTTCAGATATTCTGCTGGCTGTTCCTTCAGCCAGTCGAGCGCGCAGAAATGAAATTATCCGTTTGTTAGAACCCTACTCTGTCCATGTTAGGTCTATACCAGGGGTGTCGGATATCGCTCAAGGCAAGGTCACTTTTGATGTATTACAGGAAGTTGATATTGCTGATCTCTTGGGGCGTGACCCGGTAGCGCCTAATCAATCTCTTCTTCATGCTAATATTGCCGGAAAAGTGGTGATGGTGACTGGGGCTGGCGGTTCTATTGGCTCAGAACTTTGTCGGCAGATCATTTTGTTGCAGCCAACGTCGCTTATTTTATTTGAATTATGTGAGTTCGCGCTTTATGTTATAGAAAAGGAGCTGAATCATCTATTAACCAAAATAAAAGGTGCTAAGGAAATAGAGATTATTTCCGTATTGGGGTCTGTTACGAACACCGATCGTATCGAAAAGATATGCAAAACGTTTAATGTGCAAACAATCTACCACGCAGCAGCTTATAAGCACGTGCCGATGGTAGAGAAAAATCCGGGCGAGGCGATCTGGAATAATATTTTTGGAACATTGAATGCCGCAAAGGCTGCGATAAAAGCAAAAGTTGAAACCTTTGTGCTCATTTCAACGGATAAGGCCGTCAGGCCGACTAATACCATGGGGGCGACCAAGCGGTTTGCTGAGTTAATTTTGCAAGCGTTAAGTCTGGATGCCGAAAATAAACATCGAACCCGTTTCACCATGGTGAGGTTTGGTAATGTATTGGGTTCTTCCGGGTCCGTGGTGCCGTTGTTCAGAGAACAGATCGCCAGAGGCGGGCCGGTAACGGTTACCGATGAAAGAATTATTCGCTATTTTATGACAATACCTGAAGCATCACAGTTGGTTATTCAGGCAGGCGCAATGGGTCAGGGCGGCGATGTGTTTGTGCTGGATATGGGCGAGCCTATTCGCATTTTTGATCTAGCAAAAAGAATGATTCACTTGAGCGGCCTGGAAATAAAAGATGAAGATCATCCTGCGGGTGAGATCGAGATTAGCTTTACGGGTTTGAGGCCGGGAGAGAAGCTGTATGAGGAGCTTTTGATCGGCGATAATGTTTCAGAAACCAGTCACGCAAGAATTATGCGGGCCCAAGAGCATGTTATTTCTTGGGCTGATCTGGAAAAAATGCTGGCGGCATTAGAGCTGGCAACAAGAAATGATGATTTTGAGCGGGTTAGAAGTATTTTGATGGAGGCTGTTTCCGGTTTCGTGCCGCAGTGTGAAATTGGAGATTTGTTGTGGAAGGAAGATAAGAAGTTTGCGAATAGATGAGTGGGTTAAAGGCAATGCCCCGTTCCCTCGATAATCGCTCCTTATCTACATAATCCACATGGATGTGTGGTGAATGCAGATATTGCAGGAGCAAATATCTGTCCTTGTAGGCAAAGCTTCCGCTCCTGCTCACGCTCCTTGCCTACATCCTTGTAGGCAAAAAAAACCTCCCAATGCTTCGTAGCAAAGGGAGGTGAAGTCAAGCAGGATAATAAAAAGAGGAGGTTCTGCTTGTAGGTACATACCAGGAGGTAGTTAAATCATCGAGCCTAGCTGTTCAGCTTCGCTCTCATTACCATGTTGCTGTAAATAGCGGCGCCAGCAAATAATACGGTTGAGAAAATAAATTGGCCGGAAATAAAGCTCCAGATGCCGGCAATAAACATTAAGCCAATAAAAATATCTTTGTTGAAGTCGTTCATTGTTTATGTCCTGTAACGTGTTTTGAAATCTTTATGCAGTTTAAATACTGTTCGGCAGGGTTTGCTGTCGAGATGTTGATACGTACTATACAGAGATATTTATCGTATACAATGTAGTATATAATAAATGGATTGTTTCTAGGTAAGAAATAATTGATAATGTCAACATTTTTGTTAACTTAATCACATTTTTATTTAAGCAATCATTTTTCAGAGAGATGTAGGTGGATAAATTAACCAGCATGAACGTGTTTGTTCGCGTGGCAAAGGCCGGAAGCTTTGCAGGCGGCGCGCGCGATCTGGATATTTCCAGGGCAATGGCAACCAAGCATATTATGCAGCTTGAGGGCACATTGGGGACGCGGTTATTCAACAGGACTACCCGCAGTTTAAGTCTGACAGATGTGGGCGCATCCTATCTGGAACGATGTCAGCAAGTGTTGCTTGAGGTCGAGGAGATGGAAGCGGCTATAACGCATTTGCAGACTGAACCCAGGGGGGTTTTAAGAATCAGTGCGCCGCCGGTCATCGGTGCGACGCATATCTCTCGTGCTGTGGCTGAGTTTCTGAAAATACATCCCGATTTAACTGTCGAGATGATTTTACAGAGCAGCCCCGGTGATTTGATCGATGAGGGGATTGATGTTGCTATTTCTTTGGGTGCTTTGGATGATACCAGCATGTTTGCACGGAAATTAGCCAGTTCGTCGCTGGTTGTTTGCGGATCGCCGGAATATTTTGCGCAACATGGTATTCCCCAGACGCCGGAAGATTTGGAAGATCACAGCTGCCTGGTTAATTGGGCTATCGCGCCGAGGAATAAATGGCTGTTTAAGGGCGAGGCAGGATATACAGGGATAACGGTTTCAGGGCGGATGCAGGCAAATGTTGCCGATCCGATACGCATAGCCGCAATTAACGGTTTGGGGCTGGTGATGCTGCCGACTTACATTGTGGGCAGGGATATTGAAAAGGGTAAACTGAAAGTCGTTCTGGAAAATTACACCTCGCCGCCCCTGGATGTTCATGCGGTATATCCGCATCGGAAATATTTGTCGGCTAAGGTTAGAGGTTTTATGGATTTTCTGCAGGAATGGCTGGAGCATCGGGTGAGTCTGCCGGCGGCGGAATAATAGAGGCTTTGCCGGCATGACAGCAACTGCTTGATTATATGAAACTCTGTTTTGATGGCGTTGTCATCAGTCGATTGCTTGACCGCAGCTTGAGGGATGCGATAATAGGCGGACTTAAAATGGGCGGATTGCTGTTTTATAAAGAAAATTGCTGGTAGCAATCAAGGTCAGGGTTTGAGAACGAGGTCAGGATTGGCGGCCAGAACACACATGTTGGTTACACGATGATAGAAAATTTAGATCCACAACAAGCCTGGGATTTGTTAAAAAACAATTCTGAGGTGGTATTGGTGGATGTAAGAACAAAAGTCGAGCATTCATTTGTCGGACATCCTCCAGGTGCTATTCATATTCCCTGGAAGGAATCGCCTGATTGGCAGGTTAATCCGCAATTTGTTGCCGAAGTTAAAAAGGTTGCACCTGATAGTAGTGCGCCGGTTTTATTGCTTTGCCGTAGTGGACAACGTTCGTTGGATGCGGCTAAAGTACTTGAAGATGCAGGTTACAAGCATCTGGTTAATATTGTTGATGGTTTTGAAGGCGCCCTGGATGAGAACAAGCATCGGGGCAATCTTGGCGGCTGGCGCTTTCATGGCCTGCCTTGGGAGCAGAGTTAATCATACATATAGTTGGACTAAGCCGGGTGCGTCCAACAAAATCTAAACCGCAGTCATGATGGCAATGTCGCCGTCCTTTCTTCCCCCTGCAATTTTTAACCAGGTCACTCATGTAATCTGGTATATCTGTTCATATAAACATTAGAGTAACTAAAAAGTGATCGAAAAATTAAGAAACATTGCAATCATTGCGCACGTTGACCATGGTAAAACGACTTTGGTTGATAAGCTGCTACAACAATCAGGTACTTTTGCGGCGCATACAAAAGTGACTGAGCGGATCATGGACTCTAATGACATTGAAAAGGAGCGTGGCATCACCATCCTGGCCAAAAATACCGCGCTTGACTGGAACGGCTACCATATCAATATCGTTGACACACCGGGCCATGCCGACTTTGGCGGCGAAGTGGAGCGGGTATTATCGATGGTTGATTCCGTATTGCTGTTGGTTGATGCCGTTGACGGGCCAATGCCGCAAACGCGTTTTGTAACGCAAAAGGCCTTTGCCTTGGGTTTGAAACCTATCGTTGTCATCAATAAAATTGACCGTCCGGGCGCTCGTCCTGACTGGGTTGTGGATCAAACTTTTGATTTGTTTGACCGCTTGGGCGCTACTGACGAACAACTGGATTTTCCCATTGTTTATGCGTCAGCAATCAATGGCTACGCCGGTTTGGATCACAGCGTAACAGGCGGCGACATGACTCCTTTGTTTGAAACAATTATCGAAAAAGTAAGTCCGCCGCCGGTTGATATAGATGGCCCTTTCCAAATGCAGGTCACCAGCCTGGATTATAATACTTATACTGGTGTTATCGGCGTGGGCCGCATTCAGCGCGGCACGATCAAGCCCAATATGCCGCTGGTTATCGTTAACAGGGAAGGTGTCGAGCGTAAAGGCCGCATGCTGCAGGTCTATGGTTTTCATGGACTGGATCGCGTTGAGGTTCAGGAAGCGCGTGCGGGAGACATCATTGCTTTTGCCGGTATCGAAAAACTGGAAATATCAGACACCATCTGCCACCCCGATGCGGTAGAAGCGATGACCCCGTTAACAGTCGATGAACCTACCGTGACTATGACTTTTCAGGTTAACAACTCACCGTTTGCAGGACGCGAAGGCAAGTTTGTTACCACACGGCAAATACGCGACAGACTGGATAAGGAATTGCAACATAACGTTGCCTTAAAGGTTGAAGATACTGGAGACCCGGATAAGTTCAAAGTATCAGGCCGTGGCGAGCTGCATCTATCGGTATTGATTGAAAACATGCGTCGCGAAGGCTTCGAGCTGGGCGTATCCCGTCCAGAAGTTATTATCAAGGAAATTGATGGCAAAAAATGCGAGCCGTTTGAAATGGTCACCATTGAAGTGGAAGAAATCCACCAGGGTACTATCATGGAAAAGCTGGGCGAGCGCAAAGGTGATTTGACCAATATGGTTCCTGATGGTAAAGGCCGTATTCGCTTGGAATACATGATGCCGTCGCGTGGCTTGATTGGGTTCCAAACCGAATTTATGACCGCCACCTCCGGTTCTGGTCTGCTGTACCATGTATTTGACCATTATGGCCCAATGAAAGCGGGTGAAGTGGGCAGTCGTCAGCGCGGCGTAATGATTTCAATGGTCGCGGGTAAAGCTGTCACTTATTCATTGCATCCGCTACAGGAACGCGGTGATTTGCTGCTGGTTAATGGTGATGAAGTTTATGAAGGCATGTTGGTTGGTCTGCATTCGCGCACTAATGATTTGACGGTTAACCCGACTAAACCAAAACCACTGACTAACGTTCGCGCATCGGGTACGGATGAAAGTTTGGTGCTGGCCAGAATCCAGAAAATGACCTTGGAACAGGCGCTGGAATTTATTGCCGAAGATGAATTGGTTGAGGTCACCCCAAAATCGATACGCTTACGCAAAAAATTGTTGACTGAAAATGAGCGTAAAAGAGCGTCAAAGGGATAAGTTTTTGTCGCAGATAAAAAAGCCCCAGGGTACATCGTACTCTGGGGCTGAGATCGCCCGCTTGGTTAGCTTGTCCAATCCTTGGCAACGTCCTGTTGAAAAATCCTTAAAATCCATTTCCTGTTTGGCGACGGAGTTATTGTCTCAGAAAAAAACAATAAAAGAAGCCGGTTAAAGCTTAGTTAATGTAGGCCTATGCTCACACAGGCGGGGCTTTGTGAGTAGCGCCAACGCTGGCGGGCTTTAATCTTGTCGCTTATCAACCTCGATATTTTAAAAATAGCAGCATCACCGGATTTGCAATGAATAACAATCACTGCAAAATCTTGCATGTCATAGTAGAATGCCGTTTGTTTCCAAATACAGATGATGCAAATATGGATCAACGTACTGCCGAAGTAGAGCGAAATACGCTTGAAACTCAAATCAAAATCAAAATTAATCTGGATGGGTCGGGTAAATCCTCGTTTTCAACCGGCGTGCCTTTTCTTGAGCACATGCTCGATCAGATTGCCAGGCATGGCCTGATTGATATGGAAATTACGGCCAAAGGCGATTTGGACATTGATGATCACCATACGGTAGAAGATCTTGGTATTACCCTGGGGCAGGCGTTCGCCAAGGCAATGGGCGACAAAAAAGGTATTTTTCGTTACGGGCATGCCTATGTGCCTTTGGACGAAGCGTTGTCCAGGGTTGCGATTGATTTTTCCGGCCGCCCCGGCTTGTTTTATGAAGTCAAATTCCCGAAAGCCATGATCGGCAGTTTTGATGTTGATTTATTCCGCGAGTTTTTTCAGGGGTTTGTTAACCACGCAGGCGTCACCGTGCATATCGATAATTTGAAGGGCACCAATGCCCATCATATAGCCGAAACCATTTTTAAGGCGATGGGCCGTGCAATGCGCATGGCTGTCACAGCCGATCCGAGAATGGCAGGCATGATGCCGTCAACTAAAGGCAGTCTCTAACGCACTCTATAACGCTTATGTCCTCTGTTGCTGTTATTGATTACGGAATGGGTAATCTGCATTCCATTGTAAAAGCTCTGCAACATGCTGCTCCGGAAGTGGATGTTGTTTGTGTTTCCGATGCCGATACGATCCTGCGCGCCGACCGGGTGGTTTTTCCCGGAGTCGGCGCGATAAGGGATTGCATGCAGGCGCTCAATCAATCGGGCCTGTCTGCCGTTATCCTGCAGGTTGCCAAAACCAAACCTTTGCTGGGCATTTGCCTGGGAATGCAGGCTTTATTGACGGACAGTGAAGAAAACGGCGGCACGGAATGCCTGAACGTTTTTGCAGGACACGTCGTGCGTTTTCCGGAATCTTTAAAAGATAGCGCTGGAAATATCCTCAAAATTCCTCACATGGGCTGGAATCAAGTCCATCAGGCTCAGCAACATCCGCTATGGAAAGATATTCCACAAGACAGCCGTTTTTATTTTGTGCACAGTTACTATGCGCAGCCTGATGATGCGGCCGTGACGGCGGCGACTACACAATACCCGGATGCATTTGCGTGCGCTTTGGCTCAAGACAATGTTTTTGCCGTACAATTTCACCCTGAAAAAAGTCAGGCAGTCGGTTTGCAGCTGCTCAAGAATTTTTTGCATTGGGATGGACAAGTTTAGTTACTATTGACTGATTACACGCTATTGAGGACTCATTGTTTATGCTGTTAATACCCGCTATCGATTTAAAAGAAGGAAAGTGTGTCCGCTTGCGCCAGGGACGAATGGACGATAACACGATTTTTTCCGATGACCCTGTCGCTGTAGCAGGCAAGTGGGTTGCTGCCGGCGCTAAAAGGATTCATTTGGTCGATCTGGATGGCGCGTTTGCCGGAAAACCGAGAAATGCCGACGTAATTCATGCCATTGTCGAAGCTTATCCCAATGTGCCTGTGCAGATTGGCGGAGGAATCCGGGATGAAGATACCATTCAGGCTTACCTGAATGCGGGTGTTGAATACGTTATTATCGGCACCAAGGCGGTCAATGAGCCCCATTTTGTCAGGGACATGGCGCTGGAATATCCGCGTCATATTATTGTCGGGCTGGATGCAAAAGACGGCAAGGTTGCCATTGATGGCTGGTCGAAGCTGTCCAGGCATGACGTGATTGACTTAGCCCAGCAATTTGAAGAAGACGGCGTAGAGGCGATTATCTACACAGACATTTCCAGAGACGGCATGATGTCCGGCGTCAATGTCGAGGCGACAGCGAAATTGGCGCGCGCGATTCGCATCCCTGTTATTGCTTCCGGCGGCATCACCAATATGGATGACATCCGAGCCTTGGGCGCGGTTGCTCATGAAGGTATCATGGGTGCTATTACCGGCAGGGCGATTTATGAAGGCACGCTGGATTTTGCAGAAGCCGAAAAATTAGCGGAATCATTCCATTAATCATGAGCTTGGCTAAACGCATTATTCCCTGTCTGGATGTCGATAACGGCCGCGTTGTCAAAGGCGTGAAGTTTGTCGATATTCGGGATGCCGGCGATCCTGTGGAAATCGCCAGACGCTATGACCGGGAAGGCGCTGATGAAATCACTTTTTTGGATATTACCGCAACCCATGATAACCGGGACACTATTGCCCATGTCGTTGAGCAGGTGGCCAGTGAGGTTTTTATTCCGCTGACGGTAGGCGGCGGCATCAGGACATTGGAAGACATTCGCCGTATGCTGAATGCGGGTGCCGATAAAGTCGGCATTAACAGTGCGGCGGTTTCAAATCCTGAATTTGTTCGCGAGGCGGCGGAGCGTTTCGGTTCGCAATGCATTGTGGTGGCTATAGACGCTAAAAAAGTCAGCCTGCCTGGCGAACCCAGCCGGTGGGAGATTTTCACTCACGGCGGCCGCAAGGCAACAGGCATTGATGCGATAGCCTGGGCAAAAAGAATGGTCGACTACGGCGCGGGGGAAATCCTGCTGACCAGCATGGACAGGGACGGAACCCGCGAGGGCTTTGATTTGCCGTTAACCCGTGCCATTAGCGAGGCGGTAACGGTGCCGGTGATTGCATCCGGCGGCGTCGGTAATCTGGATCATCTGGCGGACGGCATTATTGAAGGCAAAGCCGATGCGGTGCTGGCCGCCAGCATTTTTCATTTTGCCGAATACACCATTGAGCAGGCCAAACAGCATATGGCGGCACGCGGCATAGAGGTGCGCCTGTGAGCGCATCGTGGCTGGACGAAATTCGCTGGACCGAGGACGGTTTGGTGCCGGTTATCGCGCAGCAGGCGGAAACCGGAACCGTGTTGATGTTCGCCTGGATGAACCGCGAGTCATTAGCTTTAACGGTTGCCGAAGGCTATGCGGTTTACTGGTCAAGATCGCGCGGAAGATTGTGGCGCAAAGGCGAGGAGTCTGGAAACAGGCAGAAAGTGATCGGTCTATTTCTGGACTGCGATGAAGATGTTATCCTGCTTAAAGTTGAACAAGAAGGCGGTATTGCCTGCCATACCGGTCGTGAAAGCTGTTTTTATCGCCGCCTGGCTGACGGGCAATGGCAAACTGTCGAGCCGGTTTTGAAAAATCCTGAAGCCATTTATAAAAAATCATGAGCGACGTATTACAGCAATTGGCGCAAATTCTGGAACAGCGTAAACTGGAGTCTGCCGATAAATCCTATGTCGCCAGTCTGTATGCAAAGGGACTGGACAGCATACTGAAAAAAATCGGTGAAGAAGCTACAGAAACCGTTATTGCCGCCAAAGACGGCGATAAAAAACAGATTATTTATGAAACTGCCGATTTGTGGTTTCATTGCATGGTGTTGCTGGCCGACCAGGGGCTGGGGCCGGATGATGTATTGCAGGAACTGCAGCGTCGTTTTGGCTTGTCCGGTCTGGAAGAAAAGGCGCAACGTAACAAGTAGAGACCTTGCATAGCAAGGTTCCCCGCAAATAGGCGTTGCGTGCAACGTCTCCATTGGAGTTAGAAATGGGTCTTAGCGTTACTCACTTATTAGTCGTATTAGTCATCGTCATTGTTGTTTTTGGCACCAAGCGTTTGCGCAATATAGGCGCTGATCTGGGCGGAGCCATCAAAGGCTTTCGCACGGCCATGAAGGAAGGTGAAGAAGAAAATAAGCCTGCCTCAGATAAGGATGAGGCCATTGAAGGCGAAGTCACCGCAAAAAAAACTGATAAAGATTAACCCGTCATGTTTGATGTAGGGTTCTCGGAGCTTTGTTTGATCGGTCTGGTCAGCTTGCTGGTGATAGGGCCAGAGCGCCTGCCCAAAGTTGCGCGGATTGCGGGGTTCTGGCTGGGCAAGACCCGCAGCATGATGACTGCCGTTAAGGCGGAAATCAAGCAGGAGCTGCAAGCCGAAGAATTTCGCCAAATGGTAAAAGAGCATGAGGCGACGAAAGCGTTTCAGCAGGTGCTGGATGAGGCTTCGGATGCCACTCATGCCATTAAATCCTCGCTTGAACAACAATTGCCGGAAGACAGCGTAGAACAGGTTAAGCGGCAGCATGAGCCGGAATAACTACGAAGAGTCGGCAGAGCTGCCTTTTATCAGCCACCTCGTTGAATTGCGTAATCGTCTGTTGCGCGTGGTTTTATGTGTGCTGGTGGTATTTCTTGGATTGGCATCCTATGCCAACGAAATTTACAGTATTCTGGCCGGTCCTTTAATGAAGCACATGCCGAAAGATAGCACGATGATCGCTATCGATGTGGCTTCCCCTTTCTTCACGCCGTTTAAACTGGCCCTGGTCGTTGCGGTTTTTATTTCCGTTCCTTTTATTCTTTACCAGTTCTGGGCGTTTGTGGCGCCAGGTTTGTACAAGCGGGAGCGGCGCATGATTTTGCCGTTGCTGATTGCCAGCACCCTGCTGTTTTATATGGGCGTAGCTTTTGCCTACTTCGTGGTTTTTCCG
Source organism: Methylobacter sp. (assembly GCA_041660285.1). Lineage (GTDB taxonomy): Bacteria > Pseudomonadota > Gammaproteobacteria > Methylococcales > Methylomonadaceae > Methylobacter_A. The sequence continues at coordinate 84,567 of JBAZWN010000002.1, forward strand.
CTGGTTTTCGGTTTCTTGACGGCCGCCGCGCCTGAAGGCGTGGCGGTAATGACCGATATCGCCAAGTATCTCGATTTTGTCCTGGCCATGTTTTTTGCATTCGGCGTTTGTTTTGAAGTGCCGGTATTCACCATCGTATTGGTCTGGACCGGACTGGTAACCCCCGAAGGCCTTGCCGACAAACGCCCTTATGTCATTGTCGGCGCGTTTATCATAGGTGCCGTTTTAACGCCCCCCGATGCCGTCTCGCAAACATTATTAGCGGTGCCTATGTGGATGTTGTTTGAGCTGGGTCTGTTATGTTCCCGGCTTTTTGCGCGCAAGCCTGACAGCGATTATCAAACGCCCGATGACGCCGAAATGGAAGCCCGGCTGGATAAGATTGAAGAGCAGGAGGATGAGTAGTCCTCCGTCGTTCCGCCTGATAATTTTTATAACGCCCCGGCATCCTGAAGCAGCTTGAAAATATTCGTTGCCATAAGCTGATAGCCCGCATCATTGGGATGAATCATGTCGGATTTTAAGCGGTTGTCGCCAAGAATGCCGGGCAAGGTGTCAAAGTCGATCAGAACTTGCTGGGTATCGGCGATATTCCGGTAAAGAACCGCGCTATTTAATAGCAACGGGTTAGGCTGCGGCACGCCAAGCATCACAACTTCTATGTTGCGGTTTTTGGCTTCCGTAATCATTTGCTTGAGATTGTCAGTGATTTGTTCGTTGGGGATTTTTTTGATGATGTCATTGCCGCCATGTATCAGAATGAGCAGTTTCGGACGATATTCATCGAGCAACGCCGGCAATCGTTTAAGTCCATCACTGCTGATTTCTCCGGGAACGCCTTCATTGATGACTTCTAGCGTAGTCAGCTTGCCAAGAATGCTGGGATAATCATGTTCGGGGGATGCGCCTGTTCCATAAGTCAGGCTGTCGCCAAAAGCGAGAATGACGGCATCGCCAGGTAGCTTGGTTAACGGCGTTGGCGCTTTGTAGCAGGCTGTTAGCAGTAGATAGACAATGAGCAATAGAGTTTTTTTCATAAACCAGGACGGGGACGATGCAAAAAAATGTTTTGATTACCGGCGCCGCTAAACGCATAGGAGCGGCTTGCGCCCGGTTGCTGCATAGTGAAGGCTGTAACGTTTTTTTGCATTATAGATCTTCAAAAGAAGATGCGCTGCAGCTTTGTGATGAATTAAATCAACAGCGTCCTGATTCGGCAAAGGTCATGCAGGCCGATCTGCTGGACATGAATGAGCTGGAGTCTGTTGCCAGGGAAGCGTGCATGGCCTGGGGCGGCATAGACGTGCTGGTGAATAACGCCTCATCTTTTTATCCAGGGGCGGTTGCCAAGGTGACGGAGCGGCAGTGGGATGAGTTATTGGGCAGCAATTTGAAGGCGCCGTTTTTTCTGGCGAAAGCGCTGGCGGAAACGTTGGCTGACAACAAGGGCTGCATAGTCAATATAGTCGACATTCATGCCGAGCGCGGTTTGAGCGGGTATCCCGTGTACAGCATCTCCAAAGCCGGGTTAGCGGCTATGACTAAGGTGTTGGCTAAGGAATTGGGGCCGGCCGTCAGGGTGAACGGGGTCGCACCGGGAGCGATCATCTGGCCGGAGCTTGATTTACAAACGGACTTATCTGAGCAGGCCAGGCAGGAGATTCTGCAGCGGGTGGCGTTAAAGCGCAGCGGCGAGCCTGCTGATGTTGCAAAAGCGGTGCTTTTTTTGGTTAAGGATGCCGATTACATGACCGGGCAAATATTGACGGTGGACGGCGGGCGAACCTTATTTTGTTAAAACCAAGGGCGGCGTGATGCGCTTTTGTTTGAGATCGGATTTGTCGAATTTCTCCCAAAGCTCAGCATAGCTGATGTGGCTGATGGGGTGTTTCAGGGTTGGGGCGATTTCCGCTAAAGGTTCAAGCACGAAGGCGTAGCGTTCAATTTCGTCCCTGGGTATTTGCAGGCGGCCATCGTTGATGATGAGATCACCATATAAAATAAGATCCAGGTCGAGGGTTCTGGCGGAAAATTTCTTGCAGTCGCGGGTGCGGCCATTATCCAGTTCTATCTGCCGGAGCTGTTTGGCGACTGCTTTTACCTCTAGATCAGAGTCGAAACCAACAACAAGATTGTAGAATGCGTCGCCTGTAAAGCCCACCGGCTCAGATTCATAAATGCTTGAGACGGTCAGGTTGCCAAAGAATTGTTCAAGCGCCCGGAGGCTGGCAGGGATATTTTTATCCTTGTCGATGTTGCTGCCTATGCTTATATACCCTTTAGGCATGGATTATCTTGCTCCCCGCTCAATGATAATGCCGACATCGCTGGCGCCGCTGATGGCGCCTTTTTTATTCAGGGTTATTTTCACCCAGGGGGCATTGAATTCATTACGGATAATGTCGGCGATTTCTGAAATTAATTTTTCAACCAGAAAAAACTGGCTTTCTTCGACGAATGAAATAATGCGCTTGGAAACCGTTTTGTAATCAAGTGTGTATTGAATATCGTCGGTTTCAGCGGCTTTTTCAATGTCAAAGGCCATCTCAATATCAAGGACGACAGTTTGTTTGATTTCCCTTTCCCAGTCATAAATGCCGATGATGGTTTGAATTTCAAGGCCGCCTAAAAATATGATGTCCATAGTTGATTTCCGGTTATTATGTGCGCTTTTAAAAACGGTAAGTATCAGTGAAACGCGCTGGTCTTACAAGCCCTGAATGATGAAGGTACACAATGATTGAATGGTTATTCGTTCCAGCTGCCTATTTAATAGGTTCAATTTCCAGCGCAATTATTATTTGCCGTTTGATGGGATTGCCTGATCCCCGCGAACAGGGTTCCGGTAATCCGGGCGCGACCAATGTGATGCGCTTTGGCGGGAAAAAAGCGGCGGCTATCACCCTGCTGGGCGATTCGCTAAAAGGACTGATTCCCGTCTATGCCGCAAACGTGCTGGGGCTGCCTTTCGAGTTAATTGCAGCGACCGGCCTGGCAGCGTTTATGGGTCATCTTTATCCGGTGTTTTTTAGTTTTAAAGGCGGCAAGGGCGTTGCAACATCGGTCGGTGTTTTGCTCGGGTTTTCCTGGCTGCTCGGCCTTGCATTCATGGGAACCTGGCTTCTGATTTATAAGCTGGGCAAGATTTCATCCTTATCGGCGCTAGTCGCCTCGATCTTATCCCCGGTTTATGCCTGGTTTATTGTTGGAGACGTCACTATGGTTGTAGCTTCTGCGCTAATGATGGTGTTTTTGCTATGGCGGCATCAAAGCAATATTCAGCGATTGCTGGCTGGACAAGAGGGTTGATTAACAGCCTGACAATTCACTAATCGGCCAGCGGGGGCGGGCATAAATTTCAAGCCCTTGCTGTTGTCCGGCCAGTAAGCGCTGACAGCCTGCATAGGCAATCATGGCGCCGTTATCGGTACAGAATTCGGGTCTGGGAAAATAAATCCGGGCCTGCTCTTTGGCGGCCATTTCAGTCAAGGACGCACGGATTTGTTTGTTGGCGCTGACGCCGCCCGCAACGACCAGTTTTTTCAGGCCGGTTTGGATTAAAGCCCGCTTGCATTTGATGCTGAGCGTTTCAGCGACCGCATTTTGAAAGGCCGCTGCGACATCGGCTTTGTCCTGATCGGTTTTTTCAGAGGCATTGATGGCATTCATGGTGAATGTTTTTAGGCCGCTGAAGCTAAAGTCCAATCCGGGGCGATCGGTCATTGGACGGGGAAATTTAACCTGTGGCTTGCCGCGTTCTGCAAGTTCGGACAGTTTTGGCCCGCCCGGATAGCCAAGTCCCAGCATTTTTGCTGTTTTATCAAAAGCTTCGCCAGCAGCATCATCGAGTGATTCGCCTAATAGCTGATAGCGGCCGATACCCTCAACTCGCACAAGCAAAGTATGTCCGCCTGAAATCAGCAAGGCGACAAAAGGGAATTCAGGCGGATTTTCTTCCAGCATCGGGGCCAGCAGGTGGCCTTCCATGTGATGGACGGCGACTGCAGGAACTTGCCATGACCAGGCCAGGCTTCTGGCTGTGGCAGCGCCGACAAGCAATGCCCCCATGAGTCCCGGGCCTGCGGTGTAGGCAATGCCGTTAATGTCGCTGCTGGTCAACTGAGCTTCCAGCAGGGATTGCTTGATGAGCGGCACCAGTTTCCGGATGTGGTCGCGTGATGCCAGTTCAGGAACAACACCGCCATATTCACTGTGCATGTCAATTTGGCTGTATAAGAGGTGGTTGCAAAGACCTTGTTCAGAGTGATAAATAGCGACACCGGTTTCGTCGCAGGACGTTTCTATGCCTAAAACATACATTGAGTTTTTGAAATTTATAAAAGTAAAGGTATAATTAACGGTTCTGTTTATTTAGTGGATCATAAGATTCACGATTTTTAGATACTATCATATTTGGGTCATTATAATGCCGTCAGTTAAAATTAAAGAAAACGAACCTTTCGATATCGCGATTCGCCGCTTTAAACGTGCTTGTGAAAAAGCAGGCGTATTGGCAGAAGTGCGTCGTCGTGAGTTTTATGAAAAACCAACTGCAGAGCGTAAGCGTAAAGGTGCTGCTGCTGTTAAACGTCACTTGAAGAAATTGGCTCGTGAGCGTTATGCATTGAAAAATCTGCGTCGTGGGCGTCCTGCACTGTAAAATTAAGGTTGATGCGATGGATTTGTTAACAGATCGTATCAAGGAAGATATGAAGGCCTCCATGAAAGGGGGTGATAAAGCGCGACTCGGCGTGATTCGTTTGATCTTGGCTGCAATTAAGCAGGTTGAGGTTGATGAGCGGATTGAACTGGATAATGAGCGAGTTATTCAGGTTCTTGATAAAATGCTCAAGCAACGCCGCGAATCTATCAGGCAGTTTGCCGATGCCGGTCGAGATGATTTGGTAGCCATTGAAGAGGCCGAAATTACGGTCATTCAGGATTTCATGCCCCAGGCGCTTACCGAAGCAGAAATTGATTTGATGGTTAAAGATGCTGTTGCAGAGTCTGGTGCGGAATCGGTTAAAGATATGGGCAAGGTAATGGCTTTGCTTAAAGCAAAAATGCAAGGGCGTGCCGATATGTCAGCTGTGAGTGTTAAAATCAAGGCCGCGTTAGCTGGATAACTTCCTTTTACTGATTTTTTCAGGGCATAACTATGTCCGGTAGAATTCCTCGTGAGTTCATCGATGATCTTTTGGCGCGAGTTGATATTGTCGATTTAATTGACTCGCATGTGCCTCTAAAAAAAACGGGTAACAGTTTTGTCGCCCGCTGCCCTTTTCACGTCGAAAAATCCCCCAGCTTTTCGGTAAACCGTAAAAAACAATTTTTCCATTGCTTTGGTTGTGGTGCCAGCGGCAATGCCATCAGTTTTCTGATGGATTTCAGTCATCTTGATTTTGTTGAAGCGGTTGAGGATCTGGCGGGATTTGCCGGGGTCGATGTGCCAAGGGAGTCCGCTGGATATCAAGCGGGGCAAAAGAAAGAAGATTTAAATAGCCTGTATGTTGTGCTGGAGCAGGTGGCGGCTTTTTATGTAGGGCAGCTGAGGACTGGCGCTGAAGGGAAAAAAGCGGTTGAATATTTAAAGAATCGGGGGGTCAGCGGGGATTGCGCCCGCGATTTTATGTTGGGTTATGCGCCTGACGAATGGAAGGCTTTGGCTGGCCGGTTTAACCAGAAACTGTTAATCGAAGCAGGATTGTTGGTCAGCAGCGAGAATGGACAGATTTATGACCGTTTCCGCGGTCGGATTATGTTCCCCATTCGGGATAAGCGCGCCCGGATTATAGGGTTCGGCGGGCGAGTGTTGGATGATTCTCTGCCCAAATACTTGAATTCTCCGGAAACACCTTTATTTCATAAAGGCAAAGAGGTTTACGGGCTGTATGAGCTTCTGGAAAAGAATGCCAAGCCTCCGAGAATTCTGATTGTTGAGGGGTATATGGATGTTATCGCCTTGGCCCAGTTTGGCATTCATTATGCGGTTGCAACTTTAGGAACGGCGACATCGCAAGCCCATCTCGATTTGTTGTTCCGGTTTTCATCGGAACTGGTGTTTTGTTTTGATGGCGATAAGGCGGGCAGGGAGGCAGCGTGGAGGGCGATAGCATCGGTTTTTCCGTCCTTAAAGGGCGGCCGGCAAATTCGCATCATGTTGTTGCCGCAAAATCATGATCCAGACTCATTGGTGCGCGAAGAAGGGCTTGATAGGTTCACGGAGCGCGTGCAAACAGCTCAAATTTTATCAGATTATTTTTTTGAACATTTTTCAAAAGACTTGAAATTGTCCGAAATGGAGGGTCGCTCCAATTTGAGAAATGAGGCTGAATCGTATCTGACGCAACTACCAATCGGTGCGTTTAGAGAGATGATGTTTGAAAAATTATCTAGTTTGGCTAAACAGCACATTTTGGATAATGAAGCTATACTTGCCTATAAAAAACAGGAGAAGAAGCATCGGCTGAAAAATGGTCGTCCATCACTGCCAAGTTTTGTCATTGCTTTGTTGCTTCAGAATCCCAAGTTTATTGAGATAGTTGAGCAGAAAGAGATTGATTGGAGTTGTTTGGAATTTGAGGGCGTCGAAAAATTTAAAGACATCCTGCAAATGATTGCTGACAAAAAACCGGCAAATTACGGCGTGCTGTTAGAGGTTTTCCGAAACCATGCGGATGAAACGATTATTAAAAAATTGGCTGCACTGGATTTATTGATTCCGGATGACGGTATAGAGGCAGAGTTTTGTGATGCGCTGGATAAGTTGCTGACGCAAGCCAGATCAGCCGGTCTGGACAGATTGTTGGTTAAAGATAAGGCTAAGGGATTGGATCCGCAGGAGAAAGAAGTGTTGCGTAAAATGTTGGCAGCCAAATAGTTTCATATCGGGCTTTCCTGTCCGACACCCTTCGGGGTAAATGCAAATCTGTTCCAGACAGATTTGTGATGCCAAACAGTAAAAGTTTGTAGTATAATTTTCGGTTCAGCGAAGTCAGGCTGAATAGAGTCTTCAGTGAGTAAATGATGAATCAAGAACAGCAGCAGTCCCAGCTTAAACAATTGATAGCCAAAGGCAAAATGCAGGGTTACCTGACTTATGCCGAGGTTAATGATCACTTACCTAGTGATATTGTTGACCCTGAACAAATTGAAGATATCATTGGCATGATCAATGATATGGGGATTCAGGTTTACGAAGTTGCCCCGGATGAAGATTCGCTTATTACTGATTCAGCGGCTGTTACCGTGGATGACGAAGATGCCGAGGAAGTCGCGGCTTTAGCTTCTGTTGATAGTGAGTTTGGCAGAACCACGGATCCTGTGCGCATGTACATGCGGGAAATGGGTTCGGTGGAGTTGTTGACTCGCGCCGATGAATTGAAAATTGCCAAGCGAATTGAAGAAGGGCAGCAACAGCTGGTTAAGGCCATTGCCCGTTCCTGTATTGTCGTTGAAGATTTTTTACAGTCATTTGATGGCATTTCCGGAGAAGAGGGTGGCATCCGTCTAACAGATCTAGTTTCAGGTTTTGTGGATTTAAGCGAGCCTGAGGATTTTGTCGCCGCCCTGCCTGTAAGCGATGATATTGAAGAGACTGCTGAAGAAGAGCCGAAAGGGCTTAATTATGAAGAAGTTAAAGAAAAAGTAGATGCTCTCAGGAAACAGCTGAAAACAGCTGCTTCAGCAATCAAGAAACACGGCTATTCAAGTGATAAAACAGAAAAAGAGTTTGGAGCTTTGGCTGATTTATTCATGGAATTTAAGTGGACGCCGCAATATTTGAAAAAATTGACGGCGATTATTCCTAATGGAGTAGCTGCTGTTCGTGAGCAGGAAAAGCTGGTTATGGATGTTTTCGTTAATCAGGCAAAAATGCCTCGCAAGGAATTCATTGAATCGTTTGCTGATAATGAAGCCAGTCAGGAATGGTTTGATCAGTATTTGACTGCGGGACATAAGTACTCGGTGGTTTTGAAAGAGCACGAAAAAGAAATAAGAAAAGCTCAAAAGATATTGGCGGATATAGAAGCCGAGTATGGACTGACAATTAACGGGTTAAAGGATATTAACCGGCGCATGTCTGTTGGCGAAGCCAAGGCCAGACGCGCCAAAAAAGAAATGATTGAGGCTAATTTAAGGCTGGTTATTTCGATTGCCAAAAAATATACTAATCGTGGCTTGCAGTTCCTGGATTTGATTCAGGAAGGCAATATTGGTTTAATGAAAGCAGTCGATAAATTTGAATATCGCCGTGGCTATAAGTTTTCCACTTATGCGACGTGGTGGATCAGGCAGGCTATCACCCGGTCAATTGCAGATCAGGCCAGGACAATCCGTATTCCGGTGCATATGATCGAAACGATCAATAAGTTGAATCGCATTTCCAGGCAGATTCTTCAGGAACTGGGGCGGGAAGCAACGCCGGAAGAATTGGCGGAGCGTATGGAAATGCCGGAGGACAAGGTTCGTAAGGTGCTGAAAATTGCGAAAGAGCCCATTTCAATGGAAACGCCTATTGGTGATGATGAAGATTCTCATTTGGGCGATTTCATCGAAGATGCTAAAGTGCTGTCCCCGGTTGAATCGGCGACAATTGCCGGCTTACGCGAATCGACACAAAATGTGTTGGCAGGACTAACGGCAAGAGAGGCGAAGGTTCTCCGTATGCGTTTTGGCATTAATATGAATACCGATCATACCTTGGAAGAAGTGGGTAAACAGTTTGATGTTACGCGTGAGCGGATTCGTCAAATTGAAGCCAAGGCCTTGAGGAAATTAAGGCACCCGTCAAGATCAGAGCAATTAAGATGCTTCCTGGATGGTGAATAAATAACATATAAGGGCCCTTAGCTCAGTTGGTTAGAGCGTCCGACTCATAATCGGCAGGTCGTAGGTTCAAGTCCTACAGGGCCCACCATAAATAAAAAAAGCTGCTTTTGCGGCTTTTTGTATATCCAGCTTTATATATTTAAGAAGGCGACATTCATGAGCAATAATTTCATTTTTACATCAGAATCCGTGTCAGAAGGGCATCCGGATAAGGTTGCAGATCAAATTTCAGATGCGGTACTTGATGCATTATTGACACAAGATCCCCGTTCACGTGTCGCTTGTGAGACGCTGGTAAAAACCGGTATGGTTATTTTGGCGGGGGAAGTCACCACAAACGCCTGGGTTGATCTTGAAGCCTTGGTGCGTAAAGTTGTGTGTGATATCGGTTATGATCATGGCGATATCGGTTTCGACGGCCAAAGTTGCGCGGTTTTAAATGCGATAGGCAAACAGTCAGCTGATATTGCGATGGGTGTCGATGAGGCTGAAAATCATGAACAGGGTGCTGGCGATCAGGGCTTGATGTTTGGCTATGCCAGCAATGAAACCGATGTTCTGATGCCGGCTCCGATTACCTATTCTCATTTGCTGGTTAAACGTCAGGCTGAAGTGCGCAAAAATAAAACCTTGCCTTGGTTGCGCCCTGACGCCAAAAGCCAGATTACCTTTCGCTACGAAAATAACAAGCCGGTAGCCATTGATGCGGTTGTATTGTCAACCCAGCATTCACCTGAAATTGCTGCAAAAGCATTGCACGAAGCGGTAATGGATGAAATTATCCTGCCTACTTTGCCCAAAGAATGGCTGCATCCAGGAACCAAATATTTTATAAATCCAACCGGCCAGTTCATTATTGGCGGTCCTGTCGGCGATTGCGGTTTAACCGGGCGTAAAATTATCGTTGATACTTACGGTGGCATGGCGAGACATGGCGGCGGTGCATTTTCCGGCAAGGATCCTTCAAAAGTTGACCGTTCTGCGGCGTACATGGCGCGCTATGTGGCAAAAAATATTGTTGCAGCTGGCTTGGCGGAACGTTGTGAAATTCAGGTTTCTTACGCGATCGGTGTTGCAGAACCCACTTCGATCAGCGTTGAAACCTTTGGCACCGGCAAAATCAGTGAAGACAGACTGGTGCAAATCGTCAGAGATACTTTTGATTTAAGACCCAAAGGTTTGATTGCAATGTTGGGCTTGTTAAAGCCAATCTACCAAACAACGGCGGCGTATGGCCATTTCGGTCGTACCGAAGACACATTCAGCTGGGAGAAAACCGACAAAGTTGACGCATTGAGAGATGCGGCAAACCTATAATAATTAAGTAAAGGATTAATAATGAAAGCAGATTACAAAATTGCCGATCTCTCTCTGGCGGAATGGGGCCGTAAGGAAATCAACATCGCCGAAACTGAAATGCCGGGCTTGATGGCTTTGCGTGAAGAATATGGCAAAGAGCAGCCATTAAAAGGTGCCCGTATCGCCGGCTGTTTGCACATGACCATTCAGACAGCGGTATTGATTGAAACCCTGACTGCATTAGGCGCAGAGGTGCGTTGGTCTTCTTGCAACATTTTTTCAACCCAGGATCATGCTGCTGCGGCAATAGCGGCGGCTGGCATTCCCGTTTTTGCATGGAAAGGCGAAACAGAAGAAGAAGCTGAATGGTGTATTGCCCAAACTATTGACGGCCTTGACGGCTGGCGGCCGAACATGATTCTGGATGATGGCGGCGACTTAACTGTCATGATGCACGAAAAATATCCTGAATTGATGGCCGGTATCAAAGGCTTGTCGGAAGAAACCACAACAGGCGTGCTGCGTCTGTATGAAATGGTAGCCAAAGGCACGTTAAAAGTTCCTGCATTTAATGTTAATGATTCGGTCACTAAATCAAAATTCGATAACCTGTACGGTTGCCGCGAATCGCTGGTTGATGGCATCAAGCGTGCCACCGATGTCATGATCGCCGGTAAAATCGCCGTAGTCTGCGGTTACGGTGATGTGGGTAAAGGTTGCGCACAATCGTTACGCGGCCTAGGAGCTACGGTATGGATTACTGAAATTGACCCGATTTGCGCATTGCAAGCGGCTATGGAAGGTTATCGCGTTGTAACTATGGAAGATGCGGCGCCTCACGCTAATATTTTTGTTACCGCGACCGGCAACTTTAATATCATTACGCATAAGCACATGCTTGCCATGAGAGATCAGGCGATTGTTTGCAATATCGGCCATTTCGATGCGGAAATTGAAATCTCCTCATTGCGTCAATACCAATGGGAAAATATCAAGCCTCAAGTTGACCATGTGATTTTCCCTGACGGCAAACGCCTGATCATTCTGGCGGAAGGCCGTTTAGTCAATTTGGGCTGCGCCACAGGGCACCCAAGCTTTGTGATGTCCAATTCATTCTGTAACCAGGTTTTGGCGCAAATAGAGCTGTGGAAAAACTCAGCCCAGTATGAAAACAAGGTTTATATCCTGCCCAAGAAACTGGACGAAAAAGTGGCTAGATCGCATCTGAAACAATTGGGCGTAAATCTGACCGTGTTAACTGAAGCGCAAGCCAAGTATATTAATGTCCCGGTTGAAGGACCATTCAAGGCGGATCATTACCGTTATTAATTAACGACTGTGGGATAGGTTGCGCAATCAGCGTAGCCTATCTTTAAGGTTGATATATCCATGCTTGGGTGAGCTTTTATGTTCTCAATAGTAAAAAGATAAAATGCAATCAAAAAAAACACCCTCGCAACTTTTCAGTTTTGAATTTTATCCGCCAAAATCGGAAGAGGGTGCGGCAAGTTTGGAGATTGTTCATGACAAGCTGGCAAAACTCAATCCCGACTTTTTCTCGGTCACATTCGGCGCGGGCGGATCAACCCGTGATAAAACATTCGATGCTGTTATAGCCATTCAGGCGAAAGGAATTCCTGCGGCGCCACACTTGTCCTGTGTTGCGTCGACCAAAGAAAATATTCGAGCCATCCTGAAAAGCTATCAGGAGCATGGCATATCAAAAATTGTTGCCTTGCGAGGCGACCTGCCTTCCGGAATGATGTCTGCCGGTGAATTCCGGTATGCAAATGAGCTGGTTGAATTTATTCGTAAAGAAACCGGCGATTATTTTCAGATTCATGTTGCTGCCTACCCTGAAATGCATCCGCAGGCAGCAAACAGCAATGAAGACTTTAAAAACTTCAAGCGTAAAGTCGATGCCGGTGCCGACGCCGCCATCACCCAGTATTTTTATAATGCCGAGGCGTATTTTTATTTTGTTGATGCCTGTGAAAAAAGCGGTATAGATATTCCTATCATTCCCGGAATTATGCCGATTACCCAATATTCGCAACTGTTCCGGTTTTCAGAAATGTGCGGAGCGGATATTCCTCGCTGGATGAGAAAGCGTTTGGAATGTTTTGGCGATGACCGCCAGGCGATACAAGCATTCGGCCTGGATGTGGTATCAGAGCTTTGCCAGCGCTTGCTGGACAACGGCGCGCCGGGTTTACATTTTTATACCATGAATCAGGCCGCGCCTACCTTGGCGATCTGGGAAAATCTGAAGCTATAATAAATTTTGTGTGTATCATTAAAAGGGCGCGAATGACTTTATCCATGCAGTTGTTCGCGCCCTTTATGGTTTATGAAAGCTGACTTATGACTAACCAATCATTTTCTGATCGAGACTTGGCGGTTTTGTGGCATCCGTGCACACAAATGAAAGATCATGAGGCCTTTCCGGTTATCCCGATAAAAAAAGGCCTAGGCGTTTGGTTGGAGGACTTTGAGGGGAACCGGTATCTTGATGCCATCAGTTCCTGGTGGGTCAACCTGTTCGGCCATGCCAACCCCGCGATCAATGCCGCGCTGAAGGATCAGCTCGATACGCTGGAGCATGTGATTTTTGCAGGCTTCACGCACGAGTCAGCCATCAAGCTGGCGGAAAAGCTGGTCGAGATCACTCCGGAAGGACTAAGCCGCTGTTTTTATGCCGACAATGGTTCGGCTGCGGTTGAAGTCGCGCTCAAGATGAGCTTTCACTATTGGCGGAATAAAGGCCAGAATCAAAAGACAAAATTCATCACCCTGGAAAACAGCTATCACGGTGAGACCTTAGGCGCTCTAGCGGTTGGTGATGTGGCTTTGTACAAGGAAACTTACGATCCTTTGCTGATGGATGTGATTACCGTTCCCGGCCCCGATTGTTATAACCGCGAACAAGGCGAGTCCTGGGCGGACTATTCCGCGCGCCGGTTTGCGCTGATGGAGCAAAAGCTGCAACAACACGCTGAAACGGTCTGTGCGGTCATTATCGAGCCATTGGTGCAATGCGCCGGCAATATGCGCATGTATGACCCTGTCTATTTGAAATTGCTGCGCACCGCCTGCGATAAATACAAGGTGCATCTGATTGCCGACGAGATTGCGGTAGGATTTGGCCGGACCGGGACTTTATTTGCCTGTGAGCAGGCGTCAATAACGCCTGATTTTATGTGTTTGTCCAAAGGCTTGACAGGCGGCTATTTGCCATTGTCGGCGGTGCTGACGACCGAGCGGGTGTACCGGGCGTTTTATGATGATTACCAGAACATGACGGCTTTTTTGCATTCCCACAGCTATACCGGTAACGCTCTGGCTTGCCGGGCTGGCTTGGCGACGGTAGAGATTTTTCAGCAGCAAGACATTATCGGAAACAATAAAAAACTGGCTGAAGTCATGGCCAAGGCGGCGGCCCGATTTAACGAGCATCTGCATGTAGCGGAAGTCAGGCAGACAGGGATGATCCTGTCCATTGAAATGGTCAAGAATAAACAAACGCGTGAGCCTTTTCCTTGGCAGGAACGCCGAGGCCTGAAGGTCTATCAGTATGCGCTTTCAAGAGGTGTTTTATTAAGACCTTTGGGCAACGTCATTTATTTTATGCCGCCGTATGTGGTTACCGAGGAAGAGCTTTGGCTGATCGCTGATGTGGCGTGGGAAGGCATACAGCGGGCGGTTAAGGATTAACATGCGGATTTCCAGATTATATGTGCCGGTACATCTGGTGCAGGGCAAGCAGGTGGAACTGGATGATGAGAGCGCTCATTATGTCAGGACGGTGTTGCGGTTAAAAAAAGACGCAGATATTATTTTATTCGACGGACGCAGCGGGGAATATTGGTGCGTCGTTGTCGAGGTGAGCCGGAAATCAGTGCTGATTGATGTCGGACAATGGATTGAGCGTAGCGTTGAATCGCCGTTGCAGGTGACTTTAGGGCTGGGGATTTCGCGTGGCGACAGAATGGATCTTTCGGTGCAAAAAGCGGTGGAACTGGGCGTTAATCAAATAACACCATTGTTGACCGAACGTTGTGTTGTACAATTTAAAGGCGAAAAGAAACCGCAACGCTTATTGCATTGGCAAAAAATAGTGCAACATGCTGCTGAGCAAAGCGGCAGAACCCTGTTGCCGGAGTTGTTGGAAATAGAGCAATTTAACAACTGGATAGATAGGCAGCAAGGATTGAAAGTATTTCTCGATCCCTACGCAGAAACTTCATTGGCGGAATTACAGCCTGAAAACATGAAAGTGACATTATTAACGGGTCCCGAGGGCGGTTTTGCGGATCAGGAGCGGGAGGCAAGCCAAGCGGCGGGATTTATACCGGTGCGCTTGGGTAGCCGGATATTAAGAACAGAAACTGCATCGCTTGCAGCATTGGCGGCCGTGCAAATGTTGTGGGGCGATTTCGGTAGGGAAAACAACGAATGAGAAATATTATTTACTCAATAGTGCCTCTTTTGGTGTTGCTGGTGGCTTCAGCGTTAGCTTGCATCGTAGGCTATTTTATTATGCAGGCTATAGGCGATCAGCTTTCTTTATCGCAAATAATAACCAGATTGACGCAGTTATTTTTAGTGCTGAGTATTTATCCGGCCATGTTTTATCTGGGATTAAAAAAAGGAGATTTAGGGTTTGCTGGAAAAGCAGTATTTTTAAAGCAGGTATTCCAAGGGTTTGGATTGGGATTTGTTACCTTGATCCCGGTATTTATTGTCCTGTATGCGCTTGGAATCAGCGTAATTGATGAGACGCAAATATGGACGGTTGAGGCGGTAGCTAAAAAAATGGCGATTTCATTGTCGCTTGCATTGCTGATTTCGATGATTGAAGAGCCTATTTTCCGGGGAATTCTATTGGCCGGTTTGAAAAAGAAGTTGCCGGTCATTGCGGCGGTTTTGATCAGCTCAACTTATTATGCCGCGTTGCATTTCCTGAACAGCAAAATTCAGATACCTTTTCAGGAAGTTCGCGTATTAAGCGGTTTTATCTTGCTGGGGGATGCATTTACACATTTACTGAACCCGGCAATTCTATCGACATTTTTAGCTTTGTTGATGGTGGGTATTTTCCTTGCAATACTCAGAATACAGGTGAAAGAGGGCTTGGGCTTGTGTATCGGCTGTCATACCTGCTGGGTGTGGCAAATCAAGATGAGTAAAGACTTATTTAATACGGATTTTAGCTCTGAGTATCATTATCTCGTCAGTACTTATGATGGCGTCATCGGGCCTTTGGTCACCGGATGGCTGATTTTGGCAATTAGCGTTTATTTTTTTATAAAAAAACTCAAGGCATAAAAATCTGCTTAGTCCCTGAAATTCTCAAATTGCAGCGGCATTTCCAGCTTTTCCTCTCTTAGCATTTTAATCACTCCCTGCAGGTCATCCCTGTTTTTGCCGGTTACCCTGACTTGATCGCCTTGAATGGCCGCCTGGACTTTCAGTTTTTTGTCCTTGATTAGCTTAACGATTTTTTTTGCCAGCGCAGAATCCAGGCCCTGTTTTAGTGTAATCTCCTGTTTTACCGTTTTGCCGCCGGGTTTCGGGTCGCCAACCTCCATGCAAGCTATATCCACGCCGCGCCGGCTGAGTTTTGAACAGACGATGCTGAACATCTGCTGTAACTGAAATGTCGACCCGGAAGTCATAATCAGTTTATCGTCAGTCAGTTCAAAACTTGAGTCCGTGCCTTTAAAATCAAAGCGCGTGGTAACTTCTTTATTGGCCTGGTCGATGGCGTTTTTAATTTCGTGTTTATCAAATTCAGAAATGATGTCGAAAGAAGGCATGGTTATGATTGCAAGATAGGGTAAAAAAAGAAATTTCACTATAATGGGGTTTAATGCATTATTCAATGCATTTTACAGCGGAGATAGCAGTGATTTTACTTGTAAGAAACATGTCCCCATCCATCCTGTATGTTGTGTTGATTATGAGTATGGCCGGCTGCACCAACACCAAGGAAGATGTAAAGGGGCGGTCTTTTGAAATGAGTTCCGTGGCGAAGAATGATATCGATTTGGTGACGGAAATGCATCAGCGGGTTGTTTTTTCTGCGTTTAAGGAATTGGCTGAGAAATTATACAAACGCAATCCAAGGGAGTGGAAAAAGGAAGGCCATGCATCCATAGAGGCTGCGGTTACAGCGCTTTCTTCCGAACCGTTTCCAAAAATAGACGGGAAAAGCAGCATTGATGCAATCCGGCTTGCTTTCGATGAGAAATTCCATGGGGATAGGGTCAAGGCGTTTGTTGTCGGGCTGGAAACGATGACGCTGGATTCCTATGATGGCCATAGGTCTTTCTATATCCACCACATGCTGGAAGCTCAGAAACTCTATGACAGCGCCCGTAATATAGAGCTGGCATCGTGGCTGATTCGAACCAAATATGATGACAATAACAAGTTGTTTCTCTTGAGTTCAGGCGATAAGGATCAGGTAAATTTGAGCTTTGAGCGCCTGTTTGGAAAAATGATTAATGCCCAGGACATGATGGCCCAGATAATGGCGGATAGATCACACCGGCAGATCAAGCATGTCATCCAGTCTGTGCTAACGGCATTTATTCCGATTTTATAAATTCAGCCACAGCTTTTATTCTCAAACGGCGAATAGCCTCGCCGATTTGCGGGCCTTCAAGTTCGCTGTTCAAAACCGATGACGCGTCAATAGTGGCAGCAGCCTTGGCAGCGCCGTTCAGCAGTTCGGCTTGCGGGTAAGGCGTGTTTTCGAATCCTGTCCTGCCTTTGGCGTCCGCTTCGCAAGCCAATAAAAACTCGGGCAGTTTATTGGCTGGTTTGTATGCCCCTAAAGCTGCCAGCAGGTCGGTTATTGTCGATGCGCGCAATTCAAAGGCCCGGTGACAGTGCGTGTGATATTGCATGACTTGCTGAGCCAGCGATTTAAACGAGTTGGGGACGCGCAGACGGGCGCACATGTTTTCCAGAACAGGCAATCCGCTGGTTTCATGTCCATAATGATGCGGCCAATGCTCTTTTGGCGATAATCCTTTGCCCAGATCGTGCACCAGCGCGGCAAATCTGACTTCAGGGCTGTTTGATAAAAGGGCGGCTTGCTCCAGACAGAGCATGGAATGAATGCCGGTATCGATCTCAGGATGGTATTTTTCCGGTTGCGGTACGCCAAACAAGCGGTTTATTTCCGGGAAGATTTTGTCCAGCGCGGCGCAGTTTTTTAGGGTGTAGAAAAAAGCGCTGGGCGATTTTTCATTAAGCGCTTTAAACAGTTCCGCCCATACCCGTTCAGGAACAAGAGCGTCAACTTCTCCGGCGTTGACCATGGACTGCATCAGTTCCCTGGTTTCTTCGGCTAGGGTAAAGCCAAGATGGCTGTATCTTGCGGCAAAGCGGGCAACGCGCAATATGCGCACAGGGTCTTCGGCGAATGCGGGCGAAATATGGCGAAAAATGCGTTGCTCAAGATCATGCTGTCCGCCGTATGGGTCAATGATTTGCCCTTGTGGCGTCATGGCAATGGCGTTGATGGTCAGATCGCGGCGGATTAAGTCCTGCTCCAGAGTGACATCGGGCGATGCGTGAACCACGAAACCCTTATAGCCGGGCGCGGTTTTTCTTTCCGTTCTGGCCAGCGCATATTCTTCATGGCTTTGCGGATGCAGGAACACTGGAAAATCCTTGCCAACCGGCCTGAAACCCTTGCTCACCATGGACTCAGGCGTCTCGCCAAGCACTACCCAGTCCTGTTCCTTGACAGGGAGTCCAAGCAATTTGTCGCGGACAGCGCCGCCAACAAGGTATATTTCCATTGAGTTCACGAGCAGTTAAATATCACGCTTAGAATAGCACAGACATACTCAAAAAAGGGCATAATACCCATGGATAATCTAGCTCGGTCGCTCAAGTAATTAAGTTAGCTTTCGGCCAATATAATCAGGGGAATGAAGTGATAGGAGTTTTTTTTGCCAGTGTTTTATTGGGTATAGCCGCAGGGCTGACGGCCGGGCTTTTCGGGATAGGCGGTGGACTGGTTATTGTGCCGGTTTTAGCCGTACTGTTTTCAGGGCAGGGATTCCCCGCTGAACTGGTTATGGTTATGGCGGTGGCCACATCGCTGGCGACGATAATTTTTACCTCGATATCTTCGGTGCTGGCGCATCACCGTTTGGGTTCCGTATTATGGGACAAGGTGTTCGGTTTGGGGCCTGGAATCATAGTTGGCGCAGCTGTCGGCGCTGTGGTCGCGGATTATATATCAGCGGATGTGTTGCGCTTTATATTCGTCATATTTTTGGTCTATGTCGGCGTGCAAATGGTATTTCAATTGCAGCCAAAACCCGGCGAGGTAAAACAATCCAAAAGCCTGGATTTTGGAGTGACGGGAGTGATCGGGCTGATGTCGTCAATATTGGGGATAGGCGGCGGCACGCTAATTGTGCCTTTCTTGGTTTATTGCCAGTATTCCATGCGTAATGCAGTGGCTGTGGCGAGTGCATGCGGTTTGCCGATAGCGGTTGCCGGAACAGTGAGCTATGCCGTATTGGGCTGGAATGCGTTGCAGCTGCCTGAGTGGAGTTTGGGCTACATTTATGTGCCCTCCTTCTTGGGGATTGTGCTGACCAGTATTTATACCGCGCCGATTGGCGCAAAGCTGGCCCACAAGCTTCCCGCGGAGAAATTAAAACGCTATTTTTCGCTGCTGCTTTTTATCATGGCGGCAAAATTGATGCTGTATTAATCGCGGTGTTGTAAGTCGCTGGAAATACACTTGTCATACAAAAATGTTAAATTAATTTTAATAAGAAAATAAAAATGATGCTTGATGAATATTGCCTGGATTTTATTTCGGTTGTCTGGTTTTTGGTGGCCTGGATTGGCTATGCCGGTTTTGCGCAGGCCAGAGCGAAGCATGTCCGTTGTTTGCTGAATATGCAGCATGAGTATATGCAGCGGTGGATGGTGTCTTTAAACAGCCGGGAAAACAGAATTTCCGATGCAACGTTATTTGCCATTATGGAAAGAAACGTCACCTTTTTTGCCTCAACATCGATGTTGATTCTGGTTGGCTTGATATCGAGTCTGGTCAGTCTGCATGATATTTCGGTGGTGCTGGACAGGATTTCTTTTTTAAAAGTGTCTGGACAGGGGTTGTTATCAATAAAGGTTATGCTGCTGGTGATTATCTATATTTATGCGTTTTTTACCTTCACATGGTCCATGCGGCAATATAATGTTGTGATAATGATGACGGGTGGCGCGCCGTTGTTCGGAGAGCCTGAACCCAAACGCATGGATTATGCACAAAATGCGGGCAATGTGTTGTCATTAGCAGCCAATTCCTTTAATTACGGCTTGAGGGCTTATTATTTCAGTCTGGCAACATTGGCGTGGTTTATTCATCCTGTGATGTTCATGCTTTCAACAGTCTGGGTGGTTGTTGTGCTGTACCGGCGCGAGTTTTATTCCAAAACATTACAGGCCATGAGTCGTTTGTAAGTACGGTTAGTTTTTAGTGCTACAAAAAATATGATAATTAATCGTATAATACACGGTTATTTTTACTGATTGTTAGGTGTGGTTTATGCAAATTATTCAGGAAGCGCTCACGTTTGATGACGTTTTATTAGTGCCTGCGCACTCGACTGTTCTGCCACGCGATGTAGAAATGACGACAAAGCTGACGCGGGGCATTACGCTTAACATTCCTCTGGTTGCTGCGGCGATGGATACGGTTACCGAAGCCCGGCTTGCCATTGCGATTGCCCAGGAAGGCGGTATCGGCATTATCCATAAGAATATGACGGTCGAACAGCAGGCTCGTGAGGTTCAGAGCGTTAAAAAATACGAGAGCGGTGTGATCAAGGATCCCATTACCGTTTCGCCCGATGTGAGCATTCGGGATGTCATAAAATTAACCCGGTCTAAAAATATTTCCGGCGTACCGGTGGTCAATGGCGATGAGTTGGTCGGCATCGTGACCAGCCGTGATTTGCGTTTTGAGACGCGCTTTGATGAGCCGGTTTCAAAAGTCATGACACCCAAAGAGCGTTTGGTTACAGTCAGTGAAAATGCCGACCGTAAAGAAGCGATTGCGCTGCTGCATGAACATCGCATAGAAAAAGTGCTGGTGGTGAATGATGCTTTTCATTTGCGCGGCATGATTACTGTAAAAGATATCCAGAAAGCCAAGGATTACCCGCTGGCCTGTAAAGACGAGCAGGAACGTTTGCGGGTCGGCGCAGCGGTTGGTACCGGGCAGGGCACGGAAGAGCGTGTTGCCGCCTTGGTCGCTGCGGGAGTGGATGTCATTATCGTTGACACGGCCCATGGACATTCTCAAGGTGTTTTGGACAGAGTGCGCTGGATAAAACAGCATTATCCCAATGTCCAGGTCATCGGCGGCAATATTGCCACGGCGGAGGCTGCGCTGGCATTGGTTGACGCTGGGGCCGATGGCGTTAAGGTCGGCATCGGGCCTGGATCTATCTGCACTACCCGTATCATTGCCGGTGTCGGCGTGCCGCAAATTACGGCGGTCAGTAATGTCGCCGATGCCTTAAAGGGAACTGGCGTGCCGCTGATTGCCGATGGCGGTATCCGCTACTCGGGCGATGTCGCTAAAGCGCTGGCAGCCGGTGCGCATGCGGTGATGCTGGGCGGCTTGTTTGCCGGTACCGAAGAAGCGCCGGGAGAGATCGAGTTATTCCAGGGGCGGTCTTATAAATCCTATCGCGGCATGGGGTCTCTGGGAGCGATGTCGCAACAGCAAGGCTCAAGCGACCGCTATTTTCAGGAAGAAACCGAAATGGTCGAAAAGCTGGTGCCGGAAGGCATTGAAGGCCGGGTGCCTTATAAAGGCAGCCTGCTTGCCGTCATTCACCAGTTGTTGGGCGGCATTCGTGCAAGCATGGGCTATACGGGCAGTCAATCCATTGTAATAATGCATGAAAGGGCGCAGTTTGTGCGTGTTACCAGTGCGGGCATGCGGGAAAGCCATGTGCATGATGTAACCATTACTAAAGAAGCGCCTAATTACCGTATGGAATAAGTGCAGGCGGTTGCCTTATCGTTCCCAGGCTCCGGCCTGGGAACCGACAACAATACATATCGAGTTCTATCGTGAAACAACAATCCCCCAATATCCATACCCACAAAATCCTTATCCTGGATTTCGGGTCGCAATACACTCAGTTGATTGCACGCCGCATTCGCGAGATTGGCGTTTATTGTGAAATTTATTCCTGTGAATGCAGCGCCGACGAAGTCAAAAGCTTCGCGCCCAACGGCATTATTTTATCCGGCGGCCCTGAAACGGTAACCAGTGGCGATACGCCCAGGGCTCCCACTTGCGTTTTCGAGTTGGGCGTTCCTGTGCTGGGCATCTGCTACGGCCTGCAGACCATGACCGAGCAATTGGGCGGCAAGGTTGAAAGCTCCGATCATAGGGAGTTCGGCTACGCCCAGATCAGGGCGCGAGGTCACTCGAAATTACTGTCCGGCATAGAAGATCATTTGTCGCCGGAAGGCTTTGGTTTGCTGGATGTCTGGATGAGTCACGGTGACCGGGTCGTTGATTTGCCGGCCGGTTTTACGCTGATTGCTAGCTCGGACGGCGCGCCGATTGCGGGTATCGCCAATGAAGACAAAGGCTTTTACGGACTGCAGTTTCATCCCGAAGTGACCCATACCAAACAGGGTGGGCGGATACTGGCGCGGTTTGTACTGGAGATTTGCGGCTGTGAAGCCTTGTGGACATCCAGCAATATCATCGAGGACAGCATCCAGGCCGTCCGGAAAACAGTCGGCACCGATCATGTGGTTTTGGGCTTGTCCGGCGGCGTCGATTCGTCAGTTGTAGCGGCATTGCTGCACAAAGCCATTGAAGACCAGTTGACCTGCGTTTTTGTCGATACCGGTTTGCTGCGTTTGCATGAAGGCGATCAGGTGATGGCGACGTTTGCCGAGCACATGGGCGTCAAGGTTATCCGGGTAAATGCCGAGCAGCGCTATCTGGACGCTTTGAACGGTATTGCTGACCCGGAACAAAAACGCAAAATCATCGGCAATCTGTTTGTTGAAATCTTTGACGAGGAAGCTGCGAAAATAACCGATGCAAAATGGCTGGCGCAAGGTACGATTTATCCCGACGTGATTGAGTCGGCCGGTTCCAAAAGCGGCAAGGCGCATTTGATCAAGTCGCATCACAATGTCGGCGGCTTGCCGGAAAACATGCTGTTAAAGCTGGTCGAGCCGTTGCGCGAACTGTTCAAGGACGAAGTCAGAAAGCTGGGCGTGGAGCTGGGTCTGCCTGCGGATATGGTTTACCGCCACCCGTTCCCCGGTCCCGGTCTGGGCGTGAGGATTCTGGGCGAAGTGAAAAAAGAGTATGCCGATTTATTGCGCCAGGCCGATGCCATTTTCATTGAAGAGCTGTATCGCCATGATCTGTATGACAAGGTCAGCCAGGCTTTTGCGGTATTCCTGCCGGTCAAGTCGGTCGGCGTGATGGGCGACGGCCGCCGCTATGATTATGTGATCGCCATACGCGCCGTTGAAACTATTGATTTCATGACGGCTCGCTGGGCGCATCTGCCGTACGAGTTTCTGGATTTGATTTCCCGCCGCATCATCAATGAAGTTCCCGGCATTTCCCGTGTCGCTTATGACATATCCGGTAAACCCCCCGCAACTATCGAATGGGAATAACCCAGACAACCGATGAAACATGGATGCGTCATGCCATCAGGCTGGCGCAAAGAGCGGAGCAGCAGGGTGAGGTTCCGGTCGGGGCTGTCGTTGTCAAGGATGGGCAGTGTATAGCGGAAGGCTGGAATACATCGATAATTACTCACGATCCGACCGCTCATGCCGAGATAGCGTCTTTACGGAAAGCGGGCGTGGCATTGGAAAACTATCGGCTGGTTGACGCAACCTTATATGTAACCTTGGAACCTTGCGTTATGTGCATGGGCGCTATCAGCCATGCGCGGATTAAACGGCTGGTTTTCGGGGCGTATGATCCTAAGCGGGGTGCGGTATGCAACGCGCTGAACCTGACCGATGCCAGCTTTTTAAATCATCGGATTAGCTGGGATGGAGGCGTGCTGGAAACGGAGTGTTCGGAATTGTTGAGGGATTTTTTTAAAGCCAGGCGCTGAGTTTGCTTCTAAAGCAGGGCCGGACTAATAGCTAGAGCGGGATTTTTCGATTTTTCGCTATCTGCATCCATCGCATTTTTCTGTATCTGGCTTTCTTCGGTCAACCAGACCAGTAAATCGTAATAACTGCGAATGTTTTCTACAAATTGGACAGGCTCTTTGCCGCGCGCATAGCCATGTTTGGTCGATTCATGCCATTTTTCTTTGGCGAGTAAAGGCAGTCGTTGTTTGACATCCATCCACTTGTCCGGGTTTCCTCCCTGTTTTTGGGTTAAAGCCCTGGCGTCTTCAAGGTGCCCTTTGCCGATATTGTAAGAGGCTAATGCAAACCAGGTTCGATCCGGTTCGGGGATTTGATCCGGTATGGTCTGGAGTCTTTGTTGAAAATAACGGGCGCCGCCCGCTATGCTTTGAGCCGGATTGGTGCGGTTTTTAATGCCAAGCTCTGCTGCAGTGTCGTTGGTTAGCATCATGATGCCCTCGACGCCGGTCGGGGAAGTGGCATCAGGCAGCCAGCGCGATTCCTGATAGCCGATGGCGGCTAATAACCGCCAGTCTATGTTGTATTGTTCCGCTGCCTGATTAAAATATTGCTGATACAGAGGAAGCCTGCTTTTTTTGTGTTGGCGGAATTTACAGTTATCGGTATAGCTTAAACTGCTGACATGGCCGTAATGTTTTTCAATGAGCCGGTCCAGCGTCTTGTCTTTTTTTATGCGTTTGAAAAAGCGTGTCGCTTCATCAAATAAACTGGTGTCGTCTGATGGGCTTAAAGCCCATGCAAGCTGGCGAGGCTCGGAAATATTGAAAGCGATGTTAAGTTTCGGGTAAAAACGGCGGATTAAGGCGGCCTGATTTGAATCGGCAACGGTGTAATCGATCAGCCCTTCGTTGACCAGATAAAGCAGGCCATCGGTATTGAGTTCGTTATTTACATTCCAGTTCAGGGTGGGCGTTTTTTGCTTTAGGTATGCCAGGCTGTCAATGTGGCTGGTGCCTTTCCCAACTTCGATAATGCCATTGCTCAGGCTGCTGACATTGGTTGGGCGCCGGGTTCCTGACCGGTAAATAAGCTGTTCTGTTGCTTCATAGTAGGTAGGAGCAAAACGCATTTTTTTCTTGCGTTGTTCCGTGATGGTGAGGCCTGCGGCGGCAATGTCGGCTTTGCCTTTGGAGATGCGGTTTAGAATTTCATCAAATGTAGCGAGGGTGTTAAATTTTACTTTGACGCCCAACTGGTCGGCGAAAAGCATAATCAGATCGTGCTCCAGGCCAGTATATCCTTGGGGGCCTTCATAATAGGTCGTTGGATCAATCCGGGTTAGTACGTGTAATACCCCTGCGTGTTTAATCTGCTCCAGCTTGGTTTGCGAAAGGTAGGCGGTATCGCAAGTCGTAAGCGTAGCGGTAAAAATACAACCGACAATCAGTCCGGGTAGTCGAATCAAGGCTGTCGATATTGTTTATATGCGTTAATCAACGCATTGGTTGAGCAATCGTGGCTGCTGATGATTTCATCGTTTTGAAGCTCCGGCAGTATGACATTGGCCAATATTTTTCCCAGTTGCACGCCCATCTGGTCGAATGAGTTGATATTCCAGATGACGCCCTGAACAAATATTTTGTGTTCGTAAAATGCAATGAGCGATCCCAGGGTTTTTGGCGTCAGTTTTTTGAATAGAAAAGCATTGGACGGCCTGTTGCCCTCAAACACCTTGGATGCGATCAAGACATGATCGGCCTGCTCTGCGGGCGACAGCTCACGTTTAACTTCTTCAGCGGTTTTGCCTTTCATTAAGGCTTCCGGTTGCGCGAGAAAGTTTGAAATTAAAATGTCGTGGTGCTCCGGCAGATGGTAGTGACTGTTTGCAGCGGCCAGGAAATCGCAGGGAATAAGTTTAGTGCCCTGATGCATAAGCTGGTAAAAAGCATGCTGTCCATTGGTGCCCGGCTGTCCCCAAATAATCTGTCCCGTGCTGTAGTCTACTTTTTCACCATTAATATCAACGCTTTTGCCGTTGCTCTCCATGTCGCCTTGCTGAAAGTAATCGGCGAAATAACGCATGGATTGGTCGTAAGAAAGCAAGGCATGAGACTCGGCATTAAAAAAGTTGTTATACCAAATGCCAAGCAGGCCCATGACTACCGGAATGTTTTGTTCAAAAGGGGTGGTGCGAAAATATATGTCGGCCTCATGCGCGCCTTGCAAGAGTTCTTCAAAATTATCCATACCTATATATAAGGCGATGGATAATCCCATGGCTGACCACAATGAATAACGTCCGCCAACCCAGCTCCAGAATTCAAACATATTGTCGGCATCGATACCGAACTCGGTGACGAGCTGCGCGTTGGTGGAAATGGCAATAAAGTGCTTGGCTATTGCTTGCGGGTCTTTCGCGCTGTCCAGCAGCCATTTTTTCGCGGAATTGGCGTTGACTATGGTCTCGTGAGTAATGAATGTTTTGGAGCCAATAAGAAACAACGTCGTATCGGGAGATAACGGCTTTAATGTTTCAACAAGATCGGTCTGATCAATATTCGAGACAAAGTGAATTTTTAATTTGTCAGTAGCGTAGGGACTGAGGGCGGTAGAAACCATTTTAGGGCCTAAGTCGGAGCCGCCTATGCCAATGTTGACGATATCGGTGATCGCTTTGCCGTTATAGCCCTTCCATTCTCCTGAGCGAACGCGATCGCAAAAAACTCTCATTTTGGCGAGGACGGCGT
The DNA here is from genome assembly GCA_041660285.1 of Methylobacter sp. GTDB lineage: Bacteria > Pseudomonadota > Gammaproteobacteria > Methylococcales > Methylomonadaceae > Methylobacter_A. The sequence continues at coordinate 110,594 of JBAZWN010000002.1, forward strand.
TGATTTTCGGCATGACATTCTGTCCGTCAACATAAACCGGGTGATTGCTTCTGTTGCGTAAGGCGGTATGCAGGACGGCCCTATGCTCTGTGATATTGATTTTAGCCCCGGAGAACATGGCTTCAATTTTTGACTCAAGGTCGGCATGTCTGGCAAGCTCAATGAGCAAAGGCAGGGTTTGATCCGTTATTCTGTTTTTTGAATAATCAAAAATAATGTCATTAAACCGAAGAGAGAATTTGGCGTGGCGATTTTTATCAGAATTAAAACTTTCACGTAGGGAATAGTTGCGGGTTTCAGCATGGTGTTTTTGTAAAGCTGTCCAGGCAGTTGAGGTGGTCAAAGATGACATTCGGTGGAACTCCGTCTTAATAAAATTAGCTTAAGTCTACGAAAAGCAAAAATGGGATGACAATTGTACATGAGAGCGTCTCCTTTTGCTTGGATAATGCCGCACAAGGCGTGTGTCTTCCATCAAGTCCTTTATTTGGATGGGGCGATGTGCTAGAGTTGCTAAAATGCTATTAGTTGAGGGGATAGCAAAAGGCATTTGTTTTTGATGAGGTCAGGCTGCATTAAAGGCATTTACATTTTTCTTATAATAATAATTATTTATCAAAACTGGAAGGTATTTATGAACAGTGCACAGCTATTAAGAAAGGGTTTACTGGGACTTTTGGGATTATTTTTTTCTGCATCGTTGTGGGCGCACGGCGGGGCGGCGGGTACTGATACTGATCAATGTAAATTTGAGCTGGAGCCAACTCATTGGATCCATTATACCGCTTATCAGCCTAAAGCATTTCCAGCCGAAGATTTTTGCGGCAATATCCCTAATACAGACACGCTGACCCAACTTGTGTTCGATTATCAGGATATGAAATACAGAGGTATGGCGATTGAGTTTGAAGTGACAAAAGAGCCTGAAGGCACCCGCGTTTTCTTTGAAGAAGCAAAAAAACATAAATCAGGCACAGTGATGTTATCGCTGCCCAATGGCGTGCCAGAGCCAGGTAAATACTTGATTCATATAACGTTAGTTCCTGAGGAGGGTAAGATAGATCAGCGCACCGTGGGTAATAGACTGGACGTGCATATGGGCTTTGTCGCAGGAAAAGGCCAGGCAGCGAGTAAAAGCAGCTTGCTCCTATACGCATTCTTTGTATTTGCCGGTTTATATGTGCTGTATCTGTCAAGCGCTGGCTTCAAACAAAAAGTGGATGAGGCAATAGCGAAGCTTAAATCTTAAAAAGATAGAGTTTTTAGGTGGTTTGATTGTTGGTGTTATTGGACACTTATCAGATAGTTAATCGAAAAAAGTTAATAACATTAATTTTGTCGAACAACGGGGGAAATGAATAATGGTGAAGTTATTATCGGCTGGGGCACTGATTTTTCTTTTTTCTGCGCCAGTGCTGGCTCAGGAATATGAAGATCATAATAAGATGCTCATGGATCACGGTGATGGCCATTTAATGGATATGGCTGGCGGCATGGTTATGGGGCAGAATGCTAATACGCTGCCAGGCGGCTGCGACAGTATTTCGGAAACCAAAGAAATTACCGTGCATGCTGGTCATAAATACGCTGAGAAATTTCCCGGCAGAATGTTTGCGTTTGATACTCAGGAATTTAATTTCAAGCCCTGCACCAAATTGACGGTTACTTTTATCAATGAAGATCATGTGCGGCATCAATGGATGATGCATGGTTTGCCTAAGTATTTATACCCTAAGGGCATGTTCCATCTGGAAGTGTCAGGGCCTGCAAAAATTTCCGGCACCTTGATTCTGCCTCCCGGCGATAAAACCTATCTGGTGCATTGCGATATTGCCCAGCATATGGAAAAAGGTATGAAAGCGCAGTTGAAGGTAGGCGATGGCGACGGCGATCTGCCTAGTATTCCGGGCGTGACAGCCTATGTCGTACCCGACGACTATACGGGAGACCTGTCAACCGTGATGACTGACACTGAAGCTGCGGCTGCTTCAGCCGTTGTTACATCTGCGGCGCCTGCAGCAGCAATAGCTGCGCCAAAAGAAGATACCTTTATTTCAGGCGTCACCGTGATCGGTTTAGCGATAGGATTGCTTCTTGCGCCATTCTTTTCGGGAAAATTTAAAGGCATGAGCGTATCAGAGATGGTCGCCCATGTTTTTGACTTATTGAGAGCGCTGGTTGAGGATTTAGTCAAATTGGTATCTGGTTTGGTAAAGCTGGTCGTTGCCAATAAAAACAAGATATTGCCTGAAAAGTAATTTTGCCGCGATAAAAACCCCTGTGTTCTTTGTGGTCACAGGGGTTTTTTTTTGAGAGAAAAGAGTGCAAGAGACATTGCTTGAAATAGGGGGATTGTTTGTAAGCGCATTTATATCGTCAACGATTGCACCTGGCGGTTCCGAAGCGGTTTTGGCTTACATGGTATCGGAAGGGCATTATCAGGTTGAACAGTTGGTAGCTGTTGCAACTGTGGGCAATACCTTGGGCGCTATGACAACATGGGGATTAGGCATGCTAGCGGCTAAAAAATTTCCAGTTGCCACGCTTTTATCGGAGAAAAAACAAAAAGCACTGGATGTGGTAAGAAGAAGGGGTGTGTGGGCGTTGCTTTTTACTTGGTTGCCGGTAGTGGGGGATGGGTTGTGTTTTGCCGGCGGCTGGCTAAAGCTCCCGTTCATCCGTGCTTGTTTAATCATATTTTTAGGTAAGTTTGGCCGCTATGCGGTAATAGCCTGGATGTTTTTGTGAATCTGGGAAAAATCGTTTTGGCCAATGTTGGACTTAGCAGTAATAAACTTTAAATTTAAAAGAGGTAGTTGTGCTGTTTTGGTGAAGTAACGAAGTGATTGGCGTTGCAGGAACAGGGATCGATAAGTATAATTTAAAGATGTTTCATGTGGAAATACTCCTACTTTTAGGCATCGCAAAAGGCAGTTTCACGGCTCAGGCAGTCTCGCAAAATAATCTCAACATGAAATCAAACCTTATAGTCAATGATCAATCAACAGGGATTGAAAATGTCCTGCTCATTTCGGCTCTGGGGCTTTTTCCGCTATTGTATTTGGCAGTAAGAGGATGGACGAATACGTTAGCCATTCTCCTGTTCGTCTTAGCGTTATTCCACTTTTTCCGCTTGCCAAGATCGGCATGGGGGATCAAAAATATTAACGGTACGGAGTGGGCTGTTGTCGTTGCGCTTGCATCAGGTTTTTTAGCTATTCTGATCGGTCAATTATTGCGCCAAGACATGGCTACAAAACCTTATGATGGGCCACTACGAATGTTGTTGGCAGCGCCAATTTTTCTACTGCTACTGAAGAAAAAGATCGATTTTGTTCGAATATTTCAGTATACCTGCCCACTATCGCTATTGATTCTTTTCGTATTTGTGCATCCAGGTCCAGTTCAAATGCAAGTATGGGGCGATCGATTTTCTACTTATTTCGTGGATCCCAATACATTTGGCATAAATACGATGTTATTGTCGTTTCTATGCCTTTTTTCTATTGATGCCATAAGTAAGGATGGGGTGGCTTTAAGGTTTTTGAAATATGCAGGTGTTCTGGCTGGATTTTATCTTGAAATGAAATCTCAGACACGGGGCGCCTGGATTACCGAACCTGTGATGTTAGCTTTGTGGGCGGCCATTTATTGGCAATCAAAAAGCAAGAAAGAGTTGTTGATTTCTATTTTGATTAGTGTGATAGCAATCATAGGATTTTATTTTTTTATCGATTTTTTTCGTGATCGAGTCAATAGTATTTATTATGAAATTTCTTCGTGGATAAATAAGACTAATACTGAAACTTCGGCGGGATATAGGTTTTCGTTCTGGCAAATATCTTGGGCATTATTTAAGCAAAGTCCGTTCTGTGGTTATGGTGATTTAGGTTATCAGTCACAACTGTTGATGCCGCAGATTCAATCTGCATTTTCACAGGAAGTTATCTCTCAGATGGGGCGTAATGGGCCTCACAATGAATACCTTGCCAACATGGTGCGATCAGGAATCTTTGGATTCATTGCAGTTTCGTTGCAGTTTTTTGTACCCGGCGTAGTTTTTATTCGAGGTCTTAAGTCTTCGATTCATGGAATTAAAAGTGCCAGCGCGATGGGGTTTTGCCTTGTTTTGGGGATGATGATTACGGGCTTGAGTCAGGAAGTGCTAACCCTGAAGTATACCAATTCATTCTATGGTCTGATGATTGCGGCTTTGTGCGCCTCTGTGCTGTGGAAGCGTCCTGCTGAAGTCCAATTATGAAGCCCAAAATCTATGATTGCTTTTGCTATTTTAATGAGGACATGATTCTTGAGCTGCGGCTTGAGACCTTATGGGATTTCGTTGACGTCTTTGTCATTTCAGAGGCTACCTATACACAAGCTGGTGATCCCAAGCCCATCAATTTTTCGCCCGAGCGTTTTGCTAAGTACATGAGCAAGATTCGGCATTTGATAGTTGATCACAAACCGCTAGGTCCAAATGATTTTTGGAAAAACGAAAACTATCAGCGTAATTATTTAAAGAATGGTCTGACCGATGCTCAGCCGGATGATTGGATATTGATTTCCGATTTGGATGAGATCCCCCGGCCGGAAACAATTGCTTCATATAATCCCAAGTATCTGCGCGGTGATTTTGAGCAGGATTGTTACGGATACTTTTTAAATAATCTGTGGCTGGGTGAAGGTGGGTCCCGTTTTTGGCCGGGATCTAAAGTCACTACCTATCGACATTTTATGGTTTTTTTCAAAAGCAATGCCACCAGTGTGCGCATTTACAAGTCATCCGGCCTTTTGCGTTCATTGAGCCGGAAGCTGTTTAAGTTATTCCGAACGCAAAAAATTAAGAATGGCGGCTGGCATTTTACATGGATGTTCAAGATAGAGGATATTATCAAGAAAATTGAAAGCATGGCTCATCAGGAGTACAACAAGCCTGAATTCAAGGATCCTGAGTACATTTTAAAAATGATACATAATGGCCGGGATTTCCATAAACCTAAGAGCCGCTTTCAGGCTCAAGAAATTAATGAGAAATTTCCACAATTTTTGATTGATAACCAGAGTCGTTATAAGGACTGGTTGTTGCCGCCAAGTTGAGCTGTTTAATCGTTGTAGTCCCCAAAGAAGATAGCAGTGCGTCCATGCATGTTTACATGGCACTTTGTGTCAATCCAGGGAAATAGGGTTGGCCGATGGACGGGTGGATCAATAAAATTAAAACTTTAAAGAGGTAGTTGTGCTGCGCCATTTTCCACAAGTTAATGTTGCCTACGTTCATAGAAAACGGGATTATTTTATAGCGGCTTTTACTTTTTTTTGTGTAGCATTTTGTTTAATTAGTGATGCAAATGCGAGCTTGGAAAAACAAAACGCTCTAGGTGTGAGTGGTTGGGTTTTTTTGATTGGATTGTTGCTCGGAGAAAACAGGGAAATAAGAATACAGGTTGTCATTGCCGTTATTTTTGCGACCATCGGCGAGCATTTTGCATCGCCTTTTATGGGCGGATATACCTACCGGTTTGAGAACGTGCCGGCATATGTGCCTCCTGGGCACGGCATGGTTTACTTGACTGCTGTTGCGCTGGGCCGTTCCGGGTTATTCCAGTGTTATGCCAGAGTAATCGCTTCATTGGTGGTGCTGGTATGCGGCGCTTGGTCAATTTGGGGAATCAGCGGCTATGCTGAGCAGGGTGATTCAGTTGGCGCGTTATTGTTTTGTGTGTTTTTGGGCTACCTTTTTAAAGGCCGCTCACCGATGGTTTATCTGGCGGCTTTTTTTATTACCACATGGCTGGAGTTAATCGGCACCGCCGTTGGAACTTGGACGTGGGCGGCAATAGATCCGGTTCTGGGTTTGCCTCAAGGGAATCCTCCCAGCGGTGTCGCTGCCTGGTATTGCCTGGTTGATGCGGTAGCCATGGGTGGCGCTGCGCCGGTATTAAGAGGGGCGAAGAATGCCCGCAACTGGTTAAAATCCGCCAAGTTGCGAAAAGCCGCATACCAAGGCGCGGACAATGAATAAGGCGGAAATATAGAATTACATAGATCGGGTTTGCTAATTAAATAGAGCGCTCCTGTCATCAACAGGTGCAATCAGTAATCAAAAAGGGGAAATGTTATGGATCGTCGTGATTTTATTCGATTAAGCGTGGCGGGTGTTGGCGCCGGCATAGTTGCGCCAGCAATGGCACTGGCTGACAGCGGCAAGCAGGTAGCGGCAGGAAATATCTATTATACAAAAGATGCGCCCGGTCGCTGGAGCGATAAGGTTGCAACGCACCTGCCCAACATTGAAATAGAAAAAACAGGTGGAACGGTGACTGTAAAAATCGTGACAGCGCATGAAATGAAAGGTTACGAACACTATATCGTGAAGCACGTTTTGCTGGATCAAAACTATAAATTTATAGACGAATACCAGTTTAATCCGACCAAGGACAAGGCAGCAATATCAACATTTACACTGCATGACTACAGCGGTCCTATTTACGCGCTGAGCATGTGCAATAAGCATGACCTCTGGTTGAATGGGGCGAACGTGTAAGATTATTGTAAGCAGCCTATTGAATCGCGTTACATTCAACGAGCTGCTTAGTAGTCGCTGGAACATGTTCAATCAATGAAAAGCCACCCATCTTTACAGCCGAAGCCGACAAAAATCCTGGTAATAGCAATGCGGTATCTCGGCGATGTGCTGCTGACGACGCCTTTATTGCATTCGTTGCGGCGGGCTTATCCGGATGCCCAGCTGGATATTTTAGTGTATGGCAATACGGTTTCCATGCTTGAAGGCAATCCAGATATCAGCCATATTATTACCACGCCTAACCGGCCCAAGCTTCTGGACTATTGGCAATTATTTAAGCAACTATTCAGGCGGTATGATCTTGCCATCGCTACGCAGGCCGGAGACCGTCCCTTTTTGTACACATTGCTTGCAGCGCCATTGCGGATTGCCGCAGTGCCACCGAAAAATACAAAAGGCTGGTGGAAACGCTTTTTTGTTCAACGCTGGACAGAGTTTGACGATGAAAACACTCACACGGTCTTGCAACACCTGAAGTTACTGGACTTGATCAATGTTCCGCAGTGTTTTTCAGTGGTTCCACCGCAAACCAGCAATGTCCGGCAGCTAATAGAGCGATTCCCTTTTTTATCTGAGAATACCGGCTATGCCGTGCTGCATCCGTATCCACAGTGGGCATACAAGCAATGGACTGTAGAGGGTTGGGTAGAGATAGGCCTGTACCTCAAAAAATTGGGATTAAAACTGGTTCTTTCGGGCGGGCCGGGTCAGCAGGAAATTGATTATGTCGCCAACATTCAGCGTCAACTCCCCGATGATACGATCAATCTGGCAGGACAGGTTTCATTGGCGCAGCTTGCATACATTATCGCTCGGGCAAAATTATATATTGGGCCTGATACGGGGATAACGCATTTGGCGGCTGCAACGGGAATCCCTGTGATTACGCTTTATGGGCCGACCAATCCTGTAAAATGGGCACCCTGGCCTAGCGGGTTTAACCAAAACATAAATCCCTTTCATAAAACCGGTAGCCAGCACGTTAACAATGTCAGCTTGATTCAAGGCAAGGGGGACTGCGTTCCCTGCCATTTAAAAGGTTGCGATCAGCATCCCCAGAGTCGAAGCCAATGTCTTGATTTGCTGCCACCTCAGCGTATTAAGGAAGCAGTAAATCAGGCGCTAAAACATTCAGGCCAAGTGTAGCGATAAACTGGAAAAAGGCATCATGAAAACTGATCACCATATCTAGTAAGCATGAGTGTTTATTTTGGAGTTGAATTGCTTTAAATATCTAAATCCATCAACAGAGCTGGGCAATTTGACAGTGAAAAACCCGTTATTTAGAAATTATGAGAAAATTTAAACAATACCTGCGAAAAATTTGGAGACGACTATTGGGCAGATCAGAGCTACAAGATCCTTCTCGGCAACAAGCCAAGTTTCGTAAGCGTTATCCGAAATACGAACTTGGCGTGGGTACTTACGGGATACCTGTTGTGCATGACTGGGATGAGGGCACCACGTTGCGCATAGGGGCTTATTGTTCGATTGCGGGAAATGTTCAAATATTTTTAGGGGGGCAGCATCGTATTGACTGGGTCAGTAGTTACCCGTTTCAAGTATTTCTGCCTGAAGCAAATCATATCAAAAATCCATGCGGCAGCCGGGGGGATGTTGTGATTGGCAATGATGTATGGCTTTGTTCAAACTGTACTATATTGTCTGGCGTTACTATTGGACACGGTGCGGTCATCGCAAGCGGTGCAGTGATTAGCCGCGATGTAGAGCCTTATGCCGTAATGGCGGGTAATCCGGCACGGAACGTTCGTTGGCGGTTTGACGAACCAACAAGGTTAGCTTTGCTAGAGTCTTCGTGGTGGGAGTGGCCGGAAGAAGAAATACGGCAAATTGTCGATAAGCTATGCTCGGATAACATAGCTGAATTCATTGACTATGCCCGTTCACGTAATAGGTCAGAATACGAGGCTTGATGGTTAGCATCGTCACGCTTGCCAGCTTGCTTTATTGGTCGCCTGCTTTATAATTTTAATTATAAGCAAGTATGGAACGAAGGCCTTTTCCCCAGATACGTAGTGTCTCTGACGCCATGATGATTGCTTGCGTAGAAGTTTGCTTTCTCGCATCAATGCAATCCAACACAAATTACAAATCAATATGAATCAAATAGACTACGCCATCACCTTCGCTTGTTACAATCAAGTCGAATACACACGTCAGTGCGTGGATAGCATGATTAAGTACGGAGTCGATCTTAGCCGGCTGGTGGTGGTGGATAATGGGTCTACCGATGAGACGCGCGGCTATCTTGAAACACTGCCGCTAGGCGGGCGTATTTTTAATAAGGCTAATTTGGGTTGTGGCGTGGCATGGAATCAAGGTGCTTTAGCGCTGCAGTCCGAGTGGACGATTATTATGAACAACGATGTGCTCGTGTCGCCGGGTTGGATTGAAAATATGATTAACGCCGCCGAGCAAAATGGCCTGAAAATCATCTCGCCAGCGCTTATTGAAGGGCCCCTGGACTATGATTTTGATTCGTTTGCCATTGAGTCCTCAGCTAAAATGAAAAATACTCTTCGGATTGGCGATCGTCATGCGGTTTGTCTTGCGGTGCATAAATCAGTATGGCTGGAAATCGGCTATTTCCAGCCAATTCCCAAGTTGCTTGGTTATGAAGATGCAATGTTTTTCCATGAGGTGGATAAAGCAGGCATTCCTATTGGCATGACTGGCGGATCCTGGCTGCATCATTACGGCTCGATTACGCAATCGGCGATGAAGCAGGAGCGAGGCTTGTCCGAGAAAGATGGCTTGGGATATCGCTATAATTACCGTTTGTTGCAACAGAATTGGTTGGAGCGGAAACTCAAGAAAATGAAAAGGATTAGGCAGCAAAAGTTGTGGTGTGAACAAGAGATTGCTCAATTCGGCATGTCTATGCACGGAACAAGAGAAAATGGCGGTTTTTCTTGGGAGTAGGTGCTTCCAGATTCCTGAGTGAAATTCCCTATAAGTATTTTGCTTTCTTTCCGTCATTAATGATTTATTTAATATTCCTTTCTTGATCGCGGGGGATGATATGGCTTGTTAACTTGATAGCCTGGTTCGCCTTTCTTCAAACTGACGATAGATCTAACATAAACAATGCTCAGCGTAATCATCATCACAAAAAACGAAGCATCCCATATTGGGCGATGCCTGGAATCTGTTTCATGGGCTGATGAAATCATTGTCCTGGACTCAGGTAGCCAAGATGATACGGTATCCATCTGCCGCCGATATACTGATAAAGTGTATGAAACAGACTGGCCCGGGTTTGGTGTTCAGAAGCAGCGTGCGTTGGATAAAGCCAAGGGAGATTGGGTTTTCTCTATTGATGCCGACGAAGTTGTAACGCCGGAATTACGAGCGGAAATCGGAAAAGCGCTCCAGCAAGAGCATTGCAATGGTTATGAAATCCCCCGTCTTTCCAGCTACTGCGGCAGGCAAATGCGCCATGGCGGCTGGTGGCCTGATCATGTGCTCAGGCTATTTCGCCGTGACTGCGGCCGGTTTACCGACTCAGTTGTTCATGAGCGTATTACTGTTCAGGGGCAAATCGGTCAGTTAATCACCCCGTTGCTTCATGAGGCCTTTGTAGATCTGGATGAAGTTTTGCATAAAGTAGATTGCTATTCGTCCTTGGGCGCAGAAATGCTTTATCAGAAAGGAGCTCGTTCATCCATAAGCAAAGCCGTCTTTAAGGCGTTGTGGACTTTCATGCGCACCTATTTCCTTAAATTAGCTATCATGGATGGACGGCAAGGTCTGATGCTTTCAATTTCCAATGCTGAAGGGACTTATTATAAGTACGCTAAATTGCTGGAATTACAAAGCCGGCAAGCGGTCGTCGCATCGGTTCCCGACCGATTGCGACACTTCCGCCATCCCTGGCAGTCGAAGTAATGAATTTAATATCTGTTATTGTAACAACCTATAACTGGCCAGCCGCATTAAACCTTTGCCTGGAAAGTTTATTTGCCCAAAATGACAATAATTTTGAAATTATCATCGCTGATGATGGGTCCACACCAGCCAATCTGAAGCTAACTCAATCCTGGTGCGCCAAAAGTCCGGTATCTATTCAATACGTTCATCATGACGACCGGGGGTTTAGAGCGGGAACCATCAGGAATAAGGCTGTTGCCAGCAGCAAGGGCGAATATTTGCTGTTCATTGATGGCGATTGTGTTCTTCGGCCTGATTTCATCGCTACGCACAGACAGCTTGCCGCGCCCGGATATTTTGTGCCGGGGAATCGGGTGTTATTGAGCCAGGCGTTTACCCGGGAAGTCATTGAAAAACACATTCCATTGCATGAGAAACCACTAAGCTATTTCATTGGCCTTCGGCTGCAAAACAAAATCAACAGAATTTCCGCCTTTGTCCGGCTTCCTTTGGGGTTTTTAAGGCGTTTGCAGTCCCAAAAGTGGGAAAAAGCCATGACATGCAATTTAGCGATGTGGCGGCGTGATTTTTTGCAGGTAAACGGTTTTGACGAGCTTTTTGAGGGCTGGGGTTTTGAGGATTCCGATCTGGTTATTCGCTTAATACATGCTGGCATTAAACGTAAAGAAGGACGCTTCGCTGTGCCTGTGTTGCATCTATGGCACCCTCATAATGATAAAAGCAAGCAAGATATTAATTATCAGCGATTGCTGGATCGCTTAAACAGCCGGGATTTTATTCTCGCAAAAAAAGGCGTTTCCCAGTATCTTGAGTAACGCCATAGCCTCATCCGTTAATGAAATCTTTAAAAATATGAACAAAACACCTCAAGCCAGCGCTCAAATATATAAGCGGTTATTGACCTATGTAAAGCCGCATCGGGGTCTTTTTGCGATCAGTATTGTTGGTTTCCTGATGTATTCAGGTACTCAGACCTTATTCGCGGCGTTGATTAAGCATATTATCGATACGCTTCAAACTGAGGCGCGGGAGGGCATGTATTATTTGCCGTTATTGTTTAGCGGCTTGATTATAGTGCATGGCATTGGCGCTTTTATAGGCAACTACTTTTTGGCCAAAGTATCTACAAATGTTGTGCATGCCTTGAGATGCCAGATCTTTGACCAATATACGCGGCTGCCAACTGCTTATTTTGACGCGAATAACAGCGGTTATATGATTTCAAGGATAACCAATAATGTCGGGCAGGTTACCCAGGCCACTACAGATGCCGTGCGCACTTTTGTGCGGGAAGGATTTACTGCGATAGGGTTGTTGGCTTATTTGTTTTATTCAAACTGGATGCTGTCGCTGGTTTTTGTGGCTATAGCGCCGATTATTGCGGTGCTAGTGGGATATGTCAGTAAGCGCCTTAGAACCATTAGTAAGAAAATACAAGACTCGGTTGGCGATATAACGCATATCACTTCGGAATTGGTAGGCGGGCATCGGGTAGTGCGCAGCTATGGCGGGGAAGAATATGAGAAGCGGCGATTTTTGGAAAGCAGTTTATATAATCGCAGGCAATCACTAAAGCTGGTAACGACAATGGCGATACATAGTCCGGTAATGCAATTTGTTATAGCGATAGCATTGTCAGGTTTGATGTATATGGCGTTGTTTTTTATGAAACAAGCCAGTGTGGGTGAGTTTGTAGGCTACTTGACGGCAGCGTTTTTACTACCTAAGCCGATCAGGAGTTTAAGTGATGCCAACAGCGAAATCCAAAAAGGTATTGTGGCTGCCGAATCGTTGTTTGAGATATTGGATGAGCCGGGTGAGTTGGATGAAGGCACTTACCAGGCCGAACGATGCAAGGGAGCGTTGGAGTTTAAAAACCTGTCGTTCCAGTATCCGGGAGCAAATGAGCTGGCGCTTAAAGACATCAGCTTTAAGGCTGAACCGGGACAGACTATTGCACTGGTAGGAGCTTCCGGCGGAGGCAAAAGCACGCTCGCTAATTTGGTTTCACGTTTTTATCCGCATGACAGAGGTGAGATATTGCTGGATGGCGTTGAAATAAATGCCTATGAGTTGGCAAACTTAAGGAAACAATTGGCGCTGGTTAACCAGCAGGTCACTTTATTCAATGATACGATAGCCAACAATATAGCCTACGGATTGTTGGCGACAGCAAGCCGGGATGAAATAACAGCGGCTGCGACAGATGCCTACGCAATGGAGTTTATCAGCAAGTTTGAACAGGGGCTTGATACTGAAATAGGCGAAAATGGTGTCAAGTTGTCGGGGGGGCAAAGGCAAAGGCTGGCATTGGCAAGGGCATTGCTGAAAGACGCGCCCATACTGATATTGGATGAGGCGACATCAGCGTTGGACACGGAATCAGAGCGATTTATACAGGCTGCATTGCAAAAAGTCATGAGCAACCGGACGACCCTGGTTATTGCTCACCGGTTATCGACTATTGAAAATGCTGATGTGATTTTAGTGATGGATCATGGCCGTATTGTGGAAAGAGGTTCTCACCGGGAGCTCATTGAAAAGAATGGAGCTTACGCCCGATTGCATCAAATGCAATTTAAGGAGCATCCTGAAAAAAGTGATGCCGCTGCTCCTGCGCCCGGTGTGGAAATGCAGACGGAAGTGTAGAAATTGGACATTGTTTAGAGGGTGTTATTTTGAAGACATTTATTTCCGAGCTTGAAGAGCACAAGGCTATGATGGGGCGGTTGGCTGATTGTTCTGATGTAATTGAGGCGGCCGCAGAGTTGCTGATTAAAACATTAAAACAGGGTGGGAAAATATTGTTGTGCGGCAACGGCGGTAGCGCCGCTGATTGTCAGCATATTGCGGCGGAGCTGGTGGTGAGGTATGAAAAAAACCGCAAGGCTCTGGCTGCAATCGCGTTGACAACAGACAGTTCAATTTTAACGGCGCACACCAATGATTTTGAGTTTGAAACAGTCTATTCCCGCCAGATCGAGGCCATTGCCAGCGAAAAGGATTGCCTGATAGCCATTTCCACATCAGGGCGCAGCAAAAATATATTAAAAGCGGTGGAAGCTGCAAAGTTGAAAGGCATGGCTGTTATCGGATTAACCGGACGTGACGGTGGTGAGCTGGGCAAGTTGGTTACTCATCCAATTGTTGTCCCCTCGGATGTGACGGCAAGAATCCAAGAGGCGCATATCTTGATAGGACACTGGTGGTGCGGCGCGATTGACGACTGCACGGATGCAGAAGGTAGAGCGCCAACAGTAGGCGCTTTAGGCGATGCAGGAGCAGTTGCCGAGGAGGCTAATTGATGCTGGCGACCGCACCTGAATTTGGGCAGGCCCGTATTGTCGTAATGGGCGATGTCATGCTGGATCGGTATTGGTCCGGGCAGGCCGCCCGCATTTCGCCTGAAGCGCCGGTGCCGGTGGTTCGGGTCAAGAATATTGAAGACCGCATCGGCGGGGCAGGGAATGTCGCGCTGAATATCGCTAAATTAGGCGGCAAGGTCACCTTGCTCGGCGTTGTGGGGAATGATGCTGAGGGCGAGATCCTAAAGCGGTTATTAGAGGCTGAAGGCGTGGCCTGCGATTTCGTTGTCGAGCAGGGAATTCGCAGTATATGCAAGTTGCGCATCATGGCGCAGCATCAGCAATTGATTCGGCTCGATTTTGAGGATACGCCTACGGTATTTGATCGGGATGCATTGAAGGCGCGGTTGGTTCGCCATTTGCCTGAAAGCGATGCGATTGTTTTTTCGGATTACGGCAAAGGAACGTTGGCAGGTGTCGCTGATTATATAGTTCAGGCCAAGCAGGCTGGCGTTAAGGTTTTGGTTGATCCCAAAGGCGTGGATTATCAGCGTTACGCGCAAGCAGACGTAATAACGCCAAACTTGTCTGAATTGCATGCGGTGGTTGGTGCTTGTGAGAATGAAAATAGTCTGATTGAAAAAGGCCGGGCTCTTTTAAAAGAGCAGAACATTCAAACGCTTTTGCTGACTCGAGGCGAGGCCGGTATGACGCTGATACAGGAAGGCCAGGTTCATTCATTGCCCGCGCAGGCCAAAGATGTATTTGATGTAACCGGCGCCGGGGATACGGTTATTGCCGTCATGGCGTTGGGGGTGGCGCTGGACATGTCGCTGTATGACGCGATGTATCTGGCTAACTTGGCGGGGGGCATTGTCGTTGGGAAGCTGGGTACGTCAACCGTATCAATGCAGGAGCTAACGCGGGCGATGCACAGTGACAGGGATTTATTGTACGGCGTCGTTTCGGAGGATGAGCTGGCCCAGCTTATTGCCGGGGCAAGGGCAAATGACGAGCGGATAATCATGACTAACGGTTGTTTTGATTTGTTGCATGCCGGTCATGTAGCTTACCTGGAGCAGGCGAAGGCATTGGGAGATCGTTTGATTGTGGCCGTTAACTCGGATGCATCGGTCAGGCAGCTTAAAGGAGACTCGCGGCCTATTAACGGTTTGCAGGAGCGGATGACCGTTTTGGCGGCATTGGCTTGCGTGGACTGGGTGGTTTCATTTGAAGAGGAAACGCCTGAAAGGCTTTATTGCAGGTTGTTGCCGGATGTTATAGTCAAGGGCGGCGATTACCGCCCCGAGCAAGTCGCCGGCGGTGATTGCGTCATTCAGGCCGGTGGTGAAGTAAAAATTTTGCAGTTTGTTGATGGCCAGTCTACAACGGCGATGATTAAAAAGGCGAGGGGGTTGGAATGATTGTTGTTACCGGCGGGGCAGGTTTTATTGGCAGTAATCTTATTCGGGCGTTAAACCAGCGGGGTGAGCGCAACATATTGCTGGTTGATCATCTGGTTAATGGCCGAAAAATGCACAATATAGCGGATCTTGATATCACTGATTACATGGATAAGGCGGAATTTATAGAGAAAATCGGTATGCCCCATTTTTTTGACGGGGTGCGGGCGGTTTTTCATCAAGGGGCCTGTTCTGCGACGACCGAATGGGACGGGCAGTTTGTGATGATGAATAATTATGATTATTCCAAGCGTTTATTGCATTGGTGTATCGCAAACGATGCGGCTTTTATGTATGCGTCTTCCGCCTCAGTTTACGGGAGTGGCGAACATGGTTTTCGTGTTGACCGTAGCTGCGAGCATCCTATTAACATGTATGCCTATTCAAAGTTTCAATTTGATCAATATGTTCGTCCTTTGTTGGCTAAAACAAAAAGCCCAATTGTCGGATTCCGCTATTTCAACGTATATGGGCCAAGAGAGCAGCACAAAGGCTCCATGAGCAGTACGGCGTTCCATTTTAACCAGCAGGTTATTGAGCAAAAGAAAGCAAAGCTGTTTGAGGGTTCTGATGGCATGGCTGACGGAGAGCAAAAGCGGGATTTTGTGCATGTTGATGACGTGGTGGATGTTAATTTGTGGTTTTTGGATCATCCAGAGCAGCGCGGCATATACAACGTAGGAACGGGGCGGGCGGAAACATTTAATGCTGTCGCTCAGGCGGTGATTGGCTGGCATAAAGAAGGGCATATTGAATATATTCCATTTCCTGAGCATCTGAAAGGGTCTTATCAAAGTTATACCCAAGCTGATATTTCCGGGTTAAGAAGTGTAGGTTACACGGAAGACTTTCTGACCGTTAAGCAAGGCGTTGTAAGATATTTGGATTGGCTGAACTCAAAAGCAAGTAAATAGCCGTGGCAGAAGAATAACCGCTTGACGGAGATGAAGAGGGCTGTATAATGCGCAGTTCCTTCGGGCCAGGGTATTCTGGCGAGGCGGTACGAAGCCAGGGAGGTTAAGTAAAAAAGTCGACGTAAAGTTGACAAGTTGGTTGGGGGCTGTATAATTGTCCAGCTCAACCGGGGCTTAGCTCCACGCTCTTTAAAAATCGGATCAAAATAATTT
>JBAZWN010000003.1:0-120946 GCA_041660285.1 Methylobacter sp.
TGGCGGAGAGTGAGGGATTCGAACCCTCGATGGGCGATAAAACCCATACTCCCTTAGCAGGGGAGCGCCTTCAGCCTCTCGGCCAACTCTCCAAACAGAAATGATATATCCCTTAATTTACAACCTTTTACTAAAGGGATAATTTGAAAGCGAAGCTCTCAATAATGTGAACAAAATTTTTCTAGCGGCTAAAACGAAGCTAAGTGTTCAGCCTTCATCCAAGAATTCTTACTCTTCAGAACCTGTTAAGCCTGTCGATTCAGTCTGTTCTTTTTTGATTCTTTCGTAAATCTCTTCCCTATGAACAGATACTTCTTTGGGTGCATTAACACCGATGCGAACCTGATTTCCTTTGACGCCAAGAACAGTGACAGTAACTTCATCACCAATCATCAGAGTCTCCCCCACCCGACGAGTCAAGATAAGCATGGTTATACTCCCTATAATTCGTTAAATATTCACTGCTCTTATACAGCGACCAACCAAGATGAGCGATTATAGCAGCTTTTTCATATAAATAAAGACTAAGATACCATTTCCTGATCTAATTTAAATGCGGCATGCAACGCCCTGACTGCAAGCTCCAGATACTTTTCATCAACAACGACGGATATTTTAATTTCCGATGTCGAGATCATCTGGATGTTAATGCCTTCCTCGGCAAGTGTCTTGAACATTGTACTGGCGATTCCTGCGTGTGAACGCATTCCCACGCCTACAATTGAAACTTTTACAATACTGTCATCGCCAATAACTTTTCGCGCGCCCAGTTCAACACATACTTTTTCAAGCTCGGTTTTCGCCCTTTGGTAATCATTGCGATGCACGGTAAAAGTAAAGTCTGTCGTCGCATCATCGGCTATATTCTGAATGATCATATCAATTTCGATATTGGCATCCGCAATAGGTCCCAGAATTTTAAACGCGACCCCTGGTAAATCAGGCACGCCGGCAATGGTTAATTTAGCCTCGTCTCGATTAAATGCGATTCCGGAAATTAAAGCACTTTCCATTTGTGATTCCTCATAGGTAATGAGCGTGCCATTACCTTCTTTAAATGATGATAATACTCTTAAAGCAACGTTATATTTGCCGGCGAATTCCACCGACCTGATTTGCAATACTTTTGAGCCCAAACTGGCCATTTCCAGCATTTCTTCAAAGGTGATTTTATCAAGCCTGCGGGCTTTGGGCTCTACCCTGGGATCAGTCGTGTAAACACCATCCACATCGGTATAAATATGGCACTCGTCGGCTTTTAATGCTGCCGCCAAGGCAACCGCTGTGGTATCAGAACCGCCACGGCCCAGTGTGGTGATATTGCCATGCTCATCAACGCCCTGAAAACCCGCTACAACCACCACCTTGCCCTCGTTAAGATGGGTTCGTATGCGCGCGTCGTCTATGTTGCGTATCCGGGCTTTAGTGTAACTGCTGTCGGTCAGAATTTTTACCTGACTGCCGGTATAAGAACAGGCATCGCAGCCCAACTCATGCAAGGCCATACTCAACAGGGAAACGGTGACCTGCTCCCCGGTTGACAGCAAGACATCCATCTCCCTTTCATTGGGCTGCTGCTGCATTTCTTTTGACAATGCAACCAGGCGGTTGGTTTCACCGCTCATCGCTGAAACCACAACGACAATTTGATCGCCCAGATCGTGCGCTTTTTTAACCTTTTCGGCGACCGCTTTAATACGCTCGACAGTCCCTACCGATGTGCCGCCAAATTTATATACATATAATGCCATTCATTAAACCTTTATGCGTCCAATTGCGTTTGCACCCAAGCCGGAACCTGAGCCAATGCGTCAGCCAAGCCGGACGGATCATTGCCGCCTGCCTGAGCTATATCAGGTCTGCCGCCGCCTTTACCGCCGACTTTAGTCGCTACAAAATTAACCAGATCACCGGCTTTTATCCGCCCTGTCTGATCCTTGGATACACCGGCGACCAGACTGACTTTGTCGCCATCAACGACCGCCAAAACGATGACAGAACCGCCTAACTTGTTTTTTAACTGTTCCACCATGTCTTTCAGGGACTTGGGATCAACATCATCCAGCTTGACTGCCAGCACTTTAATGCCGCCGGCATCGACAGCCTGAGCAGCGAGTTCGCTACCGGCTGAACTGGCTATCTTTGCATTCAAGCGTTCCAGCTGTTTTTCCAAAAGCCGGTTTTTCTCTATCAGCTGCTCGACTTTTTCAGGCGCTTTTTCCGGTGCACTTTTTACCAGCCCGGCAATACTGGCAAGCGCTTTGTCACGGCCTTCAATCCAATCGATACAGCCGCTTCCGGTGACCGCTTCAATCCGTCTGATGCCTGCGGCAACACCGGTTTCACTGATTATTTTAAAGCAGCCTATATCTCCGGCCCGCTCGACATGTGTGCCGCCGCAAAGCTCGGTTGAGAATTCGCCGATTTTCAGAACCCTGACTTCGTCACCGTATTTTTCGCCGAACAGCGCCATTGCACCGGCTTTCACCGCATCATCCTTGGCCATGACTTGTGCGGAAACCGGATTATTCAATCGAATCTGCTCATTGACCAGCCGCTCGATAACATTGATTTCATAGGCTGTCACTGGTTCAAAGTGAGAAAAATCAAACCGCAGCCGTTCAGGATTGACCAGCGAGCCTTTCTGCGCGACATGATCGCCCAAAACCTGCCTTAATGCGGCGTGCAGCAAATGGGTCGCCGAATGATTAAGCTCGGTTGCCTTTCTGTCCGCCGCGCTGACGCGGGCGTCGCACAACTGGCCGTTGGTCAGGGTTCCCGTAATCAGTTTACCTTTATGCAAAAACAAGCTGCCGCCCTGTTTTTGGGTATCGGTAACTTCAAATACCGCGCCATCCGCTTCAATTTTGCCGCAATCGCCGACCTGACCGCCGGACTCGGCATAGAACGGCGTTTTATCCAGAACAACAATCCCTTCTTCGCCGTCTTGCAAGCTGGCTACGGGCTGGCCTTTTTTGTAAAGACCGATAATATGCACCTGATTATCAAGATGCTCATAACCGGTAAATTCAGTCTGCGCATCGAGCTTTATATCCTGGTCGTAATCAGCGCCAAAACCGCTGGCAGAGCGAGCCCTCTCGCGCTGAGCCGACATCGCCGTTTCAAATCCGGCATGATCGACAGTCAGATGATGTTCGCGGGCAAAATCAGCAGTCAGGTCAACGGGGAAACCATAGGTATCGTAAAGCTGGAAGACGGTATCGCCGGGAATGACGGAGCCTTCCATCTTGGCGACGCAGGCTTCGAGAATCTTCATGCCTTGCTCCAGGGTTTCAGCAAAACGCTCTTCTTCCTTTTTCAGCACGCGCTCAACCTGCTCTTGCGCGGCTTTAAGTTCGGGGAAAGCCGCGCCCATTTCCTCGGCCAGCGGCGCTACCAGTTTGTAGAAAAACACATCGCGTATGCCCAATTGATAACCGTGCCGGATGGCGCGGCGAATGATGCGGCGCACCACATAGCCGCGTCCTTCATTGGACGGCATCACGCCATCCGCCACCAGAAAAGCGCAGGAGCGTATATGATCGGCGATGACCCGCAACGAGCTTTGCGTTAAATCGGTAATACCGGCAATTTCAGCCGCTGCTTTCAGCAGCTTCTGGAATAAATCAATTTCATAGTTGTTGTGCACGCCCTGCAATACCGCGGAGATACGCTCCAGACCCATGCCGGTATCCACGGAAGGTTTCGGCAACGGCGTTAACGAACCGTCAGCGGCGCGGTCATATTGCATGAACACCAGATTCCAGATTTCGATATACCGGTCGCCGTCTTCTTCCGGCGAACCCGGAGGGCCGCCTGCGATTTCCGCGCCGTGGTCATAGAATATTTCCGTGCAAGGCCCGCAAGGCCCAACATCGCCCATAGACCAGAAATTATCTTTGGCGCCGATTCTTGAGAACCGTGTCCTGTCTATGCCGACATCGTCCAGCCAGATTTTTTCCGCTTCCGAATCCTCTTCAAAAACGGTCACCCATAATTTTTCCGCAGGAATTTCCAGCTCTTTGGTTAAAAAATCCCAGGCAAAATGGATCGCCTCTTTTTTAAAGTAATCGCCAAAGCTGAAATTGCCCAGCATTTCAAAAAAGGTGTGATGCCTTGCGGTATAGCCGACGTTTTCCAGGTCGTTATGTTTGCCGCCAGCCCGCACGCACCGCTGACTGGTCACCGCCTTGTTGAAGTCGCGCTGTTCTCTGCCTAAAAATACGTCTTTAAACTGCACCATTCCGGCATTGGTGAACAATAAGGTCGGGTCATTGCCGGGAACCAGTGAGCTTGAAGGCTGTACGGAATGTCCGCGCTCGCGGAAAAACTCAAGAAAGGCGGAGCGCAGTTCTGCGCTAGTCATCTTTTTCATAATAAATAAATGCTTTTAAAACTAAAACTTATTCCAATTTGATAGCCAAATGATCGAATAAAGCGCTGATCATTTCGCCGGAAAAACCGCGGTGCATCAAAAAACGGCTGCGTTTTGCCCACTCGCTCCTGGCTAACACGGGATCGTGGACATATTTTCTGGTATAAACCTGTTCCAGCAGTTCCATCCAGCCGCCCGCCTCTTCCCGGGCGCAATCTTCAAGATCAAACGCTGCTATGCCATTTTGCCGAAGCTCATAGGCCACGCGGACAGGGCCGTAGCCTTTCTGGATACGGTGTCTGGCATAGCTTTCCGCATACCTAAGGTCGTTTTGCCAACCTTGCTGAGTCAATTCTGCAATAACAGCCAGCGCATCATCCCGGTCAAAACCTCTCAGGGCCAACTTATTCAGCAATTCCTTCTGGCTATGCTCTCTTCGCGCCAGCAAACGCAGGCAAACATCCTTGATTTCCTTGGCGACTTCGTTCACGGCAGCCTAGGCACATAGCAAAATTAACTATTCGTCTTCATCAACCAAAGACGCTTCAATAAGAGGGGCGACTTTCTTGCCGAACGCTTCGGCTCTTATTTTGGCCTCGATTTCTTTGGCTATTGCAGGGTTTTCTTTCAGAAAGACTTTTGCATTGTCTTTGCCCTGGCCGATCTTGTCATCGCCGTAACTGTACCAGGAGCCTGATTTCTGAATAAAGCCATAATTCACGCCCAGATCAACCAGCTCGCCTAGGAAGGAGATGCCTTCCCCGTATAAGATCTCAAACTCGGCCTGCTTGAAAGGCGGCGCGACTTTGTTTTTGACAACTTTTACCCGGGTTTCATTGCCGATAACTTCTTCGCCCTTCTTAATGGAACCGATACGACGGATATCCAGGCGTACCGAGGCGTAAAACTTAAGCGCATTACCGCCGGTTGTAGTTTCAGGGCTGCCGAACATGACGCCGATTTTCATCCGTATCTGGTTAATAAAAATAACCAGAGTATTCGAGCGCTTGATATTGCCGGTCAATTTCCTGAGCGCCTGGGACATCAAACGCGCCTGCAAGCCCATGTGGGAGTCGCCCATGTCGCCTTCAATCTCGGCTTTGGGCGTTAACGCGGCGACCGAATCGACCACGACCACGTCAACCGCGCCGGAACGCACCAGCATGTCGGTAATTTCCAGCGCCTGCTCGCCGGTATCGGGCTGGGAAACCAGCAAGTCGTCGACATTAACGCCGATTTTTTCGGCATAACCGGGATCCAGGGCATGTTCCGCATCGACAAACGCCGCGGTGCCGCCGAGTTTTTGCATTTCAGCAATCACCTGCAATGTTAATGTGGTCTTACCGGATGATTCAGGGCCATAAATTTCGATGACGCGACCGCGAGGCAATCCGCCGCAGCCCAGTGCGATATCCAGGCCTAAAGAACCTGTAGAAACCACGTCGATGTCGCGAGAAGCAGCCACATCGCCCATGCGCATGACAGAGCCTTTACCAAACTGCTTTTCTATCTGCATCAGCGCTGCGCCTAGCGCTTTCTTTTTGTTCTCATCCATCATCAATGCCCTGTAGTTAAAAAAGTGCCGGTTAACCAAACTGTTTATTATCACATAGAGATATAGGTTCGGGTAGTTTTGATTTACGCCTTTGCCGCCAGCATGGACAGCGCCAGTTCCGCCATGTTTTTTGAGCCGCCGCTCTGCCCCAATTGCTGCTTGACCTGGCTCAGGTTCCCGCGCATCTCATCGCCATAAACCTTGTCGGTCAAAATCCGCTTAACTTCCGCGGCCAGATTTTCTGCCGTCGCCTCATGCTGAATGAGCTCTTTTACTATGCTATTGCCCATCACGATATTGGGCAATCCTATGAATGGCGTTTTCACCAGCCATCTGCCCAACCAATACGTTAACGATGACAGCTTGTAAGCGATAACCATAGGCACAGTCAGCAAGGCGATTTCCAGTGTCGCCGTTCCGGATGTGGTCATCACCACATCACAGCATTGAATGACGTCATAAGGCTGGTTTTTCACCACGGTAATCTTAAGCGGCGACCGGCTCAGATAGCCCTCAAGCAAGGCATCATCAATGGAATCAGCCTGCGGCAAAATAAACTGCGTTTCAGGCAAACCGGCCTGCACCTGTTCAGCCGCCGCCAGCATGACCGGCAGCATACGCTTGATTTCGTTGGCGCGGCTTCCGGGTAATAAGCCGACTACCGGTTTTTTTGCATCCAGGCCAAAACGGATCAAATCCTCGTCTTTGCTGTGCTGCGCATGGACTTTATCCACCGAAGGGTGCCCCACATAGCGCACCGGCACATTCTCGGCATCGTAATAAGCCGTTTCGAAAGGAAATATCACCGCCATCATATCGATGACTTCGCCATAAGCCTTTACCCGCCCAGGCCGCCATGCCCACACCTGGGGGCTGACGTAAAACAGCACCTTGACGCCGTGCTGCTTGGCATAGCGCGCCAATTTAAAGTTAAACTCCTTATAATCCACACAAACCAGCAGGTCCGGGCGCTCATCCGAAATGATTTGCTGCATGCGCTTTAAAGCTCTACGGATTTCGCCGTAATGTTTGATGACTTCAACAAGACCGATCACTGAAATACTGGAAGAGTCATAGCGGACATCAACGCCCGCCTGGGCCATTTTTGCGCCGCCCATGCCGATGCCTTTGATGTCCGGCTGATGTTTTCTCAGCTCAAGAAACATATTGGCGGCGTGTTGGTCGCCGGATGATTCTCCGGCGCTGAACATGACGGTTAAGGGGCTGTGCTGGGACAACGAAATTCCTCTAAATAAACGGGTACTGTTTAAACAAAAGGCCGACTAAAAGCCGGCCCTTCCTTATTACCGAGACAATCTTCAAGCGCTCTTTATGCCGTCAAAACGCCCCGGATAACACCGACTATTTCTTTAATCGAGTCATCTTCAAGATAAGGGCAAATAGGCAATGAGAAGCATCTTGCCGCAACGGATTCGGTGACCGGCAAACTGACACCTGCGCATTCCTGCTTGAATACGTTTTGCTGGTGCAGCGGCACGGGATAATACACGGCGCAACCGATTTGCTTATCCTGCAAAGCCTTCATGACTTCGTCACGGCGATCGCACAATAATGTGTACTGATGATAAACGTGCTCGCCCAAACCATCTTCAAACGGCGTGGTCACCGGCAAATCGGCCATCAATTCCGAGTAAAGATGCCCGGCATGACGACGGCCCTTATTGTATTGGTCAATGCGTTTCAATTTGGCTCTTAATATCACCGCCTGCATCTCATCAAGACGGCTGTTGTAGCCGATGACGTCATGGTAATAACGCACGTCCGAACCGTGGTTACGCAACTGCTTGATTTTTGCCGCACATTCATCCGAATTAGTCGTCACTAAGCCGCCATCGCCAAACGCGCCCAGGTTCTTGCTGGGGAAAAAACTAAAGCCCGCCGCATGACCGATAGCACCGGTTTGTTTGCCATTGATGGATGCGCCAAAAGACTGGCAGCAGTCTTCAATCAGTTTCAGCTTGTGCTGGTCGCACAGCTGCTTGATTCGAGCCATGTCTGCCGGTTGGCCGAACAAATGCACGGGCATGACCGCTTTAGTTTTTGGCGTAATGGCTTTTTCTATCGCATCCGGCGAGATGTTAAACGTCTTGGGGTCTATATCGACAAAAACGGGAACCGCGCCTACATATTTGATAGCCTCCGCCGTAGCAATAAAAGTGAAAGCCGTGGTAATCACTTCATCACCCGCGCCTATGCCTTCGGCAATCAATGCCAGATGCAGTGCATCCGTTCCTGAAGCCACGCCAATGGCATGTTTAACGCCCAGATATTCCGCCGCTTCTTTTTCGAACGCCTGTACATTAGGCCCTAAAATAAATGAGCAATTTTCAATTGTCTCAGCCAGACCCTGCTCAACTTCAGCTTTAATTTCGGCGTATTGAGCCTTCAGGTTTACCATTGGTATCATGTTTTTTGCCTATTATTTATTTTGAAATCTTGATTTTGATAGATTTTGTTATTGTCTATATCATCACGAAGAATACATATAAAACCCCATGAGCTTCGTGATTAACAAAACCTATTAAGAAATTGTGATGGATTACTTATCGCCTAACAGCCGAGTGATTTGTATCGCTGTTTCCAAGGCTCTTCTGCCCGCCTCACCGGAAACCAATGGGTTTACACCGGTATGAATACAGTTAACAAAATGTTTAATTTCTTCGAGCAAGGCATCCCCGCTCTCAAAAACCGATTCTTCCGTTTCTATTTCAGGAATGCCGGGGAACATTTCTTTTTTGCCGGTGCGGTGCTTGGTCAAAACGCGATTCTGGAAATCGACAGACACATAAGAAGACGGCCTGAACATGCGCATCTTGCGCTCCATTTTCAGGCTGATCCGGCTGGCGGTGACATTGGCCACGCAACCGTTTTTAAACAGCAGCCTGGCATTGGCGATATCCGTGCCTTGCGTCAGAACCGCTGTGCCGCTGGCATCAATGCGTTCCACTTCTGAATCCACCAGCGCTAGAATAATATCGATATCATGAATCATTAAATCCAGCACCACGCTCACATCATTGGCGCGCGGATTAAAGGGGGACAAACGATGGGATTCAATAAACAGGGGTTTTTCTTCCTTGTCCAGACCCAATATGGCCGGATTAAATCTTTCCAGATGTCCCACCTGCAAAATCAGGTTCTTTTCCTTGGCGATGGCGATCAACTCATCGGCTTCTTCAACCGTTACCGTAATCGGCTTTTCAACCAGTACATGGGTTCCGGCGTTAAGGAAATCCTTGGAAACCTTGTGATGGAGTGTCGTAGGCACAACAATGCTTACCGCATCGACCTCCCCTAACAGGGACTGATAATCTGTCAGCGCTTTTGCGCCATGTTTTTCGGCGACATCTTTAGCCGCAACCTCGTTAATATCGACAACGGCAACCAACTCGCAATCAGGCAGTGAAGCGTATTTCTCGGCATGGAATTTACCCAGATAACCCGTGCCGATAACAGCGCATTTTAATTTTTTCATGTAATTATTTTAACGATTAGTTCAACTTACAACCCAATAAGGAATCCTGATAACAACGAAACAGTCACTTGTGCTATCGCTCAGCTACGGGACAATTGTGGCGTATTGTAAACCATCGGAATGCATTCAGAAACCTTTGTGGTCATTGCGCGCTACACCTGTTTTTGCGTGCCAGTCGAGCTGCGAGCCAGACCCATCAACTTTGTTATGCTGCCTCACGCATTAATCCGGCCGACACCCAATGTTACCGGAAGAACCATCCAGAGGCGACCCCAAGAACTTTGTATCTGGTGAAAACACGCGCCTAGCCCACTATTAACAGCTGTTTTTCATCAATATTGACTGCTAGCAAAAAACTTATAGTAATTCTGCCAAATAGCTCTCATAAATTTTTATACAATCCATATCCTTTGTCGATAGTATAAGTCATCGAATCCTGGCTAGGAGTGGACGTAATGGCTAACGACAACTGGGACAATATCGAAAACATAAAAGAAGCAGCCCGATTAATTCTGAAGAATGAAATCAAGCACCTCCAGATTGTGCCTTCTGTTGCCATCAAACTATTGAAGCTCACCAGGGATGACAATGTCATTATTGAAGATTTATCCCGAATCATAGAAACAGAACCATCCCTGGCGGCAAAAATCCTGAACACCGTTAATTCTGCTGCATATGAATTGCCTAATAAAATAACCTCCATTAAACACGCAGTTAACATATTGGGATTTTCTGCTGTGCGCCAG
The DNA here is from genome assembly GCA_041660285.1 of Methylobacter sp. Lineage (GTDB taxonomy): Bacteria > Pseudomonadota > Gammaproteobacteria > Methylococcales > Methylomonadaceae > Methylobacter_A. The sequence continues at coordinate 10,173 of JBAZWN010000003.1, forward strand.
CTTGCGCTAAACCTGCTGTTTTATAACAAGCTGATGAATCATAACCAGCAAATATTCGACTTCTTATTTTTCTGGCAACATTGCCTGTATGTCGCATCATTAAGCAAAAGAATTGCCGTCGCGCTTGAGCATCCGGACCCGGATCTGGTTTATACGGGAGGACTTCTGCATGATATTGGCAAGCTGGTCCTGGAAACTTACGGGCGCATAACCTACAGCGATTTTATTTCTTCCATTGGCAATAACAAACATTCAACAATAGAAGAAGAACGCAACTTTTTCGGAATAACTCATACTGAGATGGGGTACGTCTTTTGTCTCGAATGGCAGTTACCAGCATCAATCACGGCAATCGTTGCGCATCATCATAAGCAGCCGCCTGAAGCATCGCCATACGCTGAATTTAAAACGGAAACCGCTATCGTTTCATTTGCAAACTACATTGCCTGGATGCAGGGCATTGGCTCAGCTACCCACGACAGCCACCCAACGCTGCAACGCACAGTTCTGGAGATTATTGATACGAACCGGCTGGATCTTGAAGACCTGCTGCAGCATGTCGATCAGGATATGCAAAATACCCGGGAGTTCTATAACATTCAGTTTCCCAGTCTAACCAAATTACGGGCAACACTGATAAAAACAACTATTAACCTGAGCCAAATAAGTGCAGACAACCCTGCCGCTGATAACAAGCCCAACCATATATTTTCATCCAGTTTAACCGTGCCTCATCGCAGCCTGAATCCCGATGAGTTTCTGCCCTGGACGCTGGACGCAATGCAGCGTGATTTTGCGCTTGACCGGGTCATTATGCTAAATATCGACCCTAAACGCCGTTGTCTTACTGTGTCTCACTGGCGGCCGCAATCACTGTTACCGGTCGAGCTGCAATCTTTTGAAATCGATATCAGTACTCTTTCCGGGTTGCTATTAAAATGTTTTCGTGAAAAAAAAGCGGCCATCATCAACGATAAAATAGAGGGCAACAATAAAATACTTCAGCAGCTAAACGTTACTGAATTTATCGTGATTCCGGTATTGCGCCATAACCGTCTCATCGGTGTGCTTTATGCTGATAATTCAATATCAAAAAAACCACTGCATGAACAATTGCCGTCAGAAACGGCCCCTATTGCCCACGAGTTAGGTATTGCCCTGTTTAATGCAAAACAATATGACCTGGAGAAAAAACGCGCGCAGCTTGATCCCTTAACACAGCTTTTCAATAAACGCATGATCAACCGTTTCCTGACCGATGTTTTTCAAGGTGAGGAGTCCAAGCTGGCCAATGTTGCCGCCGGCTTTGTCGATATAGACATGTTCAAACTGTTTAACGATACCTGCGGACACCAGGAGGGGGATAATGTCTTGAGGATTGTTGCCGATATTCTGCGCAGTTTAACCCGGCCTGGAGACCTGATCGGCCGCTATGGCGGAGAAGAATTTATATTTGTCCTGCAAGATACCGATGAAGCCGGCGCCTATGGTTATGCCGAACGCATCAGATCGGAAATTGAGCGTCGCGGCAAGATCATGAGCCGGCGATTTCATAACCATGAACTGACTGTAAGTGTCGGCGTAGCCATGTACAGTCGGCAATATGCAAGTTACACCCAAATGATCGAAATCGCCGATCAAGCCATGTATCGTGCAAAAAATGAAGGTAGAAACAGGATCGTCATGCTAACCAGCACCACGCCTGACGAAAAATAATCGCCGTATCAAGAGACAGCCGATTAATCTTCCACTGCCACAGGAATCTTGCCAATCCTGGCCTGCCATATCTTCGGCCCTGTCTGATGCACTGATTCGCCGCGTGTATCGACAGCAACCGTGACCGGCATATCTTCAACGACAAACTCGTGAATCGCTTCCATGCCGAGATCTTCGAAGGCGACAATGCGTGATTTGCGGATAGCTTTTGACACTAGATAAGCCGCCCCGCCTACCGCCATCAAATAAACAGCCTTATGTTTCTTGATCGCTGCGATTCCCGCCGGGCCTCGTTCGGCTTTACCGATCATGCCGAGCAAGCCGGTTTTATCCAGCATGGTTTCAGTGAATTTATCCATGCGTGTTGCTGTGGTGGGGCCTGCTGGCCCTACCACTTCATCCCGGACCGGATCAACCGGGCCGACGTAATAAATGAATTTGTTGGTGAAATCGATGCTTGCAGGCAGCGCTTCGCCGCGTTCAAGAATTTCAGTCATGCGCTTGTGCGCCGCGTCCCTGCCGGTCAGCATGGTGCCGCTGAGCAACAAAGTTTCTCCCGGCTTCCAGCTTTCCACATCCTGTTGCGTCACGGTATCCAGATTAACCCTGCGCGCCGTAGCGCCTGCTTGCCAGGTAATCTCCGGCCAATCTTCCAGACGCGGCGGCTTGAATTCGGCAGCGCCGCTGCCATCCAGGACAAAATGCGCATGCCGGGTGGCAGCGCAGTTAGGAATCATGGCAACCGGCTTGTTGGCGGCGTGAGTTGGGTAATCAATAATTTTTATATCCAGCACCGTGGTAAGACCGCCTAAACCCTGTGCGCCTATGCCCAGCGCATTGACTTTGTCATACAGCTCCAGACGCAGCTCTTCAAGCGCATTGCTAGGGCCGCGTGCGATTAAATCCTGAATGTCTATGGAACCCATGCAAGCCTGTTTCGCCATCAGCATGGCTTTTTCGGCGGTGCCGCCTATGCCTATCCCAAGAATGCCCGGAGGGCACCAGCCCGCCCCCATGGTAGGGACGGTTTTCAGCACCCAATCGGCGATGCTGTCGGAAGGATTGAGCATGGCAAACTTCGCCTTGGCCTCGGATCCACCGCCTTTAGCGGCAATTTCGATGTCGAGCTTATCGCCGGGCACAACCTCCATGTGTATCACCGCAGGCGTGTTATCTTTGGTGTTGATGCGTTTGCCGGCAGGATCGGCCAGTATCGAAGCGCGCAGGACATTATCAGGGTGCAGGTAAGCGCGCCGGACGCCTTCATTGACCATCTCGGCAACACTCATGTCCGCATCCCATTGGACATCCATGCCGATCTTTAGAAATACGGTGACAATGCCGGTATCCTGGCAAATCGGCCGATGGCCTTCCGCGCACATCCGGGAGTTAATCAGGATTTGCGCCATCGCATCTTTGGCGGCCTGATTCTCTTCTTGTTGATAAGCCTCATGCATAGACTTAATGAAGTCCAGCGGATGATAATATGAGATATATTGCAGCGAATCGGCAATGCTTTGAATAAGATCGTCCTGGCGAATGATACTCATCGGGAGCTCCCTGCTGCTATAGGCGGCTGTAAAGTGTTATGGTGCAATTGTTAAATGCGCCCGTATTGATCATCAAAGCGCACAATATCATCTTCACCCAAATAGTTTCCTGACTGGACTTCGACTATTTCCAAAGCAATCATGCCGGGATTTTCAAGACAATGCACGGTGCCAATAGGGATATAGATGGACTCATTTTCGGAAACCAATATCTTTTCCTCCCCTTTGGTTACCAAAGCAGAGCCTTTAACCACAACCCAGTGTTCAGCTCGGTGATGATGTTTTTGCAAAGATAGCCTGGCACCCGGTTTAACCACAATCCGTTTGGTCTGGTGGCGCTCGCCACCATCAACCGAATCATAATGCCCCCAAGGCCGGTAAACTTTACGATGGGTCTCCGCTTCACTGCGCCCGCGTTCTTTTAGCTGGGCAACAATATTTTTTACTTCCTGCACCCGGTCTTTAGGCGCAACCATCAACGCATCAGCCGTCTCCACAATAATCAGATCGCTAACGCCAATAACAGCGACCAGCTTGTTTTCAGCATAGATAAACGAATTTTGGGTATCAACCGTCAGCACATCACCTTTAATGGCATTGCCGAACGAATCTTTATCGGTAACATCCCATAAAGCGGACCACGATCCCACATCATTCCAACCGGCATCCAGCGGAATAACAACTGCCTTGTCCGTTTTCTCCATAACCGCGTAGTCGATAGAATCAGCGGGACAGGTGGAAAATATCTGCTTGTCCAATCGAGTAAAATCCAAATCAACCTTGGCGGCTTCTAGCGCCTGCCGACAAACCGACAACATTCCCGGATTGCATTTATTTAATTCCTGAAGAAAAACACCGGCTTTAAAGGCAAACATCCCGCTATTCCAGAAATAATCGCCGCTTTTCAGATAGCGCTTTGCCGTATCCAAATCGGGCTTTTCAACAAATGCCGCCACATTAAAAGCCGCTCCCTGCTGCAAAGTATCGCGCTTGATATAACCGTATCCGGTTTCAGGCTTGGTAGGAACAATGCCAAAAGTAACCAAAAACCCCTGCTCGGCCAAAACTCTTGCCTGCGCAATGGCCTGATGAAAAGCCTTCAGATTCGAGATGACATGATCTGCTGGCAACACCAGCAACACATCATCCTCGGATTCTGCTGTCAATGCCGCCATAGCCACTGCCGGCGCCGTATTCTTGCCTACCGGCTCCAGAATAATCGCGGACGGTTTTGCATCTATTTCCCACAACTGCTCGGCCAATATAAACCGATGGCCTTCATTACACACAGCAATCGGCGCCTTTAATCCCTCAAGTCCGACCAGCCTGAGCAGCGTTTCCTGCAACATCGTATGATCCGAAGCCAGCGGCAAAAACTGCTTGGGGTACTGCCCCCGAGATAATGGCCACAGTCTTGTGCCGGAACCACCCGATAAGATAACGGGAATCATGCTTTTTCTTTTCCTTTCTTTGTTTTGCCAAAAGCAATTGAAATAAACTGGTCTATTCTAACACTTCATTATGGATCGTTTGTGTTTCAATATGCTCAGCTCACAGCAATGGCAAGATCAGCATTCTAAATACCACAAACTACATTTTAGAAAAGAAAAAATAATTTAGTGCGGGCACTACCACAAAAGTCTCCACAGATACCTATTTTTAAGAATTTCAATGTTTTTTAAATTATGGGTTACTGTAAAAGTTACTGCATTTTGTCAGCGTGACCCTGCTTTCACCACAAAAAACCGGTGTTACCCGACCTTGGTTGTAACATCGAATTAATGACGCTATCAGTGATACCCGCCTGTCATTCTGTACTGAAGTGCATCTAAATTATCAATTTCTTTGCTGTTCACCAACTTCTGGCAGGTTTCGGTTGATAATGGATGTTCAGAATTTGTTTTTTTTATGACTTCTTGTTGAGCATATCTAACTACGCCCTGCTCAAAGTTCGATAAAGAAAGCTGGGCAATCAGCTTCAATTCTAACAAGCCTTGAGAAGTTGCCAGACTACCAAGCCAGCCTGAACTCCTTAACTGACAGGCAACGGCAACATTTGCTATGGCAAGGGCGCGCATAAATGGCAACATGGTGTTTTCATATTCCAGAATACCTTTGCTTTTCCTATCCTGCGTATTTTCCTGAGGGTTTTCCTGGATTGCGGGTGTCTGTGATATAGATTCATTTTTATCAGGCTTGTATTCGGGAGGTATAAAAGTAAGCTTAATTTTTAATATCCTGATCTTCTGTAGCAACTCTTTCTTTCAACTCGGTATTTTCAGAAATATCTGGATATGATTTTTCAGCCCAATTTATGGCTTTGGTTCTCGCTTGTTTTATATCCCCAACATCTTCTGTTTCATTAAGCTTCTTCATAGATTGATGCGTTTTTAACCTGTCTTTTGAAAATCTATAAGTATTGGAAAAACAGGCTGCCGCTCGATTTACATCGCCAATTTTCCCGAATACTTCGCCTAAACTAGCCCACGCTATTGCACGACCTGGGGACATGGTTAAAACCGTAATTAATGTTTGTTGAGCCAAGTTAAAATCACCTTGTTTTAAATATGCAAAGCCCAAGTTACTTATAATTTCAACATCAGACTGGTCTAATTTGTTGGCTTCTTCAAACATTTTTACCGCATTATTAAAATCATAATCTTTAGATGAGGCTAAACCTTTATCATTAATCGCCCTCGCCGCCTTCTTGTTGCCTTTTATTGGTTTAGGTGAGCTTTCTATTTGAAGTTTTGCTTGTTGTATTTCTGACTCGTGACTTAATCCACCATCAACCAAAGCATAATCAAGCATACGTATAACCATCATTTGTGGGGTATCTGCTGACAAGGTATTTTCAGTTTTATTCTGTTCAAGCTCATCTTGTTCTTGATGTTTGTCATTGGATGATGGCGTGGTTGATGAGCTAGTAGTTATTTTAGACTCAAGAGCAACATCATCTTCATGGGCATTATTTGTCAGCCAGGCGCTCAAAACTAATACCATATCCCCTATTTTCATACCTTCATTTACTGGAGCGGAAGACGCCTCTTGCCACAAGTGGTCTTTTTGTGACTCATCTATATACAACCTTATCCCAGATTGCCATTCTTCGCATCCAGCCTTTTCTATTGCTTCACTTCTCCCCCAAAATGATATGGCTGCATCATAAGCGGCTTTAAGCCCCTTGCCTTCCTTCACCTGTACCAAAATTGAAATTGGACACACCGGTGCGCCCCTGCTGGTGTAAATCGGGAGAGAATAGTTTAATGGTTTGGGTGCATCTGGTTGCGCTACGACCTCCTGATTTGGCACTGAAACTGTCGACTCTGGGAGTTGTGGAGTTTTGGGTGTTCCAAGCCAGCCTATAACACCAATTCCAAAAATCAACCCAAGAACTATCTCTTTTCGGCTTAACTCAGCACTTCGGCCAGGCATTAGCTTCGCTGCTAACTTCGTTTCTGCATTTGTGGCACTTGATTGCGCTAATACCTTCTTGATTTTCTTGTCGGTCTTGTACTGACCCAATGCATACACTGCCCAAATGGCTGCGGGTAGCCAACCAAATAGTGTGATTTGAAGGATGAGACAAATGATGCCAGCAATGGGACGACCAATTGTAAAGAAAACCACGAACGGCAATAAGAGAGCTAATAAAAAACGCACAAGGGATCCTCAATTAATTGCAATTTAAACCACCATTCTGCGGATGGTGCTGAAATTTTTTAATTTTCTCAAACTCGGACATTTTGAGACTAATTCTTTTTTAGCTTTGCCCGCACGTCGGGCAGGTATTGGCTTCAGTACTAACTTCGTTTCCGCATTCGTGACATTTGATTATTGCCATAAGACACCATCCACTTTAGAAATCCTCACTTGATGGAGAAGCTTTATTCATTTCGCCCCCTTTTTTTCGACTAAGTATAACAGTCTTCAGTGAAATTACGCCCATCACACCTAACCCTAGTCTGTTACATTGATTTCAACTCACTGACTCGCCGCCGCTTATAATTCTATCCAGCTCCTCATCTGTCATTTCACCATAAAAATGACCCAATCCTGACGGGGCGCTGTTGGCTGTTCCTGCACCTTTCTCGCTTTCGATAACCTTACCAATTGTCTGTAAGCACCAAGTCAATTTAGTAGCGTCCTGCACGTCAAGCAAGCCTGATCTTGTCTCGCGGTACAGCTTTGCCATTTCTCGACGTACATCTTGCATGGTGTCGAGTTTGCACCTATAACGGGATGGCTTACCCGTGGGGGTGTACTCGGTGACTTCACCGGTTGCCCCATCTATTTCTACAGAAAGTCCATTTGTCATTTTTTAACCCACTGTCTTGGCTTTTTAAAATCATAGTGTGTGGTAAATAATAGGTACATCCCGTATGCTGAACACTGAAGACTAAAAACGATCATCATAAGTTATTGATTCATATAAAATGGTGTTCATATTATGAACACCTGTTCACTATACGGCATGACTTGTTCACCATGCGGCACAAAGAGTTCATATAATGAACAAGCAAATCAATTTTCGGGTGTCCAACTGCGCCACTCATCTGTTGCTTTTTGGTCGTTATAATCACGGAAGGTAAGCCTCCACTTTCGAGCTAATTGCTTGCTAAAATGACCTTCAAGCATCAGCTTTATGAAGCCGTGAGATTCCAGCTCTCTAAATGCTTCGTGAGCCTTGCCCCTGCAACAGCCTATGCGCTTCTGAGCCTCGGTTACGCTGTAGGCTATAGGTTCGTACATGCGCCAATGGGTTTGCATCAAGATCAGCAATTTAACCGCGTTGCCGCTTAATTTCTCATAAGCGGCAGAACGGATCATCTCAACATCTTGGGCGATGTATTGCCTTTTCCTTAGTACCTTTGCCATGCTTTAGCTGTCCAGAATCTTCGATCTACTGCTAACAAAACCATCCAGCACGTTTTTCATCGCTTGGTAAATATCCTTGTAGGGTATCGACGCAAATCTGATTACTGCCTCCATGAATAATCAGGCTTAACGAAGTTTTGAGCGACGGGGTGTTATCGATCTGTTTGGTGCTGGCTGCATTGCTCATGCTGCACCGCCCAGCTCGGCAATCAAGCGGCGTACGTCTTCAACTTTATATGCTGTCGTACGTTCGCCTAGCTTGTATGCCTTTAAATAAGGCCACTTGTGGGATTTTACATTGTTCAGAAATGTAGTTCGACCGACTGGAATTAGTGGAGGGATGTTTTTCTTTTTATCGCCGACTATCGTCCAAATTCTAACGAAGCCCGTAGCCGGTAGTGTTGTAGTAGTTGTCATGCTGTACGCCTTGATTTCTAGTTGACCAAGGCTGTATTACATAGGTAATTAACGCAGAATAAAAATATAACTTACTGAATAATAAAGATTTAATTACTTTACTCCGTAAAGTGATATTTTACGCCGTAAACTGAGATTTTAGTTCGGCACTGTTTGCCACTTCCTGACATATCCTTCTAGCGTTGATCGCTTTGGTTTGGTGCCAGAGGTTATATAGATTTCTGTCTGTTCCAGTAATATTGCCGCATCTGTTGCTTTTTTAGTGCACTCGATCTGTTCTCGCCAATACTGTTCTAATTCATCCTTAATTATCTTAAATTTTTGATCTTTTTGAGCCTTTGCATTTTTACCACTTTTGCTTTTACGATCTGAGTCCAAATAATCAGCAACCTTTTTAATCCCTATCATGAGATCATTAACATGACTTGGAAATTTTTGAACCTCGTTTAAATACGAGTCCATTGCTACAAAAAAACATGTGGCGTAATGGAATGATAATTGTGGATTTAAGTCCACGCCTGCTTTCATAAGCAAAAATGTTACTTCATTAAGGCGTTCGTCGATTGTCAGGTGTCGGTTGGCTTGAAGCCACAGAGATACGTCTTTATGCGCGTCAGAATGAAAAGGGGCAGTAAGCCTTTCAATTTCTTCTAAATTAGCTTTTGTTGACATCATTTCACCTCGTCAAAGTGATAAGCCGTCCTGAATGAGAATAACCGGAAACGGGGGACGAATCCCGCTTGTTGCTCCGTCGAGCTATCCGGTCAAATTGGATTATATCAGTTGTGCTATTTTTAGCCGTACGCCAATGCCGGCATGTGTTACCCGATTTTCTTAAACGGCAACACTTGCGCCCCAGACTTCAAACCGTCCAGATAATCAGCCCATTGCTGCATCATCTTGTGACGTTCTGACAGGTGGGCTGTTCTATTGTAGGCTCTGCCATTGGGGTCTTTAACGGCGTGGGCGAGTTGATGCTCGATAAAATCAACTCTAAGCCCCAGTACCTCATCAAGAATAGTTCGCGCCATTGCTCTAAAGCCGTGCGCCGTCATTACATCCTTACCGTAACCCAATCGCTTTAATGCTGCGTTAAGGGTGTTTTCACTCATGCACCTGTCGCCTGATGGTGTACGTTCTGACGAAAATACATATCGGCCATGCCCTGTAAGCGGGTGCAGTTCTTCCAATATTTTTACGGCTTGGTTGGATAATGGGACTATATGCTCGCTCTTTGTTTTTGATACGAAGTATCGCCATTCTTTTGCATCAAGGTCGATATGCTGCCATTCTGCTGCCCTTAATTCGCCAGGACGAACAAATACCAGCGGCGCAAGTTTTAACGCACAAACGGCGGCTAATGAGCCCTGATAGCTGTCTATTGCTCTCATTAATTCCGCAACCTGTTTTGGTTCTGTAATGGCTGCAAAGTGTTCACCTTTGGCAGGAGGCAATGCACCGCGTAAATCTGGCGTTATATCCCGATCAGCTCTACCTGTTGCAACTGCATACCGAAAAATCTGCCCGCATATTTGAAGGGTTCTGTGAGCTGTCTCAATTGTGCCACGATCTTCAATGCGCCTTAAGCAGGCCAGAATATCTTTGGGTGAAATGTCGGTTATGGGCTTGCTACCCAGCCAAGGAAATATATTTCTTTCGAGCATTCGTTTGGAACGGTTATTTTTATCATCCCAACCATTAACTTTCTTTTCTCCCCACTCCATAGCCACATGCTGAAAGCTATCAATGATAGTTAGCCCTGCATCAAGGCGGCTTTCATTTTCAGCGATTAGCTTCTGTTCGGCTTTTATTTCTTTTCGAGTGTCGCTTGGGTCTGTGCCGTTGGCAACATTGGCGCGGGCTTCTGCTGCTTTGCGTCTGGCATCGGCCAAACCAGTAGCAGGATAAACTCCAACTGATAAAGTTTTACGCTTACCGGCAAAGGTGTAATCGAATCGCCACCATTTAGCGCCATTGGGCTTAATGAGGATATACAGGCCGCTACCGTCATTGAGCCGTTTGTCTTTATCGATAGGCTTTGCGTTGCGGATAGTGACATCTTGCAGTAATTCTTTAGCCATTGCAGTAACTCCGAGTGCAGTAACAGTAAAAATTACCTGTTACTGTAAAACTTACTGCATAAACTGTCGAGTGTTACTGTATTTTATTGCATTTCGCTGGACAATAAAAAACCCGCCAAGCCTTTTGAATTGCGGGTTATTGAGCTTCTTTGAATCTGTCTGAATGTATTAATGGAGGCTGCGGGCGGAATCGAACCGCCGTAGATGGCTTTGCAGGCCACTGCATAACCATTTTGCTACGCAGCCATAAAAAGATTAAATAAAAAAGCCGCGATAGTTCGCGGCTTTTTTAAATATATTGGAGCGGGAAACGAGATTCGAACTCGCGACCCCAACCTTGGCAAGGTTGTGCTCTACCACTGAGCTATTCCCGCGCTTCAACTATTCGACCATTATAAATTCTTTTAAAATTCTGTCAATCTTTATCGTCATTTATTGGACGTCAATTGACAAAACCCAGCCTTCATTACCTTGACATTCGCCGTCTTCAACTTTGACTTTAACAAATGCGTCTTTCTTTCCATAAGCGTCTTGAAAGTCCACTACTGTTACAGGAGTTCCCTCTGGCAAATGCTTGCAAGGTGATCCGCCTTTGTCATCATCTTCATCATCATATGCAGCTATAGCACCAGGCATTGCAACTAAACGTATCGTCGCCCCTTCTTCAAGAGCATTGGGATTCTTCAATACATATTGTTGGCCTACAGATAGGCTTTTAGCTGAATATTTTGAAACAGAAGGCTTCGAATCGCCGCCGCTCATCATCATTATAATCAGCAGTAAAACCACACCGCCAACAGCGCCAAAAAACACCTTCGGGTTCTTTTCTTTTAAATTCATCATTGAAGAAACCAGGTTGCCCACCACAGCTTGTGCGGTTTCTATGGTTTTTTTAGAGTTATCTTCGTTACTCATCTCTCATCCTCACATATTGTAATTTTTATTATATTTTAGCCGATCAAAGCCCATCACCTGACATATCAAATTACCACGATGAAAAAACTTTTCAAGCGCTATATGCATAGCCTCTATCGTTCGACCAATATACATTAATTAAATAAAATCGTAACCTTTTTTAGTTTCTACCGGCTTTCCTTTTTCCGCTATCCGCCGTCTTTCAGCACAAAGGTGTCGGTGGTGATATGGCTTTTTTACTCTCGGACTTCTTAGGCATCATGAGGCCCCGCCTTTTTTCATCATCATACCTTTTGACGGGTTATAGCCAATGATTGCCGCAGCCATAAACACGATAAAAGCGGCGAATGTGTAAATAAAAGCTTCCTGGTTAAACTGCCCGTACAGGGCAAACCGGATTAGCTCAACGGCCTGCGAGAATGGATTGTATTGCGCCAGATTATGGAGCAGTGCGCTGGATTCCTTGATCTTCCACAGAGGGTACAGTGCGGTTGACATAAAAAACATGGGGAAAATCACAAAGTTCATTACGCCGGCAAAGTTTTCCAGTTGTTTTATAAAGGAAGACATCAGCAGACCCAAGGCTCCCAGCATCAGCCCCACCAGCATGAGCGCAGGCGCAATCCACAAATACCCCTGCCACGGCGCCTGAATGCCATAAAACCAGGCAATCGTTAAAAACGCATACGCTTGCAGAATGGATACGCCGGTGCCGGCCAATAATTTGCTGAGCAATAAAAACCAGCGCGGCAACGGGCAAACCATCAATATGCGCATACTGCCCATTTCCCGGTCGTAGACCATGGATAATGAGCTCTGCATGCCGTTAAACAGCTGGATCATGCCGATCAGGCCGGGGGTAATATAAACCTCGTATAGAATATAGGTTTCATACGGCGGGGTGATGGCAAGGCCCAATGCCGCCCTAAACCCGGCTGCAAAGACAAACAACCAGACCAAAGGCCTGACCAAGGCGGAAATAAACCGCTCGCGCTGGGTGACAAAACGCCACAATTCGCGCCAGATAATGCCCCACATGGCGCGCCAGTAATGAAGTAAGTTCACGCAGGGCTGTCCTGCCCTGCGCCCTTCGGGTAAATGCAAATCCGCTCCTGGCCGATTAGTCACCACACCTGTTCTCCCTGCGTTAACGTATTGAAAGCATCTTTAATCGTTGCGGCATCGGCTATTTTCAAAACTTCATCGATAGTTCCGTTCGCCTTAACCTGCCCCTTATGCAGCACGATTAAATGATCGTCCGGGTAAATCTCATCGATTAAATGGCTCGCCCACAAGACAGCCAGCTTTTCGTCAACGGCCAGCCGATGCACATACTCGACAATAGACTGGCGGCTGGGTACATCCAAGCCAACAGTAGGCTCATCCAGCAGCAACAACGACGGCTTGTGCAACAGCGCCCTGGCGATCTCTACACGCCGTCTGTGCCCGCCATTGAGCTGGCGCACTTTCTCAAAACGGCGCTCATACATAGCTAAACGCTCCAGCTCCTGCTGAATCCTTTGCGCAGCCAACCTGCTCCCCATGCCATGCAAGGCGGTGTGATAGCGCAAGTTCTGCATCACCGTCAAATCCATATCCAGGGTGGTCTGCTGAAAAACCACGCCCAGCCTTTCCAGGGCTTTTTGTGTTTGCTGCTTCACATCAAAACCGCACAGCTCGATGCGCCCGTCGCGGGCGTCGTACAGCCGCGTAATCAAGGAAAACAACGTGCTCTTCCCAGCGCCGTTAGGGCCTAACAAAATCGTGCATTCCCCCGGCTGAATCTTGAAATTGACTTGGTCTAGTGCTTTTTTGCCGCCATAGGAAAAACTCAAATCTTCGACGGACAACGCTATGGACGAATTCATGGTTTTACTGCGACTCCCCACGGATAAGTGCCCACGCCGACCGACTTGGTCACCGTTTGGCTGTCGAGATCAATGATCGACATATCGTTGCTGGTGCCGTTAGTCGTATAAAGCCGTTTTTGATCCGGCGAAAACGCCAGATTCCAGACCCGCTGACCGACCAGCAGGTATCTTTCCACCTCAAACGTCTGCGCGTTAATCACCGCCACACGGTTGGCCGGCCCCAAAGCCACGTAGCCGCGCTTTCTGTCTTTATCGATAACCACGCCTACCGGCTGGATTTTATCGGTCGTGACGCCTTGCACCTCAAAGCCGATATTTTTGATGATCTGTTTGGTGTTGGCATCAAGAATCATCAAGGTGCCCGCCATTTCCGAAGTCACCCACAACTGCTGGCTGTCGGCGGTAAAGCCGAGCGCTCGGGGACGCGGGTCAACCAGCGTGTTTTCCACGATGGCATCGGTTTTGGCATCAATCCAATGCACCATATTGGTCGTTTCAGAAGCGCTGGCCACCCAGCGGTTATCAGGGCTGGCCGCTATGCCTTCAGGTTCCACACCGACCTTGATCTGCTTGATAGCTTTTTTGTGATCAATATCGATAACCGTGACCAGACTGTCATCTTCGTTGGATGCATAAAGCCGGTCGCCTGCAGGATTTAACGCAAACGTTTCCGGGTCTTCCCCGGACGGCAACTTTCCCACTTCTTTCAGGGTCTCGGCGTCAATAATTCTGATGGCATTGTCATCACTGGTTGCCACATACAAAAACTTATTATCGGGGCTGATCGCGATGCCTCTGGGCCGCTGGCCAATTTCTACGGTTTTAATTAATTTTCCGGCAATGGGATCAACAACTGCCAGAGCATTATCTTTTTCCAAGGTAACAAACACCGTTTCAGCCTGCGCTGTTCCCGCCAGCGCAACCGTCAAAAACAGCCCTAAAGCATTTTTTTTCATCATCATTTACTCCATTTGCAGGTCGATTCAGGTTGATCATAACCCAAGGTGTCGAGTTCGGTTTTTGGATGCAAAAACCCATCAATCGGCGCTACAGCAACCAATGACCTGGGCGCCGCCAGCAAAACGGGTTGCCGCAACTGTCCATCCCAGGATCGGAAAGATAAAGGGTTACCCTTATAACCTTGCAAGGCAAACGCATCGCTCACCATGTAATCTTTAAGCTGCTTTATATCATTGGATTTAGTGCGGGTAGCCGCCTCCCCGATGGCTCTAACCGCCAGATAGGCGGCATAGTCCTGCTCTTCCATCCAGCGTTTCGCTTGTTCTTTGAAGCGGTTTTGAATCTGCACCGCGCCCCATTGCTCATGAGTTCGATGCCATGCCGCAGCAACCAGTCCCTGAGTCCCGATCACAGGTCTTGGATTCCAGGTTCTGTATTCCAGATATTCGCCAAACTGGCCTTGCTCATCGGCAACGACCAGCACATCATAGTCATTCACCTGCGTAAATACAGCCACATCCGATTGCGCCGTGCGCCGCGCATCGTAAGTGTGCTCCCAGGTTTTCTCCTCGACTATCTTTGCACCGAAACGCTTGGCCGCCCGCCTGATCGCCTCGGCAAACAACCGGTCTTCCTGAGCGGCCCCAATGACCAGAAACCACTTGGTCCAGCGTTTTTTCATCATATATTGCGCCAGGGCATCGGCACGCATCGCCCTGCTGGGCAGCATGTGCAAAACATTGCTGCGGCATTGCTCGTTGCGCAATACGTCATCGAACGTTGCCACATCAAACAACAATTTCTGTTTTGCAGAAGGTAAATCAGCGATGTTGAGCGCATGATCAGCAGGCAGGTTCACAATGACAAGCGGATATTGATCACCGATATTTTTGTTGAATACATCGACAACATTGCCGTCTGCCGGCACGATGAATTTCTTCAGAACAAACTGCTGTCCGGTAAATTGCCCGGTCGTATTGTTGTCAACAATCGCCAGCTCCGCCCCCGGCTCACCCTTGTTTTTGATAAAAGGATCCAGATTAGACAACGCAGGAGGCGCTTTCTGCTCCTGCGTCAAATAAGCAATGCTGACCACTTGTTTAGCCTCGGCATCAACAAGGCTTGCGACAAGCAGTTGAATAATAAACAAAATATTAACAATTAGCTGAATTGATCGTATCATTTCCCGGCACCAATGAAATACATAAGCGCTAATTTTAACGGATTCATCAAGTTTTTTTAGTTTTTCGGCAAAGTTTGCTAGAAGCGGTATTGAGTCTTATCAGCTGCGGCGCGAAGATCCTGATTAAATTAATCAATATCAGTCATAAAAGAATATTGACTTTGCCTAACAAAAAGCTCAGCATCTTCTTAAAATTGAGTCTATTATTAAATGGTCATATAAGTCGTAAGCAAACTAGATTCATATTAAGATATACAACCCGTTGCCGTTTGGTTACGGCTCTATTGTAAATTGAGAGGTTATAAAAATGGAAACCAGCTCTGTACAAGCACGACCAGAGACGCTCATTAACCCGGCGGCATCTCAACGGCTGCAAACTCCGGAAAAAAATGAACCTGCTATCGAAACTCAATCCGATAACGATCAGGATGACAGCCAAAAAGTTTCCAAGGAAACGGTGAAGCTTTCTGATACATCGTTAAAGCTCTCTGCAAATTCACCCGTAAAAAGCAGCGACAAAGCCGCTCCGATTGAGAATGGCGCCCAAGCCCAGGAAGTGGCAAGCAATCTCAAAGCTGACATTGAAAACAATCCGGTTCAGGCGCGTGGAGCCCAAAGCCATGTATTTGCGGGCGCTGTCAAATCATTATTAGGCTAACACCACAGCTCGGCCTGAATGACGCAGTTTGTATTAAGCGGAATATTTATCTATCCCGTAAAGTCATTAGCAGGCATTAGCGCAAACAGCTGGCATGTAACTGAAAAAGGATTTCAGTACGACAGAAAATGGATGATCATCGACAACAACCGGCAATTTCTTAGCCAGCGGAAATTGCCGCAAATGGCTTTAATTAAAACCGCACTCACCGATAAAAACCTGATCCTGTCTGCACAGGGCATGGAGGATCTAGTGCTACCTCTTGAGCCTGTTGATGGGCAAACCATTAACAGTACCATCTGGCATGACCAGTGCGATGCACGCAGTGTTTCAACAGAAGCAGACCAATGGCTGAGCCACTTTTTGAAGCTGGATTGCCGACTGGTCTATCAGCCCGATGAGGTCATTCGGCTAGTTGACCCCGATTATGCCAAGCCTGCCGACAAGGTGGCATTTTCTGACGGCTTCCCCTTCCTGATCATTTCCGAAAACTCGCTGGCTGCATTAAATAATGAAATGCAGCTGAACTTGCCGATGACCCGCTTCCGGCCCAACCTGGTTATTTCCGGCTGCCCCGCCTATGAGGAAGACGGCTGGCGCGAAATCCGCATTGGCGCTATTGATTTCAGGCTACCCAAACCCTGCTCCCGCTGCTCTGTTCCAACAATCGACCCTGAAACCGCTCAAACCGGCAAGGAGCCGCTCATCACGCTCAACCGCACCAGAAAATGGCAGAATAAGGTTTATTTCGGACAAAATGCCCTGCATAATCAATGCGGTCAACTGACTATCGGCGACACCGTACAAGTCATGTTGACGGGTGAAAAACAACCGCCCATCTAGCCCTTGTTTGGGCGCCCGCAGGCCATTTCATTAATACCTTTTGAGTAATCTGAACCAATAATGCACAAAGGCCTTTTACTGATCATTGTTCCGCTATTGTCTTACGGCTTTTGGCTAAGCGATGCATTTAAAGGCATTGCGGCAGGCATCTCAATTTTCCTGTTTGGCATGCTGTCCCTGGAACAGGGATTCAAGGCCTTTACCGGCGGCGTACTGGAGCGGATTCTGCAAAAAACCACCGACACCACGTGGAAAAGCTTCGGCTTTGGCTTTCTATCAGCCACTTTGATGCAATCCAGCGGTCTGGTTTCGGTCATCACCATTTCATTCCTGAGTGCCGGCTTGCTTGATTTAGTCGCCGGCATTGGCATTGTTTTCGGCTCCAATCTGGGTACGACTACCGGCGCGTGGCTAATCGCCGGACTGGGACTGAAAGTTAATATTGCCACCTACGCTATGCCCCTGTTGGTTTTTGGAGTTTTATGCATCTTCCAAAACAGCAAACAGTTAAAAGGCATGGGCTATATCCTGACCGGCCTGGGCTTTCTGCTCCTTGGCATACACTATATGAAGGAAAGTTTTGAACACTTTGAAAGTACCATAAACCTGGCAAATTACGCCATGCCCGGCATTAAAGGGCTACTGATCTACACCGCCATAGGAATCATCGTCACCGTTATCATGCAGTCCAGCCATGCCACCATGGTTTTAACCATTACTGCGGTTTCTGTGCATCAAATTACTTATGACAATGCGCTGGCGCTGGTCATAGGCGCCAATATCGGCACAACCACCACAGCGATCATTGCTTCTGTTGGCGCAAAAATTCAGGGTAAACGCCTGGCAGGCTCGCATCTGTTGATTAACCTGTTTACCGGAATCTTTGTACTGATTTTTATTAAACAATTCGGCATTGCTGTTGACATGATCAGCACAGGTTTGGGTATTGCTATCGCAGACAATGCCCTGAAGCTGGCGACATTCCATAGCCTGTTTAATCTTACAGCCATTGTCATGCTATTGCCGTTTATTAATCAGATAGCCACCTTGATCGAAAAAATATTAATAGAAAAACGTTCCAATATTTTTCAGCCAAAATACCTGGCTTCATCTGCCATGAATTTCCCGGAAACGATAGTTGAGTCAGTCAGACTGGAAAGCATTCATTTATATGAAAACGCCATCCATATTATTCTGCATACTTTTGGCCTGCATAAACGCAACCTCTCAGAGAACACTCCACTAAAACAACTCATAGCGCAAAACAATGATCCGATCGACTACGACATCGATGCCCACTATGAAAAGAGGATAAAAGGCATTTACAGCGCCATCATCGCCTTTATCAGCCAGGCCAGATTTTCACGGGAAATGGAGCAATCTTCCCAACTTTCCTGCTTGCGTGATGCTAACCAGAATCTTGTAGAAGCCATTAAAGACACCAAACACTTACAAAAGAACTGGACTCGCTCCAGAACATCAACGAATCAAACCAGCATTGATGAATATAAAAAAATTGCTTACCAGATAGCCTTGCACATCCAGCAAATTGAAAACTTCAGACATGAAATTGAAGAAAACGAATTACCCTTGCTATCTCTGGACACGCTAAAGGCAACTATTGAAGACGATGATATGCAAATGAATCGCACCATTGAAACATTAATCAGGGAGCATAAGATAACTCCTGAAACCGGCTCTTCTTTGATTAATGACAGCGCCTATATGCGCCACATCAAGAAAAACCTGCTGAAAACTGCCGAAACGCTGTTTATACGCAGCAGCACCGGCGCTACCAAAGCCGAGCAACAACTAACGCTGAATGAAGCTGAAATCAAGGATGTTATTCAAACAATAGATACGCAATAGCATCAACTAACCACGGTTTTTTAACTTATTAACTTGTCAGCCCGCCATGAAAAAAGAAAAGTTACTGCACAAATTACAGGCCTTTTTTGACACGGACAACCACAAAAAAAGACAGCATATTAAGGAGTTAAAGAAGATCCTGATTAAGCTCAAGAAAAAAGAGCGGAAAATCGCCAGCACCCTGTTACAGACAGATGATGATTGTTTGATAAAGCAATATCAAACTGAATTGGAAATCATCCGGGTACAACGAAAAAAAGGCATCGAACTGTTACAACAACTTAAAGAACGTAAAAAAACCATCCTTCATCCGCAATCTTAAAAACGTAAAACTCCCTGCTCCTGCACTTCAACAGCATCCGGCTTGCCCAGCAAATACGACGCACCCGGATCAATAATAAAACGGTTATCCATCGCCGTTCGCCCCAGCAACATGCGAAAGCGCATATTGTCGCGGTTAGTCAGCGTCATCTCCGCCCTGATAACCGATTGACCCACAATAAGCTGGGTTTCTATGACGTAACGTCGCTGCCTGTGGCCCCCTGAATCCGAAACCCATCGACGATCTTTTACCGGCGCATGACATTCAATCAATATATCAGTGCGTTTTTGCAGCGGATGCATTGCAAACATTATCCAGCGCTGCCCTCCTTTTCGGTAGGGTTCGATGGCGAAAGCGTGTAAAGCTGACGAGCGCGCTCCGGTGTCGATTTTAGCCTTAATCCGGGCAATATTAAGCTCCGGCAAGGCAACCCATTCCCGCCAGCCCAGCATCGGTTTATCTATCATGTGTGTAACGCCTTAATCTAATCAATTAAATCCTAAGCTATACTTGGCTAGTCCAAGTCTGACCAATTTATCGGTTGTCTGTAAAATGGATTCATTATGCTTGAATATACTGACTATATGAAAAGATTTATCGCATTATTCGCCAAACAAATCCAAGGATAAGCCATGTCCGAATCACTAAGTTACGCTTCCGAAAAATCAGGCCTGCCGCCCGGTTCGCTGGTGCATGTTGGCGAAGTGCATGAACACGAAAACCGAATCACCGTCATTGATTACAATAAATCAACCGTAGAAAAGCGCACTATCGAAACCATTGAAGAGCTGCTGCCGTACCAAAACACCGACACCATCACCTGGGTTATTATTGAAGGGTTAAAAGACGTTTCGATTATTGATGCGATTGGCCAACATTTCGGCATTCATGGGCTGGTGCTTGAAGACATTCTAAATACCCATCAACGCCCTAAATTCGAGGAATTCGATGATTATTTATATATTGTTATCAAGGCAATTTCCCTTGAAAACGGAGAGCTGGATATTCAATATGAACAAATCAGTTTATTGCTGTTAAACAATTTCGTTTTTACCTTCAAGGAAAAATCCGATGACATATTCGCCCCTATCTTTAACCGGCTGAACAACAGCAGGAGTCACATCAGGGATCTTGGAGCGGATTATCTTGCTTACGTCATCCTGGACACCGTTGTTGACGAGTATTTTGCCCTGCAGGATACTTTCGATGAACTGATTGAAACGATTGAGGATAAACTGCTGACCACCCCATCGGCGCAAACCCTGACAACCATCCAGAAAATCAAACGTGAACTCATCTTTTTACGCAGAACCGTGTCACCCTTGCGGGAACTGCTGGCCGCCATCCAGCGCAGCGATTCGCCTTTGATTCAGGAACGGACGAAACGCTATTTCGGCGACATTTATGACCATGCCATACGCATCATTGAATCCATGGAGTCATACCGGGACTTGATAGCCGGCATGCTGGAAATTTACTTATCCAGCGTCAGCAATAAAATGAATGAAACCATGAAAGTCCTCACCGTATTTGCATCCATTTTCATTCCATTAACCTTTATAGCAGGAGTCTACGGCATGAATTTCGAGTACATGCCGGAACTGAAATGGAAATGGGGCTACCCGGCATTGTGGGCTGTGTTCATCGGCGTATCTGTATTTTTGCTCAAGTTTTTCAAGAAAAAGAACTGGTTTTAATGTGCTTGGTTGCAACGGCTTGTATTCGATCTTACAGGCAAAGACTCATCGAGACATATTTGTCCATTAATCCTGACCCCGAAATATGAATAAACAAACCGAAACCGTCCTGAACTACCATAACCGCACCAAGCATAGCCTGGAACGATACGCCAAAGGCCCGGAATCCATCGATTGGGAAGACCAGCCCGATCAATTCCGGCGTTTTTCCGGCTGCGAGATTATCACGCTGCCCAAACCGGGCGCAGAACTCGAACCGCTGTTTGCCGATCTGGACACTCCGGAAACAATACCGGCCAAACCTTTAAACCTGCCTAATGTGGGTTTATTGCTGGAATTGGCCTTCGGCCTGTCGGCATGGAAACAATACGGCCCAAGCCGCTGGGCATTGCGCTGTAATCCCTCCAGCGGCAACTTGCACCCGACCGAAGCCTACCTGATTAGCACCGGCGATAGTCTGATCAAACCAGGCGTTTACCACTATGTCAGCCACGATCACAGCCTTGAACAGCGTTGTCGGTTTGAAGGCATATTGCCCGATTCCGGCATACTGATTGGCTTGTCTTCCATCCACTGGCGGGAAGCCTGGAAATACGGCGAAAGAGCTTACCGCTATTGCCAGCATGACATAGGCCATGCCTTGGGAGCGTTGCAATACGCAGCGGCGACGCTGGGCTGGTCGGTTGAATTGCTGGCCGAATGGTCGGATGACGACATCGCCAAGCTATTGGGGCTTGACCGGGATGATTTTAAAAAACAGGAGCATGAATCCCCCGATATTATTTGCCGGATTAATACCCATTCTGGCGGCCAGCCGTTAGACATCAAGGCCCTGCTGGAAACCGCGCAATCAGGGGATTGGTTCGGCAAAGCCGATAGCCTTCGCGCCTATCATATGTATCAATGGCCGATCATTGATGAAGTTTCTATTGCCGCAAGCAAACCGCGAATCGAAGAACCTGAACGGCTAGCAATCCAGCAGCCAGTTATAAAATCATCCTGCACAAAAACCGCAACCCAAATCATCCGTCAACGCCGTAGCGCACAGCAGTTTGACGGCAAAATGTCCCCGTTGCCGCAGACTGATTTTTACCGGATGCTGGCCGCCGTTTTGCCGACCACGGCCGCATTCGAACTATGGCGCTGGCCGCCGAAAGTCCACCTGTTTATTTTTGTGCATCGCGTTGAAGGCTTAGTCCCCGGCATCTATGCGCTGCCGAGAAATCAAGATGCCCTGGAAAAATTGCAAGCCGCAACCCTGGCTGATTTTGACTGGCAGAAAATATCCGAAACTTTACCGCTTTATCACTTGTATTCAGGAGATTGCAGGCAGATCGCCAAAACGCTTTCCTGCCACCAACCCATCGCCAGCGACAGCGCCTTCAGCCTGGGAATGGTTGCGGAATTTGGCGAAACCATCGAAGCCGCACCGTGGCTTTATCGCCGCTTGTTCTGGGAATGCGGCTTGATAGGCCAGACTCTGTATCTGGAAGCCGAAGCGGCGGGCGTTCGCGGCACCGGCATCGGCTGTTACTTTGACGACAGCGTGCATGAGCTTTTAGGCATCAAGGATGATAAATTCCAAAGCCTTTATCATTTTACGGTGGGTAAACCACTGGAAGATAAACGACTGGAAACGTTACCGGCTTATGGGCATTTAGACGACGTAGTGCAAGATTGAACAGACATCATAGAGCGACGTTTTTGTTTGTACGTCATGCCCAATTAGTTTAAAGTCAATTCAATATAAATAATAAATTAGATAGACTTATGAAAAATATACGGCAAATCAGATTTTTTGTAAGACAATCGGTGGCGTACATATTACGTTATGCATGACATGGAACAGTCATTTTACGAAGGCTTGTACGAAAGTGCAGAATTTACAAAAGCCCTTGGACGGATGGTGCTTTCATCAGCTAAATTTGAATATAGCTTGAAGGAATACATGGACTCACAGGGAAAAATCACTGTAAGTGAAAAACCACCTCTTGGCCGCCTTTTGAAATTGTTGGTTAAAAATCACACGATAGATCAGACATCATCTGAGCAGTTCTGGTTTTTAGTACATCAACGTAATTGCTTCGTGCATAAGCTATACGGAAATCTCGCTGAATATCCAAAAAATGAATTTGAACTTAACCGCTTCATCAATCGGGTAAATAGTGTAAGTGATGAAATGGAGTTTTTCAGTGCAATTCTTATTGAGAATACGAAAAAGGCCAATGCATAACGAATAAGGTTAGATTTGCGCGGGTTCCCAATTTCCAGATTGGGAACCCAAAAGGCGAAGCGCTAGCTTCGCGAGACGGGAAGCTAGCGCTTGGAGCTTGGGAACCAACGAACAATATTTATACGGTGACTGATATGACTGAATTATTATCCGAGCGGATTACGATGGACGCAAACATTTGTCATGGCAAGCCTACTATCCGGGGCTTGCGTTATCCGGTTGAAAATATCCTGGAATGGCTGAGTTCCGGCATGAGCGTCGATGAGATTCTCGCAGATTACGAGGACTTGGAAAGAGAAGACATTATGGCTGCATTGGAGTTTGCCTCTCGTCTTGCCAAAATTAAACGAATTGAAATGCTGGCGGCATGAAATTTCTTGTCGATGCGCAACTGCCGCGACATCTTGCGGCAAGTCTGAAGTGGTCGGGACACGACGTTTTGCATACCTTGGATTTGCCGTCTGGAAACCGTACACCGGATTGGCGGATCAACGAGATTTCTATGCAGGAACAACGCATTGTTGTTACTAAGGATGCAGACTTCGTTAACTCGTTTTTGCTTACGGGAGTGCCTTATAAGTTGCTATTGGTGTCGACGGGAAATGTGAGTAACCGGGAGCTTGAAGGCATATTCGCAAAAAATTTATCCGCGATTGTTGGAGCGCTGGAAATCTATGAGTTTGTGGAAATTACCCGTACATCATTAATTGAGCATAGATAGCTAAACTCGCTAAGGCGCGACTACATGTCGAAAATAACTATTTATTTGTACACGTTCTTTTTACATGTTTATCGTATCGACATATTGCCATGTAGGCCGGAATAAACCGGTTCTAGCGGTAGCGAGAACTGGCGTTTCCGGCAAACACCACCCGGATTCGCCGGAAACGCCACCTCGCGCTACGCGCTTGGATGGCCTTATTCCGGCCTACTCCTAATTTAACGTCTTCGCCGCTGCACTGTCTGCGGATCGGCAGTGATCTGGCGATAAATCTCCACCCTGTCCCCGTCATTTACGGGAGTATCCAGCGCGGCGATTTTGCCGAATATGCCCACTTTCTGGCTGGTCAGGTTTATCTCGGGATAAAGCTTTAACACGCCGGACAGGTTGATGGTTTCCTCTATGGTGCTGTTATCCGGCACTTCCAGGCGCATCCATAGTTGCCTGTCTGATTCTGCGTAACAAACTCCGACGTTCATGATTCCTCCTCAGCAATAACTGGGGTTAATACGGTTACCGGTACTTTTTTCTCGGCGAATTTCTGGTCTATCAGGCGTTTACCGACAATCAAAAAAGCCAGCATGATGAAGCCGCCGGGCGGCAGCGCCATTAATAAAAAGCCTTTGTAGTCGGGAATGACGGTGACTTCCAGAAACCTGAACGATTCGCCCAGCAGCAATGACGCATTTGCGAACAGCGTGCCCGAGGCGCTGATTTCTCTTGCCGCGCCGAGAGCGACCAGGACGAGGGTAAAACCCAAACCCATCATCAAGCCGTCCCACAACGCATGTCTTACCGGCTGCTTGGAGGCAAAGGCTTCGGCGCGGCCTAACAAGGCGCAATTGGTGACGATCAACGCAATGAACAAGCCCAGCACTTTATAGAGTTCGTGCGCCCAAGCATTCATTAAAATATCGACCAGCGTCACCAGCGCGGCGATCAGCAGCACGAAAATCGGGATACGGATTTCGCCGGGGATCAAATGCCGCGCCGCTGAAATGAGGCCGTTGGACGCTATGATGACCACCAGCGTGGCGAGGCCCATGCCCAAGCCGTTGGTGGCTGTTCCGGTCACCGCCAGTAAGGGGCAAAGCGCCAGGTTTTGCCCGAATACGATGTTGTTGTTCCAGATGCCGTCGGCGGCGATTTTACGATAGGTCTCCGATAAAAACATGGGCGTACTCCTCAAGGATTAATCAGTTGTTCTTGATGCGCTTTGAATAACTGCAAGCCGCGGTAAATCGCCTGCACCGATTTGCGCGGGGTGATGGTCGCACCGGCAAACTGGTCGAATTCGCCGCCGTCTTTTTTAACCGCCCATTTTGCAGGCGCCAGGTTGTCCAGGGAGCGGCCGACGAAGTTCAATATCCAGGCCGACTTGGCGACCTCGATTTTATCGCCCAGGCCGGGGGTTTCCTTGTGGCTGAGCACGCGCACGCCCAGAATATTGCCGCCGCGGTCTATGCCCATGATCATATTGATGGCGCCGGAATATCCGTCTGGCGCAGTAAACTTGAAACATACAGCGCTGACCTGGCCGGACTTTTTGGCGATATAAACGGTGGTTTCGTTTGCACCAATATTGTATTCGGCGGACGGGATGTTCAGCATGTCTTGCAGCATGTCGTTATCGTAAAGAGCGGGAGGCACGACTTCTTCAAGGGATTTTTTTAAATCCTCATCGAGACGCCGCTGGATCGTGCCTTCGGTGCTGCAATTGGTGACACCCAGCAGCACACTGGCAATCAAAGCGAATCCCGCCAGGACGCCGGTCTGGAATTCCAGCTGGGGCCTGAGCTGGGCCAAGTTCGACGGCTCCAGCCAGTTCTTCAGGAATTCCCGGTAAACGGCGATTTTTGCTTTCAGGAGTTCGATGGTTGCTGGGTCAAGTTTCATGACGTACGCTCTGGTTCAGGATTTCGGTATTTCAAGCGGCTTGCCTTTGCGGTCGCGTCCGTAGATCCGGGGTTTAATGTAATGGTCGATCAGCGGTGTCGCCGAGTTCATCAACAGCACCGCGAAGCCTGCGCCCTCGGGATACGCGCCCCAGGTGCGGATAACGAAAATCAGCAACCCGCAACCCGCACCGAACACCAGCTGCCCTGCAGGCGTATTCGGCGAGGTGACATAGTCGGTGGCGATGAAAAATGCCACGCACATCAGCGCGCCTGAATTCAAATGCAGCAGCGGACCGGCATAATGCTCGCTGTCCATGCCATGAAAAACTCCGGCCAACAGTGCAACCGTCAGCAATAAGGACACGGGAATATGCCATTGAATGACGTTTTGGCGGATTAGCCACACGCCGCCCAAGCCCAGCAACAGCGTCGATGTTTCGCCCAAACTGCCGCGCGTCCCTCCGATAAAGTTACGAAAACCGGAGTAGTCCTTGAGGATGTCGGTCAATAAACGGTTCTGGGAAAACTCGGTTTTGATAAAGCCCAGCGTGGTCGCGCCGGTGCTTGCGTCGATATTTTTCAGCTCTGAAAAAGTGATGTGCCAGCTTTCGATCAACCCCGGCGAATGCGAAAAAAACAACGGCGACACATTCGCCCATGTCGTCATTTCGATGGGAAAGGAAATCAGCAGCGCGACCCGGGCCAACATGGCCGGATTGAACAGGTTTTGCCCCAGGCCGCCGTAAACCTGTTTGCCTAAAATAATCGCCAGTCCCGAACCCACCACGCCTATCCACCACGGCGCCCAAGGCGGCAGCGTCATCGCCAGCAGCCAGCCGGTCAGTACCGCGGAGCCGTCCATAATGACGGGTTTTGCCACCCTGCCCTTGAGGCGCACGCAGAAAGCTTCAAAAACGACCGCCGACAACACGGTGATAACAAACAGATTCAACGCGGGCCAGCCGAAACACAAGAGGCCGAATACTGTCGCAGGCGATATTGCCAGCATGACTTGCCACATGATGCGGCTGACGCTGGTGTTGGCGCCTACATGAGCGCCGCTGCTGGGTTTCATATGCGCAATCATGCCAATGCCTCCTGCTCGGCTTTCAGCCGTTCCCGCTCCGCCTTGGCGGCCAACCGGGCTTCCTCTTCTTCACGCTGTTGCTGGGCGATGCGCTCCATGCGGGCATTACGCGCATCGATCAGGCGTTTGGTTTGTTCGGATTTATGCTGCGCCTGCTGCCTGGCGATAACTTCGCCCGAGGCGTATTTAAAATACTGCACCAGCGGAATATTGGACGGGCAGATATAAGAGCAGCAACCGCAACTGATGCAGTCTTTCAGGCCTAAATCGACCGCCGCATCCAGTTGGTTAATACGGATGTTGTTGGCCATATCCAAAGGCCTAAGTCCCGCCGGGCAAACGCTGACACAGCTGGCGCAACGGATACAGGGTTGTTCGTCGGTATTTTTGAGTTCGCTTTGGGTCAATGCCAGAATGCCGCTGGTGGCCTTAACCGTAGGTAAAGCAGTATGCGGCAAGGAGTCGCCCATCATCGGGCCGCCCATAACGATGCGCGCGGTTTCATCCAAACTCACTTCGCAAAAGTCGAACAGTTCGGAGATTAAGGTGCCGAACGGAACCTCGACATTCATCGGGCGTTTGACCGCGCCGCCTGCTACCGTGACCACGCGACTGAGCAAGGGGTGCCCGTGACGAATCGCTTTATGGACTGCATGCGCGGTGCCGACATTGTGGATGGTCACGCCGATTTCCGACGAGCGGCAGCCGACCGGGACTTCCTTGCCGGTTACATAACGGATCAACTGCCGGTCCCAGCCCATCGGGTAGCGGGTGGGGATTTGTATGACCTTAATCGAGGCATACGGCTCTGCGGCGGCGCGCATGGCAAGATAAGCCTCCGGCTTGTTGTCTTCAATCGCCACCACGGCATGCTCCGTCTCCATCCCATACAGCATCAAGCGCACGCCGTCGATGATCTCCCCGGCGCGCTCCTGCATCAGCCGGTCGTCGCAGCATAAATAAGGTTCGCATTCCGAACCGTTGATAATCAGCGTATCGACATGGTTTTCACGCCCCATATTCAGCTTGACCGCAGTCGGAAAGGTTGCGCCGCCCAAGCCGACAATACCCGCCGCACCGACGCGCAAACTGATTTCTTCGGGATTCAGCTGAAACGGATCGGCGGCAACCTGTGTTTCCAGCCATTCGTCCTTGCCGTCGGTTTCCAGCACGATAGTGCGGATGGGCAAAGCGGACGGGTGCGGAGCCGGATAATCGTTAACATCAAGGATGACGCCCGAACTGGGCGCATGGACGGGCGCGGAAATCAGGCCCTGACTGTAGGCCAATAACTGCCCTTTCAGCACTTTTTCGCCGACCATAATCAGCGGCTCTGCGGGCTTTCCGACGTGCTGTTGCAGCGGGATATATAGCTTTTTCGGCAGCGGAAAGTTGTAGGCTATGGGCAATGCGGCAGTCGCGGCTTTATGCTCATCTGCATGTACGCCGCCGCGAATCAGCGGTTTCGGGAAAAAACTTAGCATACGGCGTTACTCGCTTCACTCTCTTTAAACAGGGCGACGGGTTTGGCCCAGCGCCAGTTGCGCAAGGTAACTTCCACGGGGTGCATTTGCAGGCATTCGGTCGGGCATACATCCACGCATTTCTTGCAGGCTATGCAGGCATCGGCAACGACCGCGTGAATTTGCTTGGGCGCGCCGACAATGGCGTCGGTAGGGCAGACTTTAAAACAGCGGGTGCAACCGGTGCAGGTGTCTTCGCTGACTCTGGCAACCAGCAACTCGGGTTCTTTTACATCGCTTAAATCCAGATCCAAGCCCAATAAAGCGGCGATTTGTTCAGCCAAGGCGCTGCCGCCGGGAGGACATATCGTAGCGGGCGCATTGCCCTCGGCCAATGCTTCGGCGGCCGGCCTGCAACCGGGAAAACCGCATTGGCCGCATTGCGAACCGGGCAGCAGGGATTCGAGTTCATCGACAATCGGGCTGCTTTCAACTTTTAAATACTTGGCGGCGATACCCAGCAACAAGCCAAGAAACAGCCCCAACAAGGTTAAACTTACAATGGCGGATAAAACATACATAGTTTCTTTCCTGTAACTATTTGCTGTAAAGCCCTGCAAATCCCATAAATGCCAGCGATAAAATCCCGGCGGTAATAAACGCAATCGGCGTGCCGGCAAATAATGCAGGGACTGCCATTAACGCCAGGCGCTCCCGCAAGCCTGCAAAAAGCACCATTACCAGCGTAAAGCCGACCGCGGAGCCGAAACCGAAAATCATGCTCTGCATGAAGCCGTATTGCTCCTGCACATTCAGTAATGCCACGCCCAACACCGCGCAATTGGTGGTAATCAGCGGCAGAAAAATACCCAGTATCTGATACAACACCGGGCTGGTTTTATGCACCACCATTTCGGTGAATTGCACCACGGCGGCGATCACCAGGATAAAGGCGAGTATGCGCAAGAACTGGATATTAAAAGGCGCCAAGATAAAGTGTTCCAGCATCCAGCTGGTCATAGCGGCCAGGGTCAGCACGAAGGTTGTCGCCAGCCCCATGCTCAATGCCGAATCCAGCTTTTTCGAAACCCCCATAAACGGACACAGCCCGAGAAATTTCACCAGAACCACGTTGTTGACCAGAGCCGTGCCTAATAAAAGTAAAAGATATTCACTCACTGTTTTTTCCAGACTGTTTTCTAGGGCTGTTCTGTTTATTAAGATCACAGCATCAATTATGCCAATTCGGCAAATGTGCGGACGCAGCCAGTTTGTCGGCCAAATGCTGCGCAAAAACATCCCAAATCGGTGCGTGAAAACTGTTGCAAGTGATACATACCGACACCGATAAAAATGCGTGTGTAGCAAACCTTACAAAATCTTATCCGCCATGAACCCGCCTGCTTCATGGCTTTGTTTTGTGAACAACGGCAATAGCATGAGTGATGCAAGTCATCGGTATTGATGTTGGCGTCATATTTGCTAGATCAATTTTAAAGCCCTCTTACACCCGACCATCACTTATGAAAAAAACTTCATTGCGCTTTTTACAGACGCATACCAACATGACGAATGTCATCGGCGAACTTGCACCTGGTTTATTTGGAGAAACCCTTATAGATAATGGCGACAGGATGCTTTACAGCCTGTTTGTTGAAGCGGTTGAACAGGCACCAGTAGCCATTTCCATTACCGATAAAAAAGCCAAAATTCTTTATGTTAATGAAGAATTTTCCAGGGTCACGGGTTACCAGCCCGCCGATATTCTGGGAGAAAACGAATCCTTATTGTCGGACAAACGCACGCCCAGGGATGTGTATTACGATTTATGGCATACCATCAGCGCCAAGAAAATATGGCGCGGAATCTTATGTAACCGGCATAAATCCGGCGACCGTTATCTCTCTGATCTGACCATTGCACCTATGCTGAATGAAGCCGGGGCGATCACTCATTACATCGGCATGCACAGGGATATTACCAAGCCGTATGAATCCGAAAAGAGGGTAATCAACCAGAAACTATTGATCGAGTCGGTCATTAATTCATCGCCTATCGCCATGGTTGTACTCGATGATCAGGACAGGGTTATCCTGGATAATCACAACTACAAAGCCCTGGTCAGCGATCTTGATAAAGGCGAGCCTGCAACTTACTTCTTGCAATTGCTGCGGGATGAAATGGGCGATTTATGGTCGGAGCTGCAAAGCAAAGAGCAAGGCTTCAATAACCGTGAATTTAAAGTGGAAAGCAAGGGAAGCCAGAAAGTCCGCTGGTTTTCCTGTGCCGGAAACTGGTTTATAGAAAATGAAGTGAATGCCGACGCTTTTTTTCAGAATGCATCCAAACAGTACCTGATACTGACGCTAACAGACATCACCCGGCAACGCAGACAGATGGAAGAGCTGCATATTCAGACATTAAAAACCATCATGGCTGAAGATGAACGGGTGCGCGGCATCAGGGAAACATTGCTGGGCGCTATGCACCAAATTCAAATGCCGATGAACCAAATCAGGGCGGCCGAACAGATTTTACGGCACAAAGGGGATGACCAAAATGCCGGCCTGTTACAGATATTGCAGCAGATTCAGCAATCCGGGGAAGAAGCAGTTGCGACCATGCAAAAATGCATTCCCGAGATTCTGCAAACAGCCGTTATCCCGATTAACCTGAACCAGATCCTGCATGAAGTGCTGTTGCTCAGCAACCAGCGTATCTGGAGCAACTGCATAGACGTACATTGGCAACCGCTGTCGGAATTGCCGACCATACTCGGCTCTGAAAATCGCCTGCGCATCTTATTCAAGCAACTGATAGACAATGCGATTGAAGCCATCATCGGGGCGGATGGCGCAGAACAGCGGCTTAAGATCACCACCGATACCGACGCCGATTTGATTTACGTCTGCATCGAAGACAGCGGATCGGGCATTCCGGTTGAAAAGCGCGCCAAAGTATTCGAGCCTTTTTACACCACACGCCCCATGGGTGGCAATCAGGCCGGCATGGGACTGGTTATGGCAAAGGAAATCGTAAACCAGCATCAGGGGTTTATTGAAATAGACCCTGATTACGATCAGGGATGCCGGTTCAAAATCAGCTTTCCTCTGCACAAGCAGGCGTTTAAGGGGGTGGAGTAATGGCCGAGCGCATACAACTGATCGAAGCCGAACTGGATACCTTGTATATCATCAGCCAGGTATTGAACAGCACCCACGATTTGCACGCAAAACTACAGGCGGTTTTGGAGATACTGCACAAACGGTCGGGCATGCGTTCCGGCATGATAACGCTGCGGGAAATTGAAAGTAACAGCATGATAGTCAGCGTTGTCCACACGGACGGCGCAAGCAAATTTACCGAACCGGTCCGGTACAACCCCGGCGAAGGCCTGATGGGCGCCATACTGGATGAAGGCAGCACAATTGTTATTGAAAAAGTGTCCGAAGAGCCGCGTTTTCTAGGCCGTCTGGGCTTGTACGATCCCGAACTGCCTTTTATCGGCTCGCCCATCTACATAGAAGAAGGCGACACCATCGGCGTGCTGGCCGCCCAGCCGGATAACAGCCTGTTTCTAGGCGAGCGCGCCCGGTTTATGGAGATGATTGCCAACCTGATTGCGCAAAGCGTCAAAATGCTGCGGGTCATCGAACGCAAACAGCGCCATCTGCTGAGCGAGCGGGACCAGCTCAAACAGGCGCTGATCAAGAACTACAGCTTTGAGAATATCATCGGGCATTCGCCGCCCATGTTAAAAGTGTTCGACTTAATACGTCAGGTTGCAAAATGGAATACCACCGTGTTAATCCGGGGCGAATCAGGCACCGGCAAGGAAGTCGTCGCCAATGCGATCCACTTTAACTCAGGCTGCGCCAGCGGACCGTTTCTAAAACTCAATTGCGCCGCCCTGCCCGACACCTTGCTGGAGTCGGAGTTATTCGGCCACGAAAAAGGCGCGTTCAGCGGCGCCGTCAGCCAGCGCAAAGGCCGTTTTGAACTGGCCGACAACGGCACCCTGTTTCTTGATGAAATCGGCGAAATTTCCGCATCATTCCAGGCCAAACTGCTGCGCGTGTTGCAGGAAGGCGAATTTGAACGGGTCGGCGGCACCCAGACCATCAAGGTCAATGTGCGCATCATTGCCGCAACCAACCGCGATCTTGAAGAAGAAGTAACCAAAGGCGAGTTCAGGGAAGATTTGTATTACCGCCTTAATGTCATGCCCGTCCACATGCCTGCATTGCGCGACCGGACCGAGGACATCCCGCAGCTGTCCGAATTCCTGCTCAACAGAATCTCGCAGCAGCAAGGCGGGCGGCCTCTGGAAATCAAGGAAAGCGCCATACGCATATTGATGAAGCACAACTGGCCCGGCAACGTCCGTGAACTCGCAAACCGACTGGAGCGCGCCGCCATCATGAGCCAAAACGGCATCATCGACCGCGACGTCATGGTCAGCACCGGCCTGGAAGACGAAATCGGCACAGGGATCAGTCATAAACCGCAAAAAACACCCGCAGTTGATTTTAATGACGAGAACATGGATGACCGGGAACGGGTCATTGCAGCCCTGGAGCAAAGCGGCTGGGTGCAAGCCAAAGCCGCCCGCCTGCTGAACATGACGCCAAGGCAAATCGCTTACCGGATTTTGACTTTGGATATAACCATGAAGCAGATTTAAGAAATTTGGAGCAGTAATGACCATTTTATACGTGCAACACGATTATGCCGTCTTCGGCTTTGGCGAAACCCGGCAAGAAGCCATCGCTATGGCAGCGCAATGGCTAAAGGATGAAACCGGCAAACAAGGCTGCTCAGTTGATTATGCAGAAAGTCTATTGGTAACGTCACCCAAACCCGGACAAATGACGCTATACGAAACCGATGAAACCATCCCCGGCGATGCCGAAAACTGGGGCGGAGAAGAGCTTTTGGATTGGTATTACGATGTGGCTTGAGGTGGCTTGAGGTGGGTTGCTGTAATGCTGAAGCGGTTACTTTTTAGCGTTTAACCATGCATCGCGATCAATGTCTGCTTGTCTTAATAGCCTTTTTAATAAATCAACGCTGATTTCCTGTTTGTGCGGATTTGGCAAAGTTAATACCAAGCCGCCTTTTACCATGTAAGGATGTTTGCCGCCTTCATAGGGGCCGATGAAGCCAAGCGCTTTTAAGGTCGCGACTAATTCGCGCCATGAAATCGGGCTTAATTTAGGCAACTTTCATTTCCTTGGGTGTTGTTACCTTGTAACCGTTTATTGCCGGTATATCCATGCCTTGGCTATTGCGGACAAGAATCCAGCCCTCCAGGTTCTCGGTTAAATTGTCCCGGCATTCTTCCAATGTTTTACCCGTTGCCCAAACACCTTTTAGTTCGGGTATTTCGCCATAGTACGGTTCTTCATCTTCGATTATTTCATAGTGCGCGTTTTTCATGGCGGCTGTTATGTATTCGCTGATCATGGCTTTCCTTTGAATTATTGTTACAACAAATCAAAATGATTATAGCTGATTGACTCAACTTTATTTTACTGTTGAAACTGGTTTTGGTAATAACAGTTCTTGGTAGCTGGGTTGATCTAGCCTTTTAACCAGGCCGATACACTCTGACCCTCTCCATCCCTCCTTATTTTTCATCGGGTGCAATCATTAAGCCTTTTGGTTTTGCCAGCTCACAAAATTCCTCAGCAGAATATTTCATTATTAGGGCAGCAAGTCCACTTGCAATCATTGGTATTCCGATCCTAAAATCACCCATAGTTGTTACAACTGCCGCTGAGAAATATCCCTCATCGAAAACCTTTGGTACTCGATTTGCCCAAAGTTTGTAGATTGGGCTAGATGGTTTACAAAACGTTTTCCACGCAACCCTACGAAGAATAGCAAAAGTAATACGACCAATATGCTTCGGTTCTTCTGCCTTTTCAGGGGCAGGTAATAATTTTCGATCAGGAACGGGAAGCTGCTTGATTGAATATGTACGAACGTCGCTTAAGAGTTTTACGCTGGCCACAGGAACACTATTGCCAATTAGCTTTAATATCTCATCGTCAGTATTGCGCTGTATCAAAAAAACCGCTTTAGCTTCAATTTCTTTGACATCAAGTTTTTCCCCACCCGCACCAATCAGTTCGGCAAGGATGCACTCCTCTTCGATCCTCTCAATTAATCGCTTCTGAAACTGATGGCGAGTACGATCTGACGCAATGTTATTGATTTTCAATATGACTTCGTGAATAAGCTTCTTCGACTCAGGTGTCTTTTTCTGGCGCAAAAAGCAAACAGCAAGAAGAGAACTCGCCTCAAGGTAAAGACGTGTAGTTGATCCAGACAATTTTCTAATGCCAATCAAACCGCTTTCTGCATAGGTTAGACGATTTGCATCCAAGCAAGCCTCAAAAGCCCATAGTTTCGCGCGCAACAGACGATGATGTGAGCGATCATTTGGGAAGAGGGCTTGAATTTTTCCAGCAAGCTCAATCGCCGCCTCAGACTCAGCCTGTTGCACAGCCTTTCGAAGCTCAAGTTCGAGAGGCCTGATGGCGGCTAGTTGCTTTTCAGTTAGCTTGGTATTGGACATAAAATCTAACAAGTTATTAATTAGGACTGCATAGTTTATAGGATGATTAATATCAAACACTAACAAAAACTTACACCCCAACTGAGGTGCTATAGGCTTACCTATATGTCATGAACGCAAAAGCTCGAGATTACAGTTATTTTTTACTACCAAAGCCATTGTGCTATTAATTACAAAACCTGAAAAAATGACTGTTGCGTTTGCAACAATCTCGCTCATCCACTAAAGACAATAGACTTGTAAATCAATAATATAAAATAAAATACTGCCGTTGGCATGGCCTGTGCATTTACTTTGAGTAAACGCAACTTACGAGGTCAATACGATGCAATTGCCAGTATTAAACGATGCCCCTGCGGCTAAAGGCGGCTGTTCAGCCAGTTCATGCGGTACAACCGATAATCAAATGGATTCCTTGCCTGATTCGATACGGGAGAAGGTACAAAATCATCCGTGCTATTCGGAAGATGCCCACCATTATTTTGCCCGTATGCATGTTGCTGTTGCTCCGGCTTGTAATATCCAGTGCCATTACTGTAATCGTAAATATGATTGCAGTAATGAATCGCGTCCCGGTGTGGTTTCTGAAGTGCTGACGCCGGATCAGGCGGTCAAAAAGACCATGGCGGTGGCGGCCAATATTCCGCAAATGACGGTGTTAGGTATCGCCGGCCCCGGCGATCCATTAGCCAACCCTGAACGCACGTTTGAAACGTTCCGCCGTTTAAGCGAGGAAGCACCGGATATTAAATTATGCGTATCAACGAATGGTCTTGCGCTGCCCGATTCAGTAGAGGAATTGTCCAAGCACAATATCGATCATGTCACGATCACCATTAATTGCGTTGACCCTGAAATCGGCGCGAAAATTTATCCGTGGATTTTCTGGAACAATAAACGCATTAAAGGGGTAAAAGGCGCGAAAATCCTGATCGAGCAACAGCAAAAAGGCCTTGAGATGCTGATTGCCAAAGGCATTCTGGTCAAGGTCAACTCGGTGATGATTCCCGGTGTCAACGATGAGCATTTGGCGGAAGTCAGTAGAGTTGTCAAAGCCAAAGGCGCATTCCTGCACAACGTGATGCCGCTGATTGCCGAAGCCGAGCATGGCACTTTTTATGGCGTGATGGGCCAACGCGGCCCTACCCCCGATGAGTTGCAAGACCTGCAAGACAGCTGTTCCGGCGATATGAACATGATGCGGCATTGCCGCCAGTGCCGCGCCGATGCGGTGGGTTTGCTGGGCGAGGATCGCGGTGACGAGTTTACGCTGGACAAGATTGAAGACATGGAAATCGATTACGCCGCGGCGATGGAAAAACGCAAGGTGATACATCAAGCCATACAGGCTGAAATGGACAGCAAGCGTCTGGAAAAAGCGGCAAAGGCCGAGCAGCATAAACAGGAACCCAAGCTCACCACTCGTCCGGTATTGATGGCCGTAGCCACCAGCGGCCAGGGCGTGATTAACATGCATTTTGGTCATGCCAAGGAATTCCTGATTTATGAAGCATCGCCGGACGGCGTGCGTTTTATCAGTCATCGCAAGGCTGATCAATATTGCGGCGGCGACACCTCTTGCGGCGACGGCGAAAGCACCCTGCAAGTAACTATCCGTGCTTTGGCGGGATGTGAGGCGGTGTTGTGCTCGAAAGTCGGTTATGAGCCTTGGGAGCAACTGGAAGCCGCAGGCATTCAACCGAACGGCGAACATGCGATGGAACCCATCGAAGAAGCTGTGATGGCGGTTTACAAGGAGATGGCGGCTGCGGGTAAGTTGGATGAAAAACCTGAAACCGTCAGGGCGAGTGCTTAAAAGCGAAGTCGTCTAGGTTTTATCATTCCCATGCTCCGGCGTGGGAATGACGCTAGAGACGCTCTGCGTCTCGCACCGCTGGAGCGGTGCTGAATCCGTTCCCACGCCGGAGCGTGGGAACGATAAACCAACGGTTCAGGAGTCTGTTATGGCAGTAAAAATTATTGAGTCTTGCGTCAATTGCTTTGCATGCGAACCGGTCTGTCCAAGTAACGCCATTTATGAGGCCAAACCGCATTTTTTAGTTGATAGTAAAAAATGCACCGAATGCGAGGGGGATTTTCCGGTTCATCAATGCGCCAGCATTTGCCCGATTGAGGGTGCGATACTGAATTCTTTAGGCGAGGCGTTTAACCCGCCCGGCTCTTTAACCGGCATTCCGCCGGAAAAAATGGCCGAAGCCATGGCCGAGTTACAGTCCCATTAATTGAGGCTGCATCTGATGGCTACCGTCTATTTCTATGAAAAACCCGGCTGTATTAACAACACCCGGCAAAAGAAACTGTTAGCCGCAGCAGGCCATCAGGTGGTGGCGCTAAACCTGTTGACCGAACCCTGGCAAGAAGACCGCTTACGCGCTTTTTTCGGTGAGCTGGCGGCGCGGGATTGGTTCAACACCAGCGCGCCAGCGGTCAAACTGGGCGAGATTGAACCGGACAAGCTGACAGAACAACAAGCCTTGGCGCTGATGCTGGAAAACCCGCTATTGATACGCCGCCCCTTGATGCAAGTCGGCGACAGCTTGATG
Organism: Methylobacter sp.; assembly: GCA_041660285.1. Lineage (GTDB taxonomy): Bacteria > Pseudomonadota > Gammaproteobacteria > Methylococcales > Methylomonadaceae > Methylobacter_A. The sequence goes on from JBAZWN010000003.1 coordinate 47,682, forward strand.
GCGGGATTCGACCAGCAGGCGGTGGATGACTGGATTGGCTTGAAAGAAACCGATACAACCAAAGAGGCAAATCGGGACCTGGAAAGCTGCCCTCGCCCGCTTGCCCAAGCAAGCTGCGGTCATGAGTAAGCCGCCGCTCTTAGCTATTGCTGGCGTACCGCAGGCAGTTACGTTGTCGGAAAGGGTGCACTGGATAGGCGCTCTCGACCCTGATTTACGCACCTTTGACATCATTTTAAAAACGGCCAATGGCACCAGTTACAATGCCTATGTGGTCAGGGGCAGCGAAGGCGTTGCCATTATCGATACCGTTAAAGAAAATTTTGCCGATGACTTTTTTGCCCGGCTGGAATCGGTAGCACGTTATGTCGAAATCAAGGTCATCGTCCTGAACCATCTGGAACCCGATCATACCGGCGCATTGCCTGAACTGATGCGCCGGGCGCCGCAAGCCCAGCTTTACATTTCCCAGAAAGCGCAGACCATGCTCAAAGCCCTGCTAAAGCAGGATGAGTTTGATTTTACGCCGGTAATGACCGGCGACAAGGTATCGCTGGGCGATCGCACCTTAACGTTTTTCCATACCCCTTATTTGCACTGGCCGGATACCCAATGCACTTACTTGGCGGAAGAAAAAACCCTGTTTTCAGGCGATGTGTTCGGCTGCCATTTCTGCGATGCCCGCCTGTTTAACGATGAAGTCGGCGATTTCCGCTTTTCGTTTGAATATTACTATGCCCACATCATGCGGCCGTTTAAAGAACATGTAAATCGGGCGCTGGCTCTGCTTGAGCCACTGCCGCTGAATAAAATCCTGCCTGCACACGGCCCCCTACTGCGCGATCAGCCGCAACGGTATGTGCAGCGCTATCACGAATTATCGCGTTCAGCTTTGCAAAGCAAAATCAGCGCGGGCGAAAAAACCCTGCTGATCTTTTATATCAGCTCCTACGGCAACACGCGGCGCATGGCCGAAGCCATTTATGAAGGCGCAATGGCCGTGGAGCATGTGCGCGTCTCCCTGTACGACCTGGAAGGCAGTGAAATAGCGCCGTTTGTCGATTTAATAGAAGGCGCGGACGGCATTCTGTTCGGCACGCCGACCATCAACGGCGATGCGGTTAAACCGGTGTGGGATTTGTTGTCCTCTCTGGCTGTGATCAATCTCAAATCAAAGCTGGGCGGCGTTTTCGGCTCGTATGGCTGGACCGGCGAAGGCGTAAAAATGGTTGAGGATCGCTTACGCGGCCTCAAATTGCGCGTTCCCATTCCGGGAATACGCATTAAATTAATTCCGACTGAAGAAGAAATCGAAATCTGTCGTGAATTCGGGCATGAGATGGCACAGGATCTATTGGGTTTAAGGCAATCCAAAGTGATTGATATGGCGGATCTTGCTTAAAATTTTTTAACACATCAGGAGAGTAGCAATGGCGAAAGCGTCAATTACCTTTGAAGATATTAACGTTACCGTTTCGGCGCCTGCCGGTACACGGATTATCGAAATTTCCGAAAAGGTCGGTTCAGGTATTACTTACGGCTGCCGTGAAGGCGACTGCGGCACCTGCATCATGAAAGTAACGGAAGGCTGGAACAACCTGACCGAGCCGTCTGTGCTTGAAGATAAAGTCCTGCGCGAAAACATGGCCGGCAAACATAACCGGCTGGCTTGTCAGGCACAGGTACTGGGCGGAACGATCAGGGTCAAGCCGGTTTAAAAACACGCGATCTGGTTCCCTCGCAAAAGCGTGGGAATCAGGCAACTGCTCATCAATTATTAAGGAGTCAATCATGGCTTTAGTTACTTTTTCAAATCCCGAATACCGGGACAAAACCGTCTATGCCGTTGCAGGCAGTCATACAGAGACACTGCTGAAACTGGCGCGGGAAAACAAAATCCCGATCAACTATGAATGCGAGGACGGGGAATGCGGCACCTGCCTGGTGAAAGTCAGCAGCATCGATAACAAGCACCAGCGCATGGGCGGCCCTTTAACTGAAAAAGAGAAATCAGTGCTGCAATCCAGCGGCAAAATCAGCAAAGAAGAAATGGAGCAAATGATTGTTGATGACTTGCCATCGCCCTGGCGTCTCGCTTGCCAGATGATAGTCAGGGATGAAGATATTCTGGTCGAATATTAATCATGTCTGCCGCGCTCCAACTCCAGGATGACCGGGAACAAATCTATGCCCGGCTAACATCAAAATCCATGGTTACCCCTAATCATGAATGGCTGACCTGCATGATGGCCAGCTGGTGCGCCGGGCAAGGCGTTTTGCCCGACTATCTGGGGTTGGAGTCCGGGCAGTTTAATGCGTTAAAAAAACATTTCTTCCCGAACTGCAGCCTTCCTGAACAAGCGCCGTCAGGCAGCAAGCTGGACTTTACCCGAATGCTGGAAAGAGATGACCTGGTTAATCTGCTAAAGCAATTCAGCAATCCCGATGCTCTCGAAACGGACTGGATCATAGGCGTTATCGTGGCCGGTTGCCTGGGCAGCGATCACCTGTGGCAGGATTTAGGCCTCTGGTCGCGCTCGCAATTGAGCGCCATGCTGCAATACAACTTCCCGGAATTGGCCGCAAAAAATGACAAGGACATGAAATGGAAAAAATTCCTGTACAAGCAGCTTTGCGAGGCGGAGGGCTTGTATCTGTGCCGCGCCCCCTCTTGCAATGTGTGTGTCGATTACCCCAAATGTTATGGCCCCGAGGAATAGAAAGATGAACCAGTTAACCGTCAAAATACGTTTTGCGATAATTTTGAGCACCTTGGTCATCGGTTTTTCGCTGTTCGGCTTCGCAACATTCAAGGCCATGAATACGCTTAATGTTAATGGCCCGATTTATCAACGTATTGTCCAGGGCAAGGATATTATTGCCGATATTCTGCCGCCGCCTGAATACATCATCGAATCCTATCTGGTGGCTCTGCAGCTGACCCAGGCCACCGACCCTGCTGAAACCGGCGCGCTAGTGGCGCGTTTCCAAGCGCTAAAAACGGAATACGAGTCCCGTCATAGCTACTGGTTAGGCCAGTCTTTGGAACTGGAACTCCATACGCCCTTGCTGCAAGACTCTTACCAGGCAGCGCAAGACTTTTATAACGAGGCCGGGCAGAATTTTCTGTCCGCCATTCAGGCCGGAGACCGCGACGGATCGCTAGCCAGCCTCCAGAACATGCGTCGCGCTTATGAAGCGCATCGCACCGCTATTGATGAAGTAGTGCAACTTACAACCGCCCGCAATACAAAAGATGAGGTACAGGCGCGAGACACCATCCGCCGGTACGGCATCGTCCTGGCCGGTATTTTCGCTTTCAGCGTTGCGGCGGCTGTAGTGCTGACCGCACTGATCAGCCGCGGCATTATCCGCCAATTGGGCGGTGAGCCCGGTGACGTTTCCGATTTAGCCAGAAACATCGCCACCGGCAAACTGGATAACGTCATAGCGGTTAAACGGGGCGATAGCGGCAGCTTGCTGGCGACCATGAAAAACATGCAGCAACAACTGCTTGAGCGCATAACGGCGGATCGCAAGGAACATGACGAAGCCCTGCGCATCAAAACCGCCTTGGATAGCATCAGTTCAAACGTGATGGTAGCCGATAATGAGCACACCATCATCTACATGAACCCGGCAGTGCATAATATGATGCGGCTGGCCGAAGCCGACATTCGCAAGTCCATTCCGCATTTTGATTCCGGCAAACTCATGGGTTCAAGCATCGACTCTTTCCACAAAAACCCGGCGCATCAGAAAAAATTATTGACGCAATTGAGCTCTACTTTCCGAAGCGAGATTACCATTGCCGAGCATACTTTCTATCTGGTTGCCAACCCCATCAATAATGAGAGCGGCGAAAGAATAGGGATCGTGGTGGAATGGAAAGATCGAACCGCTGAAGTGGCTATCGAACAGGAAGTCGCCAAAGTGGTGAGTGCCGCTGTATCAGGCGATTTCAACCAGCGCATTAACGAGGGGACTAAAGAGGGCTTCTTTCTGCAATTGGCGCAGGGCGTTAATGAACTCATGGAAATCAGTTCTGCCGGTCTGAATGAAGTGGTGCGCATACTCGGCGCCCTGTCCCATGGCAACCTGACCGAAACCATCACCAGCGACTATTCCGGTATCTTCGGTCAACTTAAAGATGACTCCAATTTCACCGTGGAAAAACTGAAAGATATTGTCAATCAAATCAAGGAAGCTTCCGAGACGATCAATACCGCAGCAAAAGAAATCGCTTCAGGCAACAACGACCTGTCGCACCGCACCGAACAGCAGGCTGCCAGCCTGGAGCAAACCGCCGCCAGCATGGAACAGCTGACCTCCACCGTGCAGCAAAACAGCGAAAACGCCAGACATGCCAGCGAGCTTGCCGTCGGCGCCTCGGACATCGCCGGCAAGGGAGTTGAAGTGGTCAATGAAGTGGTAACGACAATGGAAGGCATTAACGAGGCCTCGCGCAAGATCGTGGATATTATCTCGGTAATCGACAGCATCGCCTTCCAGACCAACATACTCGCGCTCAATGCCGCCGTAGAAGCGGCGCGTGCCGGTGAACAAGGCCGGGGCTTTGCCGTTGTAGCCGTGGAAGTACGCAATCTGGCGCAACGCGCCGCCGCTGCCGCAGGAGAAATCAAAAGCCTGATTGGCGATTCGGTGGAACGAGTTGAGGACGGCAGTAAACTGGTTGCCCAGGCCGGAAAAACCATGGAAGAAATCGTCGAATCCATCCGCAGTGTGACTACCATCATGTCCGAGATCAGCGCTGCCTCAGTCGAACAAACGTCGGGCATCGAACAGGTTAATCAGGCCATCACTCAAATGGACGACGTGACCCAGCAAAATGCCGCCCTGGTGGAACAAGCCGCAGCCGCCGCGGAATCGCTGGAAGATCAAACACAAAACCTGGCGCTTACGGTGGCGCACTTTAAGTTGGATGGCAACTCGACTGCATGGATGCAAGAGGTAGAGCAACGCAGGGAGCAATTGCCGAGCGCTTCCGGTGGCCTGTCTTCCAGGACACAAGCTAAGGTTGGCAGTTCTTTTAGCTCAGTGCCACCGCGAAAAGAAACTGCACTGGCCAGCCTAAAACCGCGGCTACGGCCTGCTGTTAATGACGATTGGGAAGAGTTTTAATTTCATTTATTAGGCGAGAAAAGACGATAAAATTGGATTTTGCTTTATCCGCTGTATTCTTGCTATGGGACTAATTTTTTACGGACTGCAATATTACGGCAATGTTACTTTTAGATTCAGCGTGGTCTTTATCGTTGTTAGCTCGGTAAGTAAGTTATTGCTTAAATATCCATTTTTATTTCAGCCCTTCTTTGCTCCGGGGCCACGGATGACTTTTCTCCATTCAAGGACAATCAGCGGTATGAATCCAACGCCGATCCACGCCACGCACTGATTTAGAGAAACCGGCTCGATCTGGAACAGCGTTTGCAGCATGGGGACATGGTGTATCGCCAACTGCAAGGTGAAACTCACCGCCACAACCAGAAACAAGCGCAGGTTGGAAAACAGGCCTATCTGCCAGAGGGTGCGCTGCTCGCTCCGTGCGCCGAAGGCACGCAACAGTCCGGTGATCACCAAAGCGGTAAAGGCGGCATCGCGGGCATGCTCAAGACCGCTGCCGATTATATAGAGTTCATAAGCAAACACGCCGAGAGTGACACTGGCCGCCAACAAGCCGGTGAACAGCGTGAGTTTGAGTAAATCTCGATTGAGCAGCGCCGACTGTGAATGTCGCGGCGGGCGGCTCAACACGTCGGGATCAATCGGATCGGTCGAGAGAGCCAGCGCTGCAAAGCCGTCTGTGACCAGGTTAATCCACAAAAGATGCAGAGGCAATAACGGCAGCGGCCAACCCAGCAGAACCGCGGCCAACATCACCATCAATTCGCCGGTACTGCTGCCCAGCAGATAAGCCAAGGTTTTGGCGATATTGTCATAGATACCCCGCCCTTCCTCTACAGCCGCGACAATGGAAGCAAAGTTATCATCCGTAACAATCATATCCGCGGCTTCCTTGGTCACCTCGGTGCCGGTAATGCCCATCGCGATACCGATGGACGCCTCCTTGATCGCAGGCGCATCGTTAACCCCGTCCCCTGTCATCGCCACAACTGCGCCCAGCGCTTTCCATGCGCGGACAATGCGGAGCTTGTGCTCGGCGGTAACCCGCGCATAAACGGAAACCTGTGCGACACGTTGCTTCAGAGCTTCATCATCCAGACGGTCAAGTTCGGCTCCCACGAGAACTTCGTCGCCCTTGCCCAGAATGCCCAACTCAAGACCTATTGCCCATGCAGTGTCCGGGTGATCGCCAGTAATCATCACCGATTTGATGCCTGCCCGTTTACATTTGGCCACGGCCTCCCTTGCCTCGGCACGAGGTGGGTCCTGCAAGCCTATAAACCCCAAAAGAGTGAGTTCTTGCTCGATCTCGGTATCGTTTATAACCCTGCCATCTTCGAAACTGAAGCCTTCCAACGGGCGCTCGGCAACGGCAAGTACGCGCAGGGCATCGTTCGCCAGTAACGTATTGGCATGGAGTAGCCGGATACGGTCGCTCTCAGTCAGTTCCCCTACGCCCTGCTCGGTACGAATCAGGGTGCAACGATTAAGAATGACTTCAGGCGCACCTTTAACGAACGCCCAGGCATGGTTTTCCTGGTTGCGGATGACCGTCATGCGCTTGCGCTCGGAATCGAAAGGCACCGTAGCCAAGCGCGGCATTTCAGCCTCGATGGCCGCGCGGGTAATGCCGCCTTTTACGGCGGCCACCAGCAGCGCTCCTTCAGTAGGATCGCCGATGACTACAGGCCGGTTATCTATTAGGGCCAGTTCGGCATCGTTACAGGCGACCGACGCACGCAACAAGGCCAGGAGTTCGGGACTTTCTGATGGCAGGCTTTCCACATTGCCGGAAAAGAATGCGCCTTCCGTGGCGTAACCTTCGCCGGTGACGCGATACAAGCTTTTTGAAGTGATCAACTTGCGGGCTGTCATTTCACCCATCGTCAGCGTGCCGGTCTTGTCGGTACAGATAACCTGGGCACGGCCTAGCGTTTCAACTGATGCCAAGCGCCGCACCAAGGCATGACGCTGCACCATGCGTTGCACACCCAAAGCGAGCGCAATAGTTACCACAGCAGGCAGGCCTTCCGGGATAGCCGCCACCGCAAGACTCACCGAACTCAAAAAAAGCTCAAACGGCGCAATGCCACGCCATAATCCGAGACCGAAAATCAGCGCGACGATGCCGAAACAAGCCATCAACAGCAGGCGTCCTGCCCGTTCAAGTTGCCGTTGCAGTGGGGTTTCTCCGCTTTCTGCGGTGTCCAGCAGCTTGGCGATATGGCCGAGTTCCGTCTCCATGCAGGTATTAACCACCAAGGCGCGACCGGAACCTCCGGTCACGCTGGTACCGAGAAAAACCATATTGTTCCGCTCCGCCAGAGGCGTTTCCGAAGGCAGTCTGTCTGTGGATTTTCCTACCGCCTGCGATTCGCCGGTGAGCGGCGCTTCATTGGTGCGAAGAACGGATGACCGAATCAGGCGAGCGTCCGCGGCAACCAAATCCCCACCTTCCAGCAGCAGAATATCGCCCGGAACGATTTCAGTTGCGGCGACCACCACGCTATGGCCATCGCGCACCACGCGGCAATGGGGCGCTGCCAGACGAGCCAATGCTGCCGCCGCCTTCTCGGCACGATACTCCTGAATGAAGCCGATTATCGCATTCAAAATGACGATGGCAATGATGGCGATGCCATCTACGGTTTCGCCCAATGCCGCGGAAACCGCCGCCGCACCCATCAGCACCCAGATAACCAGACTTTTAAACTGGCTGACAAAAATGACCAAGGCCGAAAATCGCTTACCCTTACGCAGTTTATTTTGTCCGTACCGGGCGAGCCGGTTTTTCGCTTCATTGACGGAAAGACCCTGCTCCACATCGGTCGCAAGAAGGCTTGCGGCTTCGGTAATCGATAGCTTGTGCCATGCGTTCATGGTGGTATTTCTCCCGTTAACATTAGCTGCGCATCGGCAGCATCATTTTGGTCATCGGCTAAGCGCTTTGCTGCCAATTGTCGGCAGTCGCCAAAAAATAGCGGGCGATGCTGTATTGTAGCATCGCTTCCAGTCGATCTTCCTCAACGCCGCTGATTTTCCGATAAAGACCGGGGGCGATCTTCACAAAAACTTTCACCAGTTGCGGATCGAAGTGGCTGCCGCTGTCCCGTTCGAGCATGGCGATGGCTTCGGGTATTGTCCACGGCTCCTTGTACGGGCGCTTGGACGTCAGAGCGTCGAACACATCCACAATGGCGAATATCCGCGCATTCAAGGGAATCGCTTCGCCCTTGAGCCCTTGCGGATAACCGCTGCCGTCGTATTGCTCATGATGAAATTCGACGACGTCCCTGGCACCTCCGAGCCAGCTGGATTTACTCAGGATATCCACGCCCAGCAATGTGTGCGTTTTCATGATCCCAAACTCTTCCGGCGTCAATTTTCCCGGTTTCAGCAAGATCGGGTCGCGGATACCGATTTTGCCGACATCATGCAAAAACGCACCGGCGATCAGGTCGTGAATATCTTCACGGGCGAGTCCTATCGCCTCGCCAAGCCGTAGCGCATAGAACGTTACCCGGTAATTATGACTATTGGTATCGGAGTCGCGTTCGGCAATCGCACAGCCGAGCACATTCATCAATTCCAGGTTTCCCTTCAGCAAATCGCCGGACAATTTGATCAGACCCCGGTTGAGCGTCAAGATGATCGGATACATCAGGAAGGTGGTAAAGGTGATGCCGAGGGTAACAAACAACAGCGTGCGCAGCAGGTCGTCCTTAATCGAGCCAAGGGTCTCTCTATCGACTTGGTAGATACCCTCGAAATAACCGGTCAGCGAATCCTGGACGCCTTTCAGCGGAACCAGGATGACCAACAGCAATTCGCCGCGAATAAGGTGGAACTGATGGGTAAACTCACCTTCCAGCGGAAATCGATGACGATAATGATTAATATCATGTTCGGCAAGCTCCTGCCCTTGTCGAATGGTTTCGAGCTGGAGCTGTTTGTTGCGGTCATACAGTTCAATGACGAGAAAATGTTGGTTGACCAGTTGTTGGGCCAGCTCTGTCAGATGTTGGCGAGCCGCGGAATCCAGCCGTTCCAAATTATGGGCGGACTCACCGCTGAAGGTCGCGGACTCCCTGAGTGCGAGTTCATGTACGAACTGCCGGATGCGATTGACCTCCAGCCATAAAACGCCGCCGCCGATCGCCACGCTAAGAAACAGCCAGCCCAAAAACAGCCGGATCAGGATTTTCCGGTGAATAAACCGGTTCGTAGAAATCGTTGCGTTAGCATCGATCCTAGCGTTCATCGGCTTTCCGCGTTGTGGTCTGTACTTCCCGGCAGACGGCAAAATCCTTGTGCAGGCAAATCCAGGGCACTGTTAAATTTACTGGATAAATTCTGGAAGGCAATGAGCCCGGTTAGTTCGACTATTTCATCCTCGTTAAAATATTCATGCAGGCGTTGAGACAAATCATCGTCAACCTGCCGCTCGGTATACGTCACTGCCTCGACATATTCCAGGACAACCCTTTCTTTGTTATCGAACAACTCGCTTTCTTGCCATCGATCAAGGGCCTCCACCTTGTTCATGGAGCCCGTTCTTTTTGCCAACATGGCGGAGTTAATATCAATACAAAAACGGCACTCGTTTATTTGTGAGACTCTCACCGTAATCAAGGAGCGCAAAATCGGATCGATAGGGCTGCTTTTTCTATCCAGCACCCCATAGAGTATGGCTATTGCTGCAAACAGCCTGGGAACCCTGGCCCAAATCAAAGCAGGCTTAAGGATTTGTCCGTATTTTCTTTTTTGATTCCAAAAGAATGGACGAAGGTACCATGGGTAACTGGAAATGGGTTTTTCTGTGACTCTCATATCATAACCTCAGCAGACATTAAATATCCGGGCTCATCTTTGCTCACTCTTGGTTGTCCGAGTTGACGGAAATGTTAGATATTGATTGTTCGAAGCTCCGTAATAGCTCCACGCAATACGAATAGCGCTGACCGTAGAAAGAGAGCGGCAATTGCCAAACCGACTAGAATATCGGGCCAACCTGTATGGGTAAACCATACGCCTGCGGCGGCAAACAATATAGAGACATTCGCAATAATGTCGTTGCGAGAACACAACCAAACTGAACTCATATTGATGTCGTCGGTTCGATGTCGCCAGAGCAGAGCCAAACAAATACTATTCGCTGTAAGCGCCAGCAGACCAATTGCACCGATGGCTTCGAATACTGGAACCTGCGGAAAAACAATCTTGTAAACGGCCTGCCCAAGAGCGAAAAAACCAAAGGCCGCCATGATGCCGCCTTTGAATAGGGCTGCACGGGCTTTCATTCTTGCGCCACGCGCAACAACGTAAATACTGAAGCCGTATACCAAGGCATCGCCAAGCATATCCAGCGAATCCGCCACCAGCGAGACAGAACCGCCGATTAGCCCCGCTGTGAGTTCTACAATGAACATGACAGCATTAATACCTAACACTATCTTAAGCGTCGAGCTTTGACGATTACGAAGCGCCTCGATCTCGCAAGCTTTGTCGTTGCAACAATCAGCCATTTGATTCTCCTGAAAAATGTTTAACGTTGAGGGTAAGCTTGATGTGCTTCAGGCAGTGAAGTGTATCAATATCAAATGTCCGCGCTTCCTTCATCATCCTGCTTGGCTTCTATCTTATACCTAAATGATGCAATGGTTTTGAGTGGGACTGTGTATTTTTTGCTTTCCGATACATGACGACAATTGGCCACATTGCGGATACTCAAATGCATGAGTGTCGCTCAGCTACTGAGGCTGATTCTTTTCCAAATACTTAAAATTTGCCAAACAGCATTGGCCTGACGGGTTTCTGATTTCGCAAGCACATTCGCCTGATTTTGTTCGTTGTATGACAAAATCTTTGATCGGCTCTGCACGGTTGGCTTTTAATGCTGATGAATACTGATCGGCATCAATATCGAAGCAATAACAAAGTTTGTCTTCCTGAATCGCTGAATAGCTTCTTAAATACTGTTTGGGAACAGTGTTTCCATTGCTGGAAAAGTAACCGACTGAGCATTGTTTAGATGGGCAGTAATAATAGCTGTCAGAGGTAATCGCCTGATTCTCAGGAAACCGGACCTGATGAAACAGTGTACGCATCCCGACACTTTTACAAGCGGAACCACACTCAGGACAAACTTCCCTGGTTTTTGCAGATGCATTCGAACAGCAGCAATCAGACATAGACGCATCCTTAGCTTTATCGAGCAGCCGGGTTGGCAATGGATGCCGGATAACCGGCATCCGTCGTGGCTTTGATCAACGCCGGACTATGGGTTTTTGGGACATCGAAAGTGACTGTCGCAGTTTTGGCATCGTAATTGACAGTCACCTGTTGTACGCCATCGACTTTCTGCAAGGCTTTTTTGATCGTGAAAGTACACATCGGGCAGGTCATGTTTTGTATATTCAGCGTCACCGTTTGCTGCCGGTTTGACTGTTCAACGATCGCTTCAGCATAGGTCGCCGGTATCCACAGAATGCTTGACGACAAGCTCACAATTAATAAACCGGTTTTAATTGACATATCGGAGTCCTCTCAAGCCATGAAAAAGGGCGCTAACCAGGGAAAGGCCAGCAGTATCAAAATGAACGCGGAGCCAAGCCAAAACATCAGGCGTTGTCGGCGTTGAATGTCGGATACGGCACACGACTGCATGGATGCAGGAGGTACGACCCCACGGATGGGGGAGGTAGAATCGCGTCTGGAACAGCGATCGAGAGCAACGCATGGAGCAGTTGCCGAGGTTTGACCTTCTTCACAGCGGTAGGGCCTTAGATAGAGTTTTCGATACCCTAGCGCTACAAAAAACAGGGTTAAAATGATGAAAAATGGACGGACCGATTCCATTGCCGTAAGCGTGCTCATCCAGGCCCCGCCAATGCCTAAAGATAAAAGCAAAAAAGGCCCGACACAGCACGCCGAAGCACCTATAGCTGACAATACGGCACCGATACCTAGCCATGACGGGGTGTTAATGGGTGTTTCAGGGTCTGTTTTCATGAGAATCTCCTAACCAAACAAGTCCAATGTTGGCAAGAAGTCTAAACCCTGGTGTTTAGAACAGAGTCAAGCGGCCAGCGACATCTTTATTAACCATCAGGGCTTGGTTGATGCGTCATCGCTAAACGCATCGAGAATGGCGCAACGCTCTGATGAAGCCGTCTGCTGACAGCCGTTGACCAAGGTTGCCAATACCTGACGGAGAGCCGTTAAGTCCTCGATTTGTTGATCGATCTGCCGGCATTTTTGCTCGGCGAGTTGCCGTACATCGGCACAATGCTCCCCATCGAGTGATAACAATGCGGCAATTTCCTTCAAGGTAAATCCGGCTTGTTGCGCACGTTTGATAGAGCGGATCCGGGCAACCGCATCAGTTGAATAACATCGATAACCGCTATCGGGCTTCTTGGGTTCCACTAGTAAACCAATGCGTTGATAGTGACGGATGGTTTCGATGGTGACTTCGGTTTGTTTGGCAAGTTTGCCAATTGTTAGATTCATGCTGGTACCAGTAAATGAAACTACCTATTTTTCATTTGCAATTAATGTGAGTACAAAACAATGGAATGCGAGCAGCTACAATTAGTTACCCAGTTAACCTAACGAGTGTAACAACGCAAAAGGTCGCGTCAGCATATCCTATGAGTTACCCACCCATTCTGGATATGCTGAACGCAGTGAAGCGTTACATCTGGCGATGCATTTTTGCCATATTCAGGTTTTCCTCGGCGGCTTTTTCATAAACATCAATCAGCCTTTGGCAATGCGCTTTAAAATCTTGCGCCTGTCTGCCGTAAAGATAGGCTTTTGACTCATATTGGCTAAGAAGTTTCTTGTGCTCATCAGCCTTAAGCTGCATTTCTTTTGCCGCTTCCTCATAGTGTTTCGCCAGCGCTTCATGATCGGCTTTGGATGCCGCACTTTGCACAGCTTGGCTCATATCCATCGGATGCGGATTCATCTCGGCGCAAGCAGCCAGTAATCCAAAACCCAAAAGCAGGGTAATCAGTAACTTTGTTTTCATAGCTTCTCTCCAGAGTAATTCAAAAAATTTAAAACGACATCTATTTTCAGATTGTTACTTGTTATCACTTTTTATCTCCTCTAGCTCGCGGATTGATGAACGAAACCAGAGACATCAATACAGTTTGCATAACTATATCTTTCGTCTTTAAAGCACAAATAATGCCACGCATGATAATCAATCAGTTAGGCATTTTTTAACCTTATATTCAGACCTGTTCGCACAATAAATGTGCGTTAAAAAACCATTAACGCACCCTATTAGAGCGATCCCATAATGTTTATTGTTTAACACCTCCTTGTCTGCGCTCTTCCTGAAACTGCAAGACCAGACTGTAGATAACCGGGAATACCAGCAGACTTAATATCAACACGGTCAGCATTCCGCCCAGCGCCGGGGCGGCGATGCGCTGGGTGACATCGGCGCCAGCGCCGGTGGCCCACATGATCGGGATTAAGCCCACGATGTTGGCTAACGAGGTGATCGCGACAGGCCGCACCCGCATAGCGGTGGCGGCTTCGCTGGCCGCCCTGATCTCCTCACCGGTCAAGGGAGCCTGTTTTTGCTCGCGCAGTTTGTCGATTTCAATATCGATAAAACTCAGCACCATGACGCCGGTTTCGGCGGCGGTACCGGCAAGGGCGATGAAGCCGACATAGACCGCAATCGACAGATTGAATCCCAGCCAGTATACCAGCCAGATACCGCCGATCAGGCTAAACGGAATAGCCAGCATGACGATGGCCGGTTCGGTGAGGTTGCGGAAAGCGCAATACAACAGGATAAAAATCAGCAATAGCGTGAGCGGTACAACCATCCGTAACCGTTCTGCCGCCCGCTCCATGTATTCAAACTGGCCCGACCAGGCGACGGTGTAGCCTGCGGGTATCGTGACGCGTTCGGCCAGTGTTTTTTTCGCCTGCATGACAAAACCGCCTATATCGGAGGTCTTGATGTCCACATAGACCCAGGCATTAGGTTTAGCATCTTCTGTTTTAATCACATCCGTGCCGCGTGTGAATTTAATGTCGGCCACCAGCGTCAACGGTATCTGGCTCCCTGTCGGCGTGGGGATTAATACGCGCCGCAAGACTTCCAGATTATCGCGCAGATCGCGCGGATAGCGCAGGTTGACCGGATAACGCTCCAGCCCTTCAACGGTTTCGGTGATATTCATGCCGCCGATAGCGCTTTGAATGACGTCCTGCACATCGCCGGTGGTCAGTCCGTAACGCGCCGCCGCTTCCCGGTTGATGTCGAAATCCAGGTAATAGCCGCCGACCGCCCGGTCACCGTAGGCCGACAGCGTTTCCGGCAAGGTTTTCATCGCCTGTTCGATTTGCAGCGACAGGGACTGCAAGACATTCAGATCAGGGCCGGAAACCTTGATGCCTACCGGCGTTTTGATGCCGGTAGACAGCATATCGATACGATTTTTAATCGGCATGGTCCAGGTATTGGCCAAGCCCGGAAAATGAATGGCCTTATCCATTTCATCCATCAGTTGCCGGGTGGTTTTGTTTGGATCAGGCCACTGCTCCTGGGGTTTTAGTTGCACCGTCGTTTCCACCATCATCAGCGGAGCGGCGTCGGTTGCCGTTTCAGCCCGGCCAATCTTGCCGAACACCTGCTGCACTTCAGGAAAGGTTTTCAGCATCTTGTCGGTCTGCTGCAATACTTCCCTGGCTTTGGTGATCGATATGCCGGGGAACGTGGTCGGCATGTATAAAATATCCCCTTCATACAAAGGCGGCATGAACTCGCTGCCGATCCTGGACAACGGGTACAGCGTCGATGCCATCAACAGGACGGCCAGTATGACCGTCGCCGTCCGCCAACGCATCGCCAGCTTTAAAACCGGCGAGTGAATAAAGTGCAAAAAACGGTTGATCGGGTTTTCCCGCTCAGGAATGATCTTGCCGCGGATAAAATAACCCATCAACACCGGCACCAGCGTGACGGTCAGTATCGCTGCCGCCGCCATCGCGTAGGATTTGGTAAAAGCCAGCGGGCTGAACAGACGACCCTCCTGCGCCTGCATGGTGATAATAGGCAGAAAAGAAACGGTAATCACCAGCAGCGAGAAAAACAGCCCGGAGCCTACTTCTTTGGAGGCGTTGCCGATGGCTTGCCAGCGTTCCTTTGGGGTCAGTTCTGCCTGTTTTTTTTCGGCGGCTTCGGCAAGGTGTTTATGGGCATTTTCGACCATCACCACCGCCCCATCGACCATATCGCCAATGGCAAGCGCGATACCGCCCAGCGACATGATATTGGCGTTCATGCCTTGCCATTTCATCACGATGAATGCCATCAAAATACCCAATGGCAAGGTAATCACTATCACTAACGAGGAACGCAGATGCAGCAGAAACAAGGCGACCAAGGCACAGACAATGATCAGTTCCTGAATCAGCGCCGTATTCAGCGTGTCCACCGCGCGTTCGATCAAGCTGCCGCGGTCATAAACGGTGACGATTTCAACCCCTTCCGGCAAGCCCTTCTTTAATTCGTCCAGTTTTTTCCGCACGTCCTCAATGGTCGCCAAGGCGTTTTCGCCAAAGCGCATAACCACCACGCCACCGGCCACCTCACCTTCGCCGTTCAGCTCTGTCACGCCCCGGCGCAGTTCCGGGCCGATCTGGATATGCGAGACGTCCTGCAGGCGTATCGGCGTGCCGTTGGCATCCACGCCGACCGGGATGGTTTTAAGGTCGGCGATGGATTTGATATAACCCAGGCCCCTGACCATATATTCGGTTTCGCCCATTTCGAACAGACGGCCGCCGACGTCATTATTGGAACGCTTGATCGCGGTGATAACCGTGGATAAAGGAATCTGATACGCTTGCAAGGCATTGGGATCGACTTCCACCTGATATTGCTTGACGTAGCCGCCCACGGAAGCCACTTCGGACACGCCGGAAACGGTCTGTAGCGGATAGCGCAAATACCAGTCCTGAATGGAGCGCAACTGCGCCAGATCGTGCTTGCCGCTTTTATCCACCAGCGCATATTCGTAAATCCAGCCGACGCCGGTGGCATCGGGACCCAAGGTCGGCGTGACGCCTTGCGGCAACCGGCCTTTAACGTAGTTGAGGTATTCCAGCACCCGCGACCGCGCCCAGTACATGTCAGTGCCGTCTTCAAAAATGACATAGACAAACGACAGGCCGAAGAAGGAATAGCCGCGCACCACTTTGGCATGGGGCACGGCCAGCATCGCGGTGGTTAACGGATAGGTCACCTGGTCTTCAACAACCTGCGGCGACTGGTCTGCATAATCGGTGAACACGATAACCTGCACATCGGATAGATCCGGTATCGCATCCAGCGGCATGTTTTTAAAAGACCAAAGCCCCGCCAGCGCCAGGATAATCGCACCTAGCAGCACCATGAACCGGTCTTTCAATGAGCTGTTGATGATGGCGCTAATCATGTTGATGCTCCCCCTGCTCCAGGATCAGCCTGTTCGGCCCCGGCTGTTGCGGCGCCGAAGGTTCCGTCATTTTGGCCGTGGCCTCATGCAGCTTCGATTCGGAATCGATCAGGAACTGCGCGGAAGTGACGACTTCTTCGCCTGCCTGCACTCCGTCAAGCACGGCAATATCGCCATTGGATGCCAAGCCTGTAGTGATCAGGCGAGGTTCAAACTTGCCCGCACCGCGCACAATAAAAACCTGGTTTTTTGCACCCGAACGTACAACCGCTTCAGATGGAATCACCACCGCATCGACTTGTTTGCCCGAGTAAATAGTCACTTCGGCAAACAAGTCCGGCTTTAACAACAATTCAGCATTGTCAAACACCAGACGCACCTTGATGGTTCGGGTTTTCGCTTCGGCATAAGGATAAATGAATGCCAGATGTCCCTTAAAAATACGCCCCGGAATACCGGCCAGCTGCATTTCAACAGGATCGCCTACTTTAACCCAGGGCAATTCATATTCGTAAATATCGGCATACACCCAGACTTTGGATAAATCGGCAATCATATAAAGTTCGGTCTCCGGCGTAACATATTGCCCTTCCCTAGCGCCTATATTGACCACTATGCCATCTGCCGGCGTATGGATATGCAGGCCCTTCTTGATGCTATCAATGTTAGTCAGATCATGCAGTTGATGCCCTTGAACATCCAGCAGTTTCAATCGCTCACGGGAGCTTTTGACCAGCTCTTCAGCACCGCGGCGTATGTCTTCAATAGGGCTGTTTTGCAATACCTTTAAACCGTTTAGCGCCAGCAGATATTCCTGCAGACTGGCAACGTGGTGAGGGGAATAAATACTCAGCAGGTCTTCATCCTTCTTTACCCATTGCCCAGTTTTATTGACGCGCAGGGTTTCAATCCAGCCTTCCGTTTTGGGATGCAGACGCACGATACGCTCTTCATCATAGGCCACTCGTCCAACTGCGCGCACGATATGCGAGAGCGTAGTCTTTTTTGCCGTAGCGGTGCGCACTCCCATGTTTTGTACGGTAACGGCATCGATTTTGACAGTACCGGCTGCATCAGCAGCACCGGCATCATCGGCATAAACCGGCAGATAATCCATATCCATAGCATCTTTTGCCGGCACCGGCGAAGTAACGGACGGATTCATCGGACTACGGTAAAACAAGGGCTTTTTGATATCCGGCAAGGCGGTGCCGGGTTTTTCCTTACTTACCATATCCGGTTTGGAAGCAAACAGAAGGTAGCCTGCACCAACCCCCAAAATCAGCATCAAAGCAGCGGTAATGATCAATTGCCTATTCATAAATCTCCTCCTTGCCAACAGCCGCGCTTAACTGCGCCAGCGACTGATTAGCCTCGGCAAAGGCTTTCCAATACTGGGTTTCATATTCGAATAAGGTAATCTGACTGCGTACCAAGTTCAGGAAATCGACCTTGTTAACCTGATAACCCGACATCATGGAGGCAACGGTTTGCCTTGCCTGCGGCACGATGCCGGTTTCAAACAACACCACCTGATCTTTGGCGCGCCGGTAATCGTTGCAGGCTTGCGAAATTTGCGAGCGCACCTTGTTCCACTGATCCTGAAAGGCGTATTGTTCCTGCATTAATTCGCTGGTGCGCTGGTCAACCGCCTTGGCCTGTTTTTGGGCGGCGAAAATCGGCACATTCACGCTCAGGTTCAAACTTAAAAGATCTGCCCGCTTGTCACCGGCAGGCGTGTTGTCTCTGGCGCCATAGGCAGCGCCCAGATTAAAATCAGGCAGATAGTCTTTTTTTGCCAAATCCAAACGCGACTGCGCGGCATTAATGCCTTGCCGGTTGCCTTCAAGCACGGCTCTCGATGCTTCCGCCTGTTGATAAAGCTGAGTTTCCTGCTTGATGCCCGGCAATTGCCCGTCAACCTTTTCCGGCAAGCGCACGGCTTCGTTGGCCGGTTTATCCAGCAGCGCATTCAGGCTGGCGGCGGCATTGCGGCGCGATGCCTTCAGCATCAATTGCTGATCGAGCAACTTGGATAATTCCAGTTGGGCCAGCAATACATCCTGCTGCAAACCTTCTCCGACTTCATACTTGGTTCTGGCAATCTCAACAAACTGCTGCAACAGCGCATGGTTGCTGTCGACAATCTGGATCGCCCTGTCCAGGTAAAATATCAGCCACCAGGTGGTTTTAACTTCGCTCAGTAGCCGCCAGCGCACCTCGGTGACATTTTGTGATGCGGCTTCCGCTTCAAAAGCCGCCGCCTGTTCGCGCAATGCAAGCTTGCCGGGAAATGGGAAAGCTTGCGAGATGCCCGCTCCCAGTTGCGTCATGTCTTCCTGCCTGGTGCTGAAGGTATTAACCGGCAGACTCATGGCATTGAAACTGATTTCAGGATCAGGCAAAGCGCCCATTTGCGAAGGGATAGCCGCCATCGCTTGAGCTCTGGCCTGCATTTGCGCCAAATCGGGATTATCCCGGACGGCCTGCTCGGTTGCGGCTTTTAATGTTAATACTTCCCCGATTGCCGGCTTTTCATCTGCAAATACGCAGGCAGAAAGCAGCAGCATAATCAAGCTAACGCACTTGAAAATAATTTGTAGTGACATGTGTCCTCCTACACTCGTTATAAAATCCGTTAAACGGACGTGTTATGTTGAGTTTGCGTAAGAAGGCATAGGCAACAGCCTGCCTACCTTACGGCGGTTAGAGGCTGTTAATGGGCGGTCTTATTTCGGGAGAGAAGGACAAAGAATGGGAAACGGATTTTTCCCAGTGCTCGTAGCGGTACGGGCTATAGACTTGAGTAAGCAAAAAAACTGCGGCGATGCCACCATCACCGCAAACATGAAAGGTGCAACTTCCGCTTGCATGGCAGGCTGTTTTAAATTTATCCTGCTGAAGGCAGTGCTCGGAATGCTGCGGAGCGGCATCGGTCGAATCGATTGCAGCGATGCTTTGATCGAAAGAGGATTCGGCAGATAACGAATTCACCCTGCTCGAATAATAGCCGAACGCAGACGAAACTGGCGTAATAACCATCGTGAGCATTAACAATAATAAAAATTGCTGTCTAATCATTATCCGACTGCGTCCTGTTTTTTTACAGTCTACTGGTATTTGTCGTAATTATCAAAGGGATAAAACAAGCCTGACTCTTTGCGGCCTATTCGCTTAGTGAAAGACGCAGGGGAATCATGGCCGACAAACCGAAGCCATGCCTTTGATAAAAGCGTTGCGCCGACTCATTATCGCGATCTGTGAGCAAGGTAATACGCTTGCACCCATTCAAGCGCGCAAATTGAATGGCTTGCTCCAGAAGCCTGGAGCCCACGCCAGAGCCGCGGGCGTCAGGGGAAACCACCATGTCTTCCAGCAGCGCGACGCGGTCGCCGAGCGCAGTGGATACCGTATAGAGCAGGTTGACCATGCCCACAACCCGGCTGCCTTGACGGGCGACGACGATAAGCCCGGCTTCCGGGCTGTTAATGATGCGAGCCAAACCGGGGCTTTGTGCTTCGTGATCCGGCCTAAAATCCGCTTCTTGAGAAAACAGAAGAGCCAGCAATTCACAAAGTGCCGGAATATCCGAAGCGTTTGCAGGCGTAATTTGCATTGTTGTACCCATTATTTCTTGATGCAATAAATATTATTGTGCCACGATTCGCCACCGCAGCACCAGTAAACAGTACGTTGTCGCCGCTGAGGAAAACACCTAACTGGTTGATTTATATATTTGATGGTGGGTCGTGCGCGATTCAAACGCGCGACCATCGCATTAAAAGAGCCTCATGTATTCTTTAATTTATTGTTATTTAACAACTTATACTTGGGCGCCCATTGCAGTTTGCCGGACTTTTCATCACTATGCATAACTAATCCCGGCAAAAATCCGGCAGTAAAATTTTACCGTTTCAGCTCATCACGACCGTAAGCAACCCAGTCAAAGTAAACAATAAATCCTTGGGTAAAAAGCTCTGATGGTCGGCCAGCACAATATCTACAACATGATGCATTGTTATCGGCGTTGCGCATTGACTGGCGGATGGCTAACGCGAATCCGTCCCCCCCAGGCATTACGCAATCTTAGGACTCTATTTTGCCAAATAGAGTTTTGGTTAACTGACGCAGTTTCTGCGTAAACTCATCGTCACCGTAACCGGCAAGAATAGCAACAGCGGCCCACCAAAGCGTTCCAGCAGGGATTCCGTTGCCAACCGAGAAAAAACCCGCTTGAACGATTACCACCACTACGATGCCTAGAATAAAACCAGTGAATGGTCGCACTACATAGTAGGGCCACCATTGGACCAAGTCCAAGTTATTCTTGAAGCAGGCGTTTCCTACAAAAGCTGTTTGCGATCTTAGATGTGAGCCGAGCGCACCAGACAAACCGCCAAGACACAACAGTCCGATCATTAATCCACTTAGACCCTCATTGGATTCGAATGCGAGCTTGTCGATAGCCGCTGCATAGCTTGCTCCAGCAACTTGTGTTTCTATGTTTGTATCTGTTGGGAAAAGTGCCAGAAGTTCCAACTTCATTTTTGCATCGATCACTCCTATATAAACAAGTTCTTTGCGCTCGTTGTCATAACGAAACACTGGTGGTCCTGGCTTGAGTGAAACAAAATGAGTACCCTCCCACGGGACGCGGTTTTGACGATGTAGGTAATTATCTACACTTTGGATATTCAGCGTCAAAAGGCCTATCAAGACTGCCAGTACCACAGTCAACCAGATTGCGAGGATAATTTTTTGCTTTATTGTGGCCGGATGTTGGGTGTCTGAATTGCAATTCACGGCCTTGTCAACGTTATTAGTAGCAGTAATATCTATCATTTCTCACTCCAAAAATTAACCACACCCTTTTTTATCCATGGGTAGTTCTGGGTGGCCCATCCATTGCAATAGCTCGTTCAGCGCAGGGATGAATCCAGGTAAAAATACTTCGACAGGGTCTCGTTCTCGACCTGTAGGAAGCGGCTTGCGGCCATGCCGAAGCAGACGAAGAACCCGTATTAATGTATACAGAGCTACCCGAGGATTTAAGGTAGGTTGCGCCGGCCAGCCCGTGGCCATCTCCGCATAAAAATCGGAGCCTTCATAGCGAGCTCGTAGATAGCCGAGATTCAGATCAAACTCTGCCGCAATTACGCCCTCAAAATCCACAAAACCGACAAACTGTTCGCGCTCATCAACGATAACATTATCCGGTGAAATGTCGCCCCAAGCCAACATTGCCGGACAGTCAACCACAAACGCGTCGAGTCGGCTTCGAATGGCAGCTAGCGCCTCGGTTATCATCGGAACGAGCAGGTTTTCCTTTTGCGTAACGGCAAGCCCCTCATTGAAACTGCTGATCACAAAGCTTTGCCAAGTTGGAAATGCTGCATGAGTAGCACTCAGAACTTCTCCATAACCTTGCATCGGAATTTCAGCCATCAATTGCAGTTGAATCAAAATGTCCCGGCAAACGGCTTGGAGTTTTTTTTTGTTAATTTGCCCGAGTCGATCTTGCAGTGTAATCCCTGGAAGCATCCGATACACCATGTAATCATATTGGGCTGGCGGCCCGCTACGCGAGTCCATGACTACCTCGGGAACGCGTAAGCCCTGTGCTAGGCACCGCCGGACAATATCCGGCTCATAATTGATCACGAACGACCGCGATTCGGGGTAAAAGCGAACAATATAGCGTTCATCACTCATTGTGCAAATGCAATACTTGAATGCCATAACACCGGTTTCGATTTTCTCGGTAGTTACAACCATCTCTCCGGTGATTTTCGACACGATTGATGCAGCCGAACGGGCGAGCGAATCTAATTCGCTGTAGGAACTACGACTCACGGAAGGGGGGCTCAATATTGGGCAAAAAAAAGATTTCACCAAACTGTTCCACATCGCCAGAGAACCTTGAATTTTCAAGCAGCCAACGCATCGTTACAGGCTCAATCTCAAGCTTGAGCACCTTTGCATAATGAATTAATCGAACCCAAAGCACACTTGGACGCGAGAGTGAGCAACACGACGAGATGGGTTCGTCCGGATAGTCAAAGCGAACTGCGCGCATTACTCGCATTTGTGTATCCCTTATTCCATTCTGAGGATCGAAAAGACGTGGCGTTCGAATATCAAGCGCTATCGCATTAGCAGTGAAATCGAACTGATTGAGCACATCAACGATATCCTCACACTTCCATAGGCCATTGTAAAAGCGTTCTATGAGAATGATATCCGCGTAGCTATCAGGAGAATTTTCCGGGAACCATCGTGGTGAACCAAACGGTCCCATTGAAAGTTTGCCATGATGAGCAAGAAAATCGAGAAAACCTTCGACGCCGGGACCAGCGATGAAAAAATCAAAATCTTTGGGTTTCCGGTTCTCCGATCCAAAAATATCCCGTAGCGCTCCGCCTGCCAGAAAGATTTGAACCTTGCTGAATTTGTCCAAGGCGCACGCTAACCACACAAAACCGGCCCATAACTCGAGTATTTTTAGCGCCTTCGCGTGTACTGATTGCTCGATAATTTCCATCTCAATATCCTGTATAATTGGGGGCGTAGTAAACACAATGCCTCTCAAGAATGTTAAACGGCGTACAAACTTTGCCAGTTTTGCCAAGAAAGAGCGTCAAAATTGAACAGCAATCTTGGCTATGTTACTGTTCTTAAAATATCCACTGCCTAACTTGACTGGCAAAACTGACGCTGAATGTGGAAAAAATTCGACACTGCTTTCCACCTATCCATGTCACTCTAGCAAACTTTAAGTGTCCGATTAGAGCCTTGTTATTAGCTTTTAGGTCTTCAAGAACTGGAAAACAGCTTTCAATTTTTTTCACTGACCCGCGTGACTTTGCCATCTACTAAAAATACTAATGCTTTTATTATCAATAAGATAGAAATTTATTTTGGAAAATTTTAACGCTTTTTTGGTATAAAATTGGCAAAATTTCGACGCTGTTTTCCACACGCTAACATCACAAATTCATTTTCAAACCATGAGTTATTTATATAAGGTAATTTTCCGTAGTTTTTTCAGCAGATGAGATTGCTGCTTTTAAATTCCCTTCAAGTGCATGCCGCATCTCTTTGAGAGGATTAAGTATCTCACAAGCCTCTGTGTTACTTGAAATGAAATATGGGACTATCCGGTCACTTTATATTATGCACAATATGTATGTTAATCTGTTCGCTAGATATCAACATCATTGTTCTCAGTCTAAATAGCTTATGAGTAAGTTGTTTAAAAACAAGATAATACGTTGTTAAATTTGGTCGAAATAATGGTGAAGAGTTAAATATGAATGATGTTGAAAAAGATTTGGTAGCTAGACATGCTCAATTGCATCTTCACAACGCAAATGAGGCTGAAACTAGGAAAAAGTTGATAGATCGGATAGAGTTGCTTTGCGAATCGAGAAAATCGGAGTTGACGCTAATCAGGAAAGCGGCGAAATGAAACTAAAACAGTCAAAAACAAGGAAACGAAAAACGACAGGCATAAAAAAAAGAGGCTTCCCGTCAAAGATAACCTCTTGTTTTATATTTGATCTTAGTGGTGGGTCGTGCGCGATTCGAACGCGCGACCATCGCATTAAAAGTGCGGTGCTCTACCGGCTGAGCTAACGACCCAACAAAGACCGCCTATTATACTGATTAATCTGTTTCTGGCAACGTTTTTTTAGCTTGATTGTATCGTGTCGGGTCTTGTATTCCTGCTTCCATAAAACCTGTTTTTCTTAGGCGACAGGCATCACATACTCCGCATGCACGGCCTTGCTCATCGGCGGAATAACAGGACACCGTGCGCTTATAATCCACGCCCATGTCAATGCCCGTTTTAATGATTTCCGCCTTGCTGAGCGCGATCAACGGGGTATGTATGGTGAAATGCTCGCCTTCTACGCCTGCCTTGGTGGCAAGGTTTGCTAACTCTTGAAATGCCTTAATAAATTCAGGCCTGCAATCCGGGTATCCTGAATAATCCACGGCATTAACGCCGATAAAAATATCGCTCAGATTTAGAACTTCCGCCCAGCCTAGGGCAAAGGACAGGAATATGGTATTTCTTGCCGGCACATAAGTTACCGGTATGCCTTCTTGAAGAGTTTGAGGCACGGCTATATGCTCATCAGTCAATGCCGAACCGCCAATCGAGCTTAAACCCAGCTTGATAATTTTATGCTCTTCGACCTGATAATCTTCCGCTATTTGCGCAGCGGCTGCCAATTCGGCATTATGCCTCTGGCCGTAATCAAAGCTTAAGGCGTAACACTTGTAGCCCTGCTTTTTGGCAAGAGCAAGTACGGTAATTGAATCTAGTCCTCCGGACAGCAGGACGATGGCTTTTTTTTGCATGTGGATTTACTTACCCTGGGCATCATCCCAAAGCAGTTTATGTAGTTGAATTTGAAAACGGACAGGCAGTCTGTCCCGAAGAATTTTTTCGGCTAACTCTGTCGGATTTTGCTGACCCATCACGGGTGAAAACAATATTTCGCAGCGATCAGGCAAATCATAATCCTTTAGAATTGTTTTTGACCATTCATAGTCCTCATCGTTGCCGATGACGAACTTGACCTGATCTTTTTTTGTCAGATACTCGATATTTTGAAAAAAATTTTTACTTAACTCGCCAGAACTTGGCGCTTTGAGATCCATTACCTTGATAACGCGCGGATCAACCGCCGACATATCAATCGCGCCGCTGGTTTCAAGCGAAACAACATAGCCTTTATCGAGCAACTTCGTCATCAACTCAATGCAGGCCGGCTGCGCCAGAGGTTCGCCGCCTGTTACGGTAATATATTCAGTTCCGTACTGTTCCGCCTGCGCGATGATGGCATCAATTTCCATTCTCTCGCCGCCGGTAAAGGCATAGGCGGTATCGCAATAGACGCATCTTAATGGACAGCCGGTGAGCCGGATGAAAACAGTGGGCAGACCCACTGTTTTCGACTCACCCTGCAGCGAATGAAAAATTTCTGTTATGCGTAACGAACTCACAACTACTGTTTAACATCATCAAGTAGAAGTAATTTCTTTGATGCCAAATGCGCCGCAGTTGAGTTAGGAAAATCAACTGTAACGCGTGTTAAATACTCACGCGCTTTTGCGGTGTTTTTCTGGTCAACTTCAATATAGCCGAGCTTCAATAAAGCATCCGGCACTTTCGCGCTGCCGGGATAATTTTCAATGACGCCGTTGAATGCTTTACGCGCCAAATCAGTTTCCTGATTAACCCTGTAGGCCTCGCCCAACCAGTATTGGGCGTTATTAGCGTACTCACCACCCGGATTTTTACTCAGTATTGCATTGAATTCAGCAATTGCCTGGGTAGTATGCCCATTTCTAAGTGCTTCATACGCCTGTTGATACTGCTGCTTTTCATCGCCAGAAGCAGCCTGCGCAACCTCTTTTTTCTGCACGGCCACTTGCTTATCCGCTGGAGCCTCGGCAGGAACCGCAGCCGGAGGAGCTTCAACCGAAGCCGGTTGCTTTTCAGGAACCTCAGCGGACGGCGGCTTACCGCCTTCCACCGTCCTTTTCTCGAGGTTTTGCATACGTTCGTCAAAATCAGAATACATTGTACTCTGCCGTTTTTTCATCTCGGCAATGAGATACGCCTGCTCTTCCACCTTGCCCGTAAGCTGCTGCACATCAACCTGCAGTTGCTCCAAACGTCCAAGCAGTTCGTACACATTAGTCGCGGACGAAGGCTTGGGCGTATTGCCCGGAGTCGCAGGGTACGTTGAGTTATCAATAACAGGCGGTAGCTGCCAAGCTTCTGCGTAAACATTGCTGCATGCCAGCAGCAACATGAAAAAGCGTATTTTCATTTATTTGTAAACCAACTCAACTCGGCGATTCAGTTCCCAGGATGCTTCATCATGGTCAAACGCCGCAGGTTTTTCTTCGCCGTAACTGACAACTTCAAGTTGGCCTTCGGAAACGCCTTGAGATTTCATTGTGTTAGCTACTGATTTTGCGCGCTGCTCGCCCAGTGCGATATTGTATTCACGAGAACCGCGCTCATCGCCATGGCCTTCAAGAACCATGCGTTGTCCAGGATGTGCAGCTAAATAGCGCGAATGGGCCGCAATTACAGCGACAAAATCTTCCTGCACTTGACTGCTATCCAGCATAAAGTAAATGGTTTGTTTTGACAGCGGATTACTTGGATCGCTGAATTCAGGCCCCAGTCCACCAGCCCCACCGCCACCAGACATATCTGAACCCGACATGCCGGAGCCGCCGTTCAAGCCGCTGGTTGACGCATCGCTGGAACCAATCAGGCCGCCTTCAGCAAGGCTCCCCTCTTTTTCATCCGTTGAGCTGCATGCAGTCAAAAATATTGCGCATAACGCTAAAGTAAATACTGTTTTATTTAATTTCATCTTTATTTTCCAAAAAGTAGCCAATTAATTGTACAAAAAATCGTGTTACGACTATCCCTGCCTAGGGTGACCATGCGGGTTCACGAACCTCACTACTGTCAAACACCAGTTTTTGCTGTATTTTACCATCTAATGACACAGCAGATAAGTAACCTGTATTGCCTTTTCGCGATGCATATAAAATCATACTGCCATTCGGCGCGAAACTGGGTGATTCATCCAACCGCCCGCCAGTTAAAACATTAACTGACTTGGTTGCCATATCCATAACGGCAATACGATAATCACCGCCATCCCCATGCACCATTGCTATATTTCTGCCATCCGGTGAGAAACTGGCGCGAGCATTATAACTTCCTGAAAATGTGAGCCTTTTTTCCTGTCCGCCTTGAGTTGGCATAATATACAATTGTGGTTTTCCGCCACGGTCTGATGTAAAAACGATACTGCTTCCATCAGGAGACCATGTGGGCTCCGTATCGATCGAGTAACTTTTGGTCAGCCTGACTAATGATCGCGTCACCAGATTTAAAACATAAATATCGGGACTGCCGTCTTTGGACAAGGTTAAAGCCAATTTCGTCCCGTCCGGCGACCATGCCGGTGCGCCGTTGAGACCTGCAAACTCAGCGACTCTTTCCCGTTGCCCTGTAGCCAGGGTCTGAACATAAATTGCCGCTGATTTTCTCTCAAATGACACATAGGCCATTTTCCGTCCATCCGGAGACCATGCCGGCGACATCAACGGTTCAGTTGATGAGGCTATTGTTTGGGGATTAAATCCATCCGCATCTGAAACATGAAGTGCGTAAGTACTTTGTTTGCCTTGCCTGCTACTGGTTATATAGGCAATTTTAGTACCGAATACGCCTTTTTTTCCGGTTATTTTTTCAAAAATGAGATCGCTGATGCGATGCGCCGTTCTGCGCAACTCGGCTGCCGATGCGGTCATCCGGTAACCCATCATCTGCTCGCTTTTATAGACATTAAACAGCTGAAACTCAACATTATACTGGCCTTGGGCTTCGACTACCCGCCCGATAACCATGTAATTCTGTCCTAAAGCCTGCCAGTCCTTAAATTTGACCGCATCGGCAGTGCTGGGCCTGCCGGGCATACCTTGCTTGTCCAGCGTTTTAAAATACCCACTGCGCTCTAAATCCGAGTCTACAATATCGCTGATATCAACCGGCACTCCCTGCATGGCAAAAGGAACGATTGAAATAGGCACGGCACTCTCGGTGCCTTCAGTAATTTCAATAGTCAACGCCGCATGATTAATGGGTGCATAAAAACCAATCAAGCCAATTAACAATATCTTTTTAAAAAAATTCACACTCGCACCCCCATGACTTAACTTACAAAAAGCTGACTTAAACATTTAACATCGCCTGCAACCGGACTATACTCCGGTATTCTTTATTTTGGATTAAACACAAATTCAAATGACCTAAATTCTCTGGCGAACAGCTCCTTATCTGCAGGTACAGGAAGCGGCGATGCTTTAGTAACAGCATTTTCCGCTGACCGGTCAAAGAAATCATCTCCACTGCTGGAAGTAACCACAGCATCGATCACCGTACCGTCTGACATCAGTCTAACCCTGATTTTACAGGTCATGCCCATTGTCGCAGATATAGGCCGGATCCAGCTACGATTGACTTTTTGCCGGATGGCGGCTGAAGCCTCAGCCATATCCTGTTTGTCGTGCTCTGCTTTCATTCTGGCCGCTTCGGCCTGTTCTGCCGCCGCTTTCTCTTTAGCAGCAGCGGCTGCTTTTTCCGCAGCCGCTTTTTCTGCAGCCGCCTTGGCTTTGGCCGCTTCGGCTTGTTCTGCTGCAGCTTTTGCCGCCTCTGCTTTTACTCTTGCCGCTTCGGCCTTCTCAGCTTCCGCCTTTTCTGCGGCAGCCTTGGCTTTCTTTGCCTCCGCCTTTGCTGCTTCGGCTTTCGCTTTGGTCGCTTCGGCTTGTTTTGCCTCGGCTTCAGCTTTGGCCTCTTCGGCTTTCGCAGCTTCAGCCTGTTTTGCCTCTGCTTTGGCTTTAGCGGCTTCGGCTTTGGCGGCTTCGGCTTGTTTTGCCTCGGCTTTTGCCTTGGCCGCCTCAGCCTGCTTTGCCTCTGTTTCAGCTTTAGCCGCTTCGGCTTTTTTTGCTTCCGCCTTCGCTGCCTCTGCTTTCGCCTTGGCGGCTTCGGCTTGTTTCGCTTCGGCTTTTGCCTTAGCTGCCTCTGCCTGCTTTGCCTCCGCCTTCGCTGCTTCGGCTTTCGCTTTGGCGGCTTCCGCTTGTTTCGCTTCGGCTTTTGCTTTTTCTGCCTGCTGCAATGCCCGCTCAGCTTCAGGATTTGCTTCCTGTTTTACCTCTTCTTTTGCCGCACTTTCATTCTGTTTTACCGGCTCAGCCTCCGGTTCTGCAGCCGTCTCAGCCTGGTTCCGCGCCTTGGTCTCTTCCATAACTTCCGCATGGATAATTTCCTGGACTGGCTTGGGTTCTATTTCAGGCTTGAATAAGGCGCTTAAGGCAAACAGGCCTAAAATCGTAAAATGTAATGTTAAGGCCAAAATAAGCGGCCATGAAAATCTCTTTTTACTGTCCATCTACATTTATTGTTCGCTAGACTTGGTCATTAATCCTACACTCGGTACGCCGGCATTTTTCAACGAAGCCATGGCCTTAACCACGGTTCCGTAATCTACGACTTCATCCGCATTAATCAAAACCTGTCTTCCCGGCTTGCTACCTAATGCCGCAACCACCCTGCCGTGAATCTCTTCTTGCACAACCGGAACGTCCGTCTGTCCATCAACATTAATGTAATATTGCAACTGTTTGTCAATCGAAATGACGATGGGGGGTTCATCTTTCTGGTCGATCATTGCCGAGTCAGTTTGCGGCAAATTAACATCCACGCCTGTTTGCAACAACGGCGTTGTAATCATAAAAATAATCAGCAGCACCAACGTTACGTCGATATACGGCACCACGTTGATTTCTGACATGGGCTTCCTGCGCCCGTTTCTCCTGCCCATTTGCGGCGCACTCATTTGTTATGCGCCTGTCTTTGCAATAACACGACAAATTCTTCAACAAACAGTTCATACCGGCCTGTCAATCTATCCAGCCGGGTGGAAAAACGGTTATAGGAGACAACGGCGGGGATCGCGGCAAATAAACCGATGGCTGTCGCAATCAATGCCTCGGCAATACCCGGCGCAACCTGCGCCAAGGTTGCCTGTTTTACGCTGCCCAATGACATAAAGGAATTCATGATGCCCCACACCGTGCCGAATAAACCGATATAAGGACTGATTGAACCCACGGTAGCCAGAAACGGCAAATGCTCATCCAGCCGCTCCAGTTCTCTCGATAACTCGATACGCATGGCGCGCTGGGCGCTTTCAACCTGTACGCCCGGCTCAACATTACCCAACTGCCGCATCCGGGAGAATTCTTTATAACCGGCAAGGAATATTTTCTCTATGCCTTCCGGCTCAAAATCCTTGGCTGCCAACTTTCTGTATAGTTCAGCCAATACCACACCGGACCAGAATTGCTCTTCAAACTCATCGGTGATTTCAATCGCCCGGTTAAGATCCTTGCGTTTGGAAAAAATAAATGTCCATGATGCCACCGACGCCGTTAACAGCAACAGCATGACAAACTGCACAACAAAACTGGCTTCCATAACTAAATGGAAAATGGATAAATCAGTATTCATTTTTTAAAAGTTCTAAAATTGTTTTAAATAGGGTTTCAGGAATAGCTTTAGGGCGCATGCTTTGCGCATCCAAACAGGCGATACGGATTATGCCCTTGCATAAAATATCATCGCCTCGTGTCACTGCTTGCTCAAATATAAGGCTGGTTTTTCTAGCCTCGCTTACCTCTGCGCTGACTTGCAGTTGCTCATTAAACCGGGCAGGACTCAAGTAATCGATCTGCACGGAACGCACAACGAAAATAATGCCTTCGGCAGCAATCAGTTCGTCCTGCTCAAAACCCATTGCCCTGAGCATTTCGGTTCTTGCCCGCTCGAAAAACTTCAGGTAGTTGGCGTAAAACACCACACCGCCTGCATCGGTGTCTTCGTAATAAACGCGTACCGGCCAGTTAAAATTTTTCATCTATTAAATATAGGGCCAAAAGCATAAGGTTCAAGGTAAAAACGTACTTTTCACCGCGAACCTTCAATCAAACAAGTCCTCTGACACGCCGAAATGTTTCGGAGGTTGCAGGCCAAAATGCAAATAAGCATTCTGGGTGACAACACGCCCCCGCGGAGTGCGCATAATAAACCCCTGTTGCAGCAAATACGGTTCCACCACATCTTCAATGGTGCCCCGCTCCTCACTGATAGCGGCAGCCAGCGTGTCAAGCCCTACCGGCCCGCCGGAAAAATTCTCAATCATGGCCATCAGCAGCTTGCGGTCCAAGGTGTCAAAGCCGTTGCTATCCACTTTCAGCATTTCCAGCGCCTGAAAGGATAATTCCTCGGTCACCGTGCCATTGCCTTTTACTTCGGCAAAATCACGCACCCGGCGCAGCAACCTGTTGGCAATCCGGGGCGTGCCGCGGGAGCGGCGGGCTATTTCATAGGCGCCGCGCTGTTCCAGCGTAATGCCCAATACTTTTGCAGAACGCTCAACAATGCTTGCCAGCTCGCTGTGCGTGTAAAACTCTAATCTTTGGACGATGCCAAAACGGTCGCGCAAGGGCGATGTCAGCAAACCGGCCCGGGTAGTCGCGCCAACCAGTGTAAATGGCGGCAAGTCCAATTTGATCGAGCGGGCGGCAGGCCCTTCTCCAATCATAAGGTCAAGCTGATAATCTTCCATGGCCGGATACAGGATTTCTTCAACCGCCGGACTCAGCCGATGAATTTCATCGATAAACAGCACATCATGGGCTTCAAGATTGGTCAGCAGCGCCGCAAGGTCGCCTGCTTTATCAAGCACAGGCCCGGAAGTCTGGCGAATATTAACACACATCTCGGCGGCTATGATATTCGCCAGCGTCGTTTTGCCCAATCCCGGAGGACCGAAAATTAACACATGATCCAAGGCTTCCTGCCGCGCCGTTGCCGCCTGGATAAAAATCTCCATTTGCGAACGTAATTCCTGTTGTCCGACATAATCAGCCAAACGCTTGGGCCGGATAGCCCGGTCCTGACGCTCTTCATCAGAATGGCTGTGCGCGGTAATCATTCGATCACTTTCGATCATCTTACCGCGCCTTGCAATGCCAGCCTGATAATGTCTTCACAGCTTTTATCTTCCGCACTGATATTTTGTACCATTTTGCTGGCGTCCAGCGGCTTGTAGCCTAATGAACACAAGGCGCTGATGGCTTCCTGTTTCGGGTTGCTGATGGCTTGGTGCGGCGAACCGGCATGACCGGCATCTATCAATGATGCCGTTGCCGAATCACCCAAATCCGGCAATCTGTCGCGCATTTCAATAACCAGGCGTTCAGCCGTCTTTTTGCCTACGCCCGGCAGGCGCACCAATGCCTGCGTATCATTGTTATGGATGCAGCGATGGAATTCTTCGGCACTCTGCCCTGATAAAATCGTCAATGCCAGCTTGGGGCCAACACCGTTGACCTTGATCAGGGTTCTGAACATCGAGCGGTCCGCTTCGGTCGAAAACCCGAACAAGATGTGCGCATCCTCCCGAACGACGAGATGGGTGTGCAATATGATCTCTGCACCGATGGCGGGCAAATCATAAAAAGTAGTCATCGGCGCTTCGACTTCATAACCGACGCCGTGCACATCGAGCATCAGCAATGGCGGCGCTTTAAACACCAGTTTACCGCGCAGAAAACCGATCATCTCAACACGCCCTGCTGCAACCGCTGTGCAGTTTGCTGGTAATGGGCATGGCAAATACTGATGCCAAGCGCATCGCTGGCATCCATCTGTAACTCGCCTTGAATATTTAACAGGATTTTCACCATATGCTGAACCTGAAGTTTATCGGCACCGCCCTTGCCCACCACCGCCTGTTTGACTTGCCGGGCAGCGTATTCAAACACCGGCAAACCGGCGACCTGAACCGCACAAATCGCCGCTCCTCTAGCCTGGCCCAGTTTAAGCGCCGAGTCGGCGTTTTTATGCATAAACACTTGCTCTATCGCCATTTGCTCAGGTTGATAGCGCTCGACAACCTCCAGAACGCCATCAAAGATTTGTTTAAGCCGATCGGGAAAATAATCGGCTTTAATACGAATACTGCCGCTGGCTATGTATTTATAACCCCGCAATGAATCCTCTATGATTCCATATCCCATTATTCTTGAACCGGGGTCTATCCCTAAAATTCGCATCAGCTACAGTAGTTTAAAGTAAAGCTTATCAATCGAGCCCTTCCATAATTTCATCACTGATATCCGCATTGGAATAAACATTTTGCACGTCATCCAGATCTTCCAACCGGTCTATCAAACGCATCATTTTTTCCGCGTCTGCGGCATCCAGTTCAGTCATCGTTGCCGCCTGCATCGTGACTTCGGCATTATCAGGTTCAAAACCCGCGGCAATCAGGGCATCTTTTACGGCTAGATAGTTTTCCGGCGTGGTCATGACATCAACCGAGCCGTCATCATTGCTGATAACATCTTCCGCTCCGACCTCCAGGGCAGCCTCCATCAGCGCATCTTCATCAACGGAAGGCGCGTAACTAAGAATACCTACCTTGCTGAACATGTAGGCGACAGAACCATCGGTGCCCAAGTTGCCGCCCGCCTTGGAAAAAGCATGGCGCACTTCACCGACAGTACGGTTGCGGTTATCGGTTAAACAATCGACCATAACCGCCGTACCGCCCGGGCCATAACCCTCATAACGCACTTCTTCATAATTAACGCCTTCCAGCGCGCCGGACGCTTTTTTGATGGCGGTATCAATGGTATCGCGGCGCATATTAGCACCCAAGGCCTTATCAATCGCAGTCCGTAAAGTCGGGTTACTAGCCGCATCCGATCCGCTGGTCTTTACCGCTACGGTAATTTCCCGCAGCATTTTAGTGAATATTTTTCCGCGTTTGGCATCCTGCCCTGCCTTACGATGCTTGATATTAGCCCATTTACTATGTCCAGCCATTGTCTCTCTCTAAGAACATTTAAAAATGAATAATTTTAACATTCCGTCCAAGGCTTATCGACACAACTTTATAAAATATAGGCCAGAATGGACATCAGTGTTGGCTCGGCGCTAAAAAAATCAGCCAGCTCACGAACAACCGGCCTGTCGATCACGCCGCCAAAGCCGATCACACTGACTCCGGCCTGTTTGGCTTCCATGTCGGTCTTGCCGTCGCCTATCATTACCATTGAACTTTGCGGCTTAAGCAACTGCCTGCATATTTCAGCTTTTCCGCCCGACCTGGCCAGAGGCGAATCCTGATCATAATCACGATAGCTGCCGTCTTCGTTGAAATAAATATCGACTGCATGGACATGCGTTTCAGGCAAGCCTAAATACCTTGCCAGAGGCAAGATAGACTGCCGGATTCCACCGCTGACAATATGCACTTCTTTAGCCCTTTGAGGCGCAAGCAAAGTCTCAAATACCTCTTTGGCGCCATCGACTACCTGTTCAACATACAAATCAGCCAGCCAGTTTATGCTGTCCCGATCCGGCCTGATCATCGACAAACGCTGCTCATAGACCGCTTCCAGCGGCACCACGCCATTCATCGCCGCATCCGTCAGTCTGGACATTTCATCGCCCAGCCCAACGCGTCCGGCGAGTTCGTCTATGCCTTCTACTTTGCTTAAAGTGCTGTCGCAATCAAAACAGATAACATCAAAACTCATAAGTTAATCTGGATAGCCTGATGCACGGCTGCAATGCCGCATAATTGCTGCAATAAATCTTCGGTTAAGGGTTCGGAAACGCTGATGACCGCCATCGCCTGCTGCTGGTTGTCCGCAGTGCCCACCTGCATCCTGGAGATATTAATAGCCGCATTGCCTAGCACTGTACTGATAGCCGATATCACACCCGGCTTATCCTCATGCCGGGTCACCAATAAAGTGCCTACGGGCACCACTTCAATATCAAACTGATCAATGCAAACCAGACGGGGATGGCATCCGCCCAGCAAAGTCCCTGCCAGGGTAATGGTATGATCTGCGCAATGGCCGGTAACCCTGATCAGCGACAGGTAATCCTGGGTTTCTTCTGTTTTTGATTCGACCAACGAAATGCCCTGGCGTCTGGCGATATTCTCGGCATTAACCCGGTTTACAGGCGTTGAAAACTGCCCGCTTAACATGCCGATCAGCGCCGCAACTGAAACGGGACGCACTTCAAGCTCGGCAGCCTTACCCAGTAATGCGACCTCTATTTTTTCTATCGGCTTGGTCGCCAAACCGATCAGCACCTTGCCCAGAATATTGGCCAGCATCATAAATTCGCGGGATTTCCTCAACTCTTCCGCAGACACTCTGGGCAGGTTCAAGGCATTCACCGCTTCGCCGGTCTTTAAAAAAGTGACCGCCTGCCGGGCAATTTCCACACTGACCGCCACTTGCGCTTCACTGGTTGACGCGCCCAGATGCGGCGTGAACACAATATTGTCCAGCTCCAATAATGGGGAGTTTGCAGGCGGTTCATGCTCGTAAACATCAAGCGCCGCACCCGCTATTTGGCCATTCTTCAAGGCATCGTACAGCGCCGCTTCATTAACCAGTCCGCCTCTGGCGCAGTTGATAATCATCGCCTGTTTTTTCATCATCGCCAGTTGAGCGCTGCTGATAACGTTGCGGGTTTTTTCAATCAACGGGCAATGCAAGGTCAGATAATCCGCCCGCGCCACCAATTCATCCAGCTCCACTGACTCGATGCCTAACTCCTCAAATACTTCCTGCGTCACAAACGGGTCATAAGCAATCACCTGCATTTTCAAGCCCAAGCCGCGCTGCGCGACGATCCGTCCGATGGTGCCAAAACCAAGTATCGCCAGCGTTTTGTGCGCGATTTCCGCACCCATCAGTTTAGACCGCTCCCATTTGCCGGCACGAACAGAGCGGTCTGCGGTGGGCAGATGCCGGCTCAGCGACATCATGTGCGCGATTGCCAATTCAGCGGTGGTCGTCGCATTGGCATCGGGCGTATTCATGACGATAACGCCCTGCTCGGTTGCCGCAGCGACATCGACATTATCAACGCCGATACCCGCACGGCCGACCACTTTCAGCCGCTTGCCTGCCTGCAAGACTTTCTGCGTGACCTGGGTATCGCTGCGGATCAACAGCGCATCGTAATCCCCGATAATTTTACAAAGCCCTTCCTCATTGAGTCCGGTCTCGATATGTATTTGTATACCAGGCTGGTCGTTTAAGTAATTGATTCCGGCTTCTGCCAGTTTGTCGGAAATAAGGATTTTTTTCACGGGAATACACCGAAAAAGCTATGCGCCAAAGCACATAGCTTAACAGCTTTATTCGTCGGGTACTTGTGTTCAACAAGCATAAAGAGGATTTTTATGAAAACTGCAACGCACCCTTGCAAGCGCTAACACAACATCACACTTCAGTTAACGCCATGATAACCTTTTGGCGACGCTTTTTTGGGAGCAGGTGCCGGCGCTGGCGCACGCACCGGCAAAGTCTCATTCATGCCTTCCAAGGGCGGCAGTCTTTCATAGATTGCCACAGGATCTCCAGTCTGCTCTTTAAGCGCTTGGTTTAACGCCTTTTGATCGAAGTCGGGCATTTCCTGCTTATTGGCCTTTTGAATAAGTCTTAAAGCCGCAGCAAACCGTTGATCCAGAGTTGTTTCCTCGCCTTCTAGATCAGGATGCGCTTCGACATAGAGAACATTATCCAGCCAGCCGACCTTAATCGGTTGTTTAACAATATAAACCGGCGTTCCTACTGAAACCAGCTCGTACAATTGTTCGACATCTTCAGGATACATACGGACGCAGCCGTGCGTTATCTGCATGCCTATGCCGTAAATCTTGTCGATATCGGTGCCGTGTATCCGGTATTCTCCGGGAAGATTCAGATACAAAGCGCGCGACCCCAGGGGATTATGCGGACCTGCTGGAACAATCACAGGTAAAGGGTCGCCATTCGCGGCATGTTCGCGTCTTATGGATTCCGGCGGATGCCATTCCGGATTTTTAACTTTACGCCCAACACTGGTTTTACCCAGCGGCGTTTTCCAATCCTGCCTGCCGACGCCATGCGCATAAGACATTACCTGCTTCGGCGCCTCGCCTTTTTTGGTCGGCGGATAAAAATACATGCGGTATTCGGAAATATTTAAGGTAATTCCGTTATGAGGCGAGTCCGGCAAAATACGTTTGTTGGATAAACGGACAATCTCGCCCTTTTTAACCAGCCAGCGATCGACGTCAGGATTCAGCCTCACTATTTCTGTTTGCCCCAAAAGATGGTTTCTCGCCACATCCAATAAAGTGCCGTCCTGCTCCATCCGGGTTAAAGGCACATCATCATGGTATTGAGTGATTACAGTATCATTGCCATTTGCCGGCATTGAATAAGTTGTAGCTTTTGCATTACCGCCGATGATCGACAATAAAATAAAAACAGCAGGAAGTGCGCGAATTTTCATTACGATAATTTCTCAGGAACAAATAAAATAATAATTTTCTTTTTAACAATCTGCGTTGCTTGGCGCTAGTATAGTAGCAATAGCTCATTGATCCAATGCCATCACTTGGACACAGCTCTCAAATCTTCAAAGTAAATGGACAACAAGCAATCCCGAGTTAATTGCTCAAGATACGCCAACCGAAAAAAACTGCCCATTCTATCATGTTAAGAATGCTCAGGGCACGCTAATGCCGGCATTTATCGCCTGTTTTGTGAATTATCGTTAGCCGCCCGGTTTGCGCTATAATCGCAACAACTTTGGACAATAGCTGCAAAACGCCTTCAACCAGCCACATAACAAGAGACCTCACATGACGCTGCAAATCTTTCGCACCAAACATGTCGCTTCGGATGACGAAACAGGCAACAGCCTTAACCGCTGCCTGTCTGCATGGGATCTCGCCTTTCTCGGCATCGGTGCGATTATCGGCACGGGGATTTTTGTACTGACCGGCGTCGCCGCCGCCACCCAATCCGGCCCGGCGGTGATGCTGTCATTTGTCATCGCAGGACTTGCATGCGCCTTCGCCGCCCTGTCTTATGCGGAACTGTCCGCCTCTGTCGGCGGCTGCGGCAGTGCGTATGGGTACAGCTATGTCGCTTTCGGTGAAATATTCGCCTTTATTATCGGCTGGGATTTGCTGCTGGAGTACAGTCTTGCGGTAGCGACCGTCGCCAACGGCTGGTCCGGCTATTTCAGCAACGCGCTCACGGCAATCGGCATACCGTTGCCGGAGATGCTGACCAAAGCCCCAAAACTCGGCGGATTGGTCAACCTGCCGGCAGCCGCCATCATTCTGGTATTGATGCTGCTGCTGATCATGGGCGTAAAACACAGCGCCAAGGTCAACAATGCGATGGTATTCGTTAAACTGCTCACCATCACCATCTTTATCGCGGTTGCCGTGTTCAACGTCAACCCGGACAACTGGCATCCGTTCATGCCGTTCGGCTGGTTTCAGTCGCTGCCTGACGGCAAAACCAGCGGCGTCCTGGCGGGCGCATCCATCGTGTTTTTCGCCTATGTCGGTTTCGATGCCGTTTCCACCGCAGGGGAAGAAGCCCAAAACCCGCAGCGCGACCTGCCTTTCGGTATCGTCGCCTCGCTGGCCTTTTGCACCGTTATCTACATCCTTGTGTCCGGTTTGCTCACCGGCGTCGTCAACTATACCGATCTCAACGTGTCGTCACCCGTAGCTCACGCACTGAACCTGCTAGGTTACAACTGGGCATCGGCGTTGATTTCAACCGGTGTCATAGCGGGACTGACCACCGTCATGCTGGTGCTTTATTACGCGCTGACGCGCATCATCTTCGCCATGTCCCGCGATGGATTACTCTCGCCTTTCTTTAGCGAGATCAATCCTAAGACGCAAACGCCGGTGCGCGTCATTGTGCTATGCGGCGGCATCATGGCGGTTATCGCAGGCTTCATACCGCTGGGCGACCTAGCGGAACTGGTCAATATCGGCACCCTGGCCGCATTCGTTCTGGTATGTTTGGGCGTCATCGTGCTGCGCATCACCAAGCCGGACATGAAACGCCCGTTCCGCTCACCGTTCAGCCCCTTGCTTCCCATACTCGGCATGCTTTCCTGCGGTGCGCTGATGGCGTTTTTGCCCGCCCTCACCTGGCTGCGCTTCATTATCTGGCTGACAATAGGATTGATTGTGTATTTTTCTTATTCCATGCGTCACAGCAAGCTAGCGAAATCCGTTTAGGCCAACCCCCTCAGGGTAATGCGTTGCAGGCTCACGGCTAATCCCAGCGGTTGTCCCTGACCTGCACTTTGCCGTTTTCGATTCGAACCGGAAAGCAGTCGATATTTTCATAAGCTGGCGGCGACTTTACTGCGCCGGTTTTGACGCAAAAACGCGCGCCATGACGGGGGCAGATGATCTCGTCACCTTCCAGCACGCCGCTGGCGATTTCAGCGCCGTCGTGGGTACAGACATCTTCAATCGCATAAAATGCGCCGTCAATCTTAAATACGGCGACGTCAGTGCCATCGACATCGACGACAATATTTTCGCCGTTCTCTAATTCGTTTTCATTGACCACATCGACCCAATCAGACATTTTTTATCCTTTAAAATAAACATCATAACGCAGCAGCTTGCCCTGAAAGCTTTGACTAGGCTTGCCGCCCAAAGGCTCGGCATAATCGGGGCTTTTTACCACCACCCGTTTTCCGGCTGCTTTCAGCGCAGCTTCAAAAAGCAGTTCCTTATCCTGATCATCGCCCAAGAGATCGCGCAATACCATCATTGATTTCTTGGCCAGCGCCGATTTTTTGCGTTTGGGCGGAAACATGGGATCGAGATAAATGCAGTCCGGCTGGGCTTCCAGGTTAGCCAGCAGGTCGATGGCATTGCCCTGCAATAAGCGTGGAGGCTCAAGATTAAGCCGCTGCATCCAGTCTAGTTGCGCCAACCTTGCAAAGCCGTCGGCCAGCAGTTCCGCCATAACCGGGGAGCGCTCGATACACAAGAGCTCATAGCCCATGCGGAAGATGTGCAGGCTGTCCTGCGCCCAGCCGGTGGTGGCGTCGACAACAGTTCTGGTTTTGCGCCCCAGCGCCTGAGCCAAAGCGCCGTCTTTGGGTGCGGGCCATGAACGCTGCTCGCCGCTACGCGGCTCTATATCCACGGTCAGGCCGCCTTTTTTAAGTAGCTCCCTGTCGAGCAACTTTAAACAGCCGTCGCGCCATGTTAAAAAGAATTCCTCAGGACTGTCGCCGGGCGATTGGCACAAATAAACGCCCAATCGCTCCGCAAGCTGCTGGAACGGCAGGCTATCGCCCTGCCCTGGATAAAGCACGGCCAGTTTTATCGCCAGGGATGGTGTGTATGCTGCAAGGCTGTCTGGAACAGACGCAGCAATCGCCAGGGATGGCGTGGATGCCGCCATCCTGTCGGGAACAGGCGCGGCACCAGCGGCGTGTTGCTGCTGTGAAATTTTCGCGCTCAACTATTACTCTGTGGAAATGGATTTTTGCTCGTTTTTCAACGCCGCATCCAGCGTATGCCAAGCCAGTGTCGCACATTTGACCCGCGCCGGATATTCGCGCACCCCGGCCAATACCGCCAGCTTGCCGACCGCCTCAAGATTAATCTGTTCGTCTTTGCCGGTGGTCATTTCATGAAATTTTTTAAACAAATCTTCGGCTTCCTGTTCAGTTTTGCCTTTGACTATCTCGGTCATCAACGAAACCGACGCCGTCGAAATGGCGCAGCCTGAGCCCTGGAAACTGGCATCGGCAATCACATCGCCATCCATTTTCAGATACAAGGTCAAGCGATCTCCGCACAGCGGATTGAAGCCTTCAACCTGCCTGTCGGCATTTTCCATGACGCGGAAATTGCGCGGGTTGCGGTTGTGGTCAAAGATAACCTCTTGATAAAGGTCGCGTAAATCGTCAAACATCAGCCAAATACCTCTATCAGGGACTCTATGCCTTTCATTAATACATCAATCTCTTCTTTGGTGTTATACATCGCAAAGGAGGCTCTCGCCGTCGCGGGGACTTTAAAAAAATCCATGACCGGCATCGCGCAATGGTGCCCTGCCCTGACCGCGATGCCTAAGCTGTCCAGCATAGTGCCGATATCATGTGGATGTATTTTATCCAGCACAAAAGACAGGATCGCGCCCTTATGCTCGGCTTCGCCGATGATTTTAAGCCCTTTAATTTGCCTGGCTTTTTCGGTGGCGTAATCCAGCAACTCAGCTTCATGGGCGGCAATCTTGTCCATCCCGATTGCGTTCAGGTAATCGATGGCCGCACCCAAGCCAACCGCATCGGCGATGCTGGGCGTGCCTGCCTCAAACTTGTAGGGCAACGTATTGTATTCGGTCTCCTCGAAGGTGACTTTGCGTATCATATCGCCGCCGCCCTGATACGGCGGCATGGCTTCCAGTAATGCCTGCTTGCCGTATAACACGCCTATGCCGGCCGGCGCATAGAGTTTATGGCCGGAAAAAGCATAAAAATCGCAATCCAGGTCCTGCACGTCCACCGTCATGTGCGGAATAGCCTGCGCGCCATCCAGCAGCACCGGAATGCCTTTGGCGTGCGCCGCCGCGATAATCTTTTTAACCGGATTGATCGTGCCCAAGGCGTTGGACATGTGCACGACTGAAACCAGTTTGGTTTTATCACTGATCAGTTTTTCAAACTCGTCATAGATCAACTCGCCCTGCAGGTTAATCGGCGCAACTTTCAGGATTGCCCCGGTCTGCTCGCACAGCATTTGCCAGGGCACGATATTGGAATGATGCTCCATTCCGGTAATCAAAATCTCGTCACCGGCTTTGATATTGGCTTTGCCGTAGCTTTGTGCGACCAGATTGATGGCTTCGGTGGCGCCTCTAACAAAGATGATCTCTTTTTCGCTGGCGGCATTGATGAAGTCTTTAACCTTGGTACGGGCGCCTTCAAACTTGTCGGTGGAACGCATACTCAAGGTATGCACGCCGCGGTGCACGTTAGCGTAATCATGGCTATACAAATGCACGATGCTGTCGATAACCGCCTGCGGCTTCTGGCAGGTCGCCGCGTTATCCAGATAAACCAGCGGCTTGTTGCGTATTTTTTCTGCCAATATGGGGAAGTCAGCGCGGATTTTATTGATGTCCAAACCTGCCGTCATAGCCATTCCTTGTTGACGCCTTCCTGCGGGAAGCGCGCCAGTACTTGTTCTAAAACCATATCGTGCAAACCTTTAATTTTGACCTTATCGACCATTTCGTTGGCGAACGCAAAGGTCAGCATGTTACGCGCCGTTTCTTCATCAACGCAACGTGATTGCAGGTAAAAAATGGATTTCTCATCCAGCTGCCCCACCGTCACGCCATGCCCGCATTTGACGTCATCGGCATAAATCTCCAGCTGCGGCTTGGTGTCCGCTTCGGCGTCATCCGATAACAGCAGGTTGCGGTTATTCATTTGCGAATCGGTTTTCTGCGCATCGACAGCCACAATCACCCTGCCCTGAAACACGCCTCTGGCCCTGTCGTCCAGCACGCCTTTGTACAGCTCGCGGCTGATGGCATAAGGTTTCAAGTGATTGATGCGGGTATGGTTGTCGATATGCTGGCGCTTTACACCTAAGTACAAACCATTCAGTTCGCACTCCGACGCATGATCCAAATCGACATGAATATCGCTACGCGCCAGCAAGCCGCCAAAGGCGAAATTGTGATGCGTAAACCGCGCATCTCTAGCCTGCTTAATGTAGCTGCCGCCAAAATGATAGGCTTTTTCTGACTCGCTTTGCATTTTATACAGCGTCAGATCGGTGTTTTGCCCGACAAAAACCTCGGTGACTGCCGCGGTTAGATAAGCACTGTCTTTTCCTACATACGTCTCGATCAGCTTTGCTTCGGCCATTTCGTCGGCAATAATGACATTGCGGGTCGTCGCCATTGCATCGGCTCCGGTCACAATGTGCAGCAACTGTATCGGTTTGTCTAAAACCTGCTTGGTAGGCACATGCACAAACAAGCCGTCGCTAAACCATGCGGTGTTGAACGCAATAAAGCTGTGCTCTGACTGATCGGCAGCCTTCCCTAAATATTTTTCCAGCTTGGCCGGATGTTTTGCCAATGCATCGGCCATGCCCATCACCGAAACGGCTTCGGGCAGGCCGTCTAAGACCGAAAGCTCTGCGGAAAAATGGCCGTTCACTAAAACCAAGACCCAGGCATCTTGCAGCTGGTACGCTTTCAGCCAATCGGCATTGACGTCACCGGCGGTTAAACTTATCGACGGCGAAAACAGTTTCTTTTCAATGCCAGACACATTGGTATATCGCCATTCTTCCTCACGCGGCGATGGGAAGCCCTGCGCCGAGAATTTCTCCAAGGCATCGCGTCTTAACACCTGCAACCAAGGCAAATTTTGCCCCGGCAATGCAGGCGCTATCGTTTGATATTCAGCTGCATAACGGCTTGCTGTTGCCATCGTCATTACGCTGCCGCCTCTTCAACCCAGCTGTAGCCCTTTTCTTCCAGCTCCAATGCCAGATCGGCGCCGCCGGATTTGACGATCTGGCCGTGCGCCAGAACGTGAACAAAATCCGGTTTGATGTAATCCAGCAAGCGCTGGTAATGCGTGACCATGACAAACGAGCGCTCCGGCGAACGCAAGGAATTAACGCCTTCCGAGACGATTTTTAAAGCATCGATGTCCAGGCCGGAATCGGTTTCATCCATGATGCATAGCCTGGGTTCCAAAATAGCCATTTGCAGGATTTCATTGCGTTTCTTTTCGCCGCCGGAGAAACCTTCGTTAACCGCGCGGTAGAGAAACTTCTCATCCATTTCCAGCAGGCGCACTTTTTCTTTAACCAGCGTCAAGAAATCCATCGCATCGACTTCAGGCTGGCCATGATGCTTGCGTATCGAGTTCAACGCCGCTTTCAACAAATAAATATTGCTGACGCCGGGAATTTCCACCGGATACTGGAATGCCAAAAACACGCCTTCACGCGCCCTGATTTCAGGCGCCATCTCCAGCAAATCCTTGCCCTGATAAGTCGCCGAACCTTCGGTTACGGTATAACCTTCCTTGCCCGACAGCACATGCGACAAGGTGCTTTTACCGGAACCGTTCGGCCCCATAATCGCGTGAATTTCACCGGCCTTAATCTCAAGGTTAATGCCTTTAAGAATGGGCTTGTCGCCAACGCTGACGTGAAGATTTTTTATGCTGAGCATGTTGTATTACCTAATTATGTATTTAAACTGTTATTGACCGGAAAGAGAGCACTTAACCTACCGAGCCTTCCAAACTAAGCCCCAACAACGCCTGAGCCTCCACCGCAAACTCCATCGGCAGCTCCCTGAACACTTCCTTGCAAAAACCGTTGACGATCATCGATACGGCATCTTCCGCCGACAGTCCGCGCTGCTGGCAAAAGAACAACTGATCTTCGCTGATCTTGGAGGTCGTCGCCTCATGCTCGACCTGAGCCGAGGGCTGCCTGACTTCCACATAAGGGAAGGTGTGCGCGCCGCATTTATCGCCGATTAACAGCGAATCGCACTGGGTATAGTTACGGGCATTTTCCGCGCTTTTTAGCACCTTGACCAAACCGCGATAGGTATTCTGCGCCTTGCCTGCCGAGATGCCTTTGGAAATAATCGTGCTGCTGGTGTTTTTGCCGATGTGGATCATCTTGGTGCCGGTATCGGCCTGCTGATAATTATTGGTCAGCGCCACCGAATAGAACTCGCCGGTGGAATTGTCGCCGGTCAGGATGCAGCTTGGATATTTCCAGGTAATGGCTGAACCGGTTTCCACCT
This sequence comes from Methylobacter sp., assembly GCA_041660285.1. GTDB lineage: Bacteria > Pseudomonadota > Gammaproteobacteria > Methylococcales > Methylomonadaceae > Methylobacter_A. Next base: position 92,633 of record JBAZWN010000003.1, read on the forward strand.
GCGTCCACGACACCTTGGAATTCTCGCCGCGGCAATCGGCGCGTTTGGTCACGAAATTATAGATGCCGCCCTTGCCCTCTTTATCGCCGGGATACCAGTTTTGCACGGTCGAGTATTTGATGGTCGCGTCTTTCAGCGCGATCAGCTCAACCACCGCCGCATGCAGCTGGTTTTCGTCCCGCATCGGCGCGGTGCAGCCTTCCAGATAACTGACGTAACTGCCTTCATCCGCAATAATCAATGTCCGTTCAAACTGCCCGGTATTGGCGGCGTTGATGCGAAAATAAGTCGACAATTCCATAGGGCAGCGCACGCCTTTGGGAATATAGACGAACGAACCGTCGGTAAATACGGCTGCATTTAAAGCGGCAAAGTAATTGTCGGTAGGCGGCACGACCGAGCCCAGATATTGCTTGATCAGGTCGGGATGATCACGCAAGGCTTCCGAAATCGGGCAGAAAATAACGCCCGCTTCTTGCAGCTTGCCTTTAAAGGTAGTCGCCACCGAGACGCTGTCGAAAACCGCATCAACCGCAACACCGGCCAGACGCTCCTGCTCATCCAGCGGAATGCCCAGTTTTTTGTAGGCTTCCAGCACTTGCGGATCGATTTCATCCAGGCTTTTCGGCCCGTCTTCCTTGCGTTTAGGCGCGGAATAATAGCTGATTGCCTGATAATCGATAGGATCGAACTTGACGAACGCCCAGTGGGGAGGCTTCATGGTCTGCCAATGACGGAACGCTTTGAGCCGGTATTCCAGCATGAACTCAGGCTCATTCTTGACCTTCGACAGCTTATGAATAACCTCTTCATCCAGTCCGGGCGGGAAAGTGTCGGTTTCCAATACGGTCACAAAGCCCTGCTTGTATTCCTTACCGATCAGATCCTTTAATTCTTGTTCACTTGCTGACATAAAATTTTCTACCTATATAAACTGGCGACCGGAATTAACACTTCCTCCGGCATGGCGGCAGGCCTGATTAAATCGGCCAAAGTCACCGACTCCAATGCGTCATGAATGGTCCGGTTGATCAAGCCCCAGTTGCCGTGAATATCGCAGCCCGAAGCCTGCTCGCAGCCCTGCTGGGAAATACTGCATTCGGTCAGCGCAATCGGCCCTTCCAAAGCACTGATAACTGTCGCGATACTAATTTCTTCCGGCATTCTGGCTAAGGCATAACCGCCCTTGGCGCCGCGCGTGGAAATCAGCACATCGGCGTTAACCAGCAGCTTCAGGATTTTACTGACCGTAGGCAGAGCAATGCCTGTCACCGCCGCTATTTCCATAGCCGCATGCACCTGCGTTTTATCCCTGGCCATAAAACTCAAGATGACCGTCGCATAATCCGTTAATTTGCTCACTCGTAACATATTATACTGCCCCCAATAATTGAGGACTATTTTAGTACTATTTAATTACAGAGTAAAGCGGTTGGTAATTATTTAGCATTCCAATATTTACTTTCCGTCTCACGCATCCCCTGCACTGCAAATGCGTTGTTTTTAGCGTTAACGGTAATCGCGCCGCTGTCGGCGCTGTTTAACCATTTGGCATTTATTTGCTGATAGCGCGCCAAAACATCCTCGTCCGGATGCCCGAACTGGTTCCTGTAACCCGCCGGAATCAGCACATAATCGGGTTGCGTGGTTTGCAGGAACGGCGCTGTCGATGAAGTCCTGCTGCCGTGATGCGGGGCGACTAATACATCGGTTTTTAAGCCCTTTCCATAGGTCTCAACCAGCCAGGATTCGGCCGCGGCCTCTATGTCACCGGTCAACAATACCGTACCGTGTTTAGACTGGATTTTCAGCACGCAGGAATTGTCGTTTCTTGAAACAAACGCCTGCTGCGGAGACAACATGGTGAATCTCACCTCGTCCCATAGCCACGACTGCCCCGCTTTACACTCGATTGGCGAATGCTCGCTTAACTGCTGCGGAACGCTGGTCAATACTTTTTCGGCGGGTATGCCGCGCATTAACGATGCAGCTCCGCCAATATGGTCGTTATCGCCATGACTGATGATCAAGCTGTCGATTTTGGCTACGCCCTGCGCCCGTAAAAAAGGCAGCAGCACACTCTGCCCCATATCGCTTTGGGCGGAAAATTTCGCGCCGGCATCATAAACCAGCAGATGATTGGCCGTTTGCACGGCGACTGACAGCCCTTGCCCGACATCCAGCAAGGTCATATTGATGTCGCCGGTTTCGGGTCGTTTTACATCCGTAAACACCAGCGGCAAAAACATCACCAGGCTCAGCCACCGCGCCGGAATGCCGGCTGGCGCAAGCAACAGTAAAATGCCCGGCACGGCAAAAAGCAATGCCCAATACGAAGGCTGCGCATGGGTTATCGACGCCAATGGGATTTCCGCCAAATGCACCAGCAGCCACCATAAACCCTGCAACGCATGGTCCGCCAAAAAGAACAGCTTGTCCGCCAGCAGCGGCGAAATGAACATGATAATGACAGCCAGCAGCGACAACGGAACAACCAAAAGACTGATGACCGGCACGGCGATTAAATTAGCCAGTGGCGCAATCAATGAAACCTGCTGGAAAAAGAACAACAGCAGGGGCGACAAACCCACCGAAGTGGCCCAGTTTACTTTTACGGTTCCCCAAAAATACCCAGGCTTGCCTAATCGGCCGGCAACGGAATAAACAATCAGGCTCACGGCCAGAAATGAAAGCCAGAATCCTGCCGATAAAACGGCTAACGGATCGAATATCAACACCGCAAACATGGCGATAGCCAAAGTATTAAAGGGGCGAGTGTTGCGTTGTAGAAGAATGGCGGCCATGGCGACAGACAGCATGACCACGGAGCGCTGGGTGGGCACGGAAAACCCGGCCAATCCCGAATAAAACACACCGACAGCCAACGCCGAAACTGCCGCGACCTTTTGCGGCGACCAAGCCAGAAATCCCGTCCACGCCCAAAGCCTAAGCACCAGAAAATAAACCAGGCCCGCCACAAGACCGATATGCGAGCCGGAAATGACCACCAGATGGGTAGTGCCGGTTTTACGGAAAACCTCCCATCGTTCTTGACTGATGCTGCTGCCGTCGCCAATAGTCAGCGCCTTTATCAGCGCCAAACTCTGGCTGTCGCCCAATACCTGCGATAACCGGTCAGTAATACTCTGCCGCCACACGGCAATGCTGTTCCAGGCCGAATCGCGTCCCAGCAAAACAGGCTTTGGATCCGGGCGCACATAGCCTGTCGCGCCTACGCCTTCGGTAAACAGCCAGCGCTCATAATCGAATCCGCCGGGATTCATGTTGCCATGCACCCGCTTCAACTTCACGGCAAAAGACCAGTGCTGGCCTGCCTTGATTTCATGATCGGGGTAATACCAGTTTAATCGTAACTTCGAGGGTATTCCCGTGGGGCTTGTGGCATACACACCATCCCTGGTGATCGCCGCACCCGTTCCCGACGGGTTTGCGGCATACACCCCATCCCTGGGGATAAAATCAAAGCGGACGCGCTTTTCATCCTGCTCCGGCAAGTCGGCTATGTAGCCTGTCACCTGAACATCCATACCTTCGAGTCGTTCAGGCAGCCGGTCGGACAATCTATTCATTGCAAACAGTAGCGCCCACAGTACGCCGAGCACAAAAAACAGACACCGCCGGCAGCGCAACCATGCCATAATGCCAGCCACCACACCGCCGACAATCAGCCATTCAACATCCGGCAACACAGGGAATTGTTGTACCAGCAATACTCCGGCTAAAAATGACAGGGCGGAAACAACCATTTAGCACCTTGGTGTTTTTTAGGCTAACAAAAACCTGATAGACTTAACTGAATGCAACTTTGAATAATAATAAATAACGATGCCCAAGAAACGTATACAACAACTGCTCCACAAATACACCCCTCATCCTGAAGTGATTAAGCAGCACAAGAGCCTTCAGTTTCTTGGCGACAGGCTGCATGAGCCGAATCTCTGGCATTTAAACCGGCGCTCCATTGCCATGGCTTTTGCCGTGGGTCTTTTTTGCGCCTGGATACCGACCCCCACGCAAATGGCTATTGCAGCCGCGGGGGCGATTTATTACAGGGCGAATCTGCCTCTTTCCGTAGGCCTGGTATGGATAACCAATCCAATCACCATGCCGCCGCTGTTTTATTTTGCGTATGAAGTCGGGCTTTGGTTTATGAATCAGCCATCAAACGCCGATGAATCTGAATTTTCAGTGGGCAACATACTATCCAGTCTGGGAGATGTCTGGCAACCTTTTCTGATCGGTTGCTTTATTATGGGTATCGTAAGTTCCGCAGCGGGCTATTTCGGCATTCAATACTACTGGCAACAGCATGTAATGAAGAAATGGGAAGAAAGAAAAGCAGCAAGGGTTAAGGTCAAAAAACCACGAAGAACCCGAAAAAAAGCGGAACCAAAATAACTTCGCATCCTCGGCACACCGCTACGCTGCTCCTGCATCGCCTAAAGCGCCTACTTTTGGTGCTCTACCTCCTGCATCCATGCAGTCGCGCGTGATTTTATGTTTTTCCCTTTAGCCTAAAATCACCCCGTCTTCCATGTGCAGAACCTTGCCCATTCTTGCGGCCAGTTCATGGTCGTGGGTCACAACCAGAAAGCTGACGTTCAGCTCCTGATTGAGTTCCAGCATTAACTGGTAAACCTGATCAGCCGTTTTGCTGTCCAGATTGCCGGTGGGTTCATCCGCCAGAACCACGCACGGCTTATTGATTAGCGCCCTGGCCACTGCCGCGCGCTGTCTTTCGCCGCCGGATAACTCACCGGGCTTGTGTTCAATGCGGTGCCCCAGCCCTACCCGCTTCAATAGCTCAGTCGCACGGATACTCGCCTGCTTTACCGACTCGCCTGCGATCAGCAAGGGCATCGCCACATTCTCCAGTACGGTGAATTCCCCCAAAAGATGATGCGACTGATAAATAAATCCCAGGGATTTATTCCTTAATCTGGCCAGCTTGCCCGCGCCGACCTGGTTAAGATTGACGCCATCCAAAACCACCCCGCCGCCGCTGGGTTTTTCAAGACCGCCCAACAGATGCAGCAACGTGCTTTTGCCCGAACCTGATGCGCCCATAATGGCCACGCGTTCACCGACGGCTATGGATAAATTAACGCCTTTTAAAACTTCAACATCCAGTCCACCCTGGTTATAACGCATGGTCAACTGCTTGCATTGCAAAATGCTGGTCTTATTCATATCTGAGAACTTCCGCTGGATTTATTTTGGATGCCTGCCAAGCAGGATAAATCGTGGCCATTAATGACAGGAAGAAAGCCATGCCCGCTATCGCGTAAACATCCGACCAGACCAGCTTGGAAGGCAGTTCGCTGATGTAATACACATCTGCCGCCATAAATTGGACATTAAAGAGTTTTTCAATTGCCGGCACGATGGTTTCAACATTTAACGCCAGCAACACACCGCCTACGGTTCCAAGCACCGTACCGGTTACTCCGATTACCGCGCCCAGCACCATGAAAATGCCCATCACCGAACCCGATGTCAGTCCCTGGGTTTTTAGAATGGCTATGTCGCCACGCTTGTCCGTGACCACCATGACCAGCGTGGAAACGATATTAAAAGCCGCCACCGCCACTATCAGCAGAAGGATGATAAACATCACCCGTTTTTCCGTCTGGATAGCCCGGAAGAAATTGCTGTGCGCCAGCGTCCAGTCGCTGACCTGATAATCGTCATAGAAAGCCGTTGCGAGTGCATGGGTTATTTGCGGCGCATTAAACAAATCGTCCAGTTTGATGCGCAGGCCAGAAACGGCATCATCCATGCGGAATAACTTAGCCGCATCATCAATATGGATCATCGCCATGTTGCGGTCATATTCAAACATGCCCACCTGGAAAAGACCGACCACCGTAAAACGCCGCATGCGTGGCACAATACCGGCCGGCGTCGAGTTGATCTGCGGGCTGATGACGGTGATCTTGTCGCCCATGATAACGCCCAGGTAATTAGCCAGTTCTACGCCTAAAATAATGCCGTATTCGCCGGGAACCAGATCAGACAATTTGCCCGCCTTCATTTTGTTAGCGACCTCCGACACTCTGGATTCATAGTCCGGCAGGATTCCGCTCAGCACGGTGCCGCTTACGCGCCGGTCAGCGTTAATCATGACCTGTCCAGTGATAAAAGGCGCTGTGCCTTCCACATGAGGATAGCCTTTTAATTTCTGGTCAAGCTCCTGCCAATTCTCCAACTGGCCGTATTTTCCGGTTATCGTCGCATGGGAAGTCATGCCGAGAATACGCTCGCGCAACTCCGCCTCAAAGCCGTTCATCACCGACAAGACAGTAATCAGCGCGGTGACGCCCAAGGCTATGCCAAGAACGGAGGTTAAGGTGATAAAGGAAATGAACTGCGTTCGGCGTTTAGCCCGCGTATAACGCAGGCCGATATAAAAAATAAGAGGTTTAAACATGAAGTCTACAATTTAAAGAAAAATATCAGGATTTCCTGCATTGGGAGCAAAAACCGTATAAATAAAGGCCGTGATCAGTTAATTCATAGCCCAGCTTTTCTGCAATTTCTTTTTGCCTGGCTTCAATCACTTCATCGGAAAACTCATCCACTTTGCCGCATTTCATGCAAAGAATGTGGTCATGATGATCGGCTGTGCTCAGTTCAAAAACAGAGTTTCCGCCCTCAAAATGATGCCGGGTCACCAGTCCCGCGGCTTCAAACTGGGTCAAAACGCGATAAACCGTAGCCAAGCCGATTTCTTCATCCTCACTCAGCAGAATTTTGTAAACCTTTTCAGCGGTTAAATGACGCTCATTAACCTGTTTTTCTAAAATTTGTAGAATCTTGACCCGAGGCAAAGTAACCTTCAGGCCTGCATTCCTTAAATCATGGGTTTCCAATATTGATCTCCGATTAAGCCGATGTGCAAACAGTTTTATGCGCGACTCTGCACATTGTAGCCTTTTTTTAGCCGTAAGCGCATGACAGATTTATAGGATAATCTATTCACATCCTGTATGATTTTATTTTTTTCAAACTATTCTCCAGCCTCCAACCTCAAATGAGAAAGACGCTTTTTTCTTTAAGCCCATCCCGCATCCTTACAATTGCAGCGAGCCTGACACTTATCTCCTGCACCACCATCCTGACCAATCTGCCGGGCGTCTATACCGTAGACGTGCAGCAGGGCAACATGGTTGACCAAGATATGATCGACCAGCTCCGCCCCAGCATGAACAAACGCCAGGTGACTTACATAATGGGCTCCCCCATGCTGACCGATGTTTTCCATAAGGATCGCTGGGATTACATTTATTCAGCACGGGTTAGCGGAGGAGACCGGGAACAAAAAAGAATTTCATTATTTTTTGAAGATGACAAATTGATGGGCGTGCAAGGCGACTTCAAACCCAGCGAGCTTCCCGTTATCAAGCCATCGGACGAAACAACGGTGGATGTACCGAAGCGGGATCTTGAAAAGACCATGTGGGAAACCATCACCGGCTTTTTTGGCATCAATGTTGATGACGCAACCAAAACAGATAAACCATCGGCGAAACCATCAACGGATTCAACAACAGATCAGCTACCGCTTTAAAAGCGTAAATGAATTTATACCAAAATCAAACAAGGACGTTTTCATAAGCCTATGCTTACATGAATTTCAACTTCAGCTGACAGATTTTTTCTCCGAACACTGGCACTATGGCGGCCTAATGTGAGTCTTTGATACCTGCATTAAGCCCCATTTAGTCCTGATAATAAAAATAACCGGAGACCTGTAATGCTAAACAAGCTCACTACCTTTGCTTCGCACGAAGCATATAAGCTTTACGCCTTAGAAAACCCAAAGAACGCCAGCCGTCACCGCTCTTTAATCACTACGCTGGTAAACAGCGAAAACATGGCTCGCCAAATGATTGCCCGAATGCAGGGCAAGCCAATTCCCGATTTGCCAACCGACGGCGGACATCTTGAATACGGGCTGATGCTCTACTGGCTGGATAACCCGCCTGCTCTGCCGCCTGAGTTTAATGATGTTCTCAAGGTATGGAAAATCATTGCCTTAATCGCCGCCGTTTATGGCGCCAGCACCAAAATTTCCACCGCCGATTACAATGAACTTTTAGCCAAAGCAACCTCGACAGGCGTTGCCGGTGCGGATGGCACGCTATACGCCCCTCCTCCTTATGCGGCCTTTGATCCCTATTGGCTGCTGGCTCCCGTTTACTACTACTACAATATTGAGTTTCCCGGATCTGTTCATGCTTTCGGAACCAATCCGGCAAACATCACCATCCCCGGCAGCAAGCCAGCTATCAATGTAGCGATTATCGGCGACTGGGGTACCGGAGCTTATGGCGTAAATTTTGGCGGCCAAGGCCCGGCGGTCGCGGTAATCAATGCGGTAAAACAATTGGCGCCGGATTATCTGGTGCATCTAGGGGATGTTTATTACGTAGGTTCCGATGACCGCCTTCCCCTGCATGAGGAACAAAAAAACCTGTTAAACCTTTGGCCTTCGACGCTGCCAGCCGGATGCGGCTTCACGCTGAACTCAAACCATGAGATGTATGGCGGAGCCCAAGGCTTGTTTGGCGTGGCGCTGGCCGATTCGCGCTTTTCGCAACAACAGCAAACCAGTTACTTTGCGCTTAACTACGGCAACTGGGTTATTTTGGGACTGGATTCCGCTTATTACGACGATTCGTCGCTCTACATGGACGGCGCGCTAGGCAACGCCGAAAATACGCAGCAGGCTGATTTCATCAAGACGCTTGGCGACCTTTCGCAGAAAAAAGTGCTGACCCTGACCCACCATAATGGTTTGACCTTCGATGGCAAAACCAGAATGTCCATTTGGGACGACATGGCCCATACACTGGGCGCCTATGCAGGCAAACCGAGAACTCCCGATGTCTGGTATTGGGGGCACTTGCATCAGGGCACGGTTTATAACGCCAATTCAGCGGCGGGAAATGAATGTCTCTGCCGTTGCGCCGGCCATTCCGCCTTCCCGTTCGGCGACACCTTCGGCGTAGTGCAAAACAACGTTGACTATAACGCCCAAACCCCTATTGCACCGGGAAATGCCAAAATGCAGAATGGTTTCGCCATACTGACGCTCAAGCCGGATGGCAGCATGACTGAAACATTCTACGAAGTGAAAAATGACGGCAGTTATACCCAGGTTTGGCAGTCGCACAGTTAAGTGCATAAATGAGTTGTAGGGTACACAGCGCGTACCCTACACGCCTATTTTTTAATGTCAGGCTTTTCTGTATTCTCAAGGATTTTTAATATCAGTTCATTCTGCTGCTCCAAATGCATAAGAATGACCTCAATCTCTTTTTCTGCCCTAACATTCACATCAAAATCCGATTCCGCTCTTTCCTCGGCATGACGGCCTTGAAGATTTTGGCCGATCATAATCAACGGCATCAAAAATATTTGGATCATGTTTGAAATAAAAAGCCATAAAACAAAAGCTGGGAATGGGTCAAACCTCAATTCATTTGGCGCAATTGTGTTCCAGCCCAGCCATAATAAAGTCCAGCCAAGTATAACCAGAAAAAATCCCACAGAACCAACATGATCGGTAACCTTGACGGCAATCTTTTCTAATGCACTTAAACTTTCCTTATGCCTTACGTTGACGTTATGTATCGGTTTTCTCAGCGCCTTCAATTCTTCACGGGCTGCCTTTAGCTTATCCTGATCCAATTTTCCTCCGGTTTAATGCATCGTTCTGTCATTAAAATTTGACAATACAATTAAGATTGCAGCATTCGGCGGCGGCACGAGCAAAAGTGGCGCGATTTGTTATACTCATCTTACCTAACCACCACGGGCTGTAAGCATTGAATACTGGCATGGACTCAAATTTGGACAAGGTATCTACGACTTCTCCTATAAGTTTGGCAAGCCACTCGACATTGAAGTAAATAAGTCGATCTGGCTTATCAACTCTATTGATATAACTAATAGAACTTTGTCCGGCTGTCATAGCCCATGAATCAGAGCGTTCTCCCGGCCTATATTCATGCACATAACCAGAACGAATCTCCTCATACAGAACACAAGCATAAGAGTTTTTCTTTAGTATCGTTAAGTCAATGCTTGGATAGGCTGCTTTCAGTTCATCAATGGTTTTATCAACGTCATCACCTGTTATTACTCGAGCATCGGAAAACAGCATTAAATCTCTTTTTATTTTATCGGCTAATTGAATGTCTCCATTGTTACGAACTGCGCCTACGAGAAGTGGAACGCTTACCTTCTGACAATTGAACGAAGCGTCTGTGTACTTAACCAAGAGTTCAACAAAGCGATTCCTGTCCTGATTTCGACCTGGCCAAACCTCTGCGGCAATACCGCTCAATACACTGCAAAGAATAATTACCGCTTCAGCATATGATCCACCGCAATCGCCATTATTCAGGCGTAAAGCAAGTTCAACTTTTTTGTGGGACCATTCTTTTAACCAACTATTACTCATAAACTATTCTGAAACATAAAAAGTTATTATCTGGTTCAGCAGTTCACACTATTCATTAAAATTTGAGCAATGCAATAGATGTACAGAGAAACAAAACACATTATTCGTGAACGACGTACTTCCGGTTGAACATAATATTAGATTGGGACACCCTATTGAATGGCAACTTAGGCAGCAGTTTCAATATATTGAACGATACTTACTGGTTGCGGCACAGGCAAACCATCATCAATCAGTCCTTCGATATGAAACTCGATTGCTTCACGAATTTCACGCTCAGTTTCCTCTACGGTAGAACCCGTAGCAACGCAGCCTGGTAAATCTGGCACATAGGCTGAGTAGTTATTTGCCGTTTTTTCGACAACGATTGCGTAACGCATGGGTTACTCCTTTAGTTTTGCTTGTTTAAATATGCTATTTAAAGTGCCGGGAGCTAAATCGTCACCAGGTTTTCCCGGCACGGTTACACGCCCACTTTTGATTGGATGCTTGAATTGCCGATGACTTCCTCTCGTTGAGGCAAGATACCAGCCATCTTCTTTGAGCATGATTAAAATTTCATTTACTTTCATGCAAATAGAATAGCAGATTACAACAACGCCTCAAAAAATGCCTAAGAGGTTCATCTGATTTCTGTATACTTCCACACTACTCAACCCTTCAAAGCCCGCTGCCGCCGTGCGTCTTTAGGATCATGAATCAATAGCCGGTAGATTTCTATTCTGTCGCCTTCTCTAACAGGCTGATCCAGTTTACAGACTTCGCCAAAAATGCCCACTTTAAGCTCGGACGAGCTGATTTCAGGGAAACGCTCCAGCAGCCCTGATGCTTTTATCGCCGCCTCGACAGTCGCGCCTTCCGGCATTGCCAGTGTGACTATCGCCTGCTCTTCGGGCTTGGCGTAAGCCACTTCGACATTAGCCATAAACTTCTTTAGCCCGCGAGGTAAAAGAGCTCACCATGGTGTTGCATATCTGGTTGAAGACTGCGCCGAAGGCCAGGCTTGCCAGTTTGCCTGACATTTCGAACTCCAGATCCAGGGAAATCTTGCTGGCATCCTCGCGTAACGGCATAAATTCCCAAACGCCTTCCAGAGAGGAAAACGGCCCTTCCAGCAGGGCGACTGTTATTTTTTTGCCTTCCTCGTTCAGGTTTCTTGTTGAAAAGGATTTTTTAAATCCGCCTTTGGAAATCATCACTTCGGCTTCAACAATATTGCCTTCGCTCTTGATGATTCGGCTGCCGCTGCACCAGGGCAAAAACTTCGGGTAGGCTTCTATGTCATTAACCAGATCAAACATCTGCTGCGCGGAAAATTTGACCAGGGCGCTTTTTTGGACAACCGTCATGCTTAAAGAATTCCGATCACATGCAGGAAAATAAAGAACACAGCGGCCGGGGAAACATAGCGGACCAGAAACCGCCACACTTGATAGCTCAGCGCATCCGGCATTTGCAGCTCCTGCTCGCTGTGCTGCTGCGCCATTATCCAGCCTGCAAACACCGCGATAAAAAATCCGCCGATAGGCAGCATCAGGTTTGCCGTCAAGTAATCCAGCAATTGGAAAATGGTTCTATCGAAAATCTTGAATTCAGACCAGACATTAAATGAAAAAATGGTTCCAAACCCCAACAGCCAAGCCACCAGACCAGCCCCGATGCAGGCTTTTTCCCTGGTCATCCCTTTGTGCTCGACCAGCCACGCCACTGCAGGCTCAATCAATGAAATGGAAGACGTCAAAGCGGCGAACACCAGCATGACAAAAAAGAATATGCCGAACAGCCAGCCGCCGGTCATGTTGCCAAAAGCGATCGGCAAAGCCTGGAAGATAAGGCTGGGGCCGCCGGCCGCTTCCAGGCCATTGGCGAAAACGATGGGGAAAATGGCAATGCCCGCCAATAAGGCAGCCACCGTATCAGTGCCCGCAATCAAAAATGCGGTTTTGGCTATCGACACGTCTTTCGGCAGATAAGCGCCGTAAACCATAATGGCGCCCATGCCTATGCTCAGGGTAAAAAATGCCTGCCCCATCGCTATCAGCACCGAGTTGCCGGTCAGTTTGCTGAAATCGGGGTGAAATAAAAAATTAAGGCCTCGAAAATAGCTATCTGTGGTCATGGCATAGCCCACCAATAAAATCAGCAGGATAAACAGGGCCGGCATTAGAAACTGCACCGCTTTCTCCAGGCCTTTATTTACGCCGCGAACGACAACCAGCATGGTTGCCAGCATGAACAGCGAATGCCAGAAAATCAACTGCATGGGGCTGGCGATAAAGTCGTCAAAAAGCACTTTTATCTCGGTCGCATCCGCATTAATGAAGCTGCCGATAAAGGCCTTGAATGCATAAGCTGAGGCCCAGCCTGCAATGACGCTGTAATAAGACAGGATTAAGAAACCGGCAATAACGCCCATCCAGCCCAAATAATGCCAGCTTTTATCCGCTCCGGCTTCTTCGACCAGCGTATTGATCGTATTAATGGGGCTTTGCTTGCCGCGGCGCCCCAGCATGGTTTCCGCAATCATGATGGGGATGCCGATAAGCAATACACACGCCAGATAAACAAGAACAAATGCCCCGCCGCCATTTTCACCGGTAATGTACGGGAACTTCCAAATGTTACCCAGACCAACTGCCGAACCTGCCGCCGCCAGAATAAATGCGAAACGTGATGACCATTCACCATGTTGTGATTTTTTTGTATCCGTCATTTGAGTGCCTGTTGTCTCTATTAAAAACTCAAGTTTTATTGCTAAATCGAGTAAAATAGCAAAATTATCCCTTTACGTCAGTTTAAAAATCCATTTCCCGCGCCATGGCCGATAAAAAGTCCAAGAAAAACAACAAACAGCAAAACGCTACAATTGCCGTTAACCGTCAGGCCACTCATGAATATTTTATTGAGGAACGGTTTGAGGCGGGGATTGTTTTGGAAGGCTGGGAAGTTAAAAGCCTGAGAGACGGACGGGTACAGCTCAAAGAGAGCTATGTGGTGATAAAACGCGGCGAAGCCTGGCTGTCGGGCGCTCATATTTCACCGCTTTTATCGGCATCGACCCACGTCAATCCTGATTCCATCCGCGCCAAAAAACTGTTGCTGCATCGCAATGAGCTCAACAAGCTGATCGGCTCGGTGGAACGGAAAGGCTACACCCTGATCCCGCTGTCCATGTACTGGAAAAACGGCAGAGCCAAACTGGAAATCGGCCTGGCTAAAGGCAAGCAATTGCACGACAAACGCGCCTCATCAAAAGACCGCGACTGGCAACGCGAAAAAGCACGCATCATGAAACACGCATAACCAAGGCTACCCCACAATGAACTCACACCCTAACCTCCTGACTGCAGCAAACAGCCTGCTGGTCGTCGTCGATATACAGTCCAAATTATCGGCCGCCATGCCCGAAGCTGATGCCGAACTCATGACTGACACTGCCGGCAGCCTGATCGAAGCCGCCGGACTATTGAACATTCCCGTGCTGTTAACCGAGCAATACCCCAAAGGCCTGGGCTCCACCGATACGGCTATCGCCCAAAAACTGCCTGAAGGCGCCCAGGTCTTCGACAAGACCGGCTTTTCCTGCTGCGCTGCCAAGGATTTTTGCAAGGCGCTGGAAAACAGCGGTCGCAAACAAATCATACTGGTCGGACAGGAGGCGCATGTTTGCGTGTTGCAGACCGCACTGGAATTGCTGCATCTGGGCTATCAGGTTCATGTTGCCGAAGACGCCATCTGCTCGCGCAAAGCGGAACATAAATTCTATGCCTTGCAACGCATGCAGCAGCAAGGCATCACCATCACCAATTATGAATCCGTCTTGTTCGAATGGGTAAGAGACGCCAGCCACCCCGCCTTCAAAAGTATTTCAGGCTTGCTCTGTTAATCCCCTTTTACCTTGAACCTGTTATGTCTCTTACATCGTTTATTGAAAAAATAAAAAACAATGCGGCAGTCAGTTTCGATGAAACCATCGCCGTCATCGCTGAAAACTACCATTACCAGCCCACGGAATTCAGCAACGGCTTGGGTGAACACGCCTTGATCAATCAGGCCGGGACAAACGAAGGCTCCTGCAAGATTTTTTCCTTCGCCCGGATCAACCGGCTCGATCAGCAGCAGACTTTAAGCCTGTTTGGCGGTTATTACCGGGATGTCTTGAATGATCCGCAAGGAACAGGCCACCAGAACATCAGGAATTTCATGCAGTACGGCTGGGACGGTGTTCATTTTAAAGGCATGGCGCTGACGGCTAAAACGCCCTTGTAGGTGCGGATTTATCCGCATTTATAGCTGATGCAATGCGAATAAACTCAAGCCCATGAATATCGACTTCCTGATCATCGGCCAGGGACTGGCTGGCAGCTTGCTGGCATGGGAACTCATGCAACGGGGTTGCAAAGTCGTCGTTATTGATAACGGACAGAAAAATGCCTCACAGGTTGCAGCGGGGCTGATCAATCCGGTCACAGGCATGCGCTTTGTAAAATCCGCCGATGTGGACAGCTTATTGCCTGCGGCAAAGCATTGCTATTTACAGCTATCCGGTTTTTTCCAGCAGGAGTTTTATATCGAAAAACCGATGCTGCGGCTTTTCCGTAGCGACCAGGAATTAACCAACTGCCTCAAGCGGCTTAACAGCCCAGATTATCAAGCCTATTTGGGCGAAATCACCCCGCCGGATCACCCCATCAACAGCCTTGCAACACCCTTCGGTTTTCTGGAGCAAAAACAGACAGGCTATCTGTTAACCCGGCCGCTATTAAGCTGCTTAAAAGAATTCTTTATTGCCAAAGACAGTTACCGGCTGGCTGATTTTGATTACCGGGACATTCAGCTTCAACCTTCTTTACGCTGGCAAGACATTTCCCCAAAGCAGATCATTTTCTGTGAAGGCTATAAGGCGGCACAAAACCCCTGGTTTTCATGGCTACCGTTTCAACCGGCAAAAGGCGAGATATTAACGCTGGCTCACCAAACTGAATTGCCGGATAAAATCCTTAATTACGGCAACTGGCTGATCCCTTTAAACAGCCGTCAAATCCGCATAGGCGCAACCTTCGACCGGGAAAACCTGAACACCCAGGCTACCGAACAAGGCAGAGATGAGCTGTTGAATGCGCTCGCCCAAGTCTCTCCTCGTTTGACTGATGCGACACTGATCAACCATCAGGCCAATATCCGACCTTGCACGCTGGACAAGCAACCGTTCATCGGCAATCATCCGCAACACGGGCAACTGACTATTTTTAACGGCTTTGGCGCCAAGGGCAGCTTGCAGATCCCTCTGCACAGCCAGCATTTCGCCGATACCTTATTAAACGGCACTCCCCTGCCTCCTTCCTGCAATATTCACCGTCACTATGAAACGCATTTCACTGGTTAAAGAAGCGCATAACCTCATCAGGGATAACCTGCGCCCGGGGGATATCGCCATCGATGCGACGGTAGGCAACGGTCACGACGCCGTATTCCTCGCCGAACAAGTCGGCGCATCGGGCAGGGTTTACGGTTTTGACATACAGCAGGCTGCTATCGATTCAACTTTGGAGAAATTCCGGCAAACGCAGCTGTTGGACTGCCTGACCCTGTTCCACACCAGCCATGCCGACATGGAGACTAAAATCCCCGCGCATTTTCACGGCAATATCAGCGCAATCATGTTTAACCTGGGCTATCTGCCGGGCGGCGATAAAAGCGTCATCACACTAACCGATTCCACCTTGGCCGCCTTGAACGCCGCCGCCCGGATTTTGGCCGTCAACGGCATCATCACCCTGCTCGCCTATCCCGGCCACTCAGGCGGCGATCAGGAAACTGATCAGGTCAAAAACTGGTGCGAACAGCTAAAGCCTGATCAATTTAATGTCAGCACTGTTTACGGCACCGAACACAAAGACTCGGCCCCCAGGCTTTTTGTAATCCGCAAGATACGTTAAACCAGGACAATCTGGTATCATTGCGCCCCTGTTTTATTAATTACCTAATGTGAGAAAAATGTCAGAATTCAATAACGTAACCGTCGTCAAAAAAGCCAACGTCTACTTCGGCGGCAACGTCAGCAGCCGTACCATCAAGTTTGCAGACGGTTCATCAAAAACCTTGGGCTTCATGCTGCCCGGCGAATATACCTTCAACACTGCCGATCCTGAATTGATGGAAATCATCGACGGCGAGCTGGATGTTTTATTGCCCGGCGCAGAATGGCAAAGCATTAAAGGCGGCGAATCTTTCAATGTGCCAGCCAATGCGGCCTTCACCATGAAAGTCAAAGCGCCTAGCGATTACTGCTGTTCATTCCTGAAATAAAGATGGAAAAAGTCGCCATCTTTGCCGATGTGCAGAATATTTATTACACCACCAGGCAAAACTATCAATGCCATTTTGACTACGCGGCCTTCTGGGCACAGGCGACTGCAGGCAGAGAGGTTGTAGCGGCGTTTGCGTATGCCATCGACAAGGGTGACAGCAAGCAGCAGGGGTTTCAGCAGATACTCAGGAACATCGGTTTTGAAGTCAAACTGAAACCTTACATCCAGCGCAGTGACGGTTCCGCAAAAGGCGATTGGGACGTGGGCATTACGCTGGATGTGATCGACTATGCCGCAAAAGCCGATGTGATTGTTTTGTTATCCGGCGACGGCGACTTCGACCTCCTATTGGGCAAGGCCAGAAACGTTTACGGCGTAACGGCGGAAGTTTACGGCGTACCGGCCCTGACTGCGCCATCGCTGATTAAGTCGGCCAGCCGTTTCATAGCCATAGACGATGGGTTGCTACTGTAAAACACGTGAAGGCTAAAATCTGTTAGAATGCGATTTTATTTTTCAAAGCCGTAAAAAACCGCTTAATGGCGCTCAAGTCAACCATCTATAAAGCCGACTGTCAGATTTCAGACATGGACAGGGGCTATTACCAATCGCATAACCTGACCATTGCCCTGCATCCTTCGGAAACCGAAGAGCGCATGATGGTGCGCCTGCTTGCTTTTGTGATGAATGCCCATAAACACCTGCAATTCACCAAAGGCCTTAGCACCGACGACGAACCCGAGCTCTGGCAAAAAAGCCTGACCGACGACATCGAACTGTGGATTGATGTGGGAATGCCCGATGAAAAGCGAATCCGCAAAGCTTCCAATCGTGCCAATAAAGTCATTATCTACAGCTACGGCGGGCGTAATACGGTCTGGTGGAACCAGATACAAGCCAAGCTGGAACGCTTTAAAAACCTGACCGTCATTAACCTGCCCAAGGACGCTACCGATCAGCTCGCACCGATGGTAAAACGCACCATGCAGCTGCAAATCAGCATACAGGACGGGCAGATTTGGGTGAGCGACGATCAACACACCGCACAGATAACGCCTGAGGCCTGGCTTAACTAACTCGACAATCTTTTTACCCTTAATCTTCGGAACAAAATCTTGATTTCTACAGCTAACATCACCATGCAGTTCGGGGCGAAGCCCCTGTTTGAAAACGTCTCGGTCAAATTCGGCGACGGCAACCGTTACGGCCTGATCGGCGCGAACGGCTGCGGCAAATCGACCTTCATGAAAATACTGAGCGGCGACCTGGAGCCATCAGCGGGCAACGTCAGCATCGGCCCCAATGAGCGTCTGGGCAACTTGCGCCAGGATCAATTCGCCTATGAAGACCAGCGCGTACTGGACGTGGTGATGATGGGGCACGCCGAAATGTGGGCGGCCATGTCAGAGCGCGACGCCATCTACGCAAATCTGGAAGCTACCGAAGACGACTACATGCGCGCCGCCGAGCTGGAATCGGTGTTCGCCGAATACAACGGTTATACCGCCGAAGCCAGGGCCGGCGAGTTGCTGCTGGGGCTGGACATCCCGCTGGAACAGCATAACGGCCCGATGAGCGCCGTAGCGCCGGGCTGGAAACTGCGGGTCTTGCTGGCGCAGGCCTTGTTCTCCAACCCCGACATCATGCTGCTGGACGAGCCGACCAACAACCTGGACATCAACACCATACGCTGGCTTGAAGACATCCTGAACCAGCGCAACTGCACCATGATCATCATCTCGCATGACCGCCACTTCTTGAACAGCGTCTGCACCCACATGGCCGATATGGATTACGGCGAGCTGCGCATTTATCCCGGCAACTATGACGACTACATGATCGCGGTTACCGAAGTCCGCGAACGCCTGCTGGCTGGAAACGCCAAGAAGAAAGCCCAGATCGCCGAGCTGCAAACCTTCGTCAGCCGCTTCTCGGCGAATGCCTCCAAGGCCAAACAGGCCACCTCGCGCGCCAAGCAACTGGATAAAATCAAGCTGGATGAAGTCAAACCCTCAAGCCGGGTTAATCCGTTCATCCGCTTTGACCAGACCAAGAAACTGCACCGCTTGGCGCTTGAAGTTGAGGGCTTAAGCAAAGGCTACGGCGAGCAACCGCTATTCAAAGACCTGAACCTGATGATTGCCGTCGGCGAGCGCGTTGCAGTCATAGGCGCTAACGGTATCGGTAAATCTACCCTGCTGCGCACCCTGGTCGGCGATTTAACGCCGGATACCGGCGTGGTCAAATGGTCGGAAAACTCGGAAGTGGGCTATTTTGCCCAGGATCACGCAGACGACTTTGCCGAAGGCATATCCCTGATCGAGTGGATGGGGCAATGGCGCAAGGAAACGGACGACGACCAAGCCATACGCGGCACCTTGGGGCGATTATTATTCAGCGCGGACGACATCAACAAATCCGTTAAAGTCATCTCCGGCGGGGAACAAGGCCGCATGTTGTTCGGCAAGCTGATGCTACAGAAAAACAACATCATGGTGTTGGATGAACCGACCAACCACTTGGACATGGAATCCATTGAATCGCTGAATACCGCGCTGGAAAATTATCCCGGCACCTTGATTTTCGTCAGCCATGACCGGGAATTTGTATCGTCCCTGGCCACACGGATCATCGAATTAACGCCGACCGGCATTGTCGATTTCAACGGCAATTATGAGGATTATCTGAGCAGCCAGGCGTAGGGCTTCTCAATCTTTGCCTGTAAACAGCGTCATAATTGGCCTCATTCAATTGTTATTGCATTGTTTTTATGTTTATTTGTGCATAGACTGGCAAAACTCATGCTGAAAGCGGAAAATATTGGACGCTGTTTTACAAAGTGCCCGTAAAGCTTGGACAAGATCATGTTTTGGACCTTAAGCTGGAGATTTTCGGCGGAATGGCAGTTCGACTTTCAAAGTTCTTTAATTTAATAAGGAGAGAAAGCAATGCTAAACACTGTGAATATTGCAAAACGCATCGCTAGAACTTCGGCGTTGACCGCGGGGCTTTTACTGTTGAACGCGTGCGCTACGACGCAGGAGGCGACTCTTGACCGGACATCAATAAATTGTGGTCTGCTTGGAGATGTCTGCGGCAAACTGACGCCGGGCGGAAAGGATCAGGCGAGTCTGCGCTATATCAGCCCATCAGCGCACTGGACCCACTACGACAAGGTAATGATTGAACCGGTCACTTTCTGGGGCGGAGACTCTACGTCGGTTTCCGCTGCCGATCAGCAAATGCTGACGAACTATTTTTCCCAACAACTCAAAAAGCAGTTCGGGAAGAAATTCCAAATTGTCGATCAAGCTGGCCCTGGGGTGATGAAGCTGACGATAGCGATGATCGACGCCAAAACGGCTACGCCAGTGCTGCGCAGTATTTCGATGATCGTTCCGCAAGCCCACATGTTATCCAATCTTAAATATCTAGCGACCGGCACCTTCCCGTTTGTCGGAGGGGCGCAAGTGGAAGCGAAAATTACCGACTCAGTATCGGGAGATTTGCTGGCAGCCGTTGCCGATAAACGCATCGGCGGCGGAAATGTGGAAGCAGGCTTCCAGTGGCAATGGGGCGACGCCGAAAATGTCATCGACAAGTGGTGCGAAAGATCCGCGGAACGTTTGTATTCCTGGACTACGGGCACGGCAACGCCTTAACGAGGCGGTATGCAGTTAGCATTTTCAGACGGTATCAAAAGCCTGTTACACTTGCGTGGCGCAAAGCACTAAAGCGTGCGGGCATTGAACTGTTTAGATGGCATGACTACTCCGTACTTGGCTAAGCGGAAAGTCAAAATCTGGGAATTGGCTGCAGGTAAAAAGCAGTGTTGTTGTAAACACGCTTTACTGCTTGATTTAATGGGGTGAACGATGGGGCTCGAACCCACGACAACCGGAATCACAATCCCACCTACAACAAATAATACTATATAAAACAATTAGTTATTCGTTTGCCAAAATTAATAACCAAGCTAAATAAGCCTAAAAAAGCCATGACGATATTACGAATAGTTGCAAAATCGTTGCACCATTCATTAAAGTAAATTTTTAAAGCGTCTAAATAACACCGGAAATGTCGAGTTATTTTTATCTCTGTAGCCTGGAAATAAAGTATCACTCTTGTAAATTTTTACCACCTTCACATCAATCAACTGGGCCACTCACGAAAGACCGAGTTCGACCCAAAGGAGACAGTCAGATGTCTTTTGAAACAGACAATGTTCAAGCTCAAAAATCATGATCTTGCCTTAACCTACCCACTAAGCCGTTCCTGAAGCGCCATAGCCTGTGTATTTTGGCGTTCCACCAAAATACGCAGTAACCGAAAGAACGTTGTTCGTGTATCAATATCCTGTTCGATTAATTTCTGGCAGTGATCGAGCAGACCTGCCAATTGTTGATCAATTCGATTGTAGGAATCATGCCAGAAACCGTGTTGCATGATGGTTTGGTCGAGACATTTTATCCCGGCAACTTGTAAAGAACTGGCTGCTGGTGTTAAAAGGAATCTAATAAACGCTTGAGCACAAGTTTCATTCGATAAGTGAGCTTCGCACCAAAGACCGAACTCTTCGGTCATGGCTTTAGCCAGAGAGCTTTTATCCTCACTCCAGAAATCAAAAGCCAATGTTAATTCGCCTAGTCCCATTAAGGCGCAGTAACTTTTGTTCATATCCCAAGAGCGCTTAGCCGTACCGTTCCATGAGGGGCTAGTTCTCGTAAATTTCCACATATCTTTCCAGATTGAAAGAAAATGCTGCTGTTTTTCGGCATCGTTTGGAAATCCATAAACCCACCAGTCGTTAAGAAAAGTATCTATCCAGTAATGAGCAGGTACGCCCAATTTCAAAATAGGACACCAAAGACTTTCAGCTTCATGCGTGGACTGAGTCGAAATGAGGATTGATGGTAATTTTTGAAAAAGCCAACGATCAAATTCATAAGGTGTACTATCGATCTCTTCAATTTCAGGACTTCCTTCTCCTAGCATCCAGGATAGAGTTTCAACGGACTGAATCCAGAATTCCAGCCAACAGGCTCTTTCAATTTCATTATGGGCTTTATCAAGCCCGGCTATGCATTCATAAGCTGAGCTGATTAATTGAAGATCTATACAGGGTGATCTTGGATAATATTTTTTTGTGCCAGGTTCACATAAGCTAGGCCGGTTGTCATTAAAGACATGATCCAGCGTTTTCCATTGCGGAATATTTGGGGATAAAGAGCCATCGATAAACTGACGTAGCAAACCGTCGGCTTCCTCTATGAGTTCTTCCCTGCTAGATGATTCCTGTCCAGATAATCTGCCGTTCAAAATGTTAAAGCGGTCGCGCAAGATCGACCAGCGTAACAACAGATGCTGCAAGCGGTAGAAGTCATCGCCCAACTGGCTACGAATGCCAGACAGTTGTTTGAATAGGCGTTTCACCGTCTCGTAGTGAAAATTGAAAACCAGATTGCCAATGGCTTGCCGTATCTTTAGCTCATTTTGATTATCCGCCCACAATATTGGCAGAGCATCGGCACAAAAGCTGTCCCAACCGTTTTCGCTGATAGACTCTGCAACATCGAAATCTATTCTTGGCGGTGGATTCAACACGATTTCAATCAGAGTGTTGAGGCAATCAAGTTCTTGCTCCTCTTCGGCATTCAGCCAATTTCTAAACTTACAAACCCCAACTGCGATAAGAGCACAAGCAATATCTTGTTTACTGACCAATGCTCGTTTTTCGAAAACATCGTCAAAATCAAGGCCAATAAAATATTCCCCACGCTCCCATAGCTGTTCGAACTCAATTTCCGATAATTCCTGTTTGCCATCAATGACCTGTCTGCACCGTAATGGGAGATACATAATAGCTTGCCGATCCTCGTGGAGTTGCCGTTGCCCTCGATTTCGCGCAGCCATTTCTTCGGGCTCATGAAAGTTAAATCTTAAATTGTTGTCAGAATCGAACTCACATTGCCAGTTGTCCAGATTAAAGTGGTGGAAAAGACGAAATAACAGATCATCCACGGAACCATCTTTTGCGTCCGGTTTCAACCTTTCTTGCCAAAGAATCCTTATGTTATCAATGTGTTCCCTAAAAGTAAGATTAGTTAGTAAAAGTTCGAATACGATATGCTCCAGCCATCTTGTTCTATGAGACATCCCATGCCATTCCCTTGCCGCTTCATTCTCTTTTTGGCTATGTCCGTATCCCAAAGCAATCATTTGATGCCTTTCACCTGTAATCTGATGATTGAGGTCAAAATGGTATATTTCCGGCACGCCCAGAAAAGGCAATAAAGGGCCAAGAAAAAGTTTTGGTTCCCTTCTGCCAACCCCAATTAATAGTCCAGCCAAGGCTAGTGAACGAGTCCGAGCGAGAATATCTGTGACGATGTTTTCTATATTCTGATTTTCATCCAACTGGTTATAAAGCCATTTTTCCAAGGCCATCAATGCAGATACTAAAATATCCGGTGCTGAAGTTGTGTTTCGGCAACTAAAGAACCAACGTTCATCACCCACCCAGATTTGCTCACCGTCGTCAAAGGGAACCCGAATATTGAAGATAATTTTTTCGCGTGGAAACCATTCGTTGTCACGTTCATTTGTTGCTCTCCATTTTTGCCATTCCAGCCAGCGGTCAGTAGTAAAATTAACCAGCTTGATGATGGTCTCCAGGCCTATTGCAGGATGAATCGTGAGGAGATTGAGGAATGGCCCCTTATCGTAAAATGTCGGATACCATTGAGACTGGCCCGTTAGTTCAAAATCATAGCGAGAACCTACAAAATCATTTTCCGGTAATCGCGTCCCACCTTCCCTGATAATCAATGCCAGAATAATTTCTGCTGCTTGTTCGGGTTTCATGGCGATAAGCCTACGCAGTCCAAACTGATGTAAGCATACGTTTCTGAAGTTATCGTCTACAGGCCAGCGTGGGCCGTCAGTCCAAGCTGGAATTTCTATTTCAAATTCTTTCCACGGAGAAACATAATCTAAAGCGGCTTCGAATTCGGGTGGAAGCGGCGGAGGTTGGAATTCGGGTTCCTCGGGTTTCGGATCAAGGGGCAGCGGCTCGGTAGGTTCGCGTCGTCCACAAGCACACAAGGCAAAATCAACGACTTCATCAGGTCTTTCTTCTACCGCTTGCAGAGCGGCGAAATAAGCCTTTTTAGCGATAGCATTTGAGTCGCCACGTGTATGCCTCCGACTTGAATAGTGCTGAAAACGCCAATGCTGTTGGTCACAAAGAGTCGACCAAGCCACCACCAGAGCCAAATCGGCGGCTTCATTACGCAAAGGCATGTCCGTAACAGTCCAGCCTAGCCAACATTCGGCTATTTCTGCAATTTGCAAAGGCGCAAGGTTGGTGCATTCTTTTCGGTGCGCATACAAAAACCGGAGCATCGGCCCCCATAACTCAGGTTTAGGCAGTCGATTTACAGTGGCAGCCAGAGCTTCACTCAAACCCTTGTTCGACTTGGCATATTCCAGCATGGTGGGATTTGGTGAGGTCGCGACATGTAGGAAGCGAATCAATAAGCGGCGCAACCAGATTCCATCTTCGGCGCGCAGTTGCGGCCAAGCATGCGTAAGTGCATCCGTGGTTTGAGCGGCACGGATCAATGATTCCAGAAGCAAATCGCAGAAGAGGGTTCCACCGTTTTCGAGTGATTCATTGCGCCCCATCAACTCACGCCAGCGCTCCGGCTTGGATTGACGCTCCAACAAATCTAAACCCAACAGAACTATTGCCCTATGCCAAGCCGGGCTATCAAGCCTTTTTTCGAGATACGCGGGGAGTTCCGGTTCATGGGCAAGCAACAAACGTTGACGCGCCCAATCGCCCCAAAGATCGTGACTGAATGAAACCCTGCCATCTTTGCATTGGCATATTCGGTCGATTTCTAAGTTATCGAGTGCCACATCGGCAACATCGCCGAGCACATCAAGCGGCACATCAACGGAAAGTCGTTGGGCTAGTTCCTCTGCTAGTTGCCACATTAAGCGTTGACGGGAAGTTGCTGGTTTTTTTCCTTCGATTTCCGTCTTCCAAATCCAATCAATGACATCCGATTCGCCAGCCCATGAACGAAAATTCGGCAGTTTTCCAGCCCCGGTATTTCTTGCCAGAATATCGAGAATTTTCGGTTGGCGTAAAATGGGTATAAGTCGATCTTGGGTAGATAAGGATCGTAATGCAGGAAAATCGGCAACCAAGATGGATAGCTCTTCAGTGCTGACCGGTTGCACCGTAATTTCCGGCCAAGTGGTGACAGGGAGGCCGGTTTGCAGAAGGGCTATTTGAACTCCCTCCCACGCACGTTCTTGGCAAGTAAGTAGTACTTGAAAAGGACTATCCGGTTCGGGATCCATTAACGTATTCAGCAATTGGCCTGTGACCGTAATTGTTTCAGGTTGCAACAATAAAAGACGATCCAATCCATCCAGAATTACAGTCATACGAGGACGCGTAAGGCCAGTTACAAGCTCACGCCAAGGATGCTGTAATCTGAGCCGGTCACGCAGTTCTGATAAATCGTTAATTTCGAGGATTCGTGGGTCGAGCCATAAAACGGGTTCACTTTTGGCGCGATGCTCTGCCCAATGGCGCGCTGCCACTGATTTACCGCCACCTTGTTCTCCCAACAGCACGACTACATGGTGACTTGCAAATTCTGATTCGATTGTTTGTAAGAGATGGCTTCGGGGAAAACGCGTTTTTCCTCCGATAACATCAATCACGGATTGCCAACGTTCTTTGGAATCAGCCCATAACCGATTCCAGTCGACGGCATAATCGGGATGATCTTTGAGCAGAAAACGATGCCGTAATGCTTGAAGCACAACGGAAAGATCGATGTGACCTCTATCCACGCGGTGATGGTCGACTAAGTAAACAAGAGCTTCCCAAAGTTCTGTTGCGGTTTGTAAGTCTTCGGTTTTCAGAAGTTGTCGGCATAGCCCCAAGGCATGTGCTTTGTCGGTGGAGTTGGGGTCTTCCAGATTTAAGGAGCGTACAGAGACGCAACGAAGCAATTCGGGGATTTTTTCAGCTCCGACCTGGTATTTTGAAGCTAAGTCGGTAGGGCAGGCGAAGCTTTGGAACATTGCTCTGGCATTGACAGACAAGTCTCCATTAGCAAGCTGTTTCACCATCTCTGCGGGCTCTCGAACGCGGGCAGCTTTAAGCAATGAAAAAAGACTGTCCCGTGTGACAGAAGATAGTTCAGCGGTAATGTTTACAAGCCTGTCAGTCTTTGGAGAAAATGGATTATCTTTGGTTTCAAGAAACTGCGACCAGCAACGCTCCACGAAATCTTTTGGAGCTTTTCGCGCAGTGAATTGTCGATCACTTTTAACGGAAATAGCACAACGGTGAATGGTATCGCTCTTTTGGAAAGTCAACAGCAAATCGTCAAGCCGCCAACCATCTGGTTCAGTCTGAAATGCCAGCTGCGTCAATGAACCGAGATTCTCATCTAAAGGAGAAACACCAGCCAACATGTGAGTAAGAAACCATGCTCCAACTTGATTTTCGAAACTGAAACCTTTGCCGCCGGTAAGATTGGCTGACTGTGTAGCGGTTGCTTTTTTAACCCAAGTTTCTAACGATTTTTCGGGTATATTAAATTGTCGAGCCGCTTCGGCTATGGAAATATTTTGCTCCAAGACCAACTGGACAGCGCTTACTCGATCCACCTTCTTAACTGTTTGTCTAGGAGACTGTGCCATTTTTCACTTTAATTCTAAAATTTGCAGTTATACACAAATTCTAACGTTGCGGATAGCTCGTATCTAATAGAGATATTCTTGCGATAGAACTAGAAGTCCCGATAGATAGAAACAAGCTTTTGTTGGATAACTGGAAACCTTATTGAATAATCATGACCGTCCGAAATTGGCCGACAAGCGACCGTCAAGATTGATCAAAAATTGAGAGGAGTTGGCTCTTTGTTCGTCGGGTGGTTAACACCCCTTAGCAATTAGTCGGTAAGCTACTTCTAAAAGGAGTAACATGAAAATCACCGGATGAGCCGGTGATTTATTGGTTAAATTTCAGGTTTTATGTATTTTTTTCCATGAAAATATATTGTTGACTTGGTTCAGCCCCATTCACTGGCACTTGATAGCTATTTAATTTTTAGAATTGAGCTGACCACATGCTGCTAATACATCATCGCCTTTAGCACTTCTTATTAAAGTCGGGATTTTAAAAGTATCTAAAACTTCTTTAAACTTTTCAATTTTATCCAAATCCGGACGATTGTAATGTGATCCTGGGAATGAGTTAAAAGGAATTAAGTTTATATAAGCACTCTTACCAGCCAGTATCATTCCCAATTTTTTAGCATCATCTGGAGAATCATTAAAATTTTTTATCAGAATATATTCATAAGTAATAAATTGCTTTTTATTTAAAGGTATCTTGTCAATATATGCCAACACTTCATCTAGCGGATATTTTATATTAATGGGAATAAGTTCATTCCTTTTTTCTTCAAAGGGTGAATGAAGAGATAACGCAAGGTTCACTCCAGGAATTTCCTGGCTCCATCTTTTAAGTCCGGGAATATAACCAGCCGTTGAAATAGTAATTTTTTGAACACCAATCGAAGTTCCGTGTTTTGATAAAAATATTTCGCACGCTTTTTTGACGGCATCAAAATTATGTAAAGGTTCGCCTTGTCCCATAAAAACAATATTTAAAATTCTCTCTTCTCCAGGCCTATTTTTCGCTAACCAACGCCAAGCCTGTAGAAACTGGCCAACAATTTCACTTGTAGTCAAATTTCTTTTAAGTCCTTGTTTTCCGGTAAAACAAAAAGAACAATTCATTGCACAGCCAACCTGCGATGAAAGACAAATTGAATATTTATTATGAAACGGAATAAGGACGGTTTCAATTTTATGATTGTCTTTAAGCTTAAAAATAAATTTTACTGTTCGATCTTTTTTTGACTCATGAACCGTATCGATTTCGGGTAGAGAAAAGTCGAAATTATTTTGAAAAAAGGCCAATGAACATTTGGCAATTTTATCATGGCATTGAGTATTTTCTTTTTTCTTATAATGCCAATTAAAAAGAACTGCCGCTGCTGAGTGGTTTAAATTATTCTGATTTATAATCATTTCTAAATCAGAATAATTTAGGTCATAAAAGGATTGTTTCAGAAAATGTCTCCTAGTAATATCAATATTTTACCAATACCAAATAGTTTGAAATATTGGATTTGATATTGAGTTATAAGTTTTTCAGTTGTAACGGCTTTATTCTGCTAACAGTGTAGCAATAGCGGACTTGGCATTACACTGTGCTATTGCTTCTGCTAGCTGTATTTCATTCAATTTATGTTTGATAGCTTCAGTGCCATTGACGTCAAATACTTGATAATCCTTTTTGGCAAAGGTACTGATTTGGCACTTCTTGAATGGCATATTTTCAAACGGCATTTTTGTAGAATCCAGATTCAATGGTGCAGTCCCTTCCAAACTGGGCGCATAAATCAAAAA
>JBAZWN010000004.1:0-108463 GCA_041660285.1 Methylobacter sp.
TTAACGACTACCCGGTTTGCGGCTTTAACCGCCCTGTTTCTAGCTTCTTCAACCGTTTCGGCGGTGGCTAAGGCAACGCCCATGCGCCTGCTGATAAATGCCTCGGGCTTGGCGAACAACCTGATTTCGCTGGTCGGCACCGCGAGCGCTTTATCCAGTCCTTCATAAACAACGCCTTGAGCATCCACGCCGCCTAATATGACGGCACTGGCTCCTGTTCTTTGCAGGCTGGCGTCAACCGGCAGGCCTAAAATGGCTCTGGCATGCAATTCGAATTCATTTTGTTGCTGCGTGACCATGGTAACCATGCCGGTGTCATGCGGTCTGGGACTTACTTCACTAAACCAGACATTATCGCCCTTAATAAACAACTCAACGCCGAACAAACCCAGCCCGCCGATTTCATCGGTGATTTTAAACGCGATGTCCTGGGCCGATTTTATGGCTGCAGGACTCATCGCCTGCGGCTGCCAGCTTTCCCGGTAATCGCCATTTTCCTGCCGGTGGCCTATGGGGGCGCAAAAACAAGTCTCGACCTCGCCGTTTTCCGTCAATGCCCGGACCGTCAATAAGGTGATTTCAAAATCGAACTCTATTTTTGCTTCGACAATCACCTTGCCGGTATCAACCCGGCCGCTGGATTTGGCGTAATCCCACGCTGTTTTAAGCTGTTCGGCGCTTTTGACCATGGACTGGCCTTTTCCCGATGAGGACATGGTCGGCTTGATGAAACACGGATAGCCGATGCCGCTATCAACCGCCGCCTGCAATTCTTCAAACGACTGGGCGAACGCATAGGCCGAGGTGGGGATTTCAAGCTGCTCTGCGGCAAGGGTTCTGATGCCTTCCCTGTTCATGGTCAACTGAATGGCCCTGGCGTTAGGCACCACGGTACACGATCCTTCCGCTTCAATGTCAACCAGCGCCTGGGTCGCAATCGCTTCAATTTCAGGAATAATAAAGTCAGGCTGCTCCAGCGCGATCAGTTTTTTGACCGCATCGGTATCGGTCATATCAATCACATGGCTGCGCTGCGCCACATGCTGCGCCGGCGCATTCGGGTAACGGTCTACGGCAATCACTTCCACGCCGTAGCGTTGCAGTGAAATAGCCAGTTCCTTGCCCAGTTCGCCGCTGCCGAGCAGCAAAGCCTTGGTTGCGCTGTTGGTTAATGCTGTGCCTATTTTCATTGTGTATCCGACAGATAGTTATCTATATCTTCTTTTGAAAAACCGATTTTTTTAGCCACGCGATCCGCATGGCTGACACGGGAAATGCCTTCAATTAACCTGTAGGTGGGCGCGTCATTGGCAAACTCCACCTGCCTTGGCAAACCTATGCCCTGGGCAACAAAATTATCGACCAGCTGATGATTGTGGGTGATCAGGATGGTACTGTTGCCTTTCCGGTAAAAGCCATTGAGTACGTTTGAAGAGGACTCCATTTTTTCTTCAATCGTCGTGCCTTCCGATAGCTCATCGAGCACCACAAGACTCTTAGCCGTTGATGCCAGAAATATATCCCGGGTTCTTTTTAATTCAGTGCCAAAGCGGCCTTCCCCGTCATCCAGATGGCTAATTTCAGGCGCTTGGTAAAAAATCCTGTCCGCGACCGTCAGTGTCGCTGCTTTGGCAGGAACATAACAGCCGATCTGCGCCAGCAATTGAATCTGGGTGATGGTTTTGCAAAAAGCCGTCTTGCCGCCGCTATTAGGCCCTGTCACCAACACCAGTTTGTCATCGTCCAAAACAAAATCGTTGCCCACATACTTATTGTTTTGCTTGCCCAAGACCGGGTTTCGAGCATCAGCCAGATTGATCCGGTGATGCGGCGCATCAACCAACTCGGGCAGCACCATGTTTCCGCCGAATTCATCGGCAAATTTGATGAACGACAGCAATTCGTCCAGCTGCCCCAAGGCATCCAATGTTTCGGCGACTGCCTGGGAGTTTTTGAACTCATTCCTTAACGGAATAATGCAGCTGTCGCGGTCAAAGCCGCCGACTATCGGGAAATAAATCAGCAGCAGCGGCACAAAGAAAATGGACGCTGTCGGGATTGCCTCAGCTGAAATCCTGAACATGGCTGTTGGGAAAAAATGCGCCATTGCCCAGACTGCGCCAAAAAACAAGGTGATCAGCAGCGGCTTGAATATGCGGGGCTTGAAGATAATCGCAGGTGAAAACGCCTCGGCCCGTTCCTCCTTGCACTGGATACCGTTTTCACTGATATAGACAGGGCCTTCCATCAGGGAATAGGGACGGGTATCCGCAAAAGCTTTAATTTTCTTAAAGATGCCTTTCAAATAGCTGCTTTGCGGGGCTTCAGAAGCCTGAACCTGCTCAACCAGCTCAAGTACAAAGCGCACCCCTCTTCTGTATTGCAAATAGCCGAAACCCTCGATTTCATGCTCATCCCTGGCTGTCCCGAACGATCCCAGAAATTCGCCGAACAATAACAAATAAAAGCTTTTCTCGCTTTCTGCGGCATTTTGCACAATGCGCTCAATAGCTTCTTTTAACGCCGGTTTTTTGCGCAGCTCCTCGACGGCTTTTTGCTTTGCCTTGATCTTATCCAAAGCATCCATAGGCTGTGTCAGGGAACGGAATAACACCGCCTGGCCTACCGACGTTGAGGCATGGTTGATTGCATCGAAAACCTCATCGACCTCAATGGTCTTGAAGGCATTCTCGTCTATGACGCCTGCGCCTGTTTCCAGCGGTTTGCTGGATTTGATGGCAGGCCAGGCATTCTGCCAGCTCTGTAGTATGGTTTTTTTCATCGCTTTAGCCCTTTGTATCGAGGACATTATTGCGCAGATCGGGTTAGCGCCGGTCCGCGGCCTTAAAGTTTTTGTTCTATTAGATTAACTATAGCACTTACATGAGCTTCTGAGTCATTCAGCGCCGCTATATAACGATAATCTATACCGCCCGCCTGCATGAATATGGATTTATTCTCCATCGCGATTTCTTCCAGCGTTTCCAGGCAATCCACCGCAAAGCCGGGGCAAACGACATCAACCGTTTTAACGCCCTGCCCCGGAAGACTTTTCAAGGTATCCACGCAATAGGGTTTTAGCCATTGCGCCCTGCCAAAACGGGATTGGAACACAATCAGCCATTGTTTTTCATTGAGGCCCAATTTTTCAGCGATCAAGGCCGCCGTTTTATGGCACTGATGGAAATAAGGGTCGCCCCGTTTAGTAAGCTGCTCAGGCAAGCCGTGAAAAGACATTAACAGCAGCTCATTTTTACCCTGCTCGCGCCACGTTTGTTCAATTGAATCGGCAACCGCCGCAATATAATGGCTATCCCGATGATAATCGCTGATAAATTGAATGCTGGGAAGATGCCGCCACTTATTGAGTTCTTTGACGACGTCATCATAAATGGACGCCGTTGTTGTGGAAGAATATTGAGGATACAAAGGCAAAACGATTAAGTTCTCAATCCCCGCCTCTTTGAAAACCCGTAACTGTTTTGCTATGGCCGGTTCGCCATAGCGCATGACATGATTAACGGTAACGCCCTTAGCACTCAGCTTATCGGCAACTTGTCCGGCTAATTGCATGGTCCAGAAAGCCAAAGGAGAGCCGTTTTCATCCCATATTTTGCGATAGGCTTTCGCTGATCTGTGGGGACGGAAAGGCAATACGAAAAAATGCAGTATCACCCACCACAGCGGCCTCGGCAGGTTGACGACGCGAGGATCCCAAAGAAAGTCCTTCAGAAACCGCCTGACCGCTGACGTTGTCGGTGCGGTAGGCGAGCCCAGATTCGCCAGCAACACGCCCGTTTTTTTTACAACGCCAACGTCATTCGTTGCCATATGAGGCTATCTGTTGATCAGATTCAAAAATTCCGAGCGGGTGCTGATCTCTTTGCGGAAAACGCCCGTCATCACTGAAGTGGTCATTACTGAATTTTGTTTTTCAACGCCGCGCATCATCATGCACAAGTGCTTGGCTTCAATAACCACCGCCACGCCTCTGGCGCCGGTTGCCAATTCAATCGCGTCGGCTATTTGTTTGGTCAGTTTTTCCTGGATTTGCAGGCGCCGCGCGTACATATCAATAACGCGGGCCACTTTGGACAGGCCCATCACCTTGCCTTTCGGCAAATAGCCCACATGGCATTTGCCGATAAACGGCAGCAAATGGTGTTCGCATAACGAATACAGCTCAATATCCTTAACGATAACCATGTCTTCGGTATCGGCTGAAAAAATAGCGCCATTTAGCACTTCTTCCAGCGTTTTTTCGTAGCCGTTGTTTAAAAACTTGAAAGCCTTGGCCGCGCGTTTTGGCGTATCGATCAGGCCTTCGCGATTTAAATCTTCACCGACGGCTTCGATAATTTTGGCAAAATGCTCTTCCATAGTCTTAATCTCAGTTATAAAAATAGCGGGTCAGTATACATCATTGGCTGATGAATCTTAAAGCTTCCGCTCCTCGGCAACTGCTCCTGCGTTGCTCTACCTCCTGCATCCATGCAGTCGTGCTCACGCCCCTTACCTACATCTGACCGCCATGGATGGTGGAAATGCCGTAAGACCGCAGGGAGCGGTCACGGCCTTGTAGGCAACGCATCTAAAATTACATGGATGTCTGCACCGGGTTTACAGACATTTTCACTGATATGCCGGCGCCAACCCCTGGCGCCATATTCGCCGTGAAACAGGCCCAGGATATGGCGGGATATGCTGCTTAAGCGCACTCCATCTTCAAGCTGCTCCCGAATATACGGTATAAACGAACGCAACACCGCTTCCCGCGACAAGGGCGCTGTGGACTCGCCAAAAAAACGCCGGTCGACATCAGCCAGTAAATACGGATTATGGTATGCCTCCCTGCCGACCATGACCCCGTCAACGTTTTTCAGAATATCTTCAGCCTGCTCCAAGGTCGTGATGCCGCCGTTCAGGATGATTTCCAGCCCAGGAAAGTCTTTTTTCAGTTGAAAGACAATATCATAGCGCAACGGTGGAACATCGCGGTTTTGCTTGGGCGACAGGCCGCTTAGCCACGCCTTTCTTGCATGAACAATAAAAATGCGGCAACCGGCCTCGGCCACAGTCGAGACAAAATGAACCAATTCTTCATAAGAATCACGCTCATCAATGCCGATTCTTGACTTAACCGTAATCGGAATTGAAACCGCCTGCCCCATTGCCGCAACGCACTCGGCGACAAGCTCGGGTTCCGCCATCAGACACGCGCCAAAGCGGCCATTCTGGACCCGGTCACTGGGACAGCCGACATTCAAATTCACCTCGTCATAACCATGGTCTTCAACCATCCGGGCGCAGATAGCCAGCTCCCGTGGATTGCTGCCGCCCAATTGGAACGCCACCGGTTTCTCAGCCGCATTAAACTGCAAAAACCGGCGGTGATCGCCATGAATCAGCGCGCCGGTCGTCACCATCTCGCTATACAAAAACGCATGCTGTGAAATCAGCCGGTGAAAATAGCGGCAGTGTTTATCCGTCCAGTCCAGCATCGGGGCAACGCAGAACCTCCTGCTGGGTGAATGACCTTTGTTTGTATTTTCTATGCTTTTATTTTCAGACACTTGAATTGATCGACTTGCTTATTTCAGTGGTATTTATATAGAGATGCGCTAAGTTTTAAGGCGTACCGCAAGAGGATGACCTGCACTATGACTGGCCATGAACAGTGGCCACGATGCTTCTGCGGCCGCCCTGGTTGCGATGCTCGCACAAGTAAACGCCCTGCCAGATGCCCAGGTTAAGAGCGCCATCAGTAACAGGAATGCTAATGCTGGAACCAAGCAGGCAATTTTTTATATGCGCGGGCATGTCGTCGTCGCCTTCATAGTCATGCCGATAATAAGGGGCTCTTTCCGGCACAAACTGGTTAAAGTGGCTTTCCATATCCTGGCGTACTGTCGGGTCGGCATTCTCATTAATGGTCAAAGATGCCGAGGTGTGCTTGATAAAAAGATGCAGCAGCCCGCATTCCACCGAACTTAATTCAGGAATAGCCCTTAATATCTCATCGGTGATGAGATGAAATCCCCTGCTTTTTGCCGCTAATAAAAACTCTTTTTGTATCCACATCAACAAAATCCATGCATTACCTTAATGCATCTCCATCATCATTTTTTTGATCTTATCCAGCACTTGCTGTTGCTGTTCTGGGGAAAGCTTATTAAATGCCTGCTCAAACTCGGACAAACTGTAGGCTGGCTCACCGGCGACGTTATCCGCTACGGTAAGACCGCAATCGGCAAGGACGTGTTTAACGGGTTCGGCCGCATTTTCTAATGACATTGAACCGGACAGAACCTCTTTTATCATGGTCTGGACACGAATAAAAATTGTTTGCCCCGTCAAAATATCATCAGCGATGCGTTTGGCATACTCGTTCGAATAGCCTTTCCGCTTGGAGTCCTTAAAAGTCCGCATCTGGATCGTAACAGGCGTCTTTTTATCGATTTGATATTCGACATCAAAGGCACTGTTCTGCGAGGCGATTAAACTGTCGGCATCGATAACAGCCTGCAAATTATTGTCCTTGCAAATGATTTCCAGCTTGATGTCGTCGTAAAGGCCGCGAGTCGGCATCGGCGATCGGGCGAGGCTATAAGTGCGATTGATTAATCTGTCGCTTTCCTGATGGTAGCTCCAGGTATTGTCCGCCAATGCGCTAAAAGAGCAGAAAATAAAGGACGCCAAAATGATTCGCTTAATGGTTTTGCCGAAAAAACTGCCGAGTCTCATTTTGATGTCCCGAGGAATTCAGATATTGTCAGTCGAAAATAACAGGTGTTTATAACATGTAAGCCTTAAACCTGCTTGAATTGGTCAACCAAAAATCCAGTTAATTATTTTCCAGAAAAAACCATCCCTGCTGTGCTGCCTGAGCCGACTGTACCCATCTTCCAGCTCAAACGCATTTAAATCCAGTCGAGTTATATTCTCGTCCATTTCCATAATCAGACGCTCTCTGGGATCATCCATATCAAGCATTATCCCGTCAATGGCCTCCCAACCCAGTTCTTTAGCCACCATTAACCGCCTGTAACCGGAAATCAGTTTAAAATCCTTATCAACCAAAACAGGTTGCAACAGGCCCAACTCTTTCATTGATATTTTTAACAGCGATAAATCCACATCTTTTCTTAACCGCCTGCCGACTTTAATTTCATCCAGCCCTAACGCTATTATTTTCTTACTCATCCTTCCGCCCCTATAAAAAATCTCTTTTTGAAGTTTTTATTGTTTTTTTACCAGCAAGGAAACCTTCTATATCTTACTGAATCCATGAGCAAAGCATTCCAATCCTGTTGAACTATAACAGCCCTTTGTCGTCCCGACTAGGGACAATAAACCCAAGTCCATCATCTGTTGCTATATATTCCGTCAATTCTTTTCGTAATTTATCAAGCGCATTATCAATGACTTGCTCTCCCTCCTTATATAATGGAGGCCGCAAGGTTGACCCGTTATGGTACTTCAGGACATCCAGCAATATTCTGGCCTGATCAATCGTATACTGATGCTTCACACTATATCCTCGTATATTTCATACGTAATTAAACTATTGGCTTCATAACGATAGCTCTTATAAATCATAAACATATCATTACGTTATTGAAAATCTTGAACACTGCTCGCCTCAAAAGCGCACCACAAAATCCATGCTGACTAATAATTGATTATTGCGAGTTGCAACATCAAAAGGCTTGACTCCCTGCGCCCAGTCGTAGCGCAGCTCTGGCCGCAGCGTTAGCCACGCGCTCGGCTTCCAATTGGCGGCGGCGCTTAGCGCGTAGTAGCTGCCAGGATCGACGGCAAAACGGGTGCCATCGTTATCGCGGAACCATTCGGCGCGCAGTCCGGCGTTCCACTTCGGATTTATGTCGTAAGTCAGATAATTTACCAGCGAATACCATTCGGCATCTTGGCCGGGACGTGCATTCTGCTGTGTGCCGCGGTCATGTTGCAAAACGTAATGCAACTGGGTCGTTAAATCCTGATGCAGCGCTGAATAATAGTAAGTCAGATGAGACGGCAGGGTATCATCGGTGTCGCCATCAATGATGTTAAAGATAAAACCACGCGAATGCGCCTGATTTTCCAGGCTGAACCCTCCCATATAACTCCATGCGCCGGCATATTGATCGAGGTTATCCGGTCCTGTAACCGCTCCGGCCTGCACAGTCAAAATATCGTTGACCGGATAGCTTGCCAGCATTCCGGTCGTCGTAAAGGGGCTGGATTTCATGCTGTAACTGTGCGAAACAAACAGGTTCGGCGAGGAAGGCACAGATTCATAGCCAATAATGCTATAGAAATGGCCGATTTTAGTGCTTATGCCATTACCCAAAGGCGCATAAATCTCGACATAAGTCTGAGGCAGAGCCACATCATATAAACGCAGGTCTTTTTGACTGATTAATTTACTGTCCCAATGTCCGGTAGCTTGAGTATTGGGGGTGTCGGTGCCAAACATAAACTCGAAACGCCCGCCAAGCTGCCAATTTTGCGTACCGCGCTCGATAGGTTTTTCCACAAACAAACCTAACTGATACAAGTGAAACTCGTTCGCGCGGTTATTGAATTGCACCGTGCCGTTACTGCGGTCGCTAGGATGCGATGGATTATAAGTAAACCCGGATGTCGCCCAACCGCCTACATCCAAACCATAGGCGTCCCAGCCGGTAAGCTGGGCCAAGTCTTTGCCTGTTAAGGCTGCCAAGGCGCTCTGGTCTTGCGCCCAAGCCGTCCGAGTGAGAGTGCCCAGAAAAATGCACAACAAAATAGAGCCCGACCACTTAATCAATCTATCAAAAAAGAACAATGGCGCCTGGTTTTGGATTTTTTTTATTTGTTTAATGGTTCTGTCTCTGCATTGAATTTAATAACATCCCACTCTAAGGGGGCACAGAATTGACCATTTTAACAGACAGGGGCATACCAAAGCACGCTGACTCACCTGTTTGAGCCTCACTCAGAACAACAAACATATAAAATCTTGCGCTTAAAAACGACCAGTTGCAGTTTTTTAGGAAAATATGACTACACTATAATCATCGGGAAATATTTTTTATCACGGCAGAGTTGTAAACCGCCTGCTTTTTAGTGATTTTTAATTTTGACTTTCTGTGTGAGACCTAAATTAAAGGACGACTTATACAATGAAAAAACTACTGTTGGCGCTCGGGCTGTTTTTATCTACTCAAACAAATGCTTCTGAATGGGAACTTTATGGATCGCCTACTGATGAATCGTTCAAAGTTTATTTTAGCCCCTCGTCGATCAAGAAACTGGATGATGAAAAAGTGAGGGTGTGGTGGATGGTTGACTATGTGGAGCCGCCCGCCGGCAGATCATTGCTCTCTGTAAAGTATCTCGATTATATCGACTGCATCAACGAGACGAATACCATTGTGTCTTTGGTTGAATACTCCGGACAAATGGGTTCTGGGACGGCTATTTTCAGGGATGATTTTCCTGAAGCATACAAGCATATTTCGCCAGGCTCAATGGATGACCTGTTGATGAAAAAGGCCTGTCATTCAGAACAGTAACCGCGCACCGATACCCAAAGCGAGTGACAATACCTTAACTAGCCGCCAAATCGGCTGAGTCAATCGCGCTTTTGACAGATGCCGCCCAGTAGGCTTAAGTTGATTGCGGCATCGGGCTGTAAAGAGATGCGCCATCCTGTTCTCGCCAGCAATCATGAGGTGATCTATGAACTCAATCAACCAGCCTTTTATCCGGTTAATCGTCCTAGTTTTCAGCTTATTTTTTATTGCCGCCGCCTTGGCTGAAGGAGAACAAAACATGACCCTAACTCTCAAATCGCCTGACTTTGTCCATCAGGGAGAAATCCCAAAAGCTCTTACTTGTGATGGCGATGACAGTTCCCCTGCCTTAAGCTGGTTTGGAGTGCCGCAAACCGCAAAAAGTCTAGTGCTAATCGTCGATGACCCGGATGCGCCGGACCCTGCCAAACCCAAAATGACTTGGGTGCATTGGCTGCTTTACAATATTCCGCCGACTGCCACGGAAATACCCAGAGCCATCGCCGCCAGTAATTTACCTGTCGGCACTCTGCAAGGCAAAAACGACTGGAAACGAACCGGTTATGGCGGCCCCTGCCCGCCCATTGGCCGGCACCGGTATTTTCATAAACTCTATGCACTGGATATTGAATTGCCGGATCTGCATCAGCCCAATAAAGCCCAACTTGAAAAAGCGATGACAGGGCACGTCATTGACCATGCAGAACTGATTGGAACTTATCGCCGATAAGTAATGTTGCCCAGCAAGCTGCATCCTTTCTATATTTTACTGCTGATGCTGTGCAGCGGCTGCTCTTACCAGCAAACGGTGAAAACAAAGTACCCTATCTGGGGCGAAGAGCGCTATCTGAATGCCGACGAAACAGGTTCGATCCGGCATATGCAGGTTCTCATGCCCGCCCGGCCCGATTCCGCCAAGGCCTGCCTGCTGATTGTTCACGGCATGAATGAACATGTCGGACGCTATGGCGATGTCGCCCGGCACTTTTCCGACCGTTTTATCGTCGCGGGCATGGACCTGACCGCGCATGGTTTGAGCAATACCGTGCTTATGAAGGCGCACAAAAGCATCGAAGCCGGCGCATCGGCATACGATGCCGGCGACGCTTATCTTGAACAGGCGCCACTTGGCGATTTGCAACCCCTGCGGGACGACCTGAATCTGGCCCTAAGCCACCTCATCGATCGCTGCGACAAACTTTCAGCCGACAACCCCCTGCCCGTTTTTATCCTGTCGCACAGCCTCGGTTCGCTGGTTAGCGCATCGTATCTGCTGCAACCAGGAAATGATATTTTAAAATCGAGAATAAAAGGCATCATTCTCAGCGGCCCGGCCTTTTCCGTTACCGAAGTTCCCGGCTGGCGCGGCTGGTTTCAGAATCCGTTCATCCGGTTTTCATTCTATACCCACGAGCACTTCCTCAACCCCCACGACGAACCGTTGCCTCTGTTGTTGTTCAATCAGTTGCTGTCCCTGATTACCGTGCCTCTGCAAGACGGCATTTTTGAACTGCTGTCACTGCCCTGCCTGCGCAACCTGTTTTCGCCGACCGGCCCGGCTTGGGTGGAACAGCACCTGAGCGACTCGGAAGAAGAAAGAATCCGCCAGCGCAATGATAATTACATCATCCGCCGCTGCGTCTTGCGTTATGTGCTGGGTATTGAAAGGGAAATCATTCAGTTCAGGCAAAATATGGCTGCGTTCGCCACGCCCTATCTGCTCATTTACTCCGGACAGGACCCCATTACCCCCGCGTGGGGAAATACCGATTTTGCTGCTGTAACGCGTGATAAACATCAACACAACGAGCTGATGGTGCTGGCTGGGAAAAGCCACCACGAACAGCTCTTTTCCACGCAGGCGCTTCGCGAGCAGATTTTACGTAAAATCGACGGCTGGCTGGAACAGCGCCTGGAAAACGGGCGGAATTAAACGCATCAGGATTTTTTGGGTGCAAGCGCTTCAGCATTGCGTTTAACCAGTCCATCAATAACGGCGCTTAATGAACCTTTGGTTTTAACTTCCTCGCTAAAGGTTGTTCGGTAGTTAGTAACCAGGCTCACGCCCTCAATGATAATATCGTAAACTTTCCATTGCCCTTGGCTCAGCACCATTCTGTAGCTCACCTCAACAGGCTGAATGCCCGGCTGCATCACTTCCGTTTTCACAATGATTTTTGTAGCGCCGCTTTCCATTGTAAGAGGGGGGAAACGTATTGACCATTCCTTATACTCAACAAACGCCCTGGAATACGTCCTTACCAACAGCGTCTGGAATTCACGCTTAAAACGCTCCTGTTCCGCAGGTGTTGCCGTTTTCCAGATTTTACCCAGGACTAGCGCCGCAATCCTGTCGAAATCGGCATGCGGATCAATGACGCCATTAACAAACCGTGTAACCTGGGCAAAATCCTGGGTAAACGATTTATCCCGCAGCCGTTCCTTTATCTCTGCCGAAACACCTTGTATAACCTGCTGCGGGGGCAACAATTCATCTGCAACGGCTTTCGTGACGGGCATTAAGCCGAGTAATACTGCAAATAACCCAAGTACTGCGTATTGTTTAGTCTTCATAAAACCCTCTAAAGCTCAAATTAGTGAATGATTCAAACACAAGCCCTCATCCGACAGAAATAAAACAGACCTGCTTTCATCTCTGAACAATGACCGGCTTGTTGGAAAGCTCGTTGGGATTGCTTGCGCCGGACGGAAAATGGGCAGCCAGAATCCTGGTAATGTGCTCGATGCCTTTCAGCGCCCCCCGCCGGAAATCACCCTGGCGAAACTCTTTTTGCATAGCCTGCGCTATCATATCCCATTCAGCCTGCGACACACGCTTGGCAA
Source organism: Methylobacter sp. (assembly GCA_041660285.1). Lineage (GTDB taxonomy): Bacteria > Pseudomonadota > Gammaproteobacteria > Methylococcales > Methylomonadaceae > Methylobacter_A. The sequence continues at coordinate 12,402 of JBAZWN010000004.1, forward strand.
TACCCCGGTCTGCTACGACATGGACTTCCCGGTCAGCCAGCAGCAGGTAAATCAGCACACCGCAGTTTTCTTCGGTGTCCCACACCCGCAAATTTGAAAAAACTTCGGTTGCTCGATGGCGCGCTGACATGCCGCGCCACACCCAAACAGGCGCAAGCGCATTTTCGACGGCAAACCGGAGTTCGCCGCGGTGCTGACCCTCGGACTGCTTCACCGTTGTTTCAATGTCGGTCAGCACTGCCGCAGGAAACGCCGCACGCCAGCGCCACGGCGGCATGAAGGCATGAATGAGCCAGCGTTTAATGTTTACCATGATCCCGATACGCCCCCTCCGCCAAAACTGCCTCCTCCGCCACCCCATGAGCCTCCACTTCCGCCATACCCGCCGCCGAAACCGCCGCCGTTCGACCAGCCACCGCCGCCGCGGTGCCGAACGCCGACGATGAAAAAAACCATCAGCCCGATCATGACCGCTGCGAAACCTATCCCGAACAACAGCGCGACCACCGCGCCGCTGCCCAAACCAGCGAGCATTCCGCCCATTACCCGCCCCAGCATGGCAGACAACACAAAACCTACGATCAAACCGCCAAACAGGATGAACATAAATGCCCCTTCGTCCAGTTGGACATCCGGCTCTGCAACGGGTGCTGGCAAAGACTCGCCTTCGATCAGTCCAATCAGCTGCGTAACCCCGGCATCAATGCCGCCTGCAAAGTCGCCGCTTTTGAAATACGGCGTAATGGTCTCGGCAATCACCCGTTTGGCAATCGCGTCCGGAATAGCGCCTTCCAGGCCGTAGCCGACTTCCAGACGCAGCTTCCTGTCGTCTTTGGCTACAATCAGGATGACGCCGTCATCGACGTTTTTCCGGCCGATCTTCCATGCCTCTGCAACCCGTATGCCGAACTGGGCTATGTCTTCGGGTTGGGTCGTAGGGATAATCAGAACTGCGATCTGGCTGCCCTGTTTGGCTTCGAATGCCGCCAGTTTATTTTCCAGCGCACTCACCTGTTCTGCGCTGAGTGTGGCGGTGAGGTCGGTGACGCGGTGCGATAAGTCAGGAACCGGAACCTGCGCCCAGGCTGCTGTCAAAAACAGCAGCAGGTATAACCCGAGCCCGTAGCGCACTGACGGCAGCATGGACAATGCCTTAATTAGCGGGAGTCCCTGCCGGCGCCGGCGCGCCAAAATCGACTTTCGGCGGTTGCGCAATGGCCTGTTCGTTTTCCACGGTAAAACTCGGCTTGGTCTTGTGCCCGAACATCATCGCGGTGAGATTGGAAGGAAAAGACCGCACGGTGATGTTGTATTCCTTGACCGCATCGATATAGCGGTTGCGCGCCACGGTAATGCGGTTTTCCGTGCCTTCCAGTTGCGCCTGCAAGTCACGGAACAACCCGTCGGCTTTCAGTTGCGGGTAATTTTCCGCCACCAGCAATAAGCGTGAGATCGCGCTGGTCATCTGCCCCTGTGCAGCAATGAATTTCTTGAACGCTTCCTCGTCATTGACCAGTTCCGGCGTGGCCTGTATCGCCCCAACCCTGGCGCGCGCCTCCGTCACTTCCGTCAACACATCTTTTTCGTGCGCCGCGTATCCTTTCACCACGTTCACCAGATTCGGCACCAGATCGGCGCGGCGCTGGTACTGATTCAACACCTCCGCCCACGCGGCCTTGATGTTTTCATCGCCTGATTGCAGCGTGTTATAGCCGCAGCCGGACAAGGTCATTACCATGAATGAAGCAATTAGCCATTTAAACATATCGATTTCTCCATTATCAGTTTCAAAAGTCAGTTTACACCACGACAGAGAAAGGTGTCTTATTGTTAATGTTTTAAATCGACTTTTTCAAGTGTGGTTGAAAAGAACCGTATTGAATAGGTTTATTTCAACCTTTAGTCTATTTCAACCTATTCTTATTCGTCGATAAGGCCTGGTTTTATTCACGTTATTTGAAGTGAGGCAAGTGGCATGGAAATAGCTTAATCATCTGTAAGCTTTTAGCAAAAGCTAGCGTCCATTCAATATTCGTCATGCTTACATGAAACTATTGAGTAACTATTTAACTTACCTTCATAGGCAACTACCATGATATTAGATATTGTTCTTACAAGTGCTTTTGGTATAGCTGTTTTTTATGCTCATATACTGATCAAAAAAATAATGAACCATGAACAGGCCATCGTGTCGGAAGACACAAAAGGTCACTAAAAACCTGCCCATTGTAAAAATCAGAGTCACACAGGTTGGTTAGGCAATCCCTCGAAAAGAGGGGGACCAAGCCAACCGCCCCTTCAGTAAAATCTGCAATCCAAAGACGGTCAATTACACCCGGCGCTCGGTTTAGTTTTGCCCCGTTTCATCCTGAAACAAAATAAGGCAGCCCGATTGAGATATGCGCACTAAGCCATCGACTTAACTGCATCGAATACCAAGTACCCGCCAATTCCTAATACAAAGATTCCAAATAATAATTTCAGAAGGTGGCCGCTTATGTGATTAGCCAAATGGGCGCCCAACCAGCCGCCGACCATAAATGCAACAGCCACAATGAGCGCCGCCTTCAAGTCAACGTTACCGTACCGGTAATATTCCAGTACCGCCCACAACCCGACAGGAGGCAATAAAATGGCCAGACTGGTGCCGACAGCGGCATGCTGGGAAAACTTGGCCAGGTAGATCAAAGCCGGAACGATGATAACGCCGCCTCCTATGCCGAACAGGCCTGAAGCAATCCCGGCCAGCAAACCAATCAATAGCATTAGGGCAATCAATGAACTTGTCATAACAAAACCTTTTAAGCTTTCCAGTCACAGACCGGTTACAGGATAGCGCTAGAAGTTTACAAATAGCGATCCCATAATCAAGTGGTGCATGGTGTTATTGGTGTGGGTGGCGTCATCCAGATACTGGTTGAGGTAACCCGCTTCGGCCCGGAAGCTTTTATTGAAAGTCCAGCCGAGACCCGCAAACGCGCGGTTCTGATCGAAACCGGACTGGCCGCCGAACCGGGTTGAGTTGACTCTGACGAAAAACTCATCCCAGGTAATCAGGCTCAAACGCGGCTCGAACTCCAGAGGATGCATAAAGCGAAGCATCTGGCGCGGCCGGAACCGAACGTCATCGCCTTGTATGAAGTTGCTTTCAAACATGGTTCTGAAAGTGACAGTTCCTGCACTGGTGGGCAAGACGTAACGGAATGCCGGCCAGACATCTTGCTGGGACACATAGCTCCTGCCGACATTTTGAGTAGGCAGCCAGGTGTAGCCTGCCCAGATTGTTGCCCGGTCGCTGAGCGAATAGCCCACCGCCGTGCGCACCATGCCCTGGTACCAATGATTCCAGTTGTCGTCGAAGCGGGATTGACCCTCCAGCCAGACTCTCCCCTTTTCCAGGCTTGGATCCAGAACCTTCAGGCTCCCCTCCCCGACGACTTGCATCCAGCTGCCGGCATCCTGAAGCAGGTCGTCTGCCGCCACGGCGCTCGCTACCATGCTGACAGAGCTTAAAATCGCTGCCGTCATTGCCGCCATCTTTATTTTTTTCTTTATCATAAGTGTTTGCCTCATTTTTCTCGTTTCATAGCAACCAGGCTCAAATCCCATATAACTTGCACGGTTATCGCATCACCATGCGGAACCTATAGTGTTTCAGAATAATTCCTGAGCCTGTCAGGGTGGTTATGACACGGCCAATTCTGTAAAATAAAAGCTGTTGCGAAAAATATAAAGGTAATTTTTTGGCACGGTTTTTTTAACAATAAACAAGTTACGGAATAATTATGTGTTTTAGCGCTAATATGTCTCTTGGCCTGGGTCTGGCTGGACTGGCCGCATCTACTGTTACTTACCTTGATAAAAGCGAGCCGCTGTGGGTTCGGGTTGCAAGGTCTTACGCCATTTTTCATTTTGCCATGATGGAATTTATCCAGTATTTTGCCTATCCGGTTGCGGATCAGTGCGGTTATGGCACGAACCTGTTTTTGAGTGAGCTTTCGACCTACCATATCAGCTTGCAGGCACTGGCGATTATGCCGGCGTTGGCTACTTATTCGTCCGACAAAACCGCGATGAAGAAGGCCACCATCCTCGGCGTAATCCTCAGTTCGTCATTCCTGGTTTTCAGCTTTCTGCCCAAAGAATGGCAGCTGTTTGATCTAGAACCCAATTTCATAGGTAATATGGTCGCGTGTTTGTTTATGGGCAAATACCATATCGGCTACCACATCGGCAGCGCCTTTGGCTTGCTGGTTACGTGGGGTTCGCTGTTTGGTTTGGCGCTCAGCGGTTTCGTCTGGAAGGATAACAGGCGCATCGCTTCGTATCATTTTGGCATGGCCATTATGACGCTGTTCATGCCCCAGTGGCTGTTCGGCGTATCAACCGGCGAAGCGGCGGCGATGTATTGTTTTTATTCCATACCGATCACAGCCAGCTTTATGCCGCAGTTTAAAAAATTCTTCACCGCGCCAGCCGCAACAGAACAGCGCGAATACGCCTGACAGGCTTGAGGGCGCGGTTTTACCGCGCCCCGACTGTCTGTCCCGTTTCCATGCTCCGCTCAACCCGCGCGGTTATCTATCAATCAACCCCATCAAACCTTTCATCAACGCCAATGGCGTCGGCGGACAGCCGGGAATCACGACATCGACCGGAATGACATTGGACACCGCGCCGCAACTGGCGTAAGAAACCCCGAATTCGCCGCCGCAGGCTGCGCAATCGCCGACGGCAACCACCCATTTCGGGTTCGGCGTTGCTTCGTAAGTGCGCAGCAACGCTGTTTGCATGTGGCGCGACACGGGGCCTGTAACCAGCAGCACATCGGCATGCCGGGGGGACGCCACAAAATGGATCCCGAAGCGCTCAATATCGTAAAAGGGATTATTCAGCGCGTGAATTTCCAGTTCGCAGCCGTTACAGGAGCCTGCATCGACCTGGCGTATCGCAATGCTGCCGGAAAATTTCTTGTCGATATGCCGTTTAATCTCAATGCCCAGCTGCTCCAGTTCGGCATCTTTGGGAGCTTTAAATCGTTCTGTGACGACGCCTGTGGTCAGGATTTTTTTAAAAATTCTCAGCATCTTCCCTTCCTATAAATCATTGCCTGAATAGGAACCATTCAGGGACTTGTTGCATACAGGAAAATCCGGCACGATGTTATTCAGGACCAGCTTTTCCAGCGCAGGCCAGTTCAATTGGCTGGGGTCGCGCGGATAGAAACGTGCGATTTTGTTATCGACATCAAAACGGACGTAAGTGATAATTTCACCCCGCCAGCCTTCGACTATGCCTAGACTTTCACTGTCGGCTTGCGGCGTTTTCCATTCGGCAACAATGTCGCCCGCGGAAAGTTGGCTGATAAATGCTTCTATCAGTTTTAAAGCCGCCTTGATTTCCTTGCTTCTAACCCAGAATCTGGAGGCAATATCGCCCTGCGTTTCCAGCGGAACTTTGACCGTTACCCGATCGTAAGGCGCATAAGGCGCATCGCGGCGCACATCAAAATCCTGCCCGCTGGCCCGTCCGACATAACCCAACGTGCCAAAGGCCGCCGCGGTTTCCTCAGACAGATAACCCGCCGTATAGAGCCTGTCTTCCAGTGATGAATTCAGATCCAGCGCCAGCATGATTTCCGCCAGCTCGGTTCTTAACGCGGCGATGTCCTGCAGCATTAATGCACAGGATTCTTCAGATAAGTCGCACGCCACACCGCCCGGAATAATCCGGTCCATTAACAGGCGATGACCGAAAACTTTCGCATTGGTGCGCAGCCAAAGCTCACGCAGCCGGGTGAACTGCATTTGCGCGAATACAAAGGCGACATCGTTGCAGATCGCGCCTATGTCGCCCATGTGGTTGGCGACGCGTTCACGCTCGACCAGAATGCCGCGAATCAATGCCGCGCGCGGCGGAATTTCAATGCCTGCGGCTTGCTCCATTGCCATGCAGGCGGCCCAGCAATGCCCTACCGTGGTGTCGCCGGAGATGCGCCCGGCCAAACGGGCTAACTGCTCCGGCGTTCTGCCTTCGGCTATTTTCTCGATGCCCTTATGCACATAGCCCAGGCGCTCTTCCAGATTTAAAATAAGCTCGCCCACCGCCTGAAACCGGAAATGCCCGGGCTCGATAATGCCCGCATGCACAGGGCCTACGGGGATTTCATAAACGCCCGCTCCGTGAGCTTTGACAAATTGATAATCCATGTCGGGCGGCGTCACAGCTTCAGGCTGCCCCTGAACAGGAAAGTCCTTGCGCAACGGGTAGACGTTTTCAGGCCAGGCCTGATGCCGCGTCCAACGACGATTATCCGGATGTCCGACAAAATCAATCCCGAACATATCGTGAGTATGGCGTTCGCTGCGGCTAGCCGCCGGATAAACCGTGGCTTGTGAAGGCAGTGTCGGGTTGGAGCCATATATGACCGTCCGCAACCACACATAAATCCCCTTTTTCTCAAAGCAGGCGTTGATGAAAAACTGTCTATGATTGTGTTCCGCCCATCCGGCGGCCCAGCGCAGGTTTTGCTGCACAGCCAATTCTGCAAACCGTTGCCATTCGTGGCTTTCGATTTGCCACAACGTTGCCGAGGATATATCGATCTCTGCAACAGTCATATCCGCACTCAACCGGCTTAGAAAATCCGTAGTCCAATTTGCAGAACTCATAACGGCGAACTCCCTGAAATTAATATAGTTGCCTGCGAAAACCAGTTAGCCAGAAACCCCGGTATAGCCAAACCCATCCAGAGCACCAGCGCCAGATGGATCATTACCGGCCATAAATTGGCTTTCACCGGCAGTTGGCCTTCCGGCTTTTCACCGTAAACCATGGGTTGTATATGTCTGAACAATCCGGCAAAGGCAATGCCGATACCCAATAACAGCAACGGCGTTAGCCAGGGATAACTGTGCATGGTGGCCAGCAGCACCAGGAATTCGCTGGTAAATACGCCAAAGGGAGGAAAGCCCGCAATGGAAATGGTTCCAATCAATAAGCCCCAGCCGATCTTGGGTTGGGTTCTAATCAATCCGCGTATCTTGTCTATGCTCTGGGTTCCGGCAACCTGCGCCGCGTGCCCGACTGTCACAAAAATGGCTGATTTGGTCAGTGAATGCACCGTCATATGCAGCAAGGCGGCAAAGGTGGCTAAAGGTCCGCCTATACCGAAGGCAAAGGTCATAATGCCCATGTGTTCAATGGACGAGTAACTGAACAGCCTTTTAATGTCTTTTTGCCGATGCAGAAGCACGGCGGCGACCAGAAACGAAAGCATGCCGAATCCCATCATTAAATAACCGGCCAAATGGGAATGCGTTGCCCCGTCCACCAGCATTTTGTTGCGCACCACGGCGTATAAGGCGTCGTTCAGCAATAACCCTGATAACACGGCCGACATCGGCGTCGGACCTTCGGAATGGGCGTCGGGCAGCCAGCTGTGCAAAGGCACCAGACCGATTTTTGTGCCATAGCCAATCAGTAAAAAAACAAAGGCAATCTCAAGCACCTCCGGATTTAATTGTTCGGCATTTTCGTAAAGCACCGACCACAGCAAGGCATTTTCACCGTCGCCGATCTGCACCGCCGCGTAATACAGCAAAATGGTGCCGAACAGGGCCTGCGCAATGCCCACGCCGCAAAGAATAAAATACTTCCAGGCGGCCTCAATGGATTCAGGCGTGCGGTACAAACTGACCAGCAGCACGGTTGCCAGCGTCGCACCTTCCATCGCCACCCACATGATGCCCATATTGTTGGTCGTCAAGACCAGATACATGGCCAGCATAAAACCCTGGTACATGGAGTAATAGAGCTTTAACCGCGTATCATTGAGCTTGCCGATTTCCTTTTCATGCGCCATATAGGGCGAAGAAAATATCGATGTAGTGAGGCCAACGAAAGCAGTCAGGACAATCAGGTAAACATTAAACGGGTCAATTAAAAAAGCCTTGCCTGATGAAACAATCGTGCCTTGATTCAGCACGTTAATCGCCAGCCAGATGGTCGCCAGCAAGCTGACGCTATTGAACCAGACATTTTGCTTTCCGGTATCTGTTTTGTGCCCTGCCAGCGCAAAATAGAGTATGCCTACAAAGGGGATCAATAGCGCTAAATAGGCAGCAATCATTTATCCACCTCGTTCAACTTATTCAACAGATCGACATCCAGCGAATCAATACTGGTGCGAATGTGCAAGAAAAAGATGCCGAACAGCACCGCAGCCACCAGCACATCAAAAGCCACGCCCAGTTCAACCACCATCGGCATGCCGTTGGTAGCGACGATGGCCGCAAAAAACAGCCCGTTTTCTATCGACATGAAACCCACCACATGAGCGACAGCCTGACGGTGCGAAATCATCAACAGCATGCCCAGCAACACCACTGAAAGGCTGACCGCCAGCGCATTCAACATAACCACCGGCGAGGATTGCACAATCGGCTGCAACACGTAATAACTGAACACCATCAGGCTGGCTCCGCCCAGCATCACTGTAGTCTTGTTGTTTAACGCTTCAATATCGCGATGCATGTTCATATGCAGAACCTGCCGTCTCAGCATCCACGGAATAAAGATCACTTTCAGCACCAGAGTCAACACGGCTGAAATATACAGATGATGATTATTCAGACTGTATGCCGCCAATACTGTGGTCAACGTTAATAAAAAACCCTGCATGGCAAACACAAAAATCAGCCGCAGCAACCGCCCCTGCCCCAACATAAGAAACGATGTGAGTCCCACCAATGCCGCCAACGATAAAATGGCCTGCGTATAAAAATCCAGTTCTGCAATATTCATCAGCGTGACGCCTCCAGAATGATATGGCTCAACATACCCAACAGTCCTAACAAATAGGCAAAACTGAGGTATTCCTGAACCCGGAACAAGCGCATTTTTGCAAACAGCGTTTCCACTATCGCCAGGAATATCGCCAGCAGGGCAAGCTTGCCCATAATGGCCAGCAAGCCGTAGCCTAATGCTTGAGCACCAAGAGTTTCGGCGATACCCCACGGGAAAAAGATATTGGCAATCAGCACGCCGTATAGCATCAGTTTCACCTGGCTTGCCCATTCAATCAGCGCCAGGTGACGGCCGCTGTACTCAAGAATCATCGCCTCATGAATCATGGTCAGCTCCAGATGCGTCGCCGGATTATCCACGGGAATGCGTCCGGTTTCAGCGATGGCAACCAGTATCAGAGCAGCCAGGGCAAATACAAATGAAGGCCGCAAAACAAAACCTTCATTAAGCACATGGCCGATAGCGAACGACAAGTTGGTCGTTGAGGCGGCCATGGTCAATGTAAAAATCGCCATTAGCATCGCAGGTTCTGCCAGTGATGAAATGGTCATTTCCCGCGAAGAACCCATGCCGCCGAATGCGGTGCCTATGTCCAATCCGGCCAGTGCCAGAAAAAACCGGGCAAAGGCAAAAAAACCCACCATCACAATCACATCGGCGCTGGCTGAAGTCGGCAAATCAACGGCAATCAAAGGTACGACCGTTGCCGCCAGCACCGTTGCAGAAAATATAATGTAAGGTGCAATCAAGAAAATCCACGATGCCTGCTTGGCAACTACCGGTTGTTTATTGGTTAATTTGAGTAAATCCCGGTAAGGCTGGAAAATAGACGGCGCTTTGCGATTCTGTAATCGACACTTGCAACACTTAAGCCAGCCTGCCAGCAACGGCGCCAGCGCGACAAATAACATGGTTTGTAAAACTGCCAGTAACCAATTCATTAGCTGATCACCCATAACATAAGTATTAATGTCGCAAACGAATAACCAAGATAAGTCCTGATATTCCCTGTTTGAATGCGTCCCACCACTTTGGCCGTGTTGTTCACACCGCGTTCAATCGGTTGATACAAACGCGGCCAGCTATGATCCTGAACCTGCAAGTGATAACGAACCGCCGCCACATCCTGATTCATGGCGCCTTGCATGTCTTTGTCGATCTGCTCGTCAATCATCCAGACTTTGGCGAAAATCCGCCTAAAAGGCATGGTAAAAGCACTGCTGCTGTATTGCATCTTCGACGTTAAACCGCCAAAACCGCAATCCCAGGTTTCAGCTCTGCGCATGACTGTTGATGGATTACGACGCAAGTACCAAAAACTGACGCCGGCAGCGATGAGAGCGCCGATCAGAACCAATGGCGGAGCGTAAGAAGCTTGTTTAGCAGAAACCGGCGCCAGCCATAACCAGCCTAAAGCTGCGTCATTCGGCAAGGTTTCGCCCAGTAACTGCCCGGCAACACCATTAATCAAAGTGATTATCAGGCCGGGGAAAATGCCGAACAAAAAGCACAAGCCGGCCAGCAGCATAGATCCGGCCAGCATGCCTTTATCCTGAATCTCATGCGCTTTATCGGAATGATGCGAGCGGGGCTGCCCCAAAAATATCAAGCCGAACACTTTGACGAAACAGGCCGCAGCTAATGCCGCTGTCAAAGCTAATGCAGCAGCGGCGACGGGTATCAAGCTGCGCAACACGCCATTGTCCAGCACATCGACCTGCAACGCAGTCTGAAAAGCCAGCCACTCCGAAACAAAGCCGTTAAACAACGGCAAGGAGGAAATGCTCATGCAGCCTACCAAAAACAACATGCTGGTTTGCGGCATACGCTTAATAAGCCCGCCCATCATGTCGATATTCAACTCATGGGTTTGGTGGTGGATAATCCCCGCCCCCAAAAACAGCAAATTCTTGAACAAGGCGTGATTGAATGCATGAAGCAGCGCCGCCAGGAAACCCAGCGCCGCCAGTTGAGGATGGCCGTTTGCCATGAAAATCATCGACAGGCCCAGCACCATAAAAATGATGCCGACATTTTCGACGGAACTGTAAGCCAGCAAACGTTTTAAATTGGGTTGCATCATGGCATACAAAATCCCGCCCAATGCCGAAAAAGTGCCGAGAACGAGCAACACCAAACCCCATTGCCAATGCACCTCGCCGATCAGGTCGAAACAAAAACGGATCAGGCCATAGATTGCGACCTTGAGCATCACGCCGCTCATCAGCGCAGAAATATGCGACGGCGCCACCGGATGCGCTTCCGGCAGCCATACATGAACGGGGACGATGCCGGCCTTCATGCCGAAACCTGTCAGCGCCAACACAAAAGCGATGCTGGCCCAGGTCGAGGATAGTTCTGCCGCACGTAACTCATCAAAAGTAAATCCGGTAGCAAAGCTGGCAAGCACGCCAAAACCCAGAATAATGGCCAATGCCCCGACTTCGGCCATCAGCAGATAAATAAAGGCAGCACGGCGATTGGCGGGATTTTCATGCTGGAACGCCACCAGGAAATAACTGGCTACCGACATCAACTCCCACGCGATCATGAAGAAGAAAGCGTCATCGGCCAGCAGCACCAGCAACATGCCGGAAACAAAAAGTCCGGTAAACAAGCCTAAGGCGGCGAAGGGATGATGATTTTCGTCATAGCTTTTGACATAACCCGGCCCATAGAGACTAACGGCACTGACGGCAATGCCGATAATTAAAAAAAAGAAACCGGACAAACTGTCAAAACGGACATGCCAAGGCAACCACGGCAGACCCAAGCTGATTTGATCGGTAATGATCTCTTTGCTGGTTAAAACACTCATTCCGGCCAACACGGCAAAAATGCCGGAAAACCCCAGTAAAACAAACACTGCTTGCCGCAGAAAAATCGGGAACTGCTTTTCCTCCAGGCTGTTATCAATCACAGACTGATATTTTTCATTACTCTCAGGAGATTTTTTAAGCCAATATCGGCTAAGCGCCAGCAGATTGTGACGCTGATGCATCAGCAGCGCCAACACGCCGGAAGCAAAGCTTAAAAGAACAGCGCAATAAGCTAATACAAGGATCATAATAAATTCTCAATAAAAATGGCTATCAATCATGCGCTGAACTTACAGCGTTCCGGCGGCATGACCTCCATCCCTGAAGGTCAAATAGTGCAAGCCTGACTCACACGCCGTAATGATCGCTTTTGCGGCGGCTCATGTTGTTCCGTTTCATTTTGCGCACCGCCAAAGGATGCGCTGAATAAGCATCATGATGTTCCATTCCGAGAAACACGCACTTGCCGCCATGCGATTCATAGTTATGCTGAAAATCATGAATGAATTCCATCACGGTATGGTCAATCATATAGGCATTGTTCAATTGAAAGATCACGGTCTTGCCTTTTTCCAGATTTGCCAGCGCGGTTTTTAATGACATGAAATTAGAGAAAATCGCAGCCCCTACGATGGCGACCACAAAAGAATCGGGATCTTTCTGTTCAATAACGAAGTGAATCTTGAACAAGTTGTTTAACCTGACACCACGAAGCATGTGTATGGCAAATTTGGTCAGGATACCGATAGCGACACCAATCAACAAATCCGTTGCCAGCACACCAATGATCGTAGCAACAAACATAAACAACTGCTCTTTACCAACGCCCATTGCTTTAGCGAATTCTTTAGGAGAAGCTAGGCGAAATCCAGTGTACACCAACAACGCAGCCAATGCAGCTAACGGGATGCTATGGATCAGTCTAGGGAAAAGCACGACGAACAACAACAACAATAAACCATGAAAAAAGTTAGCCCACGCTGTTTTTGCACCATTATTCACGTTGGCCGAACTACGCACAATCTCGGCAATCATCGGCAAGCCGCCAATGAATCCTGCAACCAGGTTGCCCACACCTACCGCTGTTAAGTCACGGTCAAGATTGGAATGCCGTTTATACGGATCAAGCTTGTCCACCGCTATGGCGCTGAGCAGGCTCTCAAGACTGCCAACCAAGCTGATGCTCACGACGGCTTCCCAGAATTCAACCGTCATGAACTTGGAAAAGTCAGGAAAGTAAAAGCTGGACATGAAGTTTTCAGAAATCGCGACTAAAAATTTCGGGCCGATGGTTGCCTCATGATGCGGTAAAAAAGTGGCATCCGGCAAAAACAGATAAACATGTTGATGATCCAGATCAAAATACCGGCCCAAGCCCATACCTACCAGCACCACGATAATGGGCGCCGGAATCATCTTTAAGGTTGGATTTTTCAGCATCGACCAGATAACCAGTATCGCCAGCCCGGAAAGACCTATAACGGCAATTTCAGGGTTCGGATCAAGAATACTGTGCGGAATCTGTGCGATGGTTGAAAACAAACTGCCTGGTTCCGGGGATGCGCCCAGCATGACATGAACCTGTTTGGCCATGATAATAATACCGATAGCCGCCAGCATGCCATGTACCACCGATGCAGGAAAAAAAGAACAGAGCCGGCCGGCTTTAAAAACGCCCATCAGGATTTGCAACACGCTAGCAATGACTATGGCAGCCAGCGTGTAACGGTAGCCCGCCATAGCATCGCCTTCACCCAACGATTGGACCGCACCCAAAACTACCACAATCAAACCGGCCGCCGGACCGTTAATCGTTATAAATGACCCGCTGATGCGCGAAACCAGTATCCCGCCAATAATAGCCGTAATAATGCCTGCTGACGGGGGGAAACCGGAAGCCATCGATATCCCCAGGCACAGCGGCAAGGCAATAAGAAAAACCAGAAATCCGGACAGTAAATCACTGCGCCAGTTTTCTTTTAAACCGGCTAATCCGGTTTGGGGTACTACAGACAGGGATGTCTTATTCATTGTTTGCCTCGTTTTAAGAAAATGTCTCTACCGAGGTGCAAGCGATTATTGTGCCAACCTGTTGTGTCCTTATAACACCATGATTACATGGATTATTTAAAACAATTTCCCGGTTATTGCGGGATAAAACAAGAAAACAATCTGTTCAAATCAACCAATCGGCGGTTGATTTGCACCGATATGTACCGGGGAAAATATCCTGCGGCCTTTGCGGCTATTCCTGAATAGTGTGCCAACCATAAAGAGGGATAACAATGCGACCGGCTTTCTATTTTTAACTTCCGTTCCTGATTGTGTTACCCATCAAATCAGCAACTGCCCTGTCCGCTACACCGAACACCTTAATATCGTTTTTAATGACACCGGCATAATTTTCGTGCAGATGGCCATGAAAAATATGTTTCACGCCCATGGCGGCGGCCAGTTCGCCAATCACATCAAACCCGTGCCGATGAGATCCCGGCGCTTCATGTGTCACCAAAATATCGGCTTTCAGCGTCTTTAATGCCTCAAACTCATCATGCCAGATCGCCGACTTGTATTTTAACGGCATGGCCGAATGCTTATCATTGGCAGACTGCTCACTCAGGTAATGCTGCTTGTCCCGCCATCTTGGTTGCCGGGGCGGATACCAGACCCTGCCAAGAAAAATACCCCCTAAGCCGGCAATTTTCACTCCTGCCACTTCCATAACTTTCAAGTGCAATCCCTTGTCAGCCAAGGCGGAATGGAACAGATTTTTATGCTTATCGGGTGTTTCAAAATCATGATTGCCCGCAATCCACCAGATTTCAGTCAAGCCAACGATTTCCTGCAAATAACTTTCCAACGGCATTTCCAAATCATAATCACCCAATAAAACGACGGCTTCGGGCTTGTATTCATGCACTGCCGCTATCAGTGGCTTGAAATCTCCGTGGGGGTCGCCTGCAAATAAAATCTTGTTCTTTGGGTTCAAACTGTTATTCCTGTTAACTGAAAGCTAATCCTGATGCCGAAAACAATAACGCTTCTTCTCCGTTGCCCACACAGGTTTGTAATCTCCCCTGATTATATTGATCTATACGAAAAAAGTCGCCCTGAATCACATCACGCGCACTTAGTTGCCTCTTCGCCAGTTGTGATAACGCGCCATGCACCATAATAACGCTTCCGGCGTATGGTTGCGTCGCCAGACTCCGGCTGCATACTTGTTGGCCTCAGCCATAGTCGGGTAAATATGAATGGTACCGAGCAACTTGTTCAGGCCGATATTGTTTTTCATCGCCAGCACAAACTCGGCAATCAGGTCTCCGGCATGTTCGCCGACGATAGTCACGCCGAGAATCCGGTCTTTGCCCGGTAGCGTTAATACTTTGACGAAACCCTGCGCTACGCCGTCGGCAATGGCGCGATCCAGATCGGCCATGCCATAAGTGCTGACTTCGTAAGCGATGCCCTGCTCTTTTGCATCCTGTTCATTAAGGCCAACCCGCGCGACTTCTGGATCAATAAACGTAGCCCAGGGGATGACCGAGTAATCGGTGCGAAATTTTGTAATCGAACCAAACAGCGCATTCACCGCAGCATACCAGGCCTGATGGGCGGCGGCATGGGTAAACTGGAACGGGCCGGATACGTCGCCGCAGGCAAAAATATTCGGGTAATTGGTCTGCTGGAATTCGTTAATCTCGATAGTGCGTTTGGGCGAAACTTCAACCGCCAATTCGTCTAGGCCGTAACCTTCGATATTGGCAACCCGTCCAATAGCCAATAGCACTTGGTCAAAAGGGATCCGTATTTCTTGGCCTTGATGTTCGGCGATAAGAAGCTTTTTACCGTTTTCGATAATGAAACGCCTGGCGGTATGTTCAACAAGCACATCGATACCTTCCTGACGGAACTTGTCCATGACGGTTTGCGAGACATCGGGGTCTTCCCGAATCAGCAAGCGCGGCGCCATTTCGACTTGAGTCACCTTACTGCCGAAACGGGCAAAGCTTTGCGCGAACTCACAACCGATAGGACCGCCGCCGAGCACGACGAACCGTTTGGGCAGCTCACGTAAATTCCAGATGTTATCGGAGGTCAGGTAACCGATTTTCTCGATGCCGGGAATCGGCGGGACTGCTGGGCGCGAACCGGCTGCAATAACGATGGAGCGCGTAGTGATGGTTCGGCTTTCGCCTGTTGTTGCTGTCACCTGAACCTCCCACGGCGAAACAATCTTTGCCTCGCCTTCGATGACCTCCACGCCAAGATCCGCGTAACGCTGCACGGAATCGTGCGGTTCGACGGTTTTGATAACAGACTGCACCCGGTTCATAACATCGGCAAAATCAAATTCGGCATCGGCTCTTTTGATGCCCAAATCGGCGGCTCTTTGCATCTGGGCCAGCAGCCTGGAGGAACGGATTAGGGCTTTTGACGGCACGCAGCCGGTATTGAGGCAATCGCCGCCCATTTTATGCTTTTCAATCAAGGCGACCTTGGCTTTGACGGCGGCGGCTATGTAAGCCGTAACCAAACCGCCTGAACCTGCGCCAATCACCACGACATTGCTGTCAAAGCGCGTTGGTTTTATCCATGCCGCATAAACCTTGTTCGCCTTGATGGCTTCGACGATTTTGCTGGCCAGCAGCGGGAAAATGCCCAGCAAGGCAAAAGAACCGATCAATCCGGGAGATAGAATGCCCGACAACGACTCCAGCTTGGCAAGCTGGGTTCCTGCGTTCACATAAACTACCGTACCGGCCAGCATGCCAACCTGGCTGACCCAGTAGAAAGTCTGCGTCTTCAGTGCCGTTAACCCCATCATCAGATTAATGACAAAAAATGGAAAAACAGGCACCAGTCTGAGGGTAAAAAGATAAAGCGCGCCCTCCTTGTCCACACCTTTATCAATGGCCTGCAAGCGATCGCCAAAACGGGATTTGACCGCATCACGGAACAGGAAACGGGCAGCCAAAAAAGCCAGTGTCGCACCGATAGTCGAGGCAAAAGATACAATCAATGTTCCCCACAGCAAACCGAAAACAGCGCCACCGGCCAGCGTGAGAATGGTTGCGCCCGGCAGAGACAAGCCGGTAACGGCAATATAAATCAGGGCATAAATGGCAACGGCCCGGCCTGGATGGCTGCTACGGTATATTTCGATGGATGCTTGCTGTGCCTTCAGTGTTTCCAGCGTTAAGTAGTTTTGCAGATCAAAAACAAAAAAGGCCGCGATCAGGACAGAGATAAAAACCAACAGTGCCAAACGTGAAAGGTTCATGATGATTCTCCTTACTGATTGGATATCTTTAGCGGGGATTTCCCATGCGTCAGACTTCTATGTGAATACCGGAAATAAACAGGTAGCGATATTGAATAAATAAACAATCACTCCCTCGAAAGAGGGAGTGCATTTATGGCCTTTCAGAATTCTTGTTAACGGGCTTAATCAGATAAGCGCGTGGCAATGCGGTTGTATGCCCTTTTAAGTTCTTCGCCGACTATTTTGGCCTTATTTATATACTCTTCAGAAGTTTCCACTGACTCATCCGCTATTTCGGATGCTTTGATTTTCAGCTGACCCCACTGTTTTTCGGCTTCATCAAACTCTTCCTTGGCTTCCATGGAGGCAAGATGCAGTTTTAATTTGATTTCGTCGCGCTCTATTTGCAGCTTGTCTAATAAATTTTCGAAGTCTCGTTTTATTGACATAATTCACCTCATGTTTACTTGATTAAAAAACCTGGTATCAGGGTAAAAAACAGCTTCGTTCTGAAGTTTAATCTCTTTGTCAGTATAAAACCATTTAGTTCTATATCATTGCTTATAATTATTCTCAAGCTTTAACAAAACACAGCGCTATTCTATCTTTTAACAGAATTGAAAAGATTAACTGATATAGTGCAATGTTCATTTAATGTAATCCGAAACATCCCCTCTCATTAACAAAATATTTTATGACTCGCGAACTTTTATTATTAAGACATGCCAAGTCAGATTGGCCCGTTGGTATAGACGATTTTTCCCGTCCATTAAAAAAACGTGGTCGACGCGCAGCCAAACGGATGGGCGCGTGGTTGCGCGAGCAGCAATTGATACCTGACGCTATACTCAGTTCACCGGCGGTGCGCGCCTTGACGACTGCACAGCGAGTTTGCCGGCAGTTAAACATAGACGAGTCATCAATCGTGTGTGATGAGCGCATTTATGAAGCAGAAGCCCTGACGCTGCTTGAAGTGCTCAAAACCAGTCCCCATGAGGCACAGCGAGTACTGTTAGTCGGGCATAATCCCGGACTGGAAGACTTATTACTGGAATTGGCCGCCCATTCGATTCCGCTGGCTGGTGACGGTAAACGCTTGCCCACCGCCGCATTGGCCCGGCTCACTTTTGAGGGTAACTGGACAGACTTGACCGAAGGTTGCGCCACGTTAGTTACGCTGCTTCGTCCGGCTAGCTTGCCTGAGTAATTAAAAAGCAGATTGTTTATTCTGCATCAGGTAATTATTGTAAAATTCTCGCGTTACTTAACGACTGAAACTAGGGAAATACGTTAATGTTAAGACTATTCAATATCGACAATGGCATGCTTAAAGAGCAAGCACCGCCTGAAGACTTGCTCAAGCAAGCGGTGGCTAAAGCTGCCTGGATTGATGCGCACGATCCCAGCGACAATGAGCGCGCCCAGCTGCAGACATTTCTGCGCACAACACTGCCCGAATCGGATGATGTAGAGGAAATTGAATCATCGGCGCGCTACTTTACTGACAATATCGGCGTTCATGTACGCTCTTTGTTTCTTGCGCAAAGCGAAGGGCGGCATCATACCGCTACCGTCGCTTTTATTTTGCAACATGAGCGCCTGATAACGTTGCGCGAAGGCAATCTGGCCGATTTCCGCCTGTTGCGTATGCGCGCCCGGCACGGACAGGTGAAGGCTCATTCGCCTCAGGAGCTGCTGCTTATCATGTTTGAGCAGAAAGTGGAAAATCTCGCCGATGCCCTGGAGGACATTCATCGCAAACTTGAAGACGTCAGCTATCTGGTGCTGGAGGTCATGGATTCCGACCTTGAAGACGCCATTGATCAACTGGCCAAACTGGAAGACAGCAATGGTAAGATTCGGCTATGTCTGATGGACACGCAACGCTCCATCTCCTTTCTGCAAAGGCACCTGCGTAATCATCCTGACCTGCAGGAAACAGCGCGGGAGGTCATGCGCGACGTGGATACTCTGATGTCACACACGACTTTTTTGTTCGATAAGATTAACTTCTTGATGGACTCGACTCAGGGCTTTATCAATATTACCCAGAACAAAATCATTAAAATTTTTTCTATTGCCGCCGTGGTATTTCTGCCGCCTACCCTGGTGGCCAGTATTTACGGCATGAATTTCCAATACATGCCGGAACTCAATATACATTTTGGTTATCCTGGCGCACTGATACTGATGTTTTTGACGGGAATTGCGCCTTATTGGTTTTTTAAGCGCAAAGGATGGCTGTAAGCTGCCCTGCCTGGAACATCTAGCTTTTAACGCTTGATGCCGGAACCAAATCAACGGGCATAAAAAAAGGGTTATCATTTTTGATAACCCTTCTATTAATGGCGTCCCCAGGGGGGTTCGAACCCCCGTTACCGCCGTGAAAGGGCGGTGTCCTAGGCCACTAGACGATGGGGACTAAAACTGGTTTAGTCAGCCTATACTTTAAACAAACCGGTACCGCGCTGTAAAGCGCGACCCTCTATTTATGCTTCTAAACAACATAAAAAAGGCCTATAGACATAGGCCTCAATAAATGGCGTCCCCAGGGGGGTTCGAACCCCCGTTACCGCCGTGAAAGGGCGGTGTCCTAGGCCACTAGACGATGGGGACTAAACTTTGTTTAGTCAGCCTTTGCTGTTTGGTGGAGCCAAGCGGAATCGAACCGCTGACCTCAACACTGCCAGTGTTGCGCTCTACCAATTGAGCTATGGCCCCTCAGTTAAGAGCTGGCATTTTACAGCAATTATCTATCGAGTCCAATACTAATTTAAATTTTTTATATAGCTTATGGCCCGCTGGATTCTGGCCAAGGTTTTTTCCTTGCCCAGCAATGATAAAGTTATATCGATTGCGGGCGAAACAGCCGAGCCGCAGACAGCAACACGCAAAGGCTGGGCCACCTTGCCCAAGCCAAGCTCCATGGCTTCAGCAAGATTCAATACTATCTGGTGCAAAGCTTCGCCCTGCCATTCCGTCACGGCAGCAAACTCATCATGCAGCCGCGCTAAAACCTCATCCGCGCCCGGGGTAAAATTCTTTTTGGCCGCCTTCTCGTCATAGCCGTCAAAGTCTATGTAAAAATAGACGCTGGCAGCAGCCATTTCAACCAAGGTTTTACAGCGCTCCCGTTGCGCCTTGACCATCTCAACAAGACTGGGCCCTTCGGAAGGGTCGATGCCCAGCTCCCCCATATGCCAGCTTAAATGGCGCGCCACATGAGCAGGATCGCTGTTCATGATGTACTGATGGTTGAGCCATAACAGCTTTTCCGTATTGAACGCAGAGGCCGACACATTGACATTTTCCAAGGCAAAATGCTCGATCATCTCGTCTATGGAAAAGATCTCCTGATCTCCGTGCGACCAGCCCAAACGAACCAGGTAATTGAGCAGGGCCTCAGGCAAATAGCCGTCGTCGCGGTACTGCATCACGCTCACCGCGCCATGGCGCTTTGACAGCCGCGCGCCATCCGAACCCAGTATCATGGGCAGATGCGCATATTTCGGCAGCAGGGCATCCAATGCCTTGAGAATATTCATCTGCCGGGGCGTGTTATTAATATGGTCGTCGCCGCGAATGACATGGGAGACCTTCATATCCATATCATCGACCACCACCGTTAAATTGTAGGTCGGCGTGCCATCTGCTCTGGCGATAATCAAGTCATCCAGCTCCTTATTGGCGACCACAATGTCGCCTTTAATCAGGTCGGGAATGGTTACCGCCCCATCAAGCGGATTTTTAAAGCGGATGACCGCTTCCCGGTCGCCTTTAGGCCCCGTCAAATCCCTGCATTTGCCGTTATAGCGCGGCTTTTCCTTATTCGCCATTTGCTCGGTGCGCAGTTGCTCCAGCTCTTCCTTGCTGCAATAGCAATAATAGGCGTCGCCCTGATCCAGCAACTGCTGGATGACCTCTTTATAACGGTCAAAATGGTGAGTCTGATAGAAAGGGCCCTCATCATATTCCAGCCCCAGCCAGGTCATGCCCTCCAGAATGGCATCGACAGATTCCTGCGTGGACCGCTCCAGATCGGTATCTTCAATCCTTAAAATAAACTTTCCGCCATGCTTGCGCGCATAAAGCCAGGAAAACAAGGCAGTACGGGCGCCGCCTACATGCAAATATCCGGTTGGACTTGGGGCAAAACGTGTTTTTATACTCATTCGATATTATTTCTTTCAATATTTTCTTGGTAAGCGGGATGCCTGCCAATTACTCAATAACTTCCAGGCCGCCCATGTAAGGACGCAAGGCTTCAGGAATGCGTATGCGTCCTTGCGCATCCTGATAATTTTCCATGACCGCAATCAGGGTTCTGCCTGCCGCCAGGCCAGAGCCGTTCAAGGTATGCACCAGCTCGGGCTTGCCGGTTTCAGGATTGCGCCAGCGCGCCTGTAGCCGGCGGGCCTGAAAATCCTTGAAATTACTGCAAGACGATATCTCCCGGTATGCACCCTGCCCCGGCAACCAGACTTCAAGGTCGTAAGTTTTGGTCGATGAGAATCCGGTGTCGCCTGCGCATAACAGCATCTTGCGGTAAGGCAGGTTTAATTTCCGCAGAATCGTTTCCGCATGATTGGTCAGCTCCTCATGGGCTCTCGCGGAATCCTCAGGTTTTACAATCTGGACGATCTCGACTTTTTCAAACTGATGCTGCCGGATCATGCCGCGCACATCGCGGCCGTAAGCTCCCGCCTCACTGCGAAAACAAGGGCTGTGGCAGACAAACTTAAGCGGCATGTCTTTGGCTTCAACAATCACATCCCTGACAATATTGGTGACCGGCACTTCGGCCGTGGGAATCAGGTACAAGGCCGGATCATCACTGGCCTTGAACAGATCCGCCTCAAACTTGGGCAACTGCCCTGTGCCGCGCAAGCTGTCGGCATTGACCAGGAAAGGCACGTAAGTTTCGCTGTAACCGTGTTCGGCGGTATGCGTATCCAGCATAAACTGGATCAGCGCTCTTTGCAGCCGCGCCAACGGCCCGTTTAACACCACAAACCGGGCGCCGGCAATTTTGGCGCCCAGCTCAAAATCCATGCCTTTGTTTGAGCCTAAATCAACATGGTCTTTGGGCTCAAAATCAAATGCCGGAATTTCGCCCCAGCGGCTGATTTCGGCATTGTCGTCTTCACTCTTGCCGTTCGGCACGCTTTCATCAAGGATGTTGGGTATGCCCTCCATCAATGCATTCATTTCCGCCTGAATCTCGGACAATTCGGCCTCGGCGGCCTTCAGCTCATCACCCAGATGCTGAACCTGATCCAAAAGCGGCTGCACGTCTTCGCCTTTGGCCTTGGCCTGCCCGATCGCCTTGGAACGGCTGTTGCGCTCGTTCTGCAATTCCTGGGTTTTAACCTGCATATCCTTTCTTCTGGCTTCCAGCCCGGAATAATACTCAGGATCAAAATCAAACGAGCGTCTGCTTAATTGTTCCTTTACAAAATCAAGCTCGGTTCTGAATAAACGGGGATCTAACATGGTTGAATTATTACCTTAAAATTAAAATATACATGAGGCGAAAGACAAAAGGCTAAAGGCGAAGCTCCAATGCAGTCCTATGCTTTTTTTGCCTTTAGCCTTTTGTCTTTCGTCTATTAAATCTGCTTGCCCAGCAGCAGCCCCATCCAAATCACCAAAATACAAACCAGACTATTGCCGACGAAAGTACCCAGCATTAAATTCAAGTTGGCATCGAATGAATAACCGTGTTCTACCAAATACAGCAGTAGATACAAGCCGGACAGGGTTAAAAAAACACCCACCATGATCACCGTGAGTACGACTCGATATTCCGCAGATATCGCGACTTTCTGCAACAAAATAGTCGCTATGATGCTGATCAGAAAAGCGCCTATCGCGTTAATGGTCATCAACGCATAAGGAATCATGCCGCCCGACCACTGAATGACGCCGTCCGAATAATAAAACAAGCCTCTGCCACACAGCAATCCGATCCAGATGGCAAATACACAGGCCGTAACGCTGACCAATATATTCATCGCCGCTTTGGTTAAATTGCCCTGCTCTATTAAATAAAAAGTTTCCAGGGAAAACGTGGAAAAAGTCGTAAACGCGCCTATGAAGCCAACCAAAATGGCCGCCCTGTAGTCAAATGCGATGGTGATGCGTTGCAGCATAAGCGATTCGGCCAGCAAGCCGAGCAAAAACGAACCGATCACGTTGACAACTAGAGTTCCATAGGGGAATTCACGCCCCAGCCACTGGTAAATACCCGATGAAACCAGGAGCCGTACCACCGCCCCGAACGACCCGCCTAGCGCAACCGCAAGTATTTGATTCATAGACTAGAACTTGATGAAGTGTTTACGGTAATAGCGCAACTCTTCAATCGACTCAAGAATATCGTCCAGCGCCTGATGCGACGCTTGTTTATTAAAGCCGTCTTTTATTTCGGGCGCCCATCTGGCGGCGAGTTCCTTGAGTGTTGAAACATCGATATTACGGTAATGGAAATAAGCCTCCAGCTTGGGCATGTAACGGTACAGGAACCGCCTGTCCTGACCGATACTGTTCCCGCAAATTGGCGATGTATTCTCCGGCACCCATTGTTTCAGAAACTCAATCGTCAGCCGTTCAGCTTCGGCGTCATCAATCGCGGAAGCCTTGACGCGCTCGATCAGGCCGGACTGGCCGTGGTGGAGCTGATTCCACTCATCCATTGCCGCCAGCGCCGCATCGGATTGGTGCACGGCCATCACCGGGCCTTGGGCAAGGATATTCAGGTTCTTATCGGTAACGATCGTGGCAATCTCAATAATCAAATCGCTGTCCGGATCAAGACCGGTCATTTCAAGGTCTATCCAGATAAGATTCTGCGAGTCCTGAGCCATTTGTTGATTCCATAGTATTAATAAGGTTGCGGTAAATTGTAGCATTGGCTAATCTGTATGGCTAATCCTTAAACCTGACGTTTTAAACCATGAATACCTTTACCATTATCTTCTTAATCGCGCTGGCTATTTCCTATTCAATACAGTTTTGGCTGTCCAAACGGCAAGCCAGTTACGTCGCAAACCACCGCTCCGCCGTGCCTGAAGCCTTCAAAAACACCGTCTCGCTGGAAGCCCACCAAAAAGCGGCTGACTACACCATAGAAAAAGGCAAGCTGGGCGACATAGACAACGTCATCAGCGTTATTTTCCTGCTGCTGCTGACCATCGGCGGCGGCATCAATATGGCTTTCGAATTCTGGACGTCTTTGGAACTATCGCCCTTAATCGCGGGCATAGCAGCAACCGCCACTATTTTCCTGATAATGACTTTGGCGGACATTCCCACCAGCGTTTACCAGACTTTTGTGATCGAAGAAAAATACGGTTTCAACAAAAGCACCCCAAAACAATTCGTCCAGGACCAACTGCTGCAACTGACGTTGATTTCGGTTATCGGCATGCCGTTGCTGGCCTTGATTTTGTGGGTTATGGACAGCATAGGCTCGCTGTGGTGGCTATGGGCCTGGGGCATATTGATGAGCTTCTCGCTATTGATGAGCTGGCTTTTCCCCACCGTGATCGCGCCATTATTCAACAAATTCACGCCCATGGAAGAAGGCTCGTTAAAAGACCGCATTCAGGGACTGCTTGCCCGTTGCGGCTTTAACAGCCAGGGCATATTCATCATGGATGGTTCCAAGCGTTCGGGTCATGGCAACGCCTACTTCACCGGTCTTGGCAACAACAAGCGCATCGTGTTTTTCGACACGCTGATCAAGTCTCTGGATGACGAGGAACTGGAAGCCGTGCTGGCTCACGAGCTGGGACATTTCAAATGCAAACACGTCATCAAAATGCTGACAGCCACTTCCGTCATGAGCCTGATCAGCCTTGCGATTCTGGGCTGGCTGATTGGCCAGCAATGGTTTTTCAACGGCCTGGGCGTAGAGCAGCCATCCAATGCCGCCGCCTTATTATTGTTCATGCTGGTTTCGCCGGTATTCACGCTGTTCATGCAGCCGATCAGCGCTTATTTCCAGCGTAAATTCGAATTTGAAGCCGACGACTTTGCATCGGGCAATGCCAAAGCCGAAAAAATGATCAGCGGCCTGGTTAAACTGTATGAAGAAAACGCCAGCACCTTGACGCCAGATCCCTTGTATTCCGCTTTCCATTACAGCCACCCGCCTGCGGCGATCCGTATTGCGCACTTGGAATCCAAAATAAAAACCGCATGACACAGCTCATCGAAGGACTGGTCATCTCCCATTTGGGCCAGGGGATTGCGGTTGAATATGACCATAAAATCATTCTTTGCCAGACACTGAGGAAACTTGAAACTGTCGCAGTGGGCGACAGGGTTTTATGGTCGCAGTCCTCACCGGATCAAGGGCGCATAGAAGAAATCCTGCCCCGGCGTTCCTTATTGATGCGCCCGTCCAGAAACGGCAAAACCAGGCCTGTTGCCGCCAATATCGACACCGTCTTCGTTGTCTTTGCCGTTGAGCCTTATTGCGATTTTTTACTGATAGACCAATACCTGGCCATTTGTGAAAACCGCAATATAGACGCGGCGCTGGTGCTCAATAAAACCGATCTGCTGCAATCCGACAGCATTGAAAAAGAGCTGCAGGATTATAAAAACCTGGGCTACGCACTGTACCGGGTCAGTGCAAGCAACGCATCCGGCCTGGATGAATTAAAGCAGGCATTAAAGGATCAGGTCAGCATTTTTGCGGGGCAGTCAGGCGTCGGCAAGTCATCGTTAACCAACGCCATCATTCCCGACAAGGACCTGAAAACCAACACCATCTCGGCAACCACCAAACACGGACGGCACACCACCACGGCGGCGACGCTGTATCACATGAATGAAGGCGGCGACTTGATTGACAGCCCCGGCGTCGCCATTTTCGGGCTGGCGGGCCTTTCCGAGCAGCAACTTGCCTTCGGTTACCGCGAGTTCCAGCCGCTGCTTGATAAATGCCGGTTCAAGGACTGCCGCCACCTGATTGACAAGGGTTGCGCCGTGCGTGCAGCCGCTGAAAGCGGCGATATTTCAATGACCCGGTATCAGCGATTTTTAAAACTCAGGGATAAAATGCCGCCTGCTCACAGTTAAAGAGTCAACGGCATTCCTGCGCTCCAGCGTGGAAACAATACGGATAAATATCCTTGCATCTGCCACGCAACAAAGATTATCAGTGGCAAAAAAAGTCATATTTGCTTACAATGCGCGGTTAAATTTAATCTTTTCAGTAACCTTCACCTACAGATAAAGCTACTCTTGTGGCCTGTATGAACAGACGAGCTAATTAAATACAAGAACTATGGCACAAAATAATCTTACGCTAGGCATCCCCGGCTTTAACTACCCTGATTTATATGATTCTGCACGTCTCAAGGACTTGCTGGATGTGTTTGACGCTTCAGTTGCTCGCCATGATTCGCAGCTGCACAGTGAATTTAACGCTTACCGCCAAAATCAGGGCGAAGGATTATCGGCAGAGCAAATTTCCGACCTGCTGGTGCGCATGGGGCCTTATGTCGGCCAGTTTGTCGCCAAACTGTTCAATGTTTCAGAGCAGCATGAGGCTCAAGCCGTAAAGATTAAAGACGAAATCGATACTATTTTCACCTATAAGGATGAAGTCGTTGCCAAACTGGGTTTAGCCTTTAAAGATCAAGACACCAGCGACTGGAATATCCCTTCCATCCTCAACCAGTTTGATCTGCTTATTGCCGCAGGCTTCCCCGAGGCCAATGAAGACAGCGACCCCGAACGCCGTGTTGCGCGTGCCGGCGCAGCCATCGGCTTGTTATCCGCCCATTACAAGCTGATCGCAAAAGACAAAGACAGCAGCTACGAAAATGCCGATCAGGCCGCACAAGCACTGCGCGCCAAACTAGCAGCCCACAGCGAAGCCGCAACCGAATTCAGCGACATTATCGCCCTGGCAGAACCCGCCGAATTTATTGGCGGACTGATGAATATCGTGCAGCGCTGGAGCTTTGTCGCACAGCAGGATAATGACATAGTTGCCGACTGGCTCAGCTTCAAGTTCCCTGAAAAACGTGATTTCGAAGACCTAGTCGAGCATGAGGTTGTGGATCGCGGCGAATTTACTGCCTGGATGGGCGAACAGGAACACCGCCGCCGCCGTGACGGCTTTAAGCTGACTGACCCACGCTACAATGAAAGGCAAGCCTTGTCTGAAGTCAATCACTGCATCTACTGCCACGAGCGCGACACCGACTCCTGCTCCAAGGGCATGCGCAACAAGAAAACCGAGACGTTCAAGGTTGATCCGCTGGGCGTAACCACCACCGGCTGCCCGCTGGATGAAAAAATCTCCGAGATGCACCTGGTCAAACGCAATGGCGACAACATCGGCGCGCTGGCGATTATCGCCATCGACAACCCCATGTGCCCAGGTACGGGACATCGTATCTGCAACGAGTGCATGAAGGGCTGTATCTATCAAAAAACCGATCCAGTCAACATTCCGCAAATCGAAACCAATGTGTTGACGGACGTATTGTTCATGCCTTACGGCTTTGAAATCTACAGCCTGCTGACGCGCTGGAACCCGCTGAACGTCAAGCGCCCTTACATGCTGCCTTACAACGGCAAGAATGCGCTGGTCGTGGGTCTGGGGCCTGCCGGTTACACCATGAGCCATTATTTGCTGAATGAAGGCTTTGGCGTTGCGGGCATCGACGCGCTAAAACTGGAGCCTTTGCCGATTGCATTGACCGGCGACAGCGAAAACGCGCCTGAGCCGATTGTCGATTTCAACGACATTTACGAAGAGCTGGATAAACGCACCCTGGCCGGATTCGGCGGCGTGGCGGAGTACGGCATCACCGTGCGCTGGGACAAGAACTTCCTGAAAGTCATTTACCTCACCCTGCTAAGACGCGAAGCGTTCCGCGCTTACGGCGGCGTCCGTTTTGGCGGCACCATCACCATTGAAGACGCCTGGAAAATGGGCTTTGACCATATCTGTCTCGCTTCCGGCGCAGGCCAGCCAACGATTATCGACCTGAAGAACAACCTGATCCGCGGCATACGCAAGGCCTCCGATTTCCTGATGGCGCTGCAATTAACCGGCGCGGCAAAGGCTTCCTCTCTGGCGAACCTGCAAGTGCGCCTGCCGGCCGGCGTTATCGGCGGCGGCCTGACCGCTATCGATACCGCCACGGAACTGATGGCGTATTATCCCGTTCAGGTTGAAAAAATACTCGAGCGTTATGAAACGCTGAGCAAGGTGTACGGCGAACAAGCCGTCCGCAGCCGTTATGACGAGGAAGAAACCATCATCCTCGACGAGTTCCTGTCGCATGGCAAGGAAATTGCCGCCGAGCGCAAACGCGCCGAAGCCGCCGGCGAGCAGCCGCACTTCCAGCCTCTGGTCGAAAAATGGGGCGGCGTGACGCTGTTCTACCGTAAAGGCATGAAAGATGCGCCAGCATACCGCCAAAACCATGAAGAAATTGCCGAAGCGCTGGAAGAAGGCATTGCCTTGGCTGAAGGCATGAGTCCGCAAAGCGCGTTGGCCGACCAATATGGCCACCTGAATGCCGTGGCGTTCGAAAAACTGGTAAACGAAAACGGGCGCTGGATCAGCTCAGGACTGACTGTGAACGTACCTTTGCGCAGCCTTTACAACGCCGCAGGCACATCGCCGAACACCATCTATCAAAGCGAATATCCAAACACCTTTGTCATGGATAAATGGTTCTTCCAGCGCTATGAGCCGGAATGGACCGATGGCGACGTGAAACTGGTCGCCATGTCTGACGAAGCCGCGCCTAAACTGGGCAAGCCTGCACCGATGACGTCTTACCAAAAAGACGGTAAATTCATCAGTTTTTATGGCGACAACCATCCTGTTTATGCAGGCAACGTGGTCAAGGCCATGGCCAGCGCGAAAAACGGTTATCCTTATATCGTCAAACTGTTTGAAAAAGAACTGGCCAAGCTGAATCCGGCAGAGCAGCCTGCACGCGATGCCGCGCTGAAGAAACTGTTCGCCACACTGGACGAGTCCTTTACCGCCACTATCGTTTCGATTAAACGACTGACGCCGACCATTATCGAAGTCGTCGTCAAGGCGCCGTTGCAGGCAGAGAAATTCCAGCCCGGTCAGTTTTACCGCGTACAGAATTTCGAGGCCAATGCGCCAGTTGTCGAAGGCACGGTGCTGGCATCTGAAGCGATAGCGCTGACAGGTGCCGAAGTCGATAAAGAAAAAGGCACCATCTCCCTGATCGCACTGGAAATGGGTTCGTCCACACGTCTTTGTTCGACCTGGAAAGCGGGCGACCCGCTGGTGGTCATGGGCGTAACCGGAACGCCGACAGATATACCTAGCGGCCAAACCGTCCTGCTGCTCGGCGGCGGACTGGGCAACGCCGTGCTGTTTTCTATCGGCAAAGCCTTGAGAGCCGCGGGCAACAAAGTGATCTACTTTGCCGGCTACAAATACAAACAGGATGTGTTTAAAGTCGAAGATATTGAGGCTGCATCGGATATTATCATCTGGTCGGTAGACAAAGCGCCCGGTGTTGAGCCCATTCCAACCACGCGGCCCCAGGATAAAACCTTTGTCGGCAATATCCTTGAAGCCATGATCGCTTATGCCACCAACGAACTGGGTGAACAGCCCATCCCGCTGTCACATGTCGATCACCTCATCGTTATCGGCTCAGACCGGATGATGGCGGCGGTGAAAGATGCCCGTTACGATGTTTTGAAACCATATCTGAACAGGGTTCATCACGCCGTCGGCTCCATCAACTCGCCCATGCAGTGCATGATGAAAGGTATCTGCGCCCAATGCCTGTGCAAACACGTGGATGCTGAAACCGGACACGAATTTTTTGTCTATTCCTGCTATAACCAGGATCAGGATCTGGATAAGGTGGATTTCGAAAACCTGAATGCCCGGTTGAGACAAAATACCGTGCAGGAAAAACTTTCCAACCTCTGGCTGGATTATTTGCTGGAAAAACAATCCGCTTAAACCATAAAGGCGGAAACCCGAATGGGTATCCGCCTTTAATATACAGTTGAAGCAATCAGCGGGATGGGCTATTTACCCTATCCCGCTCTGGCTGCTATCGATTTCATATCGGCAAGGCCGCAAAAGCATCAAGCTCGTCTACAGCAGCGGCTGTCCGGCGTATCAATTCCAGATTACTGTCTAAATCCATCAGTCCGCCCACGGCAAGCGTAACAACCATTGCCTCGAAAGCATAAGTGATATGGGCACAGTATCGTTTCATCAGCATGGCATTATCCATACCGGCAATTCCATTGTCCGCCAGCGTCTGGACATATATTGCAAACAAGCTTGCCTCATGAAGCCGCCGGGTTTCGGGGTTCAGCGCGGTAGACAAAAAATAGGCAATATCACCCACTCCATCACCCATACGGACAAGCTGCCAATCAAGAAATCCGGGCTGAAATCTGTTCCAGAATAAATTGCCGGGGTGACAATCGTGATGAATAAGCGTTTTAGGCGCTTCGGAAAGAAAACTCATCGCTTGGCGGCGATGACGGGCAAAGTGAATAGCCGGCGCATGGATGGCTTGCGGTATGCAGCTTCCAGCCAGCCGTAATCCGCGTTTCATTAATGGAACAGCCAAGGCAGTCCCCAAGCGGTCTTCCAGCCGCCGGACAGGGCCATCCAACCACTGATAAGCCGGCTCGGCATCTACCTTATTCCAGAAGCGGGCGTGGAAACAGGCAAGTTTCTCTGCCACCAAAGCGGCTTGTTCAACTGTCAGCGTATCGCTTGGACAACTGGGAATAGCGCCAAATTCCGCGACATCGGCAAGCACCAGCGTTGACCCCATGCCAAATCGGCTTTGAGCCGCCAAACAAACAGGTATATCAAGGGGCACCGACCGGGCAACTTCTTTATAAAAACGCACCTCTGTCTGCAGCAATCTTGGTAAGGCAGTAATCATCCTTGCCCGCCACTCCATTGACGGCAGTTTTACAAACCACCGCCGGGCTAAGGTATTCGGTCCATTGTGGTCGACAGCGACACGAACCCGCGTTGTCGTGCCAATATCGACAGAAACAATATCCACATTGGAAACAACAGCGTCGGCATCATGTTCATCAACGACCCGTTGCGCCCAGGTAACCGTCAAATCACCGGGTTTATGAACAATAATATTTTGTTTCATCTTTCACCATGCTTTATTGGATCTAAGCACGATGGGGTATTTACCCCATTCCATCCAAGCCTTTCTGTTTAATTTATTGACCAATTCCGACTCTATCGAGCGTGTGACTCATTGCCCGTCCAGCCAATCCTGCTGGTGCAAGTCGTCATCGAATATTTCGTCATCTTCTATTTCACCCTTATAGCCATCCGCTATGAATAAAGACAACTCCATGCGCAGTGTAGCCAGAGCGGCATCAAGCTCACGGCGCTCCTCTGCATTGAATGCGGGTTGCAAGGTTGATGCATCATGATGTATCAAGGTGTCGTAGAGCAGTTGCGCCTGCTCTTGGGTGTACTGTGGATTATTCATAATATTAACCCGGCGGCCAGGTCATTTGTCGGCCGCCTAGCAGATGCAAATGCAGATGGTAAACTTCCTGCCCGCCCATCTTGTTACAGTTAAATACCGTTCTATAGCCATCTTCAGACAAATACTCCTGCTTAGCCACCTTGACTGCCGCCTGTAACAGCTGACCTGCCAATAATGCATCATTCAGGTCATTCAGGGTGGCAATGTGGCGCTTGGGGATAATAAGAATATGTACGGGGGCTTGGGGATTGATGTCTCTGAATGCCAGCACGCTGTCATTTTCAAAAACCACATCCGGCGTAATTTCACCGGTAACCATTTTGCAAAACAAGCAATCAGCCATTTTTTACCTTTGTTTATATTTATATGTGCGACCGGCCGGTCAGAATTATTGGTTTTAGGATATACGCTCCTACTCCCTCAGTCCATAGCTATCTGCACATCTTTTTTATCTTTAATTAGGGTTGTAAATCGACCTTACTCCCTATCCTGACGGATAGGGTTATGGATAGGATAAGAGGGGGAATAAAAACAAATATTTAAGAAAAGTCGCGGGAGAAAATCTTGTAAAAGTGCATTAGCAAGAGTTTTTTAAGTAATCCCTTGCTAAGCGGCCGACATCAAACAAACAGATGTCCTTACG
The DNA here is from genome assembly GCA_041660285.1 of Methylobacter sp. GTDB lineage: Bacteria > Pseudomonadota > Gammaproteobacteria > Methylococcales > Methylomonadaceae > Methylobacter_A. The sequence goes on from JBAZWN010000004.1 coordinate 44,460, forward strand.
CCGGTCGTTGCGTACCTGCGGTCCAGAATCATTTTCAGCGTATCCGATTGCGTACTATGAATACCGCCGCAGTAAAGATAGAACCAGCCATCAATTAAATCCCATCTGCTCAACAAAAACATGTCCCAGAAACTGTGTTCTTTCCTTGTCCGCATAAGCGAGTGCAGCGCCTTCAAAGAAAGCACCTTTCTTGGTAAGCATAACAATTTCGCAATTGTCGCTAACCGCAAAAACATACATCGTTTCAGGAAGCCCGTAATTCGATAATCCGGGGGCAAAATCGATTTGCCATGCCGTCGCATAAGTCTGTCCGCTCAGAGGCGATTTCCAGTGCGGCGATTTTTCAGGCTCGTCAGGGCACAAGATGTTAACGTCGTAGTCCCAGTCATCATTTTCCTGCGACAGCCTTGGCCGTAGTGCCCTTCCCCCGTTCTCCATGGGCGCATCGCCATCAGTTTTGAAATACAGGTTGCCAAATCCCCTTTTAGGAGGATGCCCTGTTTTTGTACCTGTAATCCACTGCGGAACCGACTTCTGCCAGAATTCCGCCAGCACTATTGATAGTCCGTTATCCAGCACAAAGCCCATCCAATCGCCAAGATACAGCGATTTTGGTGCCGGGGCCTTTTGTAAAAGAAACGCCTTGAGTTCTTCGGCATTGCCGGGCACTGACGTCTTCTCAGAAAAGGAATTCCCCTGACTCACCACCATTTGCCGATCCAGCCAGAGATAGCCTTTTTCTATAACGTGAGTTTCTCCGTCAATTTCAAGGGATCCTCCGCTTTGAATATTCAAAAAGGGTTGCGCGCACTCGTATGATGCGGGCGCATCTCCCCCATTCGGGAACATATCGGGACCCACATAGCCGGAGACGCCTTCCATTACCATGCCCCGTTTGTCTTCCACGGTCAGTGAAATACAATATTCCGATTCAGTCGTGCCCTCACTATTGGCGGAAGTTTTATAGCCCTTGCCGTGCGCGCTTATTGAATAGACTGAACCTATGCTTCCGACAGGATTCCTGCCGGATCGGCCAGGAAGGTATTCGAACTTCCAGCCATCCCAGCCGAAATTGATGTGAATATCCTTTAAAGGATTGGAGCTACGACCGGTAATTTCCAGCAAGGGGACCATGCTGGCCGAATAGACGTAATCATTCACCGGCGGAATAAGCACCGATGGCAATGTCAGCGGGGTTTCAGCGGCCCCCAGGCCAAAACCCTGACCGGAAACATAGTACGACTCACCTTCGTCTTTCCATCCGATACCGGTAATGCCGTAACCAATCTGGAAAGGTTGGGAAATAGTCGCCCGTAATATCTGGATTTGAACACTGAACGCTTTTCCCTGCGCGCTGTAAACGGTGCCCACGTAGTACCACCATTCCTGCTGAAACTGCGATTGCATCCCGAATAATCCCGGCAAGGAAACCCTGGGAACATTCCAGCTTGGGCCGGGATTTAACGATGGAAATGAAGCGCCTGCTTGGGTATCTGAACTCATGGTCTCACTCCGGCGTTGTCCAGTATTTCGTTTGGAACATCAGACTTATTTGCAATGTCGTGGTTGTTGCTGTAGGTCAGATTAGTGGGGTAGCTCACGCCAGTTTTATCCGTGTAGGGACAAACATTAAAAAAGCCATATATCGAGTATGCATCAAACTTTCCTCCTGAAAAGAATAGTTCGGCCAAACCGATTAAAAGCTCTTCACCCGGAATTGGCCCTTCAAGCCAATAATTTCCTTCATAACCGATATCACCATAGGTGCGACAACCACCGCTATCGCTGCCGTAAGGAATGATATTTAACTCACTGGGAGCGGAAGGATAAGTGAGCTTATCTCCGGCTCGGGGAGGCGGGCCCATGTCCACATACCCAATGGGATTGTTTAAGGAGACATTGTTCTTCAGCTTAATATAGCGGCTCCCTCCATCGGTGTAGAAAGTGTTGCCACCGGCTTCCTTGCGCTTGTTGAGCGCCACGTTGCCCTCAATCAACAGCGCATCAACCATTGAGGCACCCTGCTGCCCGGTTGTGTAGATGGCTCCGCCGTCCCAGCGGTTACCGAGGAAGCGTTCAATGCGATTGTTAAGTATCCTGTTTCCGCTGTTTGGTGTTGGCGCGTCATATGTACCCCACTCACCGCTTTTCGCGCCAGGCACTCCAGGGAAACTGCCCGGATCGAGCAATCCCCAGCCCCAGCCCATCGCAATTCCCGACCAGGGAACATCGGTTATCGTGTTGTGTTCGATGAGGGTATTCCGGGTAAAGCCAACGAAAATTCCCGCAACGTCTACAAACTCCTGTCCGGCAAAAGAGATTGTATTGTCCGAAATTGTGTTGTCGCTCGTGATATACGATTCTCTGGGGTGTGGCGGGTGACTGTCGATCTCGGAAACACCGCCAAGCTGGATTGCCGCCGAGGAAATGTCTGTAAACAGGTTTTGATCGATCTTGTTGCCTTGGCTCCCGGCATCGAAACCGAGACCAACCGCGCCAAGATGCTCAAAGGTGTTGCCGCTGAATGTGATGTTGTGGGCGTAACTAAATCGCACGTTACCTGGCGTGCGCTCTAGGTGGTTGGGTTGGACATGCCCAATGACGTTGGGTGTGTAGCCGTTGCCGACGAGATGGAAACCACTTTGATCCGAAACGTATCCGTTCCCGCTGCTTGGATGGAGCCAAGTCGCGCCGGAGAAGGTAAGCCCCTCGAAGCGAATACTGGAAACGGGTTTTCCAAGCCCCCCCTTGCCCTCTACCAGAACTTCCAGAACCGGCAGTTCAACATCAGCGGTGGCAAGGTTTTCACCTGCGCGTGGAATGTAATAAAGCACGCCGGTGGCCTCATTCAAATACCACTCGCCGGGCTTATCCAGAAACTCATAGGCGTTCTCGAATCGCGTCACCTGCCAGAAACTCCAGATGCCCGGCTTGGCGACGACTTTGCCTGACTTTTGGTCTTTGTTTTTGTTGAAAAAGATATTCGCATTCGTCCAGCCGGGTTGCTGTAGGGTAATCAATCCGGTTGTTCTCGAAGAAGATGTAACGGAGTCCAGAGGGGCACTCATCATCTTCCATTGATCATAGACCACCGCCTCAATATTTTTCAGGTTAGCCCATTTGGTAGGATCTCTCCACCTTTCAGGGTTCAACGAGGTGGTTTCGAATTTAATACCGCCTGTGATTATGTAAGGGGTGGGGGCGGTACCCTTTGATGGAATGACGGGACTTGGAAGAAATCCAGCAGGATAGTGTCCATCTTGAGGCTCAGTTTGCGCCCGTATCGCGCGTTGCCCATTGACATATAACTGACGCGATTTGAACTGGCCAACCTGAGCTTTGTAGATGTTCAAGACTTTGTCGTGTAGCACCCAATCCTGCACTCGAATCGCCCCTGAAATCACAGGATTCGCGCCATCAGCAGCACGGTATACTACGTCATGACCATTTTTGCCCGAGTCCTGCCAATCTAGAACAAAAGCCTGTTTAAGTCGGTAGGTGCCGTCTTGAAGATAGACAACAATATCCTCCTGACCCCTTTGTTCTTCACTAAGGTTGCGAACTGCATCGCGCGCGTGCTCCAAAGTGAGAAATGGCGCCTGCTCAGTTCCCGGCGAGGCATCGCTGCCTTGTGGCGACACCCAGAATGTAGTGGCTGAACAAGCGGGGAGCGCGAGCGCGAGGCTCAAAACGACAATGTGTTTCTTCATCAATATTTCTCCAAATTTGCTAACAGTGTTAACCATCTTTATTTTGTGCCAGCTTCAAAAGGAGGGTGACTATCTTGGCGCTTAGCTGCACACCGTCAAAATAACAGCAACAAGTAAACGAACTAACACATCAATTCCACTGAGAATTGCTCGCATGGCACTTAATCCAAACGTACTTTCTGGATTGATGTGTCACTTTACGAATTTGCTTAAGGAGTCACCTTATTCCTCAGTTGTTCCAGTTATAGAGTATGTTATGAGAAACTGAATACTCGATTTCTTTATGTCCTGTATATAGAATCACTCGTTTCGTGCAGCTATCCCAGAAATCATTTGAGAAGGAATTTGCCCTTGCACGGACAATGTGCCCGCAGGTGCAAAGAGATTATAAAAATTGCTTTGACTGTCTACGCCATACAAATTGGATCCAAAGCGAGTAAATGCCACTAATGAAGCAGCAGTGGGAGCGCTAGCACCATTAAATGGTAGAGCAGTAATATTCGCTAAGCCAGTCTGTAAATCTATTGGTGCCAAATAGGTTCCGTTGTTACTTGGATATTCTTTATCAGCCACTGTTACAAGAGCAAATAAAACTCCATTACTATCGAAAAATGTACCGCCAACTGATGATATTGTTGAACCAAGTGACCCAATTAAATTCTGGCTTTTATTGGCAAGGGAAATTGATACCAAGTTATATGTGCTATCCGACACATTTTGAGAGATATAGTATACCGTGTCGGCTTTGACCGACAACGACTGCGCCACACCAATATCCATATCCTGTATAAATGTGCCGACTCCAGTATTTGGATCAATTTTAAGTAATTGTTTAGCTCCTGACTGAGGTATTCCAATACTGTACAGTGCCTCATCAGCGAAAGACAGTCCAGCAACACCGAACAGGGTACTTGTAATTACCCCTATTTTTGATAGCGTGAATGTGGTCGGATCCATTGAAAAAAGATTCGTATCATTCGTAGCCCAACTGCCGCATACATAAAGTTTCTGTTGCATTTTAAATAATCCCCTTTTTAAAATTTTGTTTCATAAAAGAATGAGGGCTTGTAAAGTCACACACAAATACTAAACACAGTATCTGATAATTACTTAACAAGCTTTTTCCTCTAACTAACCCCAGTGAGAGAGTATTTGATTTATGTAACTTAATGCTGACAAATACTGACCATTCCTGACTATCGTCAAGTTTCCCATACCTAAAGACGGCCTCTTGCATCATTACGCACCATCGGTTAACCATCAATGAAACAAATGGTGTACGATGGCGCAAAAATTTAAGCCCCCCTGTTTCTACTTAAGTAGCCTGACCAGGTTTTGTAAGCCTTCCAAAACTGCATCATAGGTAGGCGCTGGAACCCCTCCACAATCAGGCTTGACAGTAACATTTATATCCAGCCCTGGCACATCATTGACTAAAAAACCCCCATCTTTCAGGAAGAAGCCTTGCAGATCGCAAATGCGGCTGTATTTGCCTCTTTCAGGAGCCATAAAACTAATGATTTTTTCAATGCTACTCCGCGTTGCGGGCAAATTTTTTGCTGGGATATATTTGACAAGATCATTTGCCAGAACTGCAACTTCGCCAGCAGATATCGTGTCATCAAGGTTGACGAATTTGGCTTGCTCCACCCATCTGACTAAGTAGCCCGCACAATCCTTTTTCTTTGGCTCTTCTACACATTTTAATGGATCGATGACACTTTTTTTGAAGTCAACCGTCTTGAGCCCGGATTGTTGCACTTTAGTAAGGTTGTTGATCTCGGTAGTAATTACATCTTTACAACTAACGCCGGCGTAATCAGACTTTTTGCAAACAAGCAATCCTATGGTTGATACGGCTTTTATGCGGCAGGCAATCTTATCTTCTCCTCCCGGGGTTTCGCTGCAGAAACTGTTATAGTCAATATTCGGCTTTATCTCGTCAATTTTTGCAAGGGCTCTGTCAAAATCATCAGCGACCGCAATGTTGGAGTATGCGGTGACTAATAAGAGAGCCAGTATTGCTATGTGAAATTTCATAAAAACTCCTTCAAAGTTACTTTATCTAAGGTTAATTAAATAATTAGAACCCATCTCTAATTTATTACAGTTGTTCAGAGTTACTTGCGCATCGGTGGCTCTTCGCTATATGGCTTGATTGATGGCACATTGCGCATTAAATGTTCGGAGACTTTGAACTGCAATGTACGTTCCAAATCGTCCGTATTCAGAAAGGTCGATTGATCCGGCGGCAGAATCTGATTCCACACCCCCATAATTTGAGGTGCGGGAATCCGGAAGACATAATCCCCCCCCATTGCATAACTACTGGATGATTTCTTGTCCGAAGTTGATGATTCAGCGTGTGAAACACTAAAGCAAAGGAAACCACCACCGCCATTTGAATTGCGTTCGGAATGTTCTTGCAAGGCTTTTGTCTTGTTTGCCTGAATCTTAAGTTTGATCGTTACATCTTTTACCAATAGGACAGCCACAGGATATCCTGGAAAGATGCTGTTATTCAGCGCCACACAATTCTTATTAGCTTCAGCCTGCGTTACGTTTCCACCAAGCGTTGTCGAAACCAGCTCGCCGCGCGTAATCGCCGAACCCGAGGGACTGATAACGTCTGTATCGACTGCCTTAAAAAATTTTTTGGTCATCCCGAATATTTCAGGATGCATCCACGGCCTTTCAATGAGAACTTTCGTTGCCAGCATGCCAATTTGTATTTCTGAATCGGCACTCATAAATTCGCTGGCGAATTTTTCCGACGCCTCTTTACTCTCGCCGCCAGCGCTTCCAAAGAAGAAGTCAACGTTCCAATTGGTTTGTGAAAAGGAAGTGCTGGTTTCTGAGCTGGCACTCATATCACTCGTTTTTACAGTAAGCGTAATTTCGCTCCAGCGCTGGTTATTGATGGCATCCGCCACCGAGCTAAACTCAGGTTTATCACTTACTCCGCCCGCAAGCGATGTTAAACCGTCGCCGTTCAACTGGATTGCGCGCCCTGCCGATGCGTCGAAATTTTGGACTTGCCTTATAAGGATATCCAACTGCGAATTCAACTTCAATAAAACCGGCTCTATCAATTCTCTCAAGCCTTCGCCAGCCTTGGTTTTCAAATATGCTGAGGCTTTTTCCCCTAAATTTTGTCCGCAGGACACCATGCTTCCAGTGTCATCTATCAGTTTTTTCTGTGCGTTACCAACAGCCTCTGCAACCTGCCCCCAATCGGTAACTGGCTTGCCATCCCCCGGAGGAGTAGTTTCCTTATTGAGTTTGTCAATCAGATTATTAGCACCTTTTTTCTTTTCCTCATCCGTCCCCTGCTTGTACTGCATATATGTTTTCACCGCCAATACGGTGTTATCTGTATAGGTTTTAATCAGATCATTGGTAGCTTTATAATATTCATCAGACGCTTTGTTGAAATCTTCCAGCGCCCCATTAATCTGATCTTTCGTTGCCAGCGGTATTTGCGCCATTACTGCATTCCATGCAAATATTTGCTGACGCAGTTGCTCAATGCAAAGATCCATATAGCGCTGTTGTGCTTCCGGAGCCGCCAGCAAGTCGGTAAAGGTGGAGGAGGGTTTCAGCGCATTACCCCAGTCACCAGGCACTGTATTTGTGGGGTAGAACATATTCCCCACTTCTGGTGGAACCGGAATGGCCGAATTACGCACATCTTGTTTTGCTCTTAACAATGCTGCGGCATCATGTGTATCCAGTATGGCCAGGGCGTCTTCAAATTCATTTAATGGAAAATCAGCCACCATTCTGTTGTAAGCTGCGTTAATGGCTTCTATGTATCCATCAGCATTGTTTTCATACCAATAAATAAATTGATCCCACCAGTCCGCGTCTCCCGTCGTTTTGATCTCCTCATATTTTGCAGATTTTACGGTGGCCCATTTTTGTTTTTCTTGAATCCATCTGTCTTGAAGAATACTGAATTTCTCCAGCAACGTAACCTTTTCAGGCTTGCCGTCTATATCAACGACGACTTTCTGATCCAATCGCTCACGGATGACTCTTTGCAGATCAAGCAAGCGTTCGTTAGGCACAGGCCCATAAGCTTCAAGCGCCTGTTTATACCTGTCGGAAACTCTGGTGCCGTCGGGCTGCGTAATAGTTGCTATCGGATAATACTGGTCGAAAAGGACAGATTGCGCAATTTGCACTGTGGCAGGTATGGGTCCGGTATGGCCTTTGGGAACTTTGTACGTTTCATAATCCAGAATGGTGCCTGGCCAAACGAGCGAAAATATCTGGCGCGGATTCTCATTTCCAAAAACACTCACAAAGTTTTTGTACAAAATATCTACTGGGGACATTGATGCCGGCTCACCATCTTGAAGTGCTTTGATTGGCGTGTTGAGGGCACTCTTTGCTGTAGCGCCTTCCTTCTTAGATGACGGCATTTGGTCGCTGGATATTGAAGCCTCGGGGGTATTTTTTGTTGAAATATCTTCTTTCTTAGATGAATCTATTTGATTGCTAGACATTTGTGTTTACCTTTAATTGTTATTAGAAAATTAGATGTGGGTGAGCAACGATTTGTCAGAATGGCACCAAGACTCGTGGTCATTGCGAGCGCTTTGTGGCAAACACTCCCCCTCCTTTTGGGGATAATTTCCATCTGATAAAACGACTAACCATTTAACTAAGAATTCCGCCCAAAATAACCTCCCGATATCACCTACTTTGAAGGAGATCGTGGAATTTCAGCGAGACTTGTGCAGGGCATCCTTAGCGTAATCGCACACATGACGACCAGTTCAACACACAAACATTCATCCGATTATGCTTCGATAATCGAACCTACGAGCTTAAGTTGGTAGCCCTGTCACTCAGCGCATGCTTCGGCATGAAGAGTATCGGAAGTCGTATGCAGGAAAACAACTTGCACTGCTCTCTACCCTGGAACGTTACATTTATAGGATTCCCACATTCCTGCATGGAAACCTATTCATAATCATCTTGCAATTTTCGATTCAGAATTCTGCACACTATAGTTTTCGTACAGCATGGGAGCAATTAGAGGACATCATTCTTACTGCCCTTTGATTTGCTTTATTTATACCGGAGCGTTGGAAACGATAAAAGGATCAAACCAAGCATGTGTTCCGCCGTTTAAAAGTAAACCTATAGTGTATTGCTCACTTCCCTGCGTTGTTGAGTTAACAGACCCTCCCCAAACTGCACCACTATACTGAGGATATTGCACGGGGTTCACAACTGATGGGATAGCCTGTCCTGAAAATCCAGTTATTGTTACCGTTTGACTTGGGTCAATTGAAACGGTCTGCCATATAAGAGTGCCGCCAACCGTTACTGTCGTAGTGAGTTCATCCGTACCTTCACCAGAGCCTGAATAGCCTGTGGTATCTGCCATGTAGACATATTCGCCAATATTGGCATTGCCGGTGTTCACAATTTGGTTAAGCGCTTGCCCTACATTTACAGCTACTAATACATTTACAGTAGTCATATTAAGTTTCTCTCAAAGTTAAAAAATTCCTACTCATAAGGCTTTTCGGATTTCGCCCTGTTTTTTATGGTTTTCTAGTCTCCATGTGTTTATTAAAACGCTACATTTATAAAATATTCCTGAATCCGCGACTTTATCTGCAATTTCATCTGTCGGGCTAATCTTGCTAAAAGCAGCTATGCTCAGCGCGGCATACGGGACAAACACCATTACTGCGTTGCGTGGTAACCGAGCTAAAACGGGAAATTATTTGTAACCAAATCCTAAGCTGGCAAAAATCGCAAGTGACTTGACGCGTTACACCTACTATAGAAGCACATCACCAGGCACTAGCCCTACAGACTTTTCAGGCTTGTAAGATTAATCTTTTCATGGGGTTTATTGCTGACAAATACTGACAAATACTGACTATCACTGACTTGTAATTCCATCTCGAACAAATAATCCTGCCCTTTCACTCTCCAAATTAGGAAGCCTTCCGGGGCAGAGTAAGCCAGCTTGCGGCTGACCAGATTTTTGTTTGCGTTAGCGGCTGCCCTCCAGCCACAGCATTCGTTGTGTGATAGCGGGGGTAAGTCTGGCGTCGTGCTCAAGCTCTCGTCATCAAGCACCGCCGTGGAGGTAAAGTCTGTCAGCGCAGATTGGGAAAGATGTCTTCGAACAGAAAGAGCAGTATATCTAACAGATATAAGTCCCGTCCGAGGAGTTGTCCAAACATTTTTGGAGTATGAGGAATCGGCGCTACGGATTGTACAAAGTTTCGACACTAACGGTGCCACTCAGCATATGCTTTGGCATGAAGAACATCGAAAAGCAGTGTGCGTGAAAACAGCATGCACGGTTGATGAGGGAGGGCAGGTGAAAACCTACCCTCTTTTTCAAGGATGATTGGTTGAATACCTGTTGTTATATTTAATGTAACTCACACATTTCCAGAAATAAGTTGATTAACTTTGGCTGATCCATGGCGGCAAGGTGGCCGGCATTAAGGACTTTTACCCAACTGAGTATGCCTCCGTTTTGTATGTAACCGAGCACCTGCTTGGAATCTTCAGATGTCCAGTGCGTTGTTTCCGCTTCTTTAAAATTGTTCACGACAGGGTCGTCAAGTAAATTTAACCAGGCCTCAACGCCTAGAAAGTTACAATCCTTCGCATCATTAAGTCCCGAGACCACAATAATCTGGAGGTTCTCCTTCAGCAATTCGAGAACCCTATCGGCGTAGGAATCATTGACGCCAAAAGCATAATTGTTCGATACTATTTGCGACCATGATTCGGTTAGTTTTGTTCCTTTTTTTGCGTGAATCGCTTCCCGCACATCGTCTCGATTCAGATAATCCAATACAGGCTGGAAAGGCGGGTCTGCCAGCTCAGCAATATTGGCCATATAAAGTCCGCATATATTCTTAATAGCTTGATCTACATTCGCAAGATTGTATTTGTATTTTTCATCCAATCTTTCTTTTTGCGCCTTGGAAATCATGCCATGAGTGTAAGCATAGGTTGTATCGGTGGACATCTGTACTATAGGGTTTACCCATGCATCCATCAGTATCGTGGCCCGCAAGTTTAAATGAGTGCCATCTTCACGCTTGTTGCCATTGAGTATTGCTTTTGAAAGCAGTGGCAGGTAGGTGCCCGCATAAGACTCTCCGGCAAGAATGATCGGATTTTTTGCGATTTCCGGGTGCTTGGCAATGAAGTTCACCAACGCTTGGTAATATTGATCAATTCCCTGGGCGACATTCTCTGGTACGTCACTATCTTGCTCCTGAAAAGAGAGTGTTACACTCAACGGGTGTTCAAATATCATGTAATTGGCGAAGTTATTCCACGCATGCTCACGAGGCTTGAGTTTAGGGTTATCTTGGGTTCCTTTAATTTCGTAGGGACCGTTTTCCAAAAAAAAGCCCCAAAAACTGCTGGAACCGGGCCCTCCGTTTGTCCATATTACCGTCGGGCGATATTCATAATCCGAAGCGCCGACGAACCAGTAAAACAGCTCTTCATCTTTTGCTCCTTCAGGCTTTGGATTTTCCTTGCCATAGATTGAAGCGTATCCGGCGTATTGAATTCCTTCTACGTTGCCGAGTCCGGGAAGACTCACAACTTTATCGTTCTTTTTATCCATATAGATATTCTCTTTTTGTTAAGCATAATGATAAAAATCATATTGGCTTTTTCGGCTCATTGCCGAAAAATACTGACCATCCCCGCTATCATCAAGCCTCCAGGATCCGTAATTCAACCCTGAACAAATAACCCTGTCCCTTCACTCCCCGAATCGGGAATCCCTCAGGCGCATAAGAAGCCAATTTGCGGCGCAAACGGCTGATCAGCGATTCGAGCCGGCGTTCGTCGTAGTACCAGAATTCCTGGCCCAAGGCCTCGATGAGCATCTTGCGGCTGACCAGTTTTCCGTTCGCGTTGGCGGCGGCTCTCAAGACGCAGCATTCGTTGTGCGATAGCGGGATCGGCTTGCCATCGGGGGCGATCAATTCCAGTTGCAATGAATTAAGTCGCCAGCCCGCTTGCTCATTGCCGTTAAGCTTTCCGGGTTGCGTGCTGATGGCAGTGGCGATTGGCCGTTCATTTTCATTCAACAAGGGCAGTATCAACATGTCGACTCCCTGCGTTGCCAGCCAAGCACTCAGGTTTTCACCGTCGAGCGCCGTCGTAGCAGCAAAGCCGGTCTGTTGCAGATTGGAAAAAATATTGTCGAACTGATAGGCGTTTTGATCAAGGATGGCGATACGGATCATGGCAAGATGACCTCGCTGGTGCCAGTCGCCTGATCGGCGCGAAGAATTATGCAAAACATGGTGATTCCCTCTGTTGGACCCAGTTTGATGCTGCCGGTAATTTCGAACGCAGTATATTTAAGAGTTTATGCCTCCCTACCCATGCCAATCTGGAACAACTCCGCGAGCCATCTCTTTGGTATTCTCATTGTAAATAAGCACCGTATCGGCACTGATCATGCTAGGGTCGGCCACCGTCAGTCCGTATTCACCAACAAGTGTGCCATCACCATGTATGGTGTTTGATGGAGTATAGAGGGCATAGCCATAGGGAATTCTAAAAGCAGTAAAATTGAATTCAGTTTCAGAAAGTCGCTTTCCAATAACGATATACCCGCCACAGCTCTCTGACAGGGGAATATGGATGTGAGGAAATTCATGGGTCTCTACAAAAATCCCACCACCGCCGTATTTTTGCATGAGGAAATGTTTTTTGTAGATGCTGGTGTAATCGTATTTCATCAGCACGATGTCGCATTGTTCCGATCTGACTGTCAGATCCTTGCCATTTTCAATCAGCTCCAGGCCGTAATGCCTAACATTCTCTTTGGTGGCGGTAGCGGTGGGGATTTCAAAGTTATCAGGCACCAATAGAGTCCCCATGGCGCCAAAGACATTTCCGCTGCTACCTGAAACAACTTTGATGCTGTTTTTTAACGCCTCTGTGGCGGTGTACCAAGTTGCCTTTACGGTGATCATATCGGGCACTTCGGTATTATGTTTCATACCACTGTTCGACTGATTATCAATCGTCCAGTTTGTCACTCCCTGTTCAACGAAGGCCATTCCTGCATCAGTGCTAAGGGCAATTTTATCTTTGTCGGGATGATTATCTTTAATTGCATATCGGGTTATATCGACACTCTCCACAACTGCATCGGTCAGCATCGTTCTTTCGAAGTACACAGGGAAATTAACTTTCTCACTCATTTTTATATCCTTATTAAATTATTATTATTCAGAGTAGGTCATTCTTAATGGGGATGACCCAATAGCGCAGCTAATGGTAGTTAGTATTCCCATATAAAAAAAGATACAATTCAAGAATACACTGTTCCAAAAAAGCGAACTAACAATGATTAAATATATGCGCCACATGGTCATTTTTTCTCACATCGTTGAAACTGGCGGAATCAGTGCGGCGGCAACAGAACTAAAGCTCTCAAAATCTGTTATTAGCCAACAACTAAAATCCCTTGAGCATGAATTAGGCGTATCACTGTTAAACCGCAGCACAAGACAGCAAGTGCTGACTCCAGCCGGACAATCGTTTTATCAGCAGTGCAAGCAAGTCAATGAAATCGCCCTGCAAGCCTGGGATAATGCCAGGGAGGCACAGCAACTTGCTTTAGGTTCAATCCGGATAAGTGCGCCAAATGCGCTAATGGAACCTATTGTTGCGCCGGCAATTGGAGGGTTGGTAGAACGCCACGAAGGCATAACGCCAACACTCATAAGTGATGACTGCCGAGTAGATCTGATTAAAGATAAAATTGATCTGGCGATTCGCGTTGGGGGGATGCCTTCCAGTGACTATAAACAGCGTAAACTGGGATCTTTTAAAGATGTTTTGTGCGCCAGCCCTGGTTATATTGAGAAGCACAATATTACCTCTCAATTACTATCAGGTGGCAATGCCAAATATCCTGAATTTAACTATGTTTCTAACAGTTGGCAGGGCGCGCACATCCAGCATACGTTTTCACACAAAATAACAAAAGAGCCGCTTAAACTCTCCTTTACCGCCAACCGGCTATGCAATTCACTACCCGCAGTCATCGCCATGGCTAAAGCAGGGAGTGGCCTCGCATTAATCCCCGACTTTGTTTTGAACAAACACAGGCAAAATTTGATAGCCGTTTTACCCGATTTCGAGAGTGAAGCCGTTCCCATTTATGCTGTGTATGCCTTTGCCAATACCCCTCCCACATTGGTAAGGCTCTCTATCGAAGCCATCAAGCAAGAGATAGAAAAATCCATGCCTAATTAGCGTTACCTGGAGGGGGCATGCAGCCGCCGATTACTTTGTGGCAAGTGTGATTGCCAGTGTTGGGGCTTAATCTTGGTTGGCGATTTGTTGAATTTTAATGACTAAAATGGAAAGCTATTTGAAATTGTAGGGCAATCTTTATGACATGCCTACACGGCCATTAAACGCATGCGATAACGTGCCGCTATCGGTAAATTCCAACTCGCCGCCCATCGGCACGCCGTGGGCGATTCTGCTAGCCTGCACCTGATGTTTTCTGGCCAGCTCGCCGATAAAATAGGCGGTTGCCTCGCCTTCCACCGTTGAGTTGGTAGCCAAGATCAGTTCCTTGACATCGCCTGTCGCCAGCTGTTGTTCGAGCAGATCCAGACCGAGTTCGTCAGGGCCTATGCCATCCAGCGGAGATAACCGCCCATGCAGCACGAAATAGTGCCCTTTGAATACCGTTGCCTGATCGACAATCCAGACATCGGCGGGGCTTTCCACGATGCAGATGATGGAGCCGTCTCTTGAACTGTCGCCGCAGATTTCGCACAAACTGTCTTCAGTCAAGGTGCGGCATTGCCTGCAATGGCCAATTTCCTCAATTGACTGCAGCAGTGTTTCAGCCAGCGTTTTTGCGCCGTTGCGGTCACGCTGGAGCAAATGGAAAGCCATGCGCTGGGCGGTTTTAGGGCCGACGCCGGGCAGACAGCACAAGTTCTGTATCAACTGCCCTAATAAGCCTGCTTTTTTCATATCAAATAGGCGTGCATATTAAAAAGGCAGTTGAAATCCTGGAGGCAACGGAAGTCCTGCGGTTATGCCCGCCATTTTTTCTTTTTTCATTTTCCCGACCTTGTTGACGGCGTCATTGATGGCCGCAGCAACCAGGTCTTCCAGCATATCCTTGTCTTCGCCCAGCAGGGACGGATCGATGGTCACTTTTCTGGCTTCGCGCTTGCCGGTCATCAGGATGGTAACCAAGCCGCCGCCGGATTCACCCATGACTTGCATGGAGGCCAGTTCTTCCTGTGCTTTCTTCAGGTCTTCCTGCATTTTTTGGGCTTGCTGCATGATATTACCCAGTGCATTTTTCATATTTTTCCTCCGTTCTCGTTATACAGGCTCTATCGTGCCGGGCATAATCCTGGCACCAAAATGCTCTTTTAGAGCCTGAATATTGCTGTCTGAATTGATGGCGTCAACTGCCGCCTGCTGTTTGTCTTCGCGCTCTTTGGTCAACTGCACCGCCGGCGTGTCAATCGCCGTTTTTTCGGTATTGATGACCAGTTTCAGCGGCGTTCCGCGATAATCCTGCAGCGCCTTTTGCAGATTTTCTTCCGTGCGGCTGCTGCGCAATTGTTTATGTCCAGGATCCAAGATCAAGGTGCAGACTGTATCGTCAATATTTTCCAGCACACAATTATGAGCCAGCTCCCTGGTCAAGCCGCTGATCTTCATTGCTGCAACCATTTCCGCCCAATTGGCATCGTGTTTTTGCACAACGCTTTCCTGAACATTTTTTTCAGCGACGGCAGCGGGTTGCTCTTTCGGCTCGGGTTTGTAAGCAGGCTGCGGCTGACTATGCTCAGGCTGTGGCTCGCTATAAACAGGCTGCGCCTGAGGCTTGCTAGCGGCTTGGGGAGCCTGAACCGGTTTAACCGGCGCCGATGCCGTACCGGCCGGCCTGAACGTCAGCATGCGCAGCATGACCATTTCAAAACCGCTGCGCGGATCGGGCGCCAGGTCAAGGTCTCTTTGCCCTACCAGGCCTATCTGATAATAAAGCTGCACATCTTCAGGGGTGAACCTGGATGCCAGTGCAGCCACCATTTCCATATCAAACTCATGATCTACCGCATCCGGTATTTGCTGCACCAGCGCAATACGGTGCAGAACCTGTAATATCTGCTGCAGCACATCACTAAAATCCGGCGTCAAATGGGCTATTTCGTTTATTTTGTCGAGTATCGCCGCCGCATCGCCCTCGGCCAGAGCTGTTAATATCTCCTCAACCGGCTGCTGCGCGACGGTGCCCAACATGGCGCTGACATCTTCGGCACTCACTTTGCCATTGCCGTAAACAATGGCCTGATCCAGCAGGCTTAAGCCATCGCGCATACTGCCGTCGGCAGCCCGTGACAGTAATTTTAAAGCGGAGGCTTCGGAGTCGATTTTTTCCTGTTGAAGGATGGACTCCATCTGGTTGAAAATCTGGCCGGGCAGCAAGCGCTTGAGATTAAACTGCAAACAGCGGGACAGCACGGTGACGGGAATTTTGTGGGGGTCTGTTGTCGCCAGCAGGAATTTGACGTGCGGAGGCGGCTCCTCCAGCGTCTTCAACAAGGCATTGAAGCTGTGCCCGGACAGCATGTGCACCTCGTCAATCAAATAGACTTTATAGCGTCCGTGATTGGGGGCGTATTGGGCGTTATCCAGCAAGTCCCGGGTATCTTCCACTTTGGTGCGCGATGCCGCATCCACCTCGATCAAGTCCAGGAACCGGCCTTCATCCAGATCGCGGCACACACTGCACACGCCGCAGGGATTAAAATCCTGGAGATTTTCGCAATTGATGGCTTTGGCTAGAATCCGGGCAATGGTGGTTTTGCCTACGCCGCGCGTACCGGTGAATAAATAGGCGTGATGAAGCCGGTCATGCTGCAAAGCGTTCATTAACGATTTGACGACATGCTCTTGTCCGACGACTTCTGTGAAATTATGGGGACGCCATTTTCTGGCGAGAACCTGATAATTCATTGCAGGCTCGTAAGGTAGTAATAAGTGGGCGGTAACCGCACCAGCCACATCCCGGCACACGATTTTGCTGCTACCGTTGCTCCCTTCCGGACCTGGCGGGGTTTACAGCGTATCGTTGCGAGAGGACCGACACGGTCACCATTATAATCAGCCATACTGGCTAAAGGATGGCTATTATCGTTGAATAATGCTGATAACACAACCCATTCCTGTAATAATCTAAGCAGGCCAGATAATCACCGCCGTCCTTAGCCGGTTCTTGCCGAAACTGGACATCCGGTCAAAATCTTCGCAGGCAATGGGAATAAACTGACAGTCAAGTTCGCTTTGACGCCCCTCTTCGGGATCAGGGTCATGCATGTACAGGCAGTCATCATCAAAGCCGCTCATCACCACCCAGTGCGGCGCTTTTTTGCGATCCATCCGAAAGGTGCTAATAAGAATTAACGGTATCGCCCCGGACTTGAAGGCGCTGATCAAATCATTCTGGGTAATGTTGGCATAATGTATTTTGATGCCCTGCTCTTTTGCCTCGCGCTTAAAGTCGTTATCGACCAACTCAACGACCTGCTTTTTTTTCTCATCCCGGACACCGTCTATAAACAGAGTTCCTGTTTGATTAACCCAGACTTCAACAGCAAATTGGCGGCGCTTTGCCGCCAGCGCCAAACCTATCGGGTGGCAACCGCCATGCCCCGAGGTCATAAAAATGGTAGTGGCCTCGCGCCACAGATTGAGCTCTTCTTCCGGCGATGGCTGATAAGCCCTGTTAAGTCCATGCATAGCCATCATCAAGGATGCCGGGCCGCAGGTAAACGACGTTGTTTGCCTTAACCAGTGCACCGACCTGTGCTGCAAGGTATCGGGATAGCGGCGGATACGCTTCTGATAGCGCAAGGCATCCTTGTGATCCTGATAATAATCACGGTATATCCCGAACTTCTGAAAACCCAGCGATTCGTACAATTTAATAGCCGGCGTATTATCCACGCTCACTTCAAGACGTAAATATAACCGGCCGTCATCATGGGCTGCCTGCTCTCCTGCTGACATGAGCAATTTGGCTATGCCTGCGCCTCTTTGCTGCTGAGACACGGCTATCGAATAGATTCTGGCCAGACGCGTGCCGGGATGATAAATGATGAGAATATAGCCTTCAACGCGCTTTGCCACCTCCGCAACCAGCAAGGCACGGTGTTCCGTGGTTATCCAATGCTTGAAACTGCGCCGGCTTAATTTATCGGTTTCAAAGCAGGCGTTCTCAAGAGCCACCAGATCATCAAGATCGGTTAACTGGGCGGGACGGATATGAGCATTACCGGCGATCAGCAAGACGACACCCCCTGCAAGCCTTGACCAATCACCTGTCTGGCGCGAAACAACACCATTTCCTGCCATGCCTGTTCATCCGGGCAGAAATGATGGCGCATGACTTTGCTGTGCTCCAGACGGGATTGCATATTATCCTGTTGCGCCCAAAGCTGGTGATCAAGCAATAATATTTCGAACAACTGATCGGTGCTGAAGGTGCCGAATTCCAGCGTGATGTAACAACTGCGCTGGTTCATGATGGCGTGCCAGGCATAATCGAGCAACCCTGTTTTGGGAACCGAACTGGACGTGCCCAGCGCAGGCGAAGCAACTGAATCGCCGTACCACTGACGCGCCGCAAATGTCCCCTCGCTGTTTGGATCATGGTCGCAAATAATTTCACCATAGCCGTATGACCCTAAACCCGTATGCACATCGATGACCGCCAAGTCCCGCCCATGCAGATCATATTTACATATAAGGTCTTCAGTGACCAGCCTGCCGTGCGCCGGCGCTTTGCCGCCATAAAACGGCCCGGCAGGATCGCTATACTGCCCGCCGCTGATGGCTTCTTCCAGCGCCGCACGGCCATGCTGCCGTTCAAATTCAGCAAGCCGGCGCTTTCTTTGCATGGCATCCGGCCAATAAAACGTCTCCCGCAGCAGTTCATAGCCCTTATTTTCAGGCAAGGCCAAGGAAAAATCGACAATATTGCGGTTAAGGTCAACGCCGTCCGCGTCACAGCGCCGCTGCCAGGCATACCCCCAGGGCGTCAGCGCATGTATCATCAACACCGCCGTATCGGCAGGAATGGCGACTACCCCCCCGGCGATCAGGCGCAGCTGGTCAAGCTGCACGGCGCTCCCGGCAAAGCCTTCAATGCCATGCGTTCCGCCAATCAGAACCAGCACCCTTGAGGCGTCTTCCGGCCCCATCCAGACCGTGTCGGTAATCAGTAACTCCCCTTCAGGCCCGACACCGGGACATTGATAAGGCGAATATTTCATTTGGCAAGGCATTTCCTTAAGCTGAGCCAGCCAGCGCTGCCGGCCGGCTGCATAACTTGCAGGAAAGACATCTGTATCAATAACAGCAAAAGGAAGCATAACGGTTACCTGATACCCGCACGGGCACTAAAAATTTTCTTAAGCATAGCCCCAGTTAAGTTAATCATGAAATATTTCTCAATACCCACAGAAACCCCTTGTACAAATAACGGACTGGTTCCAGAATTACGCACCATCTTACTACAGGATTTTTTTCTATGGCACGCACCATTCTGGTTGTTGATAATCTTTCCGACTGGAGCCCCTATTACCCCAGTGATCAGGTGATCACATTTGAAACCTATCTTGCGACCGAGCAAGGCGAGTCTCAACAACGTGTCCGCGTCATCAATCTTTGCAGCAGCTATCGCTATCTTTCTGACGGCTATTACTGTTCTTTGCTGGCCGAGGCGAGAGGCCATCACGTTATCCCTTCCGTTAAAGTGCTTAACGATCTGGGCAAAAAAGCGCTCTACCGCCTGCAAATTGAAGACTTGTCGCAAACGCTGGAACGCGCTTTTAAAGGTTATAACAAAGACAGTGAAATAACCCTGCTGAGCTATTTTGGCACCACGTCTGACCCGGCTTTGCAGGAACTGGCGAGACTGCTGTTTGAACGATTCCCCTGTCCAATTCTGGAAGTGACGTTGCGCTGTCGGCAGCAATGGGAAATCATCGGCCTGAAACCCATATCGCATCGCCATCTGAATGATGACATGCAAACCGCCTTTGCCAACGCGTTGGATAACTTCAGCAAGAAAGTCTGGCGCAAAGGACGCACCCGCAAAGCGGCGCGATTCGATCTTGCCATACTGATCAACCCGGAAGAAGAGTTGCCGCCCAGCAATATGGGCGCGCTTAAAAAATTCATTAAAATCGGCAGAGAACTGGGCATTGAAATCGAATTGATAACGCAGCAACATTATGTGCGGCTGCCCGAATTTGACGGCCTGTTCATACGCGAAACCACGTCTATAGACCACCACACCTACCGTTTCGCCAAAAAGGCCGAGGCCGAGGGGCTGGTGGTTATCGATGACCCGACCTCCATGCTGCGCTGCACCAACAAGGTTTATCTGGCCGACCTGTTTCGCACGCATAAAGTGCCAACACCCAAGACCTGGCTGCTGCACAAGGGCAATGCCGCCCACCTGGACAGAGTGGAAGCGGAAGCCGGTTTTCCGGTCGTCATAAAAATCCCGGACGGCTCATTTTCCCGCGGCATTGTTAAAGTTAACGACCGGCAAGAACTGGAACTCAAAGTGGAAGAATTGTTCCAGAAATCCGCGCTGCTGCTGGCTCAGGAATTTCTCTATACCGATTTTGACTGGCGCATTGGCGTGTTTAACAACAAGGCGTTGTACGCCTGCCGTTACTATATGGTTAAAAACCACTGGCAGATTTACCGTCACGGCGGCAACAGGATCGACAGCGGCAATTTTGCCACCTTGCCGACTTTTGAAGTCCCCAAAGCCGTGCTCGACGCCGCATTAAAAGCGACGCAACCCATAGGCAACGGCTTATACGGCGTTGACGTCAAGGAAAAAGACGGCAAAGGCTATGTGATCGAAGTCAATGACAACCCCAACATCGACAGCGGCGTTGAGGACAAATATCTGGGCGATGAGCTGTATCGATTGGTCATGTCTGAACTGCTGCGGCGTATGGAAAATCGCAGCAAAGGCGTGTGAGGATAATCAAAGCCCGACATTTCCACAGGAATGCTTATGAACCCTAACGACTTTTTGACATCCGCTTACGGCGTGCGGATGCCCCGGATTATTTACGGTACGGCCTGGAAGAAAGACCGCACGGCGGCACTGGTGGAACAGGCTATCGAATTGGGTTTTCGCGGCATTGACACCGCCTGCCAGCCCAAGCATTACAACGAAGCGGGGGCCGGCGACGGCGTGGCCGCCTGTCTGCATCGCGGGATAGACCGCAGCGAACTTTATCTGCAAAGCAAATTCACGCCGCTCAGCGGACAAGACCCGATGCAAGTGCCTTATGACCCCAACGCCAGTCTCAGCGAGCAAGTCGCGCAATCATTCCAGGCCTCGCTGAAAAACCTGCAAACCCCTTATTTGGATTGTCTGGTGCTGCATTCACCGCTGGCAGACCAGCAGCACACACTGGAAGCATGGCAGGCGATGGAGCAGATATTTCACAGCGGCGGCGCCAAGCAACTGGGAATCAGCAATTGCTACGACCCACAGCAGTTTGAGCTTTTGTATCGAGATGCCAAGATCAAACCGGCTGTTATCCAGAACCGTTTTTATGCGGAGTCCGGGTACGACCGCGCTATCCGTGATTTTTGCCGGGAACACCGGATAATTTACCAAAGCTTCTGGACGCTGACCGCCAATCCCAATGTCTTGGCCCACGCCACGCTGCAAACTCTGGCGGCGAAATACCGGCGTAGCGCCGCCCAGATATTTTTCCGCCACTTGAGCCAGATCGGAATTATTCCGTTGACGGGCACCACCTCGGAAAGCCACATGCGCGAAGACCTGGCGATTTTCGATTTTGAACTGGCCGCCGACGAATGCGATGCTATAGAGCTGTTGCTTTGACCATGACGTTGACGCACTGGCTGTCCAAGGCGGAAAAACAGGATGCCGGGCAGATTGCCGCCTTGGTTAACGCGGCTTATCGCGGCGAACCCAGCAAACAAGGCTGGACCACGGAAGCTAATTTGCTGGCCGGGCTCAGAACCGACACTGAAGAAATCCTGCGATTAATCTCAAGCGACGATTCCATGTTTTTGCTGTGCAGGGCTGAAGCGAAACTGATCGGCTCGGTGCATTTGCAGAGACAGGGGGAACAGGTTTGCCTGGGCATGCTGGCAGTAAGTCCGCCAATACAGGGAAGAGGCGTAGGCAAGCAGCTGTTGGAAGCAGCAGAGCAAGCCGCGCAGGAAACCTGGAGCGTCAATAAATCGGTTATGACCGTCATCTCATGCAGGAATGAACTGCTCGCATTTTACGAGCGGCGCGGTTACCGGCGCACCGGAGTAAGCAAAGCGTTTCCGGTGAACCCGGAGCTATGGCTGCCTAAAGTTGCAGATTTGCGCTTGGAGATATTGGAAAAGGTTCTGTAAATTTTAGAACAGAACAAGGCATGCTGCCTTGCCTCAGCGGTTTTCCCATAGTTTGGCAATCGGCGCGTTCGAAATCGAAACCTTGCCGATAAACGGACGATCAACAGCGATGATGGAAAACATCATCGATCCGATCATCACCCCGAACAGGGTAGCCATAACTCGGGCGGCAGCCCGGTCATGCTGGTGCGCAAATGCCGAAAAGAGCAGCACCACCAGCGCCGTCAACACTACGGTTGACCACACTTCTCCGGGAATGTTATCGGTCGCGGCCATCAGCCGGTTTTGCCGGGCTACTTCGACTTCCTTCAAGGAGGCGATCAGCGACTTGCGCATTTCGTTCGGCAGGCCGGGTAAACCGGTCAGCACAGTCCGGTGCAAGTTGTCGAGGATTTGCCGGGCGCTGGCACTTTCGACCCCATCCGACATGGTTTTCCACTCTTCCTGCGTCACTGCCTTGGCATAGGCGGCAATCGACGCGCCCAATTCTGGATAACGTTGCGCATCAACTATCCTGGCCGCAAAGCTGAGTGAACGTGCTTCCTGGTGCACAGCCTGCAGGGCGAATTCCTTGTCACGCCAAATAGTGTTGGCGACCAAGGCAGAAAAAATCACGTAGCCCGCCATCATGGCGCCGCCCAAGGCAGGCAGCATGTTGCAAAACGACGGCTTGAGTTTCGCCAAGGGGAAGCGGTGGACCATTTCAGCAATAGCCCAGGCCAAGACAACCGTCGTTCCGATTATTAACAACGCCATCGCCACACTTGGCAATTCAAGCAAGAAAAGTATCATTTATTACATCTCCAATTAGCAGGCCCAGATAAGCGACCAATGCAGGAGCAGTTGCCGAGGCAACGCACAATATTCAAAATAATCGACCATAAAAACCGATTGAAAAGTCAGAGCGGGATTTGAGTTAGATCATTCCGATCATTACAGCTTAACGCTCTCCATTGGGCTACTTGTTGCTCAGCTAAGCCTATCACTTTCCTGGATTCTCTTCGCTGGGTAATAGTCCCAATGAAATAGCATAGTTTTTTATAGCCTGATCAATAGAATTGCCAAAACGCCAAAATGTAACAATACATGCGTATAGCTCAAGCGGTGTAAGCGATATTCGCTCACCTAACTGAAATACCTTTACATGATCAATCCAGTGTATGGCAATTGTTGAACCACCTTTGACAATAGTTCCAGACTCCTTAATGATTTGTTCGTTACCAGTGTCATTTTCTCGCGCTATCATTTGGTAGTGGAGCCATTTGATAGTAAGTTCATTCTGCTGATCTACATCTTGTGCAGAGACAATTCCTAATCTATGTACAACACAAGCTCGAGCGCGATTAATGGACAAAATATGATTGCCATATGGAGAAGTTATACCAATTTTTTTCTCCAACATTGAAACCTTGTTCGGAAAATTGAGTTTGTGGTTCTTGCTTGACTGAACATCGAGAATTTGATTTACATCACTACGAAGCATTTCTTCTTTGCCAGAAATATCAATCAGATCACATACGGTAAGACAATCATCGAGAAATAACCCTGTGATTTCAATTGAGTCTCGAAGAAAGGATTTCAACAACCAATCGTTAGCAAAGGCAACAGCCTCTGGAAATGTCAGTCGCGCGTTTTGGGCAGGATAAAATGACATGAAGTGTCTCGACTCAGCAACTTCCTCTTCTGTAACAACTGCCGATCCTGTTTCAAGCAAGCTTATTCCATCAAGCAGATGCTGAAGCTGCACAAGGTAATTTGACAATAGCGCATCTAGGTTGATGTTTAGCGTATCGTGAGTCATGTTTGAAGTAAAACCTTATGTCAGGTCAAAAACCAACTTTATAACACATACCCCGTCCAGCTGTGTTACTCCTATACTTCGACCCTCACGTTTTCTAAGCCATCCAGCGATAAAGTTAAAACATATCCTCCGTGACATAAATTTCGTGCCCTGAAATAGTGACCCCAATGCCTTGTTGATCGTATTTCGGCGACAGGATGTTTTTTCGATGCGGCGGGCTGTCCATCCACCCCTGCACGGTCGATTGCGCAATTTCTTCCGGGGTTTTCCATGCGTATTCCTTTTTTACCGTTACATCGCCTTCTTTTATAGTAACAACCTTGTCGTAAAGATGAGTCATAAATATGTTTTCACCCGGACCGATGGCCCAGGTATTAGCGTCGGCTTGTTTTTTCCTATCCCATCCATGATTTTTAGCCCGTTCGACGGGACCTTCCCCCTGCAAATTCGTGTGACTGAAAAAATGATAGTTCGCCATGTCGCGGCTATGTTTGCGGGCGATGGCGGCGAGCAGCTCATCCTTATCCAATTGGGACAAACCGTGGTTTTGCCGCTCCCTGTTTATCAGCTGATGAATTTGGCGTTCAAGTTCATCAGCCGTTATTTCCGGCTGCGCGCCGGTATTGGCTGCTACCGGATAATGAGCAACGCCGAGACAAAAAATGAGCATGGATAAAATTCGTTTCATAATCTTGATGCCGGAATAGGTGTGTAAATAAAGAGAACGTCGCGGTGCATTCGATATTCGAACATATAAGTAGTTGGGCGGATGCAATGAAGCCTAACATAAAAGTCCTTTAAAATCACAGACTATCAAACAAAGCGAGGCGTAAGCAAGGTGAATGAAGACCGCAGAGATTTAAACCAATTTCTGAATATGTCGATTCATATTCGGGCTTTTACGCTCTTAAGAGTCACGGCAAATAAACGCTCCACTTCATGCCGCCCAGTGCTTCGCTTTTGCTGCCTTCCAGTTTACCGCCCAGCAGCCCGATCAACTCATAAACCACTGCCATGCCGATGCCGTGGCCGTGAATGTTTTCATCGGCGCGGACGCCTCTTTTCAGGATTTCATTCAGCTTACCAACAGGAATGCCCGGCCCGTCATCTTCGATTTGCAGCAATACAGCATAATTCCGCCTGCCTTTGCGCTCATTCAGGGAAGCGCTGACCTTGACCGAGTGCCTGCACCACTTGCAGGCGTTATCGAGCAAATTGCCGGCTATTTCATACAGGTCGCCTTCTTCGATATAAATCGGGCTTTGTTCGGGCATTGCGATATCGAAAACTATCTGTTTATCGAGATAAACCTTGCTTAACGATGCGCTTATTTTGTTGATAACCGCCGAGACATCGACAGTTCGGGTGGTTTTATGCTCGCCTTTTGCAGCGGCCCGCTGCAATTGATACTCGACGATTTCATCCATGCGGAGAATCTGTTCTGTCACCGACTCCTTGTTGACGCTGACAGACTCAACACAGCCACGCAATATCGACAGCGGCGTTTTCAGGCTATGCGCCAAATCCGCCAGCGCGTTGCGGTAACGCTCCAGATGCGCCCGTTCGCTGTTGATGAAGGCATTAAGATGACCGGCAAGGCCTTCCAGTTCGGTTGCATAGTAGCCGTCCAAATGGGTTTTGCTGCCTTTTTCCACCGCCTCAAGGTCTTTAACGATTATCCGCAGGGGCTTTAAGCTCCAGCGCAACAAGGCAAACTGGATAAAGATTAAGACCACGCCCAGAACCAGCAGCCAGACTCTTAATGTTTTGCGGAAACTCTCAACCTGGTGACTGACAAACTGGGCATCCTCAGCTATGGTAAAAATGTACTCACGTTCCACACCGGCCACATTCTGCCAGATGACGTTGTAATGCAAGACATAACGGCCCTGCTCATTTAGCAAAAACACCGAATTCCCGGAGCTTAATTCAGGCGGGCTAATCACATCCAACCCGATTGCCGATGGCGAACGCCAAACCAGATTGTTTTTTGCCAGCAGAATAAAGGCATAAAGCCCGGAACCCGGCGTTGCAAACCTTGGCTCCGGCAAGCTAGCCGGCATGCTTAATTCGCCGGTGTTTTTCAGCTCGGCAGCCGACAAAAGAGAGTAAACCTGAATCTGTAACTTTTCTTTTAATGCCTGTTCGGTGCTTTCGCGAAAACTCTGTTCAAGAACGATGGAAACAAGCGCGAAGAAGCCAGCAAGCACAAAACCTGCCGAAACCAGCAATCGAAAACTTAATGATTTAACTTGCACTCACGTCTTTGGATGAGGAATTAAAAATCTATCAGGATTGCTTGGCTGAGATCAAATAACCCCGGCCGCGCAAGGTTTCAATGGGCTTGCGCGTTCCGTCAGGATCAAGCTTTTTTCGCAATCGGCCGATAAAAACCTCAAGCACATTGCTGTCGCGCTCAAAATCTTCATCATAGATATGCGCCGTCAGAACCGATTTTGAAATAACCTCGCCCTTGCGGAACATCAAATATTCCAGCACCTTGTATTCATAAGCCGTTAATTCCAGTTTCACGCCGGAAACCGAGACTTCCTGCGCCACCGTATCCAGCTCAATATTGTCGTGGGTCAATACGGGGTGGGCCTGTCCGACTGAGCGCCTTATCAGGGCGTTAATCCTGGCCAGCAACTCTTCGTAATGAAAAGGTTTGATCAGATAATCGTCAGCCCCGGCTTCAAGCCCCTCCACTTTTTCCTGCCAGCGGCTTCGGGCCGTTAAAATCAGGATGGGGACGCTAACCTTGTCTTTGCGCAAGCGCTTGATGAGTTCGATGCCGGAAAAATCGGGAAGGCCGATATCGATAACAGCCGCATCAATCGGATACTCCTTGCCCATGTAATACCCATCACGGCCGGTGTTGGCTGTATCGACGGCAAACCCTTTATCGGCAAAAAACTGCTGAATCTGCTGGCAGAGTTTTACTTCATCTTCAACGACAAGAATACGCATACTTTATCGGCTCCGGTTTAACCTATTAATTCGCCGGTCTCGGCATCGATTTTATAATATTGAATACGGCCATCAGGCGTTAAAACTTTAATGACATATACCTCTCTGCCGTCAATAATTTCTGTTGTGGCGCCGAGCACCCTATTCTTAGTGCCTTCAATTATTTGCTTGGTCGCCTCATCCAGGCTGATGCCCGCCAGCAGCAGATTGTTTTCTGCGAAACAGGCATCGGACAGCAAGAACATCAGCGCAACTGCTTTAATCAGGTTTCTCATGGGCAATCCAGAGCTTTAGTTCAATAGTGAATAATCTTAATGCATCACCCTGAATCTACACTGAACCTGTTACCGTAATGACAAGCCCTGAACCAAGCTGCCGATAGCTTGACCAAAAGACGCTCCCAGCTTGCCTGCCAATTTATCAAGCAATTGCTCCTGCTGGGTGAAATCAACCAGCTTTTCGGCGCCGATCAGCTCCTTGGCCACAGAATCCTCATTACCAAAGGCGTCGACAACACCCAGTTTCACGCCTTCTTCCCCCGTCCAGACCAGGCCTGAGAACATATCCGGCGTTTCTTTAAGCCTGTCGCCACGACCGGCTTTGACAGCGCCTATGAATTGCTGATGCACCTGATCCAACAGACCTTGCATGAAGCGTGTTTCATCTTCTTTGGGCGGCGAAAAAGGATCGAGCATGGCTTTATGAGCGCCCGCCGTCAGCAATCGACGTTCCACCCCCATCTTTTGCATGGTATCAACAAAGCCAAAGCCATCCATCAGCACGCCTATCGAACCGACAAGGCTGGAGGGATTAACAAAAATCTTGTCGCTTGCCGAGGCGATGAAATAACAGCCTGATGCGCAAATATCGCTGACCACGGTAAAAATCGGCAAATCAGGATGCTCTTTCTTTATTTTCCTGATTTCCTCATAAACATAAGAGGACTGCACAGGACTGCCGCCGGGCGAGTTGGCATGCAGAATAATGCCTTTGGTGTGTTTGTCCTTAACCGCATTTCTCAGACTCTCAATAATACTGTCCGCATTGGCCTCTTTACCTTCTGCAATAGCGCCAACCACATCAACGACGGCAGTATGGTATTCACCACCCACGCCAATATCCTGCTTGAATTTCGGGTACATTACCGCGCCAAGCGCAGCGAGCAAATACAAGAACATCAAGCCCTTAAAGAAAATACCCCAACGTCTTGCTCTTCTTTGCTCTGTGACTGCCGCCAAAGCCAATTTCTCAATGACTTCACGCTCCCAACTGGATTCGCGAGTTGCATCTGTTTTAACCTGATCTTCCATTACTTCTTAACCTCTAATAATATTCAGTAGTTCCGCCGGCTGCTGCAAGCACATCAGCGGATTATATTGTTGCAATACTTTTTCGGGATGAGCCCCGCACGACACGGCGACCGATGATATTTGGGCATTCAGCGCCATTTGCAAGTCATGGATGGAATCGCCCACCATTAACGTCCGTTCATTGGCTGCATTGGCATGCTGAATAATCTCCCGTATCATCCTCGGATCCGGCTTGGAGGCGGTCTCGTCCGCACAGCGGGTAACACAAAACAGCTCTTCCGTTCCCGTCGCCTGCAATGCCTGCTGCAAGCCCGACCTGTTTTTCCCGGTAGCGACCGCCAGTTGATAGCCTGTCTGTTTTAGTTCCACCAACATGTCATAAACGCCGGAAAAGAAATCCTCCCTGCCGGCTTCCTTGGAATGGTATTCCTGAGTGTAACAGGCGACCAGTCGATCCAGCGTCGCCTCATCAATCCCAGGAAACAGCGCATCAACTGCATTCTTGATACTCAAGCCGATCACATCCTTTGCAGCCTGCCGCTCAGGAATAACGCAATCGCATTGCACCGCTGCCGTTTGCAGGCAATGCACAATCCAGTCTATGGAGTTGACTAAGGTGCCGTCCCAATCAAATATGATTAAATCAAACCTGTTCTTCATTTTTTAACAAATCTTCCAATTCCTGAGGTAAAGGCGCCAAAATCGTCAACGGCTCGCCGGTGACAGGGTGCTGAAACTTCAATTTTTCCGCATGCAAAAACATGCGCTTATAGCCTCTGGCTTTAAATCCACGGTTAACCTCGTCTATGCCATAACGGTCGTCACCCACTATAGGATGCCCCAAACTGGCGGCATGAACGCGTATTTGATGGGTGCGCCCGGTTTTTGGCGAGGCCTCAACCAAAGTCGAGTCGCGGAATAATTTCAAGCGCCTGAATAGCGTTTCAGCCTCTTTGCCCGCCTGGCTGATAACGACCATGCGCTCACCGCCCTTGCTGACATTTTTCAGCAAAGGCGCGGTGACCACCAACTTCTTTTTGGCCCATTGCCCTGCCAACAAGGCAATATAAGTTTTATGAACGTGATCGTCCCGGAATAGCTCATGCAGTTTACGCAAGGCGCTGCGCTTTTTTGCCACCAGCAGGCAACCTGAGGTATCCCGGTCAAGCCTGTGCACAAGCTCCAGAAAATGGGCTTCCGGCCTTATCTGCCGAAGCCCCTCGATAATGCCCGAATTAATGCCGCTGCCGCCGTGGACGGCAAACCCCGCCGGTTTGTTTAAAACTAAAAATGCGTCGTCTTCGAATAAGATGTTTTTTTGCAGAGCATCTTTCAGGCTTTGGCCGACGAAAGTTTCCTCTGTCTTTTCGGCCACTCTTACCGGCGGGATTCTGACAATATCGCCTGCAGCCAAACGATACTTAACATCGACGCGGCCTTTATTGACCCTGACTTCACCTTTGCGGACGATCCGGTAAATACGGCTTTTGGGAACTCCCTTCAGGCGGGCAATTAAGAAATTGTCCAATCTCTGGTCACAATTCTCATCATTAATTTCAACCAACTGAACCTTGGGTATTGCGCTTTTTTCTTCACTATTCATAGTGCAAATAATACCAGCATCTGGTTACGATTGATTCTTTAAATTGATGTAATGCAATAAGGTTGCTATATTAGGCTAGTTTTTGATATAAAAACATGCTCTTGCTCTGCGGATTTCGATAATGAAACCGCCCTGGGGGGCTGCCCAGTGGTGATTAACTCAGCGCTTTCACAGCGCTACCTCATCATTGTAAGATTTTCGGGTTCATCGTTCGACCCATGAAGAACGATTTATAACGCCTGTTTAAGACAGAATTTACAACCAAGACTGAAAAAGAATATTTATTTGCTTAGTATCGGCCTGCGTACCTATCGGGTCTTCGCTGAATGTGAAAACCACGATACCAATTACGACGCATAGAAACGATATACAGACCGTAGAAAACTAAGCTAAAAGTTATCATTGGCCAATGAAACACCCGTTTTGTCCTTACAAACTTAACTTAGCACGATGACCAAAAACAGTCTGTCCAGTAAAATCTGATATTTGGAGCAGGAAACAAAAAGGAATATTGAATGAAAAGAATGCTTATCAACGCTACGCAGCCAGAAGAACTGCGAGTTGCCTTGGTAGACGGTCAAAAGCTTTATGATTTTGACATTGAAGTACCTTCGAAAGAACAAAAAAAATCCAACATTTACAAGGGCATCGTTACCCACGTAGAACCCAGCTTAGAAGCGGCCTTTGTAAACTACGGCGCTGAAAAACACGGCTTTTTGCCTTTCAAAGAAATCTCCCCACTCTACCGCCAAACTCAGGAAGGTACCGAAAGTGAAGGCCGCCGGCCTGCCATAAAAGACCTGATTAAAGAAGGTCAGGAAATCGTTGTTCAGATTGAAAAAGAAGAACGGGGCAACAAAGGCGCTGCGTTAACAACTTACATCAGCTTGGCCGGCACCTATCTGGTGCTGATGCCAAACAACCCTAAAGCGGGCGGCATTTCACGGCGCATAGAAGGCGAAACCCGCAGCGACTTGCGCGAAGTCATGGCTGCTCTTGAGATCCCTGAAAGCATGGGCCTCATCATCCGAACTGCCGGATGCGGCAAAAACGTCGAAGAACTGCAATGGGACTTGAATTACCTGATGCAGCTATGGGAAGCCATAGAGCGCTCTTCCAGCGAGCAAGCCGCGCCGTTCCTGGTGTTCCAGGAAAGCAACGTGATCATCAGAGCCCTGCGCGACCATTTGCGCGGCAATGTTGATGAAATTTTGATAGACAACGAAGACTCCTTCAAACTGGTGCAAAACTTCTTAAAACAAGTCATGCCGCACTTTTTGCCCAAGGCAAAACTGTATCAGGACGCTGTTCCCTTGTTTAACCGCTACCAGATTGAATCTCAAATCGAAGTGGCTTACGGCCGCGAAGTGTCGCTGCCATCAGGCGGCTCGATCGTCATCGACCACACTGAAGCGCTGACCTCGATTGACATCAACTCTGCACGCGCCACAAAAGGCAGCGACATTGAAGAAACGGCGCTGAATACCAACCTGGAAGCCGCAGATGAAATTGCGCGCCAATTAAGACTGCGCGACTTAGGCGGATTGTTTGTTATCGACTTTATCGATATGATGTCCAACAAAAACCAGAAAACGGTTGAAAATCATCTGCGCGACGCGCTTAAAATTGACCGCGCCCGCATTCAAACCAGCCGCATTTCGCGTTTCGGCCTACTGGAGATGTCCAGACAACGGATGCGTCCTTCTCTGGGCGATTCTACCCAGCTACCTTGCCCACGGTGCAAAGGCCAGGGTTCGATTCGAAACGTAGAATCTGTCGCACTATCCGTACTGCGTATTCTTGAAGAAGAAGCCATGAAGAAAGGCACGGAAAAAGTCATCGCCCATTTGCCGATTGAGTGCGCGACCTTCCTGCTAAACGAGAAACGTAGCGCCATTGAACAAATTGAAGCCAGACTGAAAGTCGGCATTATTATCCTGCCCAGCAAGCACTTGGAAACGCCTGCTTACGACATCGAGCGTATCAAGGAAAAAGATGCTATTGACGAAAAGCCCAGCTATTCACAGATAAAAGCAGAGGACATTGCGATCCCTGAGTTTGCTCAGCAAATAAGGCACAGCACTGAAAAGCCGGCAATCAAAGAGTTTTTACACGATTCGCCTGCACCAGCGCAAAGCCAAAGCCAACCCCAAACTACCGGGTCGACCAGCTTGGTCAAACGCTTCTGGCATAAACTTATTGGCCCAACTGCTGCCGTAGAACCTCAAGCAAAAACAAGAACCGTTCAAGTCGCTGAAAAGCCCAAGGCCGCCAGTGAAGGCCAGCAAAGTAGAGGCAAAGACAGCCGACAAGGCCAGGGCCGGACACGCGACCGCAATCGCGGTCGCGGTCGCGGACAAGGTCAAGGTCAAGGGCAAAGTCAGAATCAAGACCAAAGCCAGGCAGGCGAACAAGCGCAAAGACCAGGCCAGGAACAAGCCGAAGGTGCAGCGCGCCCTAACCGTAACCCGCGAGGTCAACAAGGCCGGAACGTAAGGCGCAATCTTGAACCCGCCAGTCTGCCTGCAGCGAAAACTGAGCAGGTTAAGGCTGAGCCTGTTGCTGTCAGCGAGACGACTTCAAGTGCAAGTGCGCCGGAGGTTTCTACTCATGCTGGCGATCAACCTAAAAGAAGCAGAAGAGGGCCAAACCGCAGAAGACCGCGCAACCCTAACTACAAAAGACCTGAAGACGGCGAGTCAAACGGCAGTTCAGCTGAAGCCTCCAGTGAAAACAGAGGCGAACCTCGTCCTGCTCCAGTCCGGACCTATGACAATGACTTTGCTGAAAGAGCGGAAAGGACTGAGCGCCCGGAATCTCAAGCTCATGCTCCTAGCCAGGCTAACACCGGCAATCAGCAATCGGAAGCCCCTAAACCGGCGGCTCCCGCTGAATCGGCACCGGCGCCAAGACCCGTTGAAGCGCCAAAACAAGACACGGGATCCGAGTCTTAACTGATGAAACAAAGGTTCAAGGCTTTAGGCCTTGAACCTTTTATCTGTAACTGATATCCACCGCCGTAGCGCCAAACAATGACCTTAAGCGCGAAATCAGTTCATCCGTAGGATGCACGCGCCATTCATCACCTAACCGGACGGCTGTGCGCGCAGACTGCGCCGTATAGTTAATGCCTACAGGGCACCCCCCCCCTTTAAAAGGTTCCAAAGCCGAAACCAGTCTTGCGGCAAACGCGCCCGATTCCAGCTCATTTTCCGCGGCATCCCAGGTCAACTGAATACTTCTGACAAAGGCCTCCCTGGCTTGCTCCATGCTGTACAGCTTTTCCACCGTCAAGCGCAGTGTTCCCGAATAATCATCAATGCTGAGTGACCCTTCGGCAACCAGAAGACTGTCACGGGAAAAAATGCTCCGGTATTTTTCATAGGTATCGCTAAAGGCCGCGATTTCAAGCCTGCCGGTTCTGTCGTCAATGGTAGCAAAGCCCATCATTTTGCCCTGCTTGGTCTGACGGGTTCTCACTTCAACGACCAAACCGGCTGTCCTGGCCTCCATCTTACCCCGGGATCGCTCCACATCGGCCAGCAACGACGCTATGGTTCCATGAGTAATCTGTTTTAGTTCGGGTTCATATTGGGCTATCGGATGCCCTGTCAGGAACAAGCCCAAAGTCAGCTTTTCCGCCGCCAGCCGCTCGTTTTCCGACCAAGGTTCGACCGCTGTGGCGTAAGCGCCTGCGTCATCCACATGATCGACGTTAACGGCCAACCCGAACAGGTCATTCTGGCCTGTTTGCGCCATCTTTCCGTGCTGCTCGGCCACTTTTAATACGGTTGGCAGCTCCGCCAAATGAGCCGCCCGGTTATCGTCGAATTCATCGAACGCCCCTGCCCGAATTAACGCCTCGAGCACACGCCGATTCACTTTCCTTAAATCGACGCGCTTGCACAAATCATAGAAACCGGAAAACGGGCCGTTTTCCGCCCTTTCCTTGAGCATGTCCTCGATTGCCGCCTCGCCAACGCCTTTGATCGCCCCCATGCCGTAAACGATATGATTGTCTGCATTGACGGTGAATTTGTAATTTGAAACATTGATGTTCGGCGGGCAGATGACCAGCTTCATCTGCCGGCATTCCTCGATCAGCACCACGACCTTGTCGGTATTGTCCATATCCGCAGAAAGCACCGCCGCCATGAACTCGGCAGGATAATGGGCTTTCAGCCAGGCGGTTTGATAGGCGACCAGCGCATAAGCTGCCGAATGCGATTTATTGAAACCGTAACCGGCAAATTTCTCCATCAAATCGAAGACATAAGTGGCGATTTTTTCATCAATCTGGTTCGCAATCGCGCCGGAGGTAAACTTTTCCCGCTCTTTCGCCATTTCCTCGGGCTTTTTCTTGCCCATCGCCCGGCGCAGCATATCCGCGCCGCCCAGCGTATAAAGCGCCAGTTCGCGGGCGATTTGCATCACCTGTTCCTGATACAGAATAACGCCGTTAGTGGGCTTTAAAATAGGCTCCAGCAACGGATGCGCATATTCCGCTTTGGCCCCGTGCTTGACGTTGATGTAATCATCCACCATGCCCGATTCCAGAGGCCCCGGACGGAACAAAGCCACCAGCGCGATAATGTCGTCGAAGCAGTCAGGCTTGAGTTTTTTGATCAGCTCTTTCATGCCTCTGGACTCAAGCTGAAACACGGCTGTGGTCTGGGCTTTGGTCAGCAGCTTATAAGAGTCTGCATCATCCCGGGGGATGGCGGTTATATCGACCGGCGGCTCACCTTGTGACTTTTGTTTGGCGTTGATGTCCTGCAATGCCCAGTCAATAATGGTCAGCGTGCGCAGCCCCAGGAAGTCGAACTTGACCAAGCCGACCGCTTCCACATCGTCCTTGTCAAACTGCGTAACCAGGTTGTTGCCGTCCTGATCGCAATAAAGCGGCGTAAAATCGGTCAGCTTGGTTGGCGAAATCACCACGCCGCCGGCATGTTTGCCTGCGTTTCTGGCGGTTCCTTCCAGCGACAGCGCCATGTCGATCAGCGTTTTGACTTCTTCTTCAGTCTCATAAAGCTGCTTAAGCTCAGGACTGTCGGTCAGGGCTTTTTCCAGCGTCATGCCGATTTCAAAGGGAATCAGCTTGGCCAAACGGTCGACAAAGCCGTAACCAAAGCCCAGCACCCGGCCAACATCACGGATCACCGCTTTCGCCGCCATCGAACCGTAGGTGATGATCTGTGCGACGTGATCCCGGCCGTAATGGCAGGCGACATAGTCAATCACCTCATCGCGCCGGTCCATGCAGAAATCCACGTCGAAGTCGGGCATGGAAACCCGCTCGGGATTCAAGAACCGCTCAAACAGCAGGTCGAATTCGATAGGATCGAGGTCGGTGATTTTAAGCGCATAAGCCACCAATGAACCGGCGCCCGAGCCCCGCCCTGGCCCGACAGGAATCAGGTTGTTTTTCGCCCATTGGATAAAGTCGGCGACAATCATGAAATATCCGGGGAACCCCATCTGGGTGATCATTTTCAGCTCGAAATCCAGGCGCTCATAGTAAACGCGCCGATTTTCCTCATCCGTGCCGTTGCCTACCGCAGGATGGTGCTGCAAACGCTCTTCCAGGCCTTTCATGGCCTCCTTGGCCATGAACTCAGCCAGATTCATGCCTTCCGGCACCGGGAAATCGGGCAGGAAGTTTTCCCCCAGCGTGAGTTTTAAGTTGCAGCGCTTGGCGATTTCCACGGTGTTTTCCAACGCCTCCGGAATATCGGCAAACAGCGCCAGCATTTCCTCGGCGCTGCGTAAATACTGCTGGTCGGTATAATCCTTGGGGCGGCGGTTATCATCCAGCACGCGCCCTTGATTGATGCAAACCCGGACTTCGTGGGCGTCGAAATCATTTTTGTGGATAAAGCGGACATCGTTGGTCGCCACGACAGGCAAGCCGGTCTCTATAGCCAGCTCGACCGCGGCGGCAATATAGCGTTCCTCTTCCGGCTTGCCGACGCGCTGCAATTCCAGGTAAAAACTCTGCTCGAACAGCGCGCCCCAAAACTGCGCCAGACGCTTGGCCGCATCCTTGTTTTCCGCTAACAGCGCCCGGCCTATATCGCCGCTCATCGCGCCTGACAAAGCGATTAAACCGGCATGGTTCTGCTCTATCCATTCCAGCCTGAGCATCGGCACACCCTGATGCTGGCCTTCCTGATACGCTTTTGAAATCAGCTCGGTCAGCGTTATGTAACCCGTATGATTATTGACCAGCAAGGTCAGCCGATAAGGCGTGGCAGGCTCTTCAGGATTAAAAACCAGGACGTCAGAACCGGCGATAGGCTTGATGCCCTGCCCCATTGCGGCCTTATAAAACTTGACCAGAGAGAAAAGGTTAGCGTGTTCGGTAACAGCCACGGCCGGCATATTCAGCTCAGCCAGCCGCTTAACCAACGGCTTGATCTTGACGATCCCGTCCACCAGTGAGAATTCGGTATGCAGTCTTAAATGAACAAACGCTGGTTGCATGAAGTGATTATTGATTGGATGAATAGGTGAATATTAATTCAAATTTACTCGAACATTTGAAGGGATAGTCATAACCGTGATCTATGCCCTCATGCCGGATGGATATTTTACCCCGTCCGCAGGGTTTTGTGTGACCAAGATGGCAACAAAACAAAGCTATTAATACTTATTGATTGAAACAGCTGATTCCTCTATCCTACAGTCAGCTGTACAACACCAACTGATTTTTTAGGTTTAATGGAGTTTGCAAATAGCGTGTTCTTTAAACAAAATCTGACGCAGAGGAATTAATTATGAAATCAACCTGGATACTCGTTGCTGATAACAGCCGCGCACGCATTTTTACTGCTGAAACGCCCTCTTCTCCTTTAGAGGAAATCGATGACCTTTCCCATTCGGAAGGTCGTTTACATGACCGGGAAATGACCACTGACCTGCCGGGGAAAATCAAAAGCGCCGGCGCAGGCGGCCATACTTTTGAACAACCCACTGACCCGAAAAAACACGAAGCCGACGTTTTTGCGCATAGCGTTGCCAATTATCTGGAAGACGCGCACAACGCAAACAAGTTTAAACAATTGCTCATTATTGCAGAGCCCTCTTTTCTTGGCCTGCTGCGAAACCAGTTGCCGGAACAGATTAAAAGACTGGTCAGTTTCGAACTTGATAAAAATCTCACCAAGCATAGCGCCGAAGATATTCGCCAACACCTTCCAGAACATTTACCGAATATTTGATAAGTTTTCTTGCTCCCGCTCCCACACACTAGTGATGGAGCGGGAACTAAATACTATTCAACACCAAACACATGCCCGATAGGCATGTAGGGTATGCGATGCGTACCTAGCTCATACTACTTCGTGCGTTGACAGGTCTATCCCGACTGCATGCAATTGCTTCACCCAATCGGCTAACTCGCTGTAAAAAATCTCCTCACCATTCAGAGTAAGGCAGTCATTCTTAAGGAGAAGCTGCGGCGGCTCGTTCGGACTCCAGGTATTCGTTATAATCTGTTCATCGAGATGCTCTATAGCACACCGCATGTTATTCACTCTCATCCAGACCTCACCGCTTAAAGCTTGGATCCTCTTCGCTATCGGCGGTCCATTAGGGTCACGACGGATTCTTTGGCCGAACCGGATGACCCGGAGCATAGTTGTGAGCAAGGACTCGCAGTGATTCGTTGCGAAAATAAGTGGGGAGACAACATTGCCTGGAGTTGTCACAAACTCAATCTGAGTGTTCCGAGTACGCTGGTAGTCATCTACAAGCTTATCCACGAGTCGAATGTACGACACCACCAGCAAGTAAGTCTTGGGGTCAGTGAGATTGTACTTACCGATGATGCGGCGCACCATGAGGTTCAGTATGAGCTTTGAGTTTAGCTCGGAAAGGTTGGGCATCTCGCACTTATCCGGCGGCCAATCTGGAATCTGCATAAATCTACTTTTCCCATCACCTAACGAGTTATTGTTAATTTATACACTACTTCAATTACATGTGACAACAATCCGTTTCAAGACTGGTATTACTGAATACCATGGCTTACCACCGAACTAATTCGTCCAGTCTTTATATGAGAGTTTTGCTGTGCAAAGCTTACCTCGCCAGTCATCAACTCTTAATAATTGTTAAATAACATGGAATAATAACCAACATCGGGTCGCCTAAAGCGCCTACTTTTGGTAACCTCTCTTTACTTACAACTCATTAACAAAACAATATGGCGCAATACATATATTCAATGAACCGGGTTGGCAAGATTGTCCCGCCCAAGAAATACATACTCAAGGACATCTCGCTGTCTTTTTTTCCCGGCGCAAAAATCGGCGTCTTGGGCTTAAACGGCTCGGGTAAATCGACCCTGCTCAGAATTATGGCGGGCATAGACAAGGATATCGAAGGCGAAGCGATCCCGCAAAAAGGCATTAACATCGGTTATCTGCCGCAGGAGCCGCAACTCGATCCCAATAAAACCGTGCGCGGCAATATTGAAGAAGCGGTCGCGGAAATCAAGGCCGCTTTGGATCAGCTCAATGAGGTCTATGCCGCTTACGCGCTGCCCGATGCCGATTTTGACAAGTTGGCCGCCGATCAGGCGCGTCTGGAAGACATTATCAACGCCTGTGACGGCCACAATCTGGATCGCAAGCTCGAAGTCGCTGCCGACGCATTACGGCTGCCGGATTGGGACGCCGACGTCACCAAGCTGTCAGGCGGTGAAAAACGCCGCGTGGCGTTATGCCGCCTGCTGCTGTCCAACCCCGACATGCTGCTGCTGGACGAGCCGACCAACCATCTGGACGCGGAATCGGTCGCCTGGCTTGAAAGGTTCCTGCACGATTACCCCGGAACCGTGGTTGCGGTCACCCATGACCGTTACTTCCTGGACAATGTTGCAGGCTGGATTCTGGAACTGGACAGAGGTTCCGGCATACCGTGGGAAGGCAACTACTCCAGCTGGCTGGAGCAAAAAAGCAACCGACTGTTGCAGGAGGAAAAACAGGAATCTTCCCGCCAAAAAGCCATGAAAGAAGAGTTGGAATGGGTACGCTCCAGCCCCAAAGGCCGCCATGCCAAAAGCAAGGCCCGATTGGCGCGCTTTGAAGAGCTGTCTTCATCCGACGTGCAAAAACGCAACGAGACCCAGGAAATTTATATTCCACCCGGACCTCGTTTGGGCGACGTGGTGATTGAAGCCGACAACATCAGCAAGGCTTTCGGCGACAAGCTGTTAATCAACGGCTTGAGTTTTAAACTGCCGCCCGGCGGCATCGTCGGCATTATCGGCCCGAACGGCGCGGGTAAAACCACGCTGTTCCGCATGATGGCCGGTGTTGACAAGCCCGATTCGGGCACCTTAACGCTGGGGCAAACCGTTCAACTCGCCTATGTTGACCAGTTGCGCGATGACCTGGACCCGAAAAAAACCGTGTTTGATGAAATTTCAGACGGGCTGGATATTATCACCGTCGGCAAATATGAAACGCCGTCCCGCGCTTATGTCGGCCGTTTCAACTTTAAAGGCGCCGACCAGGGAAAACGCATCGGCGATCTTTCCGGCGGTGAACGCAACCGTGTGCATTTAGCCAAACTGCTGAAAACCGGCGGCAACGTCCTGCTGCTCGACGAACCAACCAACGATCTGGACGTTGAAACCCTGCGTGCATTGGAAGAAGCGCTGCTCGCCTTCCCCGGCTGCGCCGTGGTCATTTCGCATGACCGCTGGTTTCTGGACAGAATCGCCACGCACATGCTGGCTTTTGAAGGCGACAGCAACGTGGTCTGGTTTGAAGGCAACTATGAAGATTACGAGGCCGACCGCCATCGCCGCTTGGGAAGCGATGCCGACAACCCGCATCGTTTGAAATACAAAAAGCTGTCCTGATAAAAATCCGTTTGCTTGCAGGGATGCAGGCAAACGGAGCTTCAATGCAGTTGGCTTAGCCACCGCTATCCCTTCTTAATCGGGCGTGTTGTCCTTAACAGATCAATTCTTTGCCTCAGCTCCTTGCCCGGTTTGAAGTGGAGTGAATATTTAGCTGGAAAATTTATTGGCTCGCCTGTCTTTGGATTTCGTCCCAAACGAGCTGGGCGATGATGCAGCGAAAAACTGCCAAAGCCCCGGATTTCTATTCTATCGTTAGCTGTCAGCGCTTGACTCATGTGTTTTATCATGCAGTCAACTGCCAAGCCAACGTCTTTCCGCGTCAAATGCGGTTGCTTTTTAGCCAATACTTCAATGAGTTCTGATTTAGTCATGTTGGGTTTTATGTTGATTGAGTATTCATTCGATCAGTGAAGCAAAGTTGTGTGTTATATGCCCTATTCTTGTGCGCGAAATACCCTGTTCATTTGCCTAATGGTTTGCTCAAGCTCAGTCGCCACGCCATTTTTGTGCACTTTGCATCGCGCAAACTAAAGATACATAGCATTTATCGTGCCATTTTCAGCGGCATATTGTCGCGCGGCAATATGCCACATTTTCAAGCCCGCATTCAGTCACTAGAATGCATGCAACTCTTGTATGCGCTCCCGCTCCTAACGG
Source organism: Methylobacter sp. (assembly GCA_041660285.1). Lineage (GTDB taxonomy): Bacteria > Pseudomonadota > Gammaproteobacteria > Methylococcales > Methylomonadaceae > Methylobacter_A. Next base: position 84,874 of record JBAZWN010000004.1, read on the forward strand.
GGGATGAGAGTTTAGCCATCCTTCCACTCAATGCGGTCAGCAGCCCTGGCCGCATCTTTTTTAGTCTCTGGTGGGAATCATGAAACGGAATTATCAGACCAACGCAACTCGGCCCATTAATGATCAGGATTTGATCAGACAGATCGCTTTCCATGAGGCCGGCCACGCCACCGCTATTTATCTTTACAACAAACAAAAACAACTGCCACCGGTGTTTTTTCAAATCACGATTCAAGCACTGGATCGCCTAAAGGACAGTACTTGGGATACCTGTTCATTGACTCATGACCGCTTTGCCGCAGTGGTAGAAGGAGGCTGCCTGATTCATAGCCTACCGGCAGCACTGATTGAAAGCGCCCATTATTCTTCAGCCGCTGATCAAGATGCGTATGAAACCGCTTTTGAAGCCGATATGGTCAATTTGCTGATCGGGCCTTTGGCTGAAGCAAAGCATGTGGCTCTTCGTGATAATGAACAATTTAATGCTCACCTGGTTAACATCAATGCCCTGAATTATTACGGCGGCACTTCCGATCTTGAGAAATTTTATGAATATCTGGAAGTTTTTCTTGCCACTAAAAGTCAGCATAAAAAAAAGATTTCAGAACTCTTTAACAAGGCTTTTCAATTTATAAGCTCGCCTGTTCATTGGAAAGCTATTGAACGTTTGGCTGACTATATTCTTACCAACGGGGAAAACACCATCAGCTGTGAGAACGCGATTACCGTGCTCGATAAAAGTATGAGAGATGAATTCCCGGCGTTTTTGTACTTGGAATAACGGGAGACCATCGATACGCGCCTGTTCTCTCGCCGAATCCAGCCAGGAAATTTATTGTTGCACCGTCACGAACGCTATTTTAGCGATCCCGGAATGTTGAACGGTCGCCATAACCTCAGCGACTTTTGAATAAACGACGTTTTGATCGGCGTATAAATGCAGGCCGATTTCAGGGTTCCTTGAAAGCTCGGTTTTCAGCGCCGTTTCCAAAGCGGCAAGGTCGGCGATTGCAAGCTTGTTCAACGTTATCACTCCCTGCGCATCGACGCCTAGCTGTAGCGGCTGCTCCTTAACATCCGCTGTGGTCTCGGCGGTTTTCGGCAGGGTCACATGCACCGACTGCGTAAGCAGCGGCGCGGTCACCAGCAAAATAATCACCAGCACCAGCATCACATCGACCAGTGGCGTGACGTTGATCTCGCTCATCGCGCCTTCGTCTTCCGATTGCGGTTTGAAAGCCATGTTTATACCTTGTCAGTACTTAAGGTGATATGCAGAAAACTGACGACAAAATTTTCCAGCCCAGCACGGTGTTGTTTAACACGACGCAGGAAAAAGTTATACGCCAACACGGCGGGTACGGCGACCGCGATACCGATTGCCGTGGCGACCAGCGCATCGCCGATCGGGCCTGCCACCACATCCAGGCTGGTCGAACCGCTGGCGGTAATCTCATGCATCGCGTGCATGATGCCCAACACCGTGCCGAACAGGCCGACGAACGGCGCAGTGCTGCCGATGCTGGCGAGCATGATCAAGCCGCTTTCCATCAGGTGCTGCTCCTGCTGCATTTGTTTAAGCAGCGAGTGTTCCAGCAATTCAGCCGAAGAACCGATATATTTAAGACACTTACCCCCAGAGTCCCGGCTTTCATTCAGCCAGGCAAAACCCTGCTGTGCGATTCTGGCCTGCGGGCCTATGGCGGCGTCTGCAGACAATGATTCTGCTTTCGCCAGATCGGATGTATCCCAGAACGCTTCGTTAAAACGCCGGTTACAGTAGCTATTATTTGTGAACTCCCAGATTTTAAAAAGAATCACTGTCCAGGTAGCCACCGAGAAGGCCAGCAGTGTGTATAAGGTACCGTCGATAATAACTTCCGGCGCAATGTGATAGGACATTAAGGTCTCCTTTTTTAGTTATTCAAAACAAAGTTAATGGGTACGACTACCGAACTGGACACTGGTGCGTCGCCCCGTTTGGCCGGAATAAATTTCCATCTTTCGACCGCCTCGATAGCCGCTTCGTCAAGCACGTCATAACCGCTGCTGCGCTGCACGGTGACTTCCTCGCTGTCGCCTTCGGCGGATACTCTCACCAGCAGTCGCACAGTGCCCTCCCAGCCTCGGCTGGTGGCAATGCCGGGGTATTTCGGTTTGGGATTGGAGCCGTAATTGGCGTTGAAGTTCGCTTCGGTAAAGGCCGCGGTATCTGTTGTCGTCTTGCCTGAGACATTCGCGGCAACGCTTGGCGTTACGGGAGCCGGTGCAGATTCAACCTTTGATGGCGCAGGCAGCAGTTCATCGGCTAAAGCCTGCGGTTTTGGAAGCTCTATCTGCTTGCGGGTAACGGGCTTCTTTGGTTTGACCGGCTTTTTATCGGGCTGTTTTTTTACCTCCACCGGTTTAGGCTGCGCAATCGGTGCGGCAGCAGCCTGCTGACTCGGCGCAGCAATCAGCGATACTTCCATGATCATCGGCTGGGCCATGGTAACGGCTTCGGCAGGTTGCAGCATCCAGATGGCAGCCCATAAATGCAACAACAGCACTAACGTGAATAATAGCTCACCGATAAAACGCGGTTCTTCTTTACCTGTTAAGGCTTTGAACAGCGACCGCATTTTTTGATTCATCGTGATCGCTATGCCACCGAAAGTCGTTAAACCCTGAACCGGCAGGCCGCCTTCGTGGCTTTTGAATAAATACATAGAAAAATCGTCTTCCAATTATCGTTTATGACGCTTATATGCTCGTCTTCCTAGCTCGCCGTTAACTGCGAACCGGTAACCGGACACTGTGTCGTCACTTTTACAGACCTTCAGGCAGCACTGCAGGAGCAACCTTAAGTCTCTTTATTATTTTTTTTCAGCTAATCAAGCTGCGAATAACGCGCCATTCCCCATCAGAGCGCATGCTCGGGAAGACGGCCTAAAAGCGACATCAAACGCTCAAGTTTTTCATCGACTCTGGCCACATATTGTTTGAGCTGAACCAGCTCGCCCTGAAGATCATGCGTATTTTCATGAACATGCTGAAAATGCACCTGAAAATATTTCGGCAAAGGAAATAAGTCAATCAAATCATCATCCTTCTTAATACTGCGCCCTTTAGGCGTCTTTGCAGAGATTTTTACACTCTTATGCTCTTGTACAAGTTTTAATGTTTTCATATCCACTTCCTTACTTAGATAGTTTATTTCAGCATCCGTCATTAATAACTTCGCCTTAAACAATAAGACGAACTAAGCACCATAAATCCTCACCTGGCGTTGAATATTTTTTCGATTCCGATCAATAAGCGGGTTTATTCCTGTAATCAGGAATATGCCAAACCCTCAATCATCACGCTCAACAGTTCAAATCGAACCTTTCAAAAAAACCGAACCGCAACGTTGAATTAAAAAAACCATCCCTGGAATCCTAACGTCGTACCTGACGGCATATCGAGAGAGAGACAATGAAACTCCAAACCGGTCGCACCTGATTAAGCGGCTAACGCTGGTAGATAAAATTTCGAGCTTCGACTATAAGACGTTTCAGCGGCAAAAAATCCTCACCTAAAAGATAAAAAAATCATAACTAATCAACAGACGACTGGCCGACAACTTCTCATTACTTAGGAGGGGCTGTATATTCACCACGAACTCGGTAATGGCAATCAGGGCAAAGGACATAAAAAATCCCCTCTTGGAAATATCTTAGCGGAAATCAAGTTCAAAGCTCCGTTAGGGGATTGCCTAACGGCGAATCCGACCTACGGTCCTTGGGTATACCAAAGCCCTCTATTGATTGAAGATATATTTAATATGTTAGGGTAAAGCCGACAGAAACCGAACGCCCCATACCGGGGAGGTTGCGGTTGTTTCTATAAGGCCAGTCAACATTGGTAATACTCATTGCATAGTAGTCGCCTGCATTAACGCCGGCCAGCGGATGATAGTACTGCTTATCCAATACGTTATCCAAACCGACATCGATGGTCAGGTTTTTATAGGTGTAGCCGGTTTTAGCGTTTAACAATATATAGGACGGTGTAGTCAACTCATTGCGGATTTGCTGAACATCGCTTTTACGATCGACAAACTGCATTTCAACGGCGTTGCTCCAGCCCTCTTTTTTATGATCCAGACTCAACTTGGCGTTGAACGGCATCATGTGATAAAGATTGCCGCCATCCATGCGTTCACCGCGGACATAACCTAACACTGTGTGGGTAGCGAATTCGCCTAGTGTTTGATTTTTAAATAACTTAGTTCTGGCGCTTAAATCCGCGCCCCACAGTCTTGCATCATGATTGCCATGGCTCAAGAAATAAAACCCATTGTCTCGCTTTTGTCCTGGCGTAGCGGCATCGCCTGGCTGACCGTAATAGCCAAAACCTAACGCACTGTTGCAGATTGGATTGTCTGGCCCGCATCTGTCGGCATCAATGAAATTTTCAATATAGCTTAAATAAGGCGTTGCCTTGATTTCCCAATTGTCATTGTCGGCATCATGAAATGCCGCTGTGAAGCTGATGTTATGCGCGGTTTCCGGTTTCAGATTTATGTTTCCTACATATCCATTACCGTCACCGAATGCACCGATCATGCTCATAGACATAAAATTGGTACTCCAGGGATAGAGCTCGTATATTCCCGGAGCTCGGTTTTTACGCGCATAGCCAAATTCATATTGGCTGGATTTGTCAGGGGTAAATTGCATTAATGCACTGACATCGAAAGTATCAAAATTCCGTTCATGATCTTTGGCATTGAACGCCGCCGCTTCCTTGACAGTTCGACCGGTGGGAGAAAGCACAGGATCCTGATAGGGCTGGACATTTCCGGTATCGGACATTGTATGGTCATAACGAATGCCTAACATGGACTTCCATTCCGGCGACCAGTTGGCTTCCCATTCAGCAAAAGTACCCACTCTATCTCGAGAGGCATTATTCAAGTTTACGAATGAATTTGGCCACATGCCGCCTATTGCTGTTCTGGGCGCACCTGCATAGGGAGGTACGGGGGACCACCATTCATCCAGTGTATTCGAGTGTAATTCGTTGCCGACTCTCAAGGTGTCGCGTTGACCGAACGGGATTTCAGCTTGAACCTTATACCCTAAATTACGACCTTTGACATCCATAGGCATTATTGCATGACTGGCGGTATATGGTCTGTCTGCTGTGTGATATAGCGGGAACAATTTATCATAGCCAATATCCATAAAATGAGTGGTATTTTCCAGATAGAGTTTGCCATCCAGCTTACCCCAGTCGTAATCGCCCTTGTAATGGATGTTGCCGAAGATGCTGTCGTTCTTTAGCATATCCATACGTGCGGTGGGAAAACCTTGAAAAGGGATATGTTGTTGACCGCCTTTAAGTTCCAACAAATGATTGTCAAATTTGAAGGCTAATTTAGCAGCGTGATTTTGGTTTTCATACGCAGTCGATTTGATGATGTCACCATTACCGTCGCTGTAATTCCTGCTTTGGCTGTGTGAGCCGGTGTAATCCAGTCGCACACGTTCATTGGCGACACCCGCAGCCATACTGCCGCCAAACGCGTCGCCGTTGTTTCGGTAAAAGCCGGACAGTTTGCCGTCTAGCAGCAGGCCTTTACCGGACTCGGCAAACACGGGATCGGGCGATTGAACAACAATGGTACCGCCTATGCTATCGCCTCCCATGCTAACCGGGGTGACGCCTTGCAATACCTCAATTTTGCCGACATTCGTGCGGTCAATATAGGACAAAGGGGGATTCATGTGGTTGGCGCAGGCCGAAGTAATCGTCATGCCGTCAACTTCCACTTTTACGCGCTCGTCACTCAGACCGCGAATGACGGGCAGCGAAGACACACCACCGTTCGCCTGAACAGTCACACCAGGAATATCTTCCAGCAACCGGGCTGTGTCTTGTACTTGCGCCTGTCGTTGACGCAACTGAGAACCAGCTATCGTTGTTTGACTTAAAGCCCTGTACGATGCGGGTTTGCCCGTCACCGTCACCTTGTCCAAAATCGCCACATCATCCGGCCGCACCGTAGGCATCTTTTCCAGAGTCACGGTGCGGCCACCGGCCATCCGGTAACTCAAACCGCTATTTCCCAGCAACTGTTGTAATGCGGCTTCCGGGCTGTATTTTCCGCTCAGGCCTTTGCTTTGCAAGCCTTCGGCAATTGCCGTGTCATAGACCAGTTGCAGGCCGCCGGTTTCCGCCAGTTTGTTCAGCGCAGTCGCCAGCGATCCTGCGGGGATGTTGTATTGCAGATTATCGGCTAGTGCGGTGCCGGACATGCAAACCGCACACACTGCGCCAAGTAGTACCGCCGCCGATATGTGGTTGGCAAGGCGGCGCTTACCGAATGCTGTTGATTTTCTCAATGTCATGAATGTCCCTCGATACTGTTGTTTTGTGAATAACCGTTAATGTGACGCATGGACTGCACAAAACAGGAGGTGAGGGAAGAATTTTTTCGGCAGAGCAAGCCGCTGTTAATTCAGCGGTTCATGAGTGGTGGCGCATCGATAACAGATTAGCAAGGAACTTCGGCATGGATGTCCGCCCCGTATGAGCGTGAAGCGAATCCAGGCACAGGGATGTAAAAGCTTACAGCCATTGCGCTTCTAAATAACATGCGAGCTTTGAAAGCTACCGTCCATGCCGGTATGACGCCTATGGGATAGAGCTGTGAATGATGCTAACGATGCAGCAAAATCAAATAATCGTTGATTCTGGTAGAATGCACAGACAGGGAGCTTTCCAGTGCGCTGAGCACAGCCAGCGGCTGGTCGGTACGGAACACGCCGTTGACGCGCCGCTGAGCAATGCTGTCATCAGTGACCAGCAGATAGCCGTGATAATAACAGTTAAGTTCGGCAATCACCTCGCCCAGAGGCTGATCCTGAAACACCAGCATGCCGCGCTGCCAGGCGGTCACCGTCCGGCTATCGATAGCTTTAACGCTGCCCAGCCCTGCTTTCTGATTGTAAACAAGCTGCTGCCCTTCGCTGACCACCGCGTGCCTTTTGCCGACAGCTTGCTCGACATCGACTGTAACGCTGTGCTGGGTGACACTGACTTCGGCCTGGCTATTGCGCAAGCGGATATTAAAGGCGGTACCCAGTGCGGTGACGGTGCCTTGTTCGGCATGTACCTGAAAAGGCCGGGCCGAATCGGGACTGACTTCAAACCAGGCCTCGCCCTGTAGCAGCGTCAATTGCCGCTGGTTGCCGTCGATGCGCACCGCCAACGCGCTATTGCTGTTGAGATGCGCGACAGAACCGTCGCTCAAACGGATGTCGCGCATTTCGCCGTAACCGGTCTGGAAATCGGCGCGCAACAACATCGGTAGCGGACTGAACAACCACAACGCCAGGCAGCACATTGCCAACGCCGGCGCAGCCCATAGCCTATGGAACAGCGGTGTTTTAGGCGCAATGATTTCAGGTTTAGCGACCCGATGTTTGACCGCATCCAGCTCGTTCCACAACGCACCAACCGCATCAAACGCCTGCCGGTGTTGCGGATCGGCAGCCAGCCAGCGTACAAACTCGTCACGTTCCTGGGCGCTGACCGTATCGCTATCCAGCCTGACCCACCAAGCATTGGCGGCAGCCTTGATTGCGGCGTTATCGGTAGCGTTTGTTGTTGATTTCATCTGAGCTGATACAGGGTTTAAGCGACTGCTATTATAAGACGTATGGTTCTATAAAAACAGGAGCTTGTCCGGTTACAGGTCGTCAATTTGCTGCAATTTCTGCATGGCGTTGCGTAAATGCTTTTCCACCATGTTACGGGATATGCCCAGACGTTCGGCGATTTGGGCATGGCTCATATCCTCAAACTTGCGCAACACAAATACGGTTCGGCATTTGGGTGGCAGCAAGTTGACAGCCTCGGCCAGCTTATCCAGACGCTCACGGGCAGCAATAGTTTGTTCAGGATCAATGCCGTCGCTGGACTGCAGTTCCTCACCGAGAAAATCGACGTTATCGACATAGTGATTGCGGACCTTGTAGCGGCGCTCATAGTCAGTTGCCAAATTGGCGGCGATACGGTGCATCAGGGCGCGGGGATTTTCCGCTTGCTGCCAAAGGTTACCAGTCATCATACGTTGATAAGTTTCCTGAACAATGTCGGCAGCAGTTTCAATACAGCCGCAGCGCCTGTACATCACACGACGTAATTCCTGGTCGTAGATTTTGATAAGTTGGGTGATGGCGGCAACGTTGCTCATAATGTAGAAGAAGGCAGTTAGGCTTTTTGTAATCAAACCTAAAGGCAAGCTTTATGCCAGCGACCTTGAAGCCAGAGCAGCCATGACTTAAGACCAGCCACCGCATTGACTAAACCTGACTCAGTGTGTGATATATCCTAGTCACTGCGGCATATCACACAGTTGGCATCAGGATGTTCCCACGATATTTTGCAACACCGGGATAGTAGAAACCAAAACCGCATCAATACTATCCTGGCGGTATACTCAGCTCAATTGATATGGCGATGCAATTTAGCCCGGCGTTTTTGCAGCCAGCGAATCAGGCCAGTCAAAAACACCACAATACGGCCCGTCATGCCGAACGCCTGCCCGGAGTGCAAAGGCCATTGTCAATGCGTTAACACTTCGCCTGCCGTGCCGATGATTGGATCATCCACGCCCAGTATTTTGTCGCTGTAACGATCCAGCACCTGTGCGGGTCGGTGGGTGTAAATAATTCCAACGCGCACAGGTGATTAATCCATTAAATTGCCAGTCTGAGACTCTCGACCAGAGGCGCCAATATACCTTTAAGATTATCTCTAACGAATGGATCAGCCTTTTCAGGTGAACCCGAATCATAAGGCGGGGCCGGATCGTACTCTGCCTGAAGCTGAATCGTTTGGGCATAGGTTTTTCCGCGCAGTGCGGCAACAATTTGCAATCCGAAATCAATGCCCGCGGTTACGCCGCCGCCGGTAATCAGTTTGCCGTCCCAGACCACCCGCTGTTTGACGGGTATGGCGCCAAATTCCGGCAACAGCTCCAGCATACTCCAATGAGAAGTGGCGTTTTTTCCTTTCAATAAACCGGCCTTGCCCAGCAGCAAACTGCCGGTGCAAACGCTGGTCAGGTAGCTGGAAGAAGCTGCCCTGCCGGCTATGAAGTCGATCAATTTAGCGTTCTTCATAGCCTCAAGCGTGCCATTGGCGCCGCCGGGCACAAAGAAAATATCCAGGGCTTCGGGACATTCGCTTGGGGTATGGGTCGGCACAATCGCCAAGCCCTCGCCGCTAATTACCGGCTTCAGGTCATCGGTGGGAGAAATTAAATAGATCGTTGCTCCCATCATCGAGGCAAACAGGTATTGGGGGCCTACCAGGTCCAATGCGGCAAAGCCCGGATATAAGAGCATGGCAATACGCTCCTCCCCCATCATCTTAAAACCTTCCTGGCCCATCAGCGCTTCGTGAGCTTTGCGGGACATTGATTCCGCCTCGGCTTTACTTAAATGGGTGGATGCTGTTCCCTGCTCGGCATTCGATGCTTGGCGTTTGGCAAGCGATTGGCAGCCCGTCAGGAAAGGTGCAAGGCTGCCTCCCAATAAGGCCAGTTTAGTAAATTGACGGCGATCCATGCAACGCTCCTTAAAATTTGACGGACGCAGTCACATAGGCGGATGTACCCTCTGAAGGTATGACGCGCCCGCCAAAATATCCGTAGGATTGAAAATAGCGTTCATCGGTCAGGTTTTTTACCGTCGCCGCCAATCTGAACTGCTGCCGCTCATAAGCAATGCTTGCATCAAAACTATGGTAGCCGTCGCTTTTGTACAGATTATTGTTTGACAGGTACGCCTGCCCTTGCACATAAACACCGCTGCCAATGCTCAAGCCTTTGATCACGGGTTGCTGAAAGCGGTAATTTGCCCAAAGTCGGCCGGAGTTTTCAGGCACCATGGCCAACTGGTTGCCTTCAGGGACGCCCGCCAAATTGTCTGTGAATTTGGCATCGGTATGTGCGTAGTTGGCAAGAATGCTCAAGGCGTCGGTTGCCTGCCAGGTCAGATCGGTTTCAATGCCGCGCGAACGCTGTTGCCCTGCGGCTTTTGATCGGCGTTGCAGATCGGTGTTGTCGGTTACCGCGACGTTACTGCGTTCGATTTGATAGCCAGCTATCTGTCCGGTGAGTTGATGCGCAACATTTAATTTAAGCCCGCCTTCAAGCGTTATCGATTCCGCCGGTTGGGGTGCGCCGACAAAATTGAGAAAGGGTTGTCCGCGCATACCTTCGCTATAGTTGATAAATAAAGAATATTCATCGGTTAGGTCGAAAACGCCGCCAACACGAGGCAGGGCTTTGGTCTTTTCGCCGTTGGAAATTACGCCCTGCGAAGTATGATAATCAATGCCGACATGGCCTACTCTGACACTGGCTAATAAATGGAGCCGGTCATAGAGTGTGCTTTGTAACTGGGTATAACCGCCGTAAGTGGTGTTTTTTACAAACATGTTATCAATGCCTGCGCCTGCCTGGCGATAAGGCGCGGGAAACGAGGGTGCAGTTAGATTAACGGTGCCTAACACAGAACCGACATCCATAAAGCCTCTGTCATCTAAATCGCTATGATCCGCGCCGATTAACATGGTGTTTTTAGTGGGGCCGACATTAAACCTTGCCGTCGCATTGCCTAAAAAACTCAGCTCCTCTTGCTTTTGCGACAGATCGGCATTCGCGTAAAACCAAGTTGAAGGAAGAAAAGAAGGCCTATCGGCAATAAATCCGTCTGCGCCGTATAGCGTCTGAACTTTCTCGTTAAATTCCGATTGCGCATGCCTAGCCTTGAGATTTAATGACCAGATATTATTAAACTTGTGGTCCAACGTGCCCCAAACGCCATTAGATTCGCTATTGCTGTCAGGTATGTTGGAAGGTCCTAAAAAGGTATTTCGGGGAATTGAAAAATTACCCGTTACCGTGCCGGTGGCAGGCAAGCCTTGGTACTCCGGCTGATCCCACCTCGATACTTTACCTTGCAATGTGAAGGTAGTCGTATCATTGTTAGTAAACGTTAATGTCGGGTTGAGGTTATAGCGTTGCGTGTTCACAACATCCAGATAACTGCCCGCATTGGTGTACTCGCCGGTAAAGCGGGCCAAAATATTTTTAGTCAACGGCTGGTTAATATCGACATAAGGTTGGTAATAACTGTTGGTGCCGATTTTAAAACCCAACTCACGGGAGGCAACGGCTTGGGGCAGCTTGGAAACAATATTGACCAAGCCGCCGACAGGCGAACCGGAGCCGCCGCTGTAAAGTATGCCATTGGTGCCTTTCAAGACTTCGATTCGTTCGATATTAACCGTACTTTCCCGGTCACCCGCATTGCGATATTGGGTAAAACCATCAACCACTTGCTCGGCTGCAAACCCGCGGATGAGGGTATTTTCGCTGGCGGGCGTAAATGCAGGATTATTGGGAACTACGCCGCTGACATTGCGCAGGCTTTCGCTGACGGTGATGTTTTGCTGATCGTCCATCAATGCCCGCTTGATCACCTGAATAGATTGCGGCGTTTCCATAATAGGCGTGTCGGTCTTGGTGGCGGCGCTGGAATTGGTGGCGTTGTAAGACATTGGATCATCGTCTACTTTCCCGGTGACCGTCATTGGCTTTAAGACAGTGGCGCTTTGCGCAGGCTTAACCGTCACCGTGCCGTTTTCGGCGACGCTGTAAACAAGGCCGCTACCTGCAAGCAACTTCTCCGCCGCTTCAGCGGTGGTGTAGTCGCCGCTCAAACGCCGGCCTTGCTTGCCAGCCGCCGTCTGTTCGGCATAAAGCATCGGTGCGCCGGATTGTGTGGCAAGTGTTTGCAGTGCCGAGCTCAGCGATTGCGCGGGGATGTCAAAGTGGTGTTTTTGTTGTTCTGCGTAGGCTGTGCTTGCCATTGCCGCCAAAATAACCGCTGCAAGCCGTTTCATCTTTAATGTCATTTATCCGTTTCTCCCTTGTTGAATTGCTTTCATAAGGGATAGACGCATGACTTTAAAAAAATCGTCAGGAATTTGAATTTATTTTACGCGGCGTTTCACCTGTATAGGGACGCCGCCGACTTCAGCACGATTTCATGTGTGCCGACGTGATCAATGTTAACCGGTAAGATGGTGGCGATCGCGTTAAGCGTGTCGTCAAGTTCAGCGGTATGAAATGTGCCGCTGACCCTCAGTTTGCCCAAGGTTTCATTCTGCAAACGAATGCGGGTATCGTGGTAGCGCCCTACTTCGGCGAGTACATCGTCGAGGCGGCGATCGCGGAACACCAGTTTGCCTTGCCGCCAGGCGGTGAGTCCTGCGACATCCTGACCTTGCAGCGTTTGAAATTCGCCGCCGCCGTTAAAGGCGAGTTGTTGTCCTGCAGTCAGTTCACGCTTTCCGGAGGCTTGCACTTCGACGATGCCTTCCTGCACGGCAACGATGACTTGTTCAGGTTTGATATAAACCTCAAACGCGGTGCCGATGTCGCGGATGCGCCCGTTACCGGCGCGTACTTCAAACGGGCGTTCGGCATCGTGGGCCACGGTAAAAAAAGCTTCACCTTTAATTAAATCGACGCTACGCTGCCAGCGATTGAAATGGACGCGTACTTCACTTTCGGTATTGAGTTCAATACTGGACCCGTCAGCCAAAGTGACGGTTTGACGGCCGCCTTTTTCGGCAACATAGGTATGCGGGATACCCAGCCAGCCATTCGGCATAAAGGCGGTTAAGCCCAGACCTAGCAACAGCGTAGCGGCGGCGCTGTATACGAATAAGCGTCTAGGCGGTTTGCAGCGGTAGCGTAGCGCCGCATCACGGGCGGGGAAATTCATGGCTTTAAACGGCTCCATCCATTCCCATTGCGCCTGCGCCGTTTCATAGGCTTGGCGGTGGCTGGCACTTTGTTCCAGCCAAGCGTTTAAAGCTTGGCGCTCTGTCTCAGTGCAATTTTCCGAACGAATGCGCAGCAGCCAATCAATAGCCTGCGCGCGCAATGAATCGGAAGAGGACGGGATGGTTTTCACGCTGGTTTTATAACCTCGTCGGTTTTGTTTAAGTCGGTTCATTCTATCAATACTATAGACGTGCGACACCTCAATTATCGTCAAAATTTTAAGCTTGCATGGCGCTAAGTCGCACACCGATATGGTGCATGGCATGTTTTACATAGCGCTCGGAAGTACTCATGGAAATGCCAAGGCGCATCGCAATTTCAGCATGCGAACACCCCTCGATGCGATACAAAACAAAGGCATGCCGGTGCATCTCCGGCAACTCGTCCAGCCATCCGGTAAACCGCTCAAGCGCTTCATGTGCCTCCGAATGGCGCTCAGGAGACAAATAATCATTCGCCAGATTTTCAAGGTCCGCGTCCGGCTCAATATAACGTTCACGGGTTTTTCTGCGGCGATGACGATCCACGGCCATATTGGATGCGGTCGTGAACAGAAAGGCTCGCGGATTAAGGATGGTTTCTGGATTGGGGACTTGCGACAGGCGCAAAAATGATTCCTGCATGATGTCATCAACATCCTGCTCTCTAGGCCAGCGTCCTCGAATAAAAGCGCTGACTTCGTGAGCATGTTTCAGGAAGAGTTCATGCAGAAAACTGTGCTTGGGTTCTGACATCGGTTGCGTAAAACAAGATTAAACAGAGGTAGGGTCAGAGTATTTAAGCAACATCCATACCTGATTAAATAAATATAAATATCAATAGGTTGGTTTATTCCAGCGAAAAACTGTGTCATATGCCACAGTTGAATAAGGCATATGCCAGCAATTACCTGACTACGCCATCTCCCCGGTAACCTTAATTATTTTTCAACAACCTTTTAATTGCTTCCAGTATTTATTTCTCGCGTGAATCGGTTGAGCAAAAACAACCACCGTGTAAAAAATGGTATGAGATAATAATTATTTTGTTATTTCATAGACCTCATGCGATTCCCCATTCAACGCCTGCTCAATCGCGCAACCTGGCTTAAGATTCATCTTTATCTGGCATTAATCGCCGGATTCTTTTTTGCGCTGATGGGGCTAACCGGCAGCATCAGCGTTTATCGCGAAGAGCTGGATGAGTTGTTGAACCCGCAACTGGTTATCGAAGAGCCGCGGGGTGAGTATCAATCCCTGGATAAAATCATAGCATCGGTGCAGGCAGCGCATCCCAACCGTAACGGCTCCTGGACACTGGAAATGCCCCGGTCTCCCCACAGCATGATTACCGCCTGGTTTGATAAACCGGAGGAGACATTCTTCGAGCTCTATGCGCCGCTGATGGTCTCGGTAAACCCCTACACAGCCGAGGTCGTTGCCAACCGCTTCTGGGGGCAAACAGCGGCCACCTGGCTGCTTGATCTGCACACGCAACTTCGCCTTGACCGCCTCGGCTGGAATACGGTAGGGATTTTGGGGTTGTTGCTCATGGTTTCTGTCGGCTCGGGGCTTTATTTGTGGTGGCCGGGAATAAGGGGGATATGGCAAGGATTAAAAATCCGGTCTAATCCCGGCATGATGCAACTTGTCTTCGACCTGCACTGCCTGCTTGGACTGTTTAGCGCATCGATCTTACTGTTGCTGGCGTTCACCGGCTTTCATTTGAGTTATCCTTCGGTGCTGGAAACGCTGGTCGGCTCATCCGGCATGGCGCACGGCGAAACCGGCCGTGATATAACCAGTACAGCCGTTCACAACGACTATCCCACCAGTTTGGAAGCAGCTGAATTCATGGCCCGCGGTCCATTCCACCGTGCCGAACTCAGGCGGATTACGACGCCCATCGGCGACGACGGCGTCTATCGCGTCAACCTGCGCCAGGACAGTGAAATCAATCAGCGGCATCCATTCACAACGGTCTGGGTGGATCGCTGGAGCGGTCAGATCAAGGAGGTTCGCGACCCGTCCGAATTTACCCAAGGCGAAAATTTCATGACCTGGATATGGCCTATGCACACCGGCGAGGCTTTCGGCGCCACCGGCCGCCTGCTCTGGTTTCTTGCCGGCATAGGGCTGTTCGTTCTCTATGTCAGCGGCTTGCTGCGCTGGCTGTATCGGCTAGGCAAGATCAAGGATCGGGAGGTGCATTTCATAGTGCTGCGAGCGCTTTTTTACCGGCTGCAAAGAATGATCTACCGCACCAGCTTGATGCTTTTCCGGTTAACCTGTTTGCTGCTGCGAAGGGCAAAATCATATGCGCCGCATGTTATGAAAGCCTGTACAGCGCTATTGCAATGGATACGCTCGATGATAAACCGGCAAAAGCGAATAGGGAAAGGCAGCTGAAAATGACTCCAAGGGCTATGTGCGATCAGCCAAGTAATGGACAAGCCTGCTACCTGACATATTTTGAAACTCGATCCCATGCGTGTGGAAATTGATTTTTTATTGTCTTTTCTTCCGCCAATTCCATATCCTCATATTCAAATCCGGGCGATACCGCTTCACTGATCAAGCCGAATTCGCCCGCCTCTAACTCGGTTGCCTTCCAGCATCCACCGCGGACAATTAATTGCAGTTGCTGCCCCCTGTCAAGATCAACGCCAAGCACCTTTGTCTCAAGATTGCCGTCGAGATGGAGGATTAAATAGGTTAACGGGGAGCCGCCGTGAAAGTAATGGATGATGTCCGATTTATTCTTATGCAAATAACCTATCGGACTGTCGTCAGTCAGCATGTAAAAAATGGAGGACAGCAAACATCTCGGTTTCGAATTGGAAGGCATGTCAGCTTTCAGGTCGGAACTATACGTCCTGGCAAAATAGCCGCCCTCAATATGGGGCGCCAACACTAGCTTTTCGATGAGTTGCCGCTTGTTCATATCATCCTGCCTGATAAAGGCTAACGGAAAAAAACAGGAAGTGCCTCAAAGGGCGGGGTTGTATCCACATCGTAAAGGCGGCCAGCCGGTTGCCTTTACGATGGGACTTGTGATCCGCCAGCCTTTTAAGACTGACGGCAAAAATCAATTAGCTGGCTGTGCTGATAGCTTTTGTTGAACTTGAGCAGTGACATCAATCTTTTCACCGGCATAAATAACGCCATCGGTGAGTAATAAATCAAAACTTTGCTCTTTGGCTATGCCGCGGATAACCTCAACGACGCTGCTTTGCAATTTACCAAGCTCTTCATTACGACGAACATTAAAGTCTTCACTAAATTGCTGTTGAGCCCTTTTTGCATCCCTTTTCTGATTTAAAATGTCATTTTCCAATTTAGTCCGCTCAGCCTTTCCCATCACAGAACCATCTTTGGATAGTTTTGCTTCCATGCTTTCGATTTCTTTTTGTTGAGCAACCAATTGCTTATCTCGCGGTGAAAACTCTTGTTCCAGACGTTTTTTAGCTTTTTCTGCTTGAGGCGCCTTCTCAAGAACGGCAGGTATATTTACAAAGCCAATCTTTAACTCAGCATAACTCGCATTGGCAGCAAGCAACAATCCTAAAAATAAAGCAATTTTCGTTTTCATTATTAAACGGTCTCTGGTGGTAGTGAAATTAAATAGCGATAAAAACTGGTAAGTTTTGCCAGATTGTAAAGGATAAACTCATTAAATAAAAAGATTTGATCAAAGTTGAACTGAATCGTCTGTTTTTTAACTCTATAAATTACAAATGAATAACGTAAGGATTGCTATTCGGCAATCAGCAAGTTCAACGTGTGGCGGGCAATCATCAGGTTTTCGTCACTCTGCACCACCCAAACTGACACCGCCGAATCCGGCTTTGAAATACGAAAACAGTTATTCTGTTGCCGATTTTCCACCGGATCAAGCTCTACACCCAGCCATGCCGCCTGCTGGCAAATCCGCTCACGAATCGTTGCAGAGCCCTCGCCTATGCCGCCCGTAAACACCAGCGCATCAATACCGCCCAGCGCTGCGGCCAGCGAGCCAAGTTCACGCCCGACCCGGTACACGAATAAGTCAATGGCTTCTTGCGCCCGTGAGTCCTGACTGGCCAGCAACGTGACCATATCGCCGGAAATGCCGGAAACGCCCAGCAACCCTGATTGATAGTAAAGCGTGTGTTCCAGTGCGCGAGCATCCATCCGGTAATGGTCCATCAGGTACAGCAGCACCCCCGGATCAAGACTGCCGCAGCGCGTGCTCATCACCAAACCGTCCAGCGGCGAAAAGCCCATGGTAGTCGCCACACTGCGCCCATTGCTTAATCCGCAAAGACTGGCGCCGCTGCCAAGATGCGCGACGATGACGCGGGCAGCGGCAAGATTCAATTGCGGCAGTAAAGCCGCAATGTATTCATAAGACAGCCCGTGGAAACCGTAACGCTTTACACCGGCCTCGGCAAACTGCCGGGGCAAGGCAAGGCTTTGCGCCACACTCGGCTGCGTGCAATGAAAAGCGGTGTCAAAACAGGCCGCTTGCGGCAATGCCGGCAGAAGTTTCTGCAATTCCCGAATGGGCACAAGATTGTGCGGCTGATGCAGTGGAGCCAAGGGAACCAAATCCTGTAGCTGCTCCAATACATGGCCGTCAACAAGCACGGGAGCGGCATAAAGCTGCCCGCCATGCACAATACGGTGACCTGCTGCCAGCAATTCCCTGCCCTGCAGATACCCGAGCAGCCAGGTGTAGATCAACTCGAAAGCTGTGCTATGCCGGTCGGCTGAATGGAGAACCGGCAGCTCGTCGACCAGCACCCGCCCCGCCGCATCGGTCACGGTAAAATGTTCCTGAACGCCGATAGCCGCCACCTGCCCGTTTAGTTCAGCAGCAAGATCGCCCTCACCCGCCAGACTATAAAGCGCAAATTTGATGCTGGATGAACCGGCATTAATCACCAGCAGACAGGCGCTCATAACGCTTTTTCAACAGCAGCTTGAATCATTAGACTGGCCATTGCCAGTGATCCTCTTCAGGCCGGTCAATGCCATGCTCGTAAGCATATTGCCGGCATTCGATCTGCCGGTCGCGCAGTTTTTGCTTCACATGGGCGCCTGCCACCTGCAATGACGGAATGCGGTCAATCGCGTCAATGGCCAGACTGAAGCGGTCGATTTCGTTTTGAATAGCCAGTTCCAGAGGCGTGTTGATGCTGCCCTTTTCCTTATAGCCGCGCACATGCAGATTTTTATGGTTATTACGGCGGTAAGCCAGGCGGTGAATCAGCCAGGGATAGCCGTGAAAGTTGAAGATAATGGGTTTATCCAAGGTGAACAGGCTGTCGAAATCCTGATCCGACAAGCCGTGCGGATGCTCGCTGCCGGGCACCAACTTGTACAAATCCACCACGTTGATAAAGCGAATTTTTATCTGCGGAAAGTATTCGCGCAGCAATGCGGTGGCCGCCAGGGCTTCCTTGGTTGGGATGTCCCCGGCGCAAGCCATCACTAAATCCGGCTCGGCATTGTCATCGCTGCTGGCCCACTCCCAAATGCCGATGCCTTTGGTGCAATGCTTGATCGCCGCATCCATGTCCAGGTATTGCAGATGCTTTTGCTTGTCGCAGACAATCACATTGATGTAGTTAGTGCTGTTCAGGCAATGATTGGCCACCGACAACAGGCAATTGACATCGGGCGGCAGATAAATGCGCGTCACCTCGGGGCTTTTGTTGACCACCACATCCAGGAATCCCGGATCCTGATGAGTAAAGCCGTTGTGGTCTTGCCGCCAGACCGTCGAAGTAATCAGCAAATTAAGCGACGAAACCGGCGCCCGCCAAGACACCGCTTTGGCCATCGCCAGCCACTTGGCATGCTGGTTGAACATGGAATCGATGACATGCACAAACGCTTCGTAAGTGGAAAAAAAGCCGTGCCGTCCGGTGAGCAGATAACCTTCCAGCCAGCCTTCCAACGTGTGTTCGGAGAGCATCTCCATCACCCGGCCATCGGCCGATAACTCGCCGCCATCGGCATCTTCCGGCAAGCTGTCGGCCAACCAGGTTTTTTTGCTGACTTCGTAAACATCATCCAGCTTGTTGGAGCTGTTTTCATCAGGCCCGAACACGCGGAAGTTGTTCATATTGTCGCGCATGATGTCGCGCAAGAACTTGCCTAGCGGCCGGGTATTTTCTGCCGTGACTCTGCCGGGGCTGTCCAGCGCCAGAGCGTAATCCTGAAAATCCGGCATGCGCAGGGCTTTTCGCAACAACCCGCCGTTAGCATGGGGGTTGGCGCTCATGCGCCGCGCGCCTTTGGGAGCCAATGCCTTAAGCGCCGGGGTCAAGCTGCCGGCAGGGTCAAACAGTTGCTCAGGCTGATAGCTGCGCAGCCAGTCTTCCAGCATTTTAAGGTGTTCGGGATTTTCCTTGACGCCGCTCAGCGGCACCTGATGAGCGCGCCAAAAACCTTCCACTTTATGGCCGTCCACTTGTTTCGGGCCGGTCCATCCCTTCGGACTGCGCAACACAATCATCGGCCAGCGCGGGCGCGTCGATAGTCCGGTGCTGCGCGCCTGCTCCTGAATGCGGCGAATATCCAGCACGCAGGCTTCCAGCGTGCTTGCCATGAGCTGATGCATGGTCTCTGGGTCGCTGCCTTCGACAAAGTGCGGCGTATAACCATAGCCCTGAAACAGCCGCTCCAGCTCCTCATGGGAAATGCGCGAAAGTATGGTCGGGTTGTTGATCTTATAACCGTTAAGATGAAGTATCGGCAGCACCGCGCCATCGCGAATGGGATTGAGGAATTTATTGCTGTGCCAGGCGGTGGCCAGCGGCCCGGTTTCCGACTCGCCGTCACCCACCACCACGGTCACCAGCAAATCGGGATTATCAAAAGCGGCGCCGTAAGCATGCGAAATGCTGTAGCCCAACTCGCCGCCTTCATGGATGGAACCGGGCATCTCCGGCGTGCAGTGGCTGCCAATGCCGCCGGGAAAGGAAAACTCCTTGAAGAATTGCAACAGGCCCGCTTCATCCTCGCCCTTGTTGGGGTAAGTCTCGGCGTAAGTGCCTTCCAGGTAAATCGGCGCCAGCACACCCGGCGCGCCATGGCCGGGTCCCGCCATAAACAGGGCATTGAGATCATATTTGTTGATCAGCCGGTTCATATGGATGTAGATGAAGCTCAAGCCGGGACTCGATCCCCAGTGCCCTAACAGCCGGTTTTTAATGTGCTCGGGTTCAAGCGGCTGTTTCACCAGGGGGTTGTCGCACAAATAAATCATGCCAGCGGCCAGGTAATTACAGGCGCGCCAATACGCATCTATCAAATCCAGTTCATCGGTAGTTAGCGGCATGGTGATTTTGGCTGGTTGCATAATTAAAGTCTCGACGATGAGTTGCTTGGGAATTGGCGCCTATATTAATCCGGCAACCAACCTCTGTTAACGTATTCAAGAAAACACCCGTCCGGTGCGGTCTTGGGTTTTGTAGATCAAAAAGCGGCATTGTTAATCACGTGCAGCTTCCAGTTTTATTTTAGCACCGGAAGTATGACAGAATGTTTAAGCGCCTGTCCTTGCTTTTGCCAGCGTTTAGACTTTCGGCATTAACCGGTCAGGAAAATGCCTGCATATCGAATTCACAAATAATATCTCTTCTGCCTAACGGGCACGCTACGACATTCATTTTAGAGCCGGTCGCAGCATGAAGTACAGTGCAGTGCGCCCCAAACGCTGTTTTTGCTTGCACTCAAACAAACTTAGAGTTACAAGACTGGAAAGCGGCACTTAACCTGTTTACCATTCAGTTTGAAGACAAGATGCCGGGGCGTTAATTTAAATCCTAACTCAGGACACCCGCCAATGAACAACCAGATTACGCACCAAGACGCTAGACAATACCCAGTTTCTAGAAGCCTATGGTAACCAATAAAAAACACAAACCAATCCTTCCAAGATTTTCCACCGGAGGAAAAGTTGTTTTTATTATCTCCCTGTTCGTACTGATTTCGGTATTGCTGGGCGGGATGATTTTTTGGTATGGCAATATTTTCGACGGCGTGCGCTCCTATGTCAGGGGCGAAGGTTTGTGGGCCAAAGCGCAGAAGGATGCCGTATTCTATCTGAGCAGTTATTCATATAATCATGTGGAAACCGATTACAACGCTTATCAGGAAGCCCTAAAAGTCATCAGTGGCGACAAGACTGCCCGGTTGGCATTATTGGAATCTCCGCCGGACTACGAACAAGCCAGAAAAGGCTTTTTGCAGGGACAAAACCACCCTGACGATATCGATTCAATGATCGGGTTCTTTTTAACATTCCAGCGCATTTCCTATATGCGCGATGCTATCTCTACATGGCAATCTGCCGATCAAACCATCGACGAATTGAAGCAGCTAAGCGAGAAAATTCGAATTGAAATCAACGCATCAAACCCAAAGACCGAAAAAATAATCGAATTGAGGGAACGCTTGCAGCAGCTCAATGATGATCTTCATCAACTGGAAAATCGCTTTTCACTGACCCTCAGTGAAGGTGCAAGATGGGTTAAACAAACGGTATGGCTCATAACCGTGCTGGCGCTGGTCATCTTTACCGGTATCGGACTGTGGGTCAGCCGCCAGATCATCAAGGGGATCACCAAAGCGGAACAGGAACTCATTATCAGCGAGTCACGGTTTCGCAGGCTCAAGGAGTCGAACACGATTGGCATTATTTCCTGGAGGCTGGATGGCATAATCGAGGAAGCGAACGATCTCTTTCTAACCATGATCGGCTATGACCGATCGGATTTTTTGACCGGCGTCATCAACTGGCGGGATATTACGCCGGTTGAATTTCAGCGCCGCGATCAACAAGCCATCAATGAGCTTTTAACGCAGGGCCGATGCGAGCCTTTTGAAAAAGCCTTGATCCATAAACAGGGACATTGGGTGCCAATATATATCGGCGGGGCGATGCTCGGCGGCAATCAAGAACAAGGCGTTGCCTATGTGATGGATCTGAGCGAACGCAAAAAAGCGGAGCAGCAATTAAAGCTGGCGGCAACAGTTTTTGCCGGCAGCAGCGACGGGATTTTGATTACGGATTCATCGGCACGTATCGTTTCGGTCAATCAAGCGCTTTGCGCCATGACAGGATACGATGAAAGCGAATTAGTGGGCCAGCCTCCGGCAATCCTGCAATCGGGTTATACCTCCGACGAAGAATATGCCCGGATGTGGGAGTCGCTCAATAAAAGCGGCCAATGGCAAGGCGACATTATTGACCGGATGAAAAACGGCGGCTTAATACCGATGAGAGTCAGCATCAACCAGGTAAAAAACGACGACGACCAACTCTCGCATTATGTCGCCATCATGTCGGATATTTCCGAACGCAAGGCGGAGGAAGAGCACCTGCGTCATATCGCTTACCATGACCCTTTGACCGGCTTGGCTAATCGGGTGCTGTTCAATGACCGGCTTGAGCAGGCAATTAAAGTGGCAATACGCAACACCACCAAATTTGCCGTCTTATTTCTGGACCTGGATAAATTCAAACCGGTTAACGATCTTTTCGGGCATAAGATTGGAGATAGGCTATTGCAGAAAGTTGCTGACAGACTCACTCGAAGCGTCCGCGAAACCGACACGGTCACCCGATTGGGCGGTGACGAATTCGTTATTCTGCTCGAGAATGTTAGCGGCCAGGAAATGGCGGAAAAACTGCTTAACCAGATTATCGATGCAATATGCAAAGCTTACCGTATAGATGATTACGCTATCGAAATTGGCCTAAGTGCCGGAATAAGTATTTACCCCGACAATGGAACCGACACTAAAACGCTGCTGCATCATGCGGATATAGCCATGTACGAATCAAAGGAATCAAAGAGGCCTGCTCTCTAAGCACACAGATTATGAAATACCAGCCCAACCCGATGATTACGATGCAATGGAGACGTTGCTTTGATTATTCAACTGTCATCTGTCACATGCTAAGTCTTGGTTACCTTAACACCCCCGCAGGGCTGGAATAACTATCCAACACCTGCACATAATTGGCCCGTTCATAAGCACTGGGATCGATCGCATGTTGCTGGCTGACACTGCCTTTTAATTGATTGACCGACTCGTATTCATGCTCGGCCAGCCACTGCTCCAGCTCAGCCAGGATTTCGCTTAAACGACCTGCGCCATGCTTTAGCAATACGCTGCAAAGGTGCACCACATCGGCCCCTGCCAACAGCGCTTTCAGCACATCGGGCGTCTGGTGGAATCCGCCGGTTACCGCCAAGGAAAGCTTGGTCCGGCCGTACAACAAAGCCGTCCAGCGTATGCGCAACAACGCTTCCGCCGAGGATGACAATTCCAGCTTCGGCACCACTTCCAGCGTTTCCAGGTCGATATCGGGCTGATAAAAACGGTTGAACAGCGCTATGCCGTCGGCTCCGGCGGCTTCCAGGCATTTGGCAAAATGAATCGGGGAGCTGAACTGCGAAGAAAGCTTCATGACGATCGGCACACTGACGTGACGTTTCAATGCCTGCAATATGTCCAGATAGCGGTTTTCGACTGCCTCGCCGTTTTCCTCGGCATTGGCGGCCAGATGATAGATATTGAGCTCCAACGCGTCAGCGCCCGCCTGTTGCAATTGCTTGCCGTACTCGACCCAGCCGCTTAAGGACGTGCCGTTCAGACTGGCGATAACAGGAATCGCCAATGTTGACTTGAGTTGTTGCAGATGCTCCAGGTA